>NZ_VEGP01000022.1 GCF_007679495.1 Paenibacillus sp. 32O-W | reverse complement strand
ATGAAATCCATTTAGTTTTCAAATTTCACACTATTGAAGCAATTCAACTCTATTCTACCTTGAAAACCCATCCATTTTCATCATCTGATGGTGCCGCGGTCAGCGGCATGGGGGTCTAATTTCATAATCCAATCACTACTTACCCGCAGGGCCTCCTCCAAAGGTTCTGACGTGCCCTGGAAAGGATGGACCACATTAAAGGCATGCGTTCCTCCCTCGACCCTATGCCATTCAATGTCCGGACGGGCTTGCAGCAGCTTCTTGGATCCCTCTACCAGACGCGCATAATCTTCCGTCCCCTGAACCAAAAGAATCGGAAGCCGGGAGCCTTTGGCTCGGCCCACGATATCGTATCGGTCCGCATTCCTCTCCATATCGTCTAATATTTCTTTAGACAGCGGCATCTGTTGGCCGGTGCGGGCGTTAACCACATACCCTATTCCGTTGGCATTTATTTGTTCCTTTACTTTATGTTCGAAAAAGTCCGGATGGGTAATTCCGTTCCAACTGACCACACCCGAGATTCGATCCGGATGATCCAAAGCGTAAATTAATGCGACTCCGGCCCCCCGGCTATGTCCCAGCACAAATAGCGGCGCTGTCTGGGGCCGCTTCTCTTCAGGAAACAAACCGTCCCGAACGGCATGAACGACAAAATCCAAATCCTCCAATTCCCTGGAGTAAGTATTGAGTGCAAACTTATCCAACTCCGTGAAATCCGTCCCATTCTCACCGATTCCATTGTGGGAAAAATTAAATACGATCACATCAAGCTTGTGCGAAAGCTTCTTGCCTATATAAGGAAAGAAGCCCCAATCTTTAAACCCTTTGAAACCGTGACAAACGAGAAGCGTTCCCACAGATTCGCGCTCTGCAGGGTAAAAATCGGCCCGTATCTTCCGATCAGCAGCCATCGACCATTCTATAGAAACAGACAAGAAACTCCCTCCCTATATAAAATTAAACATGCACTTCCTCTCAAGTATAAAATGATGTCTTGATCTCAGGCAACTGAACTACACACTGCACGTCCATCCTCTACGGGGAATAACAAGGATAAACGGCTTACGCCACCCCTTTGAATAGCTTAATGAAGCTTAAACTTTCTAGTGAAAAAAAAAAAAAAAAAATTCAACATGCAACCTTTTCCAGTGAATGCCCGTCTTAGGGGATAAGGAGGTGATAGGAATGAAGAATAAGCGAGGAATAGCTTTGACTTTACTTATGGTGTTCGTCCTGATCATTGCGCCGGCTGCATGGGCGTTCTCGGATATTTCCCAGGATCCCTCCGAAGCCGAAATCCGTGCTTTACATCAAGACGGGATTATTAGCGGAATTTCTGAGACGGAATTTATGCCGAAAGGCAAATTGAACTATGCACAGGGCGTTCATCTGATCGTCAATGCATTGGACCTGAACATCGATGAGATCAAGTTTATTAAGGAACCGAAGGCTAGCGATTATTTCAGTCAGGTCCCTGATGATGCATGGTATGCCGCTTCGTTAATGATCGCTCAGCTTAATGGACTTCCTCTAGCTAAGGATCTGGATCCGGAGCAACGGTTGACCCGTGAGCAATTCGCCGATCTTCTGTACAAAGCGGTGGAATTGACAGGTGATTATGCCTTTATTGAAATCTATATGTCCTTTGCAGATGAAGAGCAGGTCGACAAGGAATATATGACCAGCATCCAACGTCTGTTGATCTCCAACATTGCCGAAACGAATGCCGACGGGCTTTTCCGTCCCAAAGATGAGATTACCCGTTCGGAAGCAAGCCGCATGATTCATGCAGCCAGGAAATTCGTAAAGGCAAATAAAGAGCATAGCCCTGAGCCTCCGGCTCAAAATTCCGAAGTGGAATTAATTATGGAAAAAGTGAACGACCAAATTAATAAAGCAACAGTAACCTGGGGAATGAAAGGCAACAGCGGTTATCGCGTGACCATCGACCGGATTGAATTTCAAGACGAGCAAGCCACGCTTTATTACACGCTGCATGAGCCGATACCGGGCCACATGTATGCTCAAGTCATGACGGAAGCGAAAGCGGAAACCTATGTAGACAGCCGCTATACGGTCGTAATTGAGCCAAATCTCAGCTCGGGGGTTTCATCGCCGGCTTTCCCGGGAGAGTCCTCTTCCACATCCGCTGAGGCTCAGGCGAAACAGTAAAAGATACACCGGGCCATTAACCCGGAGCTAAACGAATAAACCTATTATTGTACCAAAAAAAGTCCTTCACCCATATGGGGAGGACTTTTACTATATCCCAAATTTTTTTATAAATAAAAAAACTCCTGCCGTTTCCTTCGACCTATCTGTCTGGGAAACCTGGAGTTTCAGGTTGAACTCGTAACACAAGAGTCCGACACTTCAATGCACTGGTTTGGTGCCGAGGACCGGACTCGAACCGGTACGATAGCAACCTATCGCAGGATTTTAAGTCCTGTGCGTCTGCCAATTCCGCCACCCCGGCATAGAAACAGCCTGTCATAATCATGGTGGGCCCTGAGGGACTCGAACCCCCGACCAATCGGTTATGAGCCGATCGCTCTAACCAACTGAGCTAAAGGCCCGGAACTTTTGAATTTGAAATTTGGTTGCGGGGGCAGGATTTGAACCTGCGACCTTCGGGTTATGAGCCCGACGAGCTACCGGACTGCTCCACCCCGCGTTAATTGGCTAGACTATTTAATCAGCGACAAAAATAAATATACACCATTTGCACCATTAGTGTCAAGAGGTAAATTATAAAAACCTTCTAACGCATTTTTCGAAGATGAAAAACCCTTTTTAAAGGAGGTCTTTTGGCTAACCCCAAGTGACAATGCGGTCCAAAACCTAATCTCTTACATATCTAAACTAGCCTTAATGAGGCAATATATAGCGAACTCCAAACCGGCCCTTCTTCGAACGGTATACTTCCACCGCCTGCGGGCAGTCGTATCCGTATAACCACCAGTCCTCCTCCATCCTCTTGGCGAGGCAGCCGGCTTGAAATTTGCTTTCATAAAGTTTAGACCAATAAATCCATTTCACGAGTAAAGCACCCCTGTCCTGCGAACTTCTTTTATTGCTAGCTTATCCCTTTAAGCCGCTTTTTATTGCTGCCCGGGACAGAGGTGGATAAAATCATTTCAATAGGGGAAACTTAACTAAGCCTGATCTGCGCTCTCGCCGGCTTCGCTATCTGCCGCAATCTCGGCTTCCTGCTCCTCCAAATCTCTTAATCTATGGGCGATCCGGCTGGATGCGGAAGCGGCAATACTGGCGATCAAATCGTCCAGGAACGTATGAATGCCGTGGCCTCTCTTGGTATCCAGGCGTTTGATAACCCCGATCTTATGCTTATCCAGATGTCCGAAGGTGGTCACCGCTATACTTCCGTAGCCCAGCACAGACCCGAGAGCCAAAGTTTCATCGCAGCCGAACAATCCTTCATCCGACTCCACCAACGACTGCAGCGGCTCGGACAATTTATTCTGCTCGGCCAACATATCCAGTTCGATGCCAACGAGAAGCGCATGCTGAACCTCTCTTTTTTTCAGAACGGCATGCACGCTGTCTATACAATCACTGAGCTGAAGTCCTTGATTATAAGGAGCTTGCATCTCATAGACAATTTCGGCAATTTCTTCAGTGGTTACGCCGCGCTCCTCTAATTTTTGCACGACGGCTTGCTTGACCTCGTTGCTGTGAACTTTGCGAATCATATTCATCACCTTATTTTCGTTGTTTTATCAATCTTGGCTAAGTGCGGCATTAGATGTTAGAATAATTAAAGAATACGTTATAATAGCTCACTAACAAAAGCAAGAGGGGAAAGGAGGTTATTTTCCATGAAATACGGAATCGTCGTTTTTCCGGGCAAGGAAGTTCAAGATTTTGCCAACAGCTATCGCAAACGCTATGATCCTCATTATCGCTTGATTCAGCCTCATTTTACCATCCGCGAGGCGGAGGACTGGGACGACCGCCAATTGGAAGAAGCGATAACCCTGCTCAACGAAGCATCCCAACGCCTGCCGGCCTTTACCGCCAAGGTCAACCGGTTTTCATCCTTCCTTCCGGTCAGCAATGTCATTTACTTGGCCTTGGAGGATGCGGACCCGTTCATCCGCTTACACGAGGAAATTTGTCAGGGACCGTTGGAAGAACCGCAGAAAGCTTACCGTTATACTCCACATTTGACCATCGGTCAAAAACTGGGCAACGAGGAATTTCACGATGTTCTCTCTAGTGTCCGATTAGTGGATGTCGGACTGGAATTCCTGGTTGACCGCTTTCACCTGCTCTACCAGACGGACAACCAAGCCTGGACAGTCTATCAAACGTTCCTGCTCCAAAAATAGAGAAGGCTTTAGTTCCATGCAAAGCCTAACTCGTGAATGTTCTAGTCAAGATACCCCTCCAAAATGAAAACAGCCTCTTATAAACGGTTACAGGCACACACATGACGAGACCCGGATGTTTCGTACCCTGGCCTTGCCGTTCCCTGCACATCAGGGCGAAGTCAAAGCTGGTAATTAGCTGCGCCGGTGCAGGGAGAGGCTGATAGACATTATCTCTTGCTCCCGCCTTAGCCTGACACCCTCCCGATTTTGTTTATACCCGCTTATTTATGCATCTTCAACCTATACTGATATTTCCCAAAGTAAACCTTAAATGATCGATTCTTCCTTCTTTATTCCGTATGGGAAGCTTGCATGTCTTTAATAGCTACCTTTGCAATTTACCTTTAAAATGCACCCGTTATTTATATAATGCGGCATTCTTCACAGATTTGAATAAAATTTTGCTTAATTTCTTTCAATGCTCTTTCTTCATTCTTATGTCCCCTGGTTTTCATTTGAGGATTGGCCTCCAAATACCAAATAGGCCTGTCCGGAGGCATCTCCCGGTACAGGCCTGGCATTTGTCAAGTGACGCGTGGTTGAAATCAAGACTTTTTGTTATTCAGCTTCTATGTGAATCTCTTGCCGTTTAAACTTCGGCCCGTCCGTTCCTAATTGGCTCCATCCTTGCCGAAAGCAGCCGGGTTCTCTCTCCATGATTGGAGAAGCGCCAAATCCTCTTCCCTAATTTTTCCGAGTTCGACCGCAGCCTCCAGCAACGCCGTGTAATTGGAGAGCGAGTTCATTGCAATCTTCTCTGCGGCAAAGGCATCCTGCGCTTCTTTGAACTGATAAGTAAAGATGGACAGCACCGAGAGCACATCTCCTCCGGCTTCTCTAACGGCCAAAGCTGCTTTAAGCGAGCTTCCCCCTGTTGAGATCAGATCCTCGATGACGACGACTTTGCTGCCCGGGTTGAGGACCCCTTCCACCTGCTTCTGCTTGCCATGGCCTTTGGCGCTGCTGCGCACATACACCATAGGCAAGTTCAGTTTATCCGCCACCCAAGCGGCATGGGCGATTCCTCCGGTAGCCGTGCCCGCGATAATCTCCACCTCGGGATATTGCTCTCGAATAATCGCAGCAAAGCCTTCCGCCACTTTATTGCGGATATTCGGATAGGACATAGTCAGCCGGTTATCGCAATAGATAGGCGAGAGCCATCCGGAGCTCCAGGTAAAGGGCTCATTCGGGCTAAGCGCAACAGCACCGATCTGAAGCAGAGCCTCTGCAATCTCCCGAGGCAAATTGTGGGTCGTTGAATTCATCTAAATCAACTCCTCAATAATAGATTCAAGGGCTTGCCGCGGATCAGCCTGGGCCGTAATAGGGCGGCCGATGACCATATAATCCGTTCCCGTGTTTAAAGCTTCTGCCGGAGTCATCACTCTCGATTGATCCCCTGCAGCCGCATGGCGTGGACGAATTCCCGGGGTGATGGTCAGAAACGGTTTCCCCATCGCTTCCTTGATACGGACGACCTCCAATGGGGAAGCTACGACACCATCCAGGCCGGCCTTCCCGGCCAGCCGGGCATAACGCACCACCGTCTCTTCCATCGTAGCGCCGATTCCGAGCTCTTCCTTCAGCATCCGTTCATTCGTACTCGTCAACTGAGTGACCGCGATAACAACCGGACGCGCCCCTGCGGAAGCCATTTCAGCGCCTTCCAGAGCAGCCTCCATCATCCTGGTGCCACCCACGGCATGGACATTAAACATATCCACCCCAAGCCGCGAAATGCTCGCAGCAGCTCCTTTAACGGTATTAGGGATATCATGAAGCTTGAGGTCGAGGAAGACCTTATAGCCTTCCTCCTTCAACCTCTCGACAAATTTTGGTCCAGCCGCATAGAACAGCTGCATGCCCACTTTCATGTAGCAAGGAATTCCCTGCAAGCTTTGAAGCAGTTCATTGGCCTCTTGCTCAGAGGGATAATCGAGAGCGACCATGATCTTACCCGCCACTTCCGTTTGTAAGCCCACAGCAAAGCCTCCTTAAAGTCCTTCTTCGGATAGTTCTTACTTAATCTGGCTCTAGCGAAGTGCTTTGTTCGCAGGCATCGGACTAGAGGAGAAGTTAATCGCCTGCAGCATGCCAAGCAGTGCTCTAACCGTATCCAAGGAGGTCATGCAGACAATTCCGTTCTCTACCGCTTCGCGGCGGATGCGGAAGCCGTCGCGCTCCGGGGTCTTGCCTTTGGTCAGAGTATTCACGACAAATTGAGCTTCCCCATTGCGAATCCGGTCCAGAATATTAGGCGACCCTTCGCTTAGCTTCCTCACGTGATCCACTTTCAGACCGGCAGCCGACAGAGCTTTAGCGGTGCCTCCGGTCGCAACAATTTTATAACCGAGATCATGGAAGCCGCGCAAAATTTCTATAGCCTCTTCCTTGTCTTTGTCGGCAACCGTCGCAATAATCGATCCGGTTGTCGGAATCTTCATTCCCGAAGCAATCAGCCCTTTGTACAGCGCTTTGGCAAAGCTGGCGTCACGCCCCATAACTTCTCCCGTAGATTTCATCTCCGGACCTAGTGTGGTATCGACTCTTCTCAGCTTCGCGAAGGAGAAGACAGGAACTTTGACCGACACCTGATCGTCCTCTTTCCATAATCCGCCTTCGTAACCAATTTCCTTCAGCTTCTTGCCCATAATCAACTGGGTCGCTACATTGGCCATCGGAATTCCGGTTACCTTGCTCAAGAAAGGCACGGTACGGGAGGAGCGGGGATTTACTTCGATAATATAAACTTGCTCTTGATAGATGACAAACTGAATGTTGACCAGGCCGACGACTTCAAGCTCTTTGGCCACTTTGGTCGTGATTTCAACAATCTGTTGCTTGATCTCTTCCGAAAGCGACTGCGGAGGATAAACCGCGATCGAGTCTCCGGAATGGACCCCGGCTCTCTCGACGTGCTCCATAATTCCTGGAATCAGGACGGTTTCCTTGTCGCAAATCGCATCGACTTCCACTTCTTTGCCGAGCATGTAGCGGTCGATCAGAACCGGATGCTCCGGATTGATCTTCACGGCATATTCCATATAGTTAAGCAATTCCGCATCGGAATAAACTATTTCCATAGCCCGGCCGCCCAGTACATAAGAGGGGCGAACAAGAACCGGGTAACCGAATTTCGCAGCCGTACCCACCGCTTCATCCACCGAAGTCACGGTTCCTCCCGGCGGTTGGGCAATGTTCAGCTTGCGAAGCAGAGCTTCGAACTTCTTCCGGTCTTCGGCAGCATCGATATGCTCCAGGTCGGTTCCCAAAATCCGTACGCCGGCCTTGGCCAGCGGTGCAGCCAGATTAATTGCCGTTTGTCCACCGAACTGAACGATAACGCCAATCGGCTTCTCTCTCTCAATGACATTCATCACATCTTCAAAGAAGAGCGGCTCGAAATACAGGCGGTCAGACGTATTGAAATCAGTGGAGACAGTCTCCGGATTGTTGTTAATAATGACCGCTTCATAGCCGGCCTCCTGGATGGCCCAGACCGCGTGCACGGTGGAATAGTCGAATTCAATCCCCTGGCCGATCCGGATCGGACCAGAACCGAGCACAACGACTTTATCCTTGGAGGATTCCTGAACCTCGTCCTCCATTTCATAGGTCGAGTAATAATACGGAGAGGTTGCTTCGAACTCTGCTGCGCAAGTATCGACCATTTTGTAGACCGGCTTGATTCCGTTCTGCAAGCGATAAGCGCGAATGTCGGCCTCCAGGATATGGTCGAACTGAACGTTCGCAGAGCGGCGAATCTCCGCAATCGCCCGGTCAGTGAAGCCTTTGCGCTTGGCTTCCAGCAGAAGCTCCGGGGTCAGTTCCGGCTGCTGCAGTTGGTGCTCGAAGCGGATAAGACCTTCAAGCTTCGTCAGGAACCACCAGTCAATCTTCGTCAGATCCTGAATTTTTTCTACAGTATACCCTCTGCGGAACGCTTCGGCAATCAAGAAAATCCGCTCATCGTCAGGCTTCTTCAAACGCTCCTCCAGCGTTTCCCCATCCACCAGCTCGGTTTCCTTCAAATACAGGCGGTGAGCACCGATTTCCAGCGAACGAACCGCCTTATGAATCGATTCCTCGAAGGTGCGGCCGATGGCCATCACTTCCCCGGTAGCTTTCATCTGTGTTCCCAGCTTCCGGTTGGCGCCGGTAAATTTATCGAAAGGCCAGCGCGGGATTTTCGATACGACATAGTCAATCGTCGGCTCAAAGCAGGCGTAAGTCTGCCCGGTTACCGGGTTAACAATTTCATCCAGCGTATAGCCGATAGCGATTTTGGCCGCCATCTTGGCAATCGGATAACCGGTCGCTTTGGAGGCGAGTGCCGAGGAACGGCTGACCCGCGGATTAACCTCAATGACATAGTATTGATAGCTGTGAGGGTCCAGAGCAAACTGAACGTTACAGCCACCTTCGATATGAAGGGCTCTAATAATTTTCAGCGAGGCGGAACGAAGCATCTGGTATTCCTTGTCCGACAGAGTCTGGCTTGGAGCTACAACGATGCTGTCCCCTGTATGAACACCGACCGGATCGAAGTTTTCCATATTACAAACGACAATGCAGTTGTCGTTGGCGTCGCGCATAACCTCATATTCAATTTCCTTCATGCCGGCAATGCTTTTCTCAATCAGACACTGGCCGATAGGGCTGTATCGGATACCCGACTGAACCGTTTCGATCAGCTCTTCCTTCGTAGAGGCGATTCCGCCGCCCGTTCCGCCCAGGGTATAGGCCGGACGAACGATGATCGGATAGCCGATTTCTTCGGCAAAGTCGACCGCTTCCTGAACGGTAGTAACAATTGTACTATCCGGTACCGGCTGCTCCAGCTCTCTCATCAGCTCGCGGAACAAATCGCGGTCTTCCGCCTTCTCGATGGCGGTTAACTGTGTACCGAGAAGCTTGACATTCTCCTGCTCGAGAATGCCGTGGCGGGCAAGCTCAACGGCCATATTCAATCCCGTTTGTCCGCCGAGAGTAGGCAGCAAGCCGTCCGGACGCTCCTGCCGGATGATTTGGGTAACGAAATCCAGCGTAATAGGCTCGATATATACTTTATCCGCCATATTGGTATCGGTCATAATCGTAGCCGGGTTGCTGTTGATCAGTACAACCTCATACCCTTCTTCCTTCAAAGCTTGGCAAGCCTGGGTTCCGGCATAGTCAAATTCTGCGGCTTGTCCGATTACTATGGGGCCAGAGCCGATGACGAGAATTTTTTTGAGTTCATTATTTTTGGGCATGCTTCAATTCTCCTTTCGCTTCGGCTGTCTTTTGGGCAGCGGCCAGCATCTTGGCTTGCTGCGGAATATTCGGAAGGCTTTGTTTAAATTCCCGAATCATCGTTTGGAATTCATCAAACAAGTATCCGGAATCGAACGGTCCCGGTGCCGCCTCCGGATGATATTGGACGGAGAAGGCAGGGTGCTTCTTATGCTTGAGCCCTTCCACCGTTTTGTCGTTATTGTTGACATGGGTAACTTCAAGATCGGTTCCCTTTAATGAATCCTGGACTACGGTGTAGCCATGGTTCTGGGAGGTAATATAGCAGCAGCCGGTCACCAGATCTTTAACCGGATGGTTGCCTCCGCGATGGCCGAATTTCATCTTCTCGGTATCGGCACCGCAAGCGAGAGCAAACAATTGGTGCCCCAGGCAGATCCCGAAGATCGGGTACTCGCCCAGCAGCGAGCGGATCATTTCGATAGCTTGGGGAACATCCTTCGGATCTCCGGGCCCGTTGGACAGAATAATTCCGTCGGGATGGATGCGCCGGATCTGGTCCGCCGTCGTATCATAAGGAACAACGACGACATCGAAGCCGCGCTTCGATAAATCGCGGGCGATTCCGTCCTTGGAGCCGAAGTCGACCAGCACCACCGTCTCGCCATTGCCCGGCAGGTGATAGCGTCTTTTGGTCGAGACCCGGTCTACCTGATCACGCATGATGGTCATTGCATTCAACTGCTCCTTCAACTCTTCCACCGACTTATTGGAGGTCGTCAGAATACCTTTCATCGTTCCGTGCTGGCGAATGATCCGGGTCAGCATGCGGGTGTCCACTTCGCTGATTCCGATGATTCCATATTCTTTCATCAGGCTATCCAGCGTATATTGTGCCCGCCAGTTGCTGGGAATTTCCTCATGCTGCCTTACGACAAGACCGTGAATGAACGGCCGGATAAATTCAAAGTCATCCCTCGTAATTCCGTAGTTTCCGATCAGCGGGTAGGTCATCGTAACGATTTGCCCGCAGTAGGAAGGGTCCGAGATAACCTCCTGGTAACCCGTAATGCCGGTATTAAATACGACTTCTCCGGTCGACTCGCCTTCGCTTCCGAATGCTTTGCCGGTGAACAGAGTGCCGTCTTCCAATAATAATCTTGCCTGCATCGTTCATCGCTCCTTTAGCTTGTCTTGATCCTGCTGTCCATTGCTTCGTTCTCTATCATTCCATTGGTTTGCGAAGGGATTAAGCCTCACTCCAGACCACTTGCCCGGCCACTATTGTCCGGGTAGGCCACCCCTTGAGCTTCCAGCCCGTAAATGGAGTATTCCGCCCTTTGCTCAAAAACTCGGCAGGATTAACTTCCTTCTCTGTATCCAGATCAATCAAAGTCAGATCCGCCGCAGCTCCCTCCTGCAAGGTTCCCCATGGCAGTCCGAAGATTTCGGCGGGCTTAACCGTCATCCGGTCAAGCAGAAATTGAAGCGTCCATTTCCCTTTCAGAACAAAATGGGTGTACAGAAGCGGGAAGGCTGTTTCGAAACCGACGATTCCGAAAGGCGCCGCTTGCATCCCTTTGGCCTTCTCTTCTTCACTGTGCGGAGCATGGTCCGTTACGACAATATCGATCGTTCCATCCTCGATTCCCTCGATACAAGCTTGTACATCCCGCGGAGACCGCAGAGGCGGATTCATTTTCCAATTGGCGTCCAGTCCCGGAATATCCTCATCCGACAGCAGCAGATGATGCGGGCAAACCTCCGCCGTTACTTTGATCCCGAGCTGCTTGGCCTGGCGGATCAACCGCACGGACTGCTCTGTGCTCACGTGGCAGACGTGGTAATGAACCCCTGTAGCTTCCGCCAGTAAAATATCTCTTCCAACGTGAATGGCTTCGGACTCGTTCGGAATTCCTTTTAACCCGTGCTTGCGGGAGAAGGCTCCCTCGTTAACGGGGGCGCCAACAACCAGCGTATTGTCCTCGCAATGAGCGACAATCGGCATTCCGAGCTCGGCCGCTTTCGCCATAGCGTCCTTCATCATTTGCGCGCTTTGAACCCCTACCCCGTCATCCGTGAAGGCGAACACGCCCGCATCCTTCAGCGCCTCAAAATCGGTCAGCTCCCGCCCTAGCTGGTTGTCGGTAATGCACCCGTAGGGAAGCACCCTGACCACTCCTTCGGTCTCTGCTTTGTCGAGAATGTACCGCACGGTCTCGGGGGTATCGACTACCGGCCGGGTGTTGGGCATACAGGCGATCGTCGTGAATCCGCCCCTGGCCGCCGACCTTGTGCCGGTCGCTATCGTTTCTTTATGCTCAAATCCGGGCTCCCGCAGATGAACGTGCATATCGATCAACCCCGGAGCGATTAATTGTCCCTTGGCATCGATCCTCTCATGACCGTCGCTCTGGTTATCCGGCCCTTCCTTAGGCTCCGTTATGCTTGTAATCTTGCCGTTTTCGATCAAAATATTTTTATTAACGAGACGGTTATCACCATCCAGCATCTTCCCGTTGACAATCCAAGTTCCCATAAGCTCCTCCTGTTCAGCCCTTGTCTTTAATTACGGTATAAAGATAGGCTTCTGCTCCATAGAGCCGCCTCCTACTTGCCGCCAATCTTGCCGATAGTCCATTTCAAATTCGTTCCCATCAAGTTAGAGATCGTTCGATAACGGCCATCCGGACAGGGACCCCATGGCTCATTTGAGTGAAAATTTTCGACCTTGGATGCTCTACCAGCTCGTCATCAATTTCTACATTCCGATTAATTGGAGCCGGGTGCATAATGATGGCATGGTCCTTCATTTTCCGCTCCCGTTCCACTGTGAGACCGTAACCTTCGCGATATTGCTCGGCGGAATTCAGCATTCCTTGCTCATGGCGCTCCAACTGTACGCGCAGCATCATGACAACATCCGACTGCAAGGCTTCGTCCATTGTGACATATGGAGCGTATTCCGCAAGCTCGGGAGCTTGCATCGCATCCGGAGCGCAAAATTTCACCCGTGCACCCATTGCGCCCAACGCCCACAGATTCGAGCGGGCCACCCGGCTGTGCTTGATATCGCCGATAATGGATACGGTCAACCCGCGGACCGCGCCGAAATGCTTACGCATCGTATACAGATCAAGCAGCGCCTGAGTCGGATGCTCGTTGCTTCCATCGCCGGCGTTGATCAGCGGGATTCGGACATGACGGGCAAGCTCATCGAGCACCCCGTTAGGCTTCAACCGGATTACTCCTGCATCTATCCCCATAGATTCCAGCGTCTTAACGGTATCGTATATGGACTCTCCCTTTTGCACACTGGACACGGCTGCGGTAAAATTGAGCACTTCCAGCCCCATTCTTTTCTCCGCGACTTCGAACGAAAACCGTGTGCGGGTGCTGTTCTCAAAGAACATGTTAGCGACAAAACGGCCCTGCAGATGCTGAGTAACCTTCTGGGGGTATTGCTCCCAATAAGCAGCACGATCCAGAATGGACTCCAGCTCCGATTCGCTCATTCCTTTAAGCCCAAGCAAATGTTTATCCGTCATTGTTTTAGTCTGCATCGTGCTTGTCAGCTCCCTTTATTATATAAGATGACCTCATCCTGACCGTCCGCTTCCTCCAGATGGACAACAATTTCCTCCAGCTTGGAAGTCGGGATATTCTTGCCGACATAGTCCGGACGAATCGGCAGCTCCCGATGTCCCCGGTCTACAAGCACCGCCAATTGAATCATTTGCGGCCGGCCCTTGTCCATTAAGGCGTCCATCGCAGCACGGACGGTGCGCCCTGTGAACAGTACATCATCGAACAGGATGATCTTTTTGTTGTGAATATCCAGTTCCGGCTCAACAATGCCTTGTGCCGGGTTTCCTCTGCTTTGCCGGGACACATCGTCGCGGTATGAGGTCACATCGATCGCTGCAGCCGGTATAGGAACACCCTCGATCTCCCTTATTCGTCTGGCAATCCGCTCGGCAAGGTATACTCCCCTCGTCCGAATTCCGATCAGAACGCAATCGTCGACACCCTTGTTCCTCTCCAAAATTTCATGGGCAATCCGGGTGAGAGCCCGGCGAATAGCCGTATCGTCCAGCAAAATCCGTCTATCCTGGGTAATCACTTCGTTTCGCTGCCTCCTGTTCTGCGCCTTCGTTACTACCGCTCCGCTTCCGGAAGACCTTATCCGCAACGATTCCGGAGAGGAAAGTCCACAAAAAAACCCTTGCCCGTAGGCAAGGGTCAGGCAGGAAGCATCTCATCGGCGGGTACGCGCGATAACTGTGTTTAGAGTTCACCAAGAAACACAGAGATACTTACTGCACTCTGAATGACATTGTAACGATCACCTTGCCAGCCTCACGGGACTGAATTTAAAGGCGCTATTTAACTAAAAGAATTATCCCACATCCCGACAAAAGATGTCAAGAGAAAAATATTGATTCGGTTCAAGCTGTCCGATTGCGACAAAAAATTCAGGAGCCATCCACGGACTAGCGGACCTCCTGATTCATCTCCGGTTTATCAGACACCTTTTTAAAGCTGCCGCACACGCTGAAGAAGATGATTCATATCTTCCGGTAAAGGAGCCTCGAAGACAAGCTGCCGGCCCGTACGGGGATGTACGAAGCCAAGCACCGCGGCATGAAGAGCCTGGCCCTCGATCCCTGCCCGTTTACTGCTGCTGTAGACCGGATCGCCGACCAGAGGATGGCCGATATATTTCATATGAACGCGAATTTGGTGTGTTCGGCCGGTTTCCAGCTTCAATTCCAGCAATGTATAAGAACCCATCCTCTCCAGGACCGCAAAATGGGTCACGGCATGCTTGCTGTTATGGCTTGTTACCATAAACTGTTTGCGATGGTTCGGATCGCGGCCGATCGGAGCATCCACCGTTCCTTGATCGTGGGGAACCCGGCCGTGCACCAACGCGATATATTTGCGAATCACCGAGTGGTCCTTAAGCTGCTTGGATAGCGAAAGATGGGCCAGATCATTCTTGGCGGCCATCAGCAGGCCGGAAGTGTCCTTGTCTATTCGATGAACTATTCCGGGTCGCATCACTCCGTTGATTCCGGACAAATCCCGGCAATGAGCCAGCAGCGCATTCACCACGGTTCCCGAAGTATGTCCCGGCGCCGGATGAACCACCATTCCTCTAGGCTTATTAATGACGATAACATCCGCGTCTTCATAAAGAACCTCAAGCGGAATCGCTTCCGGCACGATAGCCGCTTCCTCCGCCTCGGGAACGTCCAGCACAACAGCATCCTCTGGCTGAAGCTTATAGTTTGGCTTGACCGACGAGCCATTAACCTGAACCGCCCCGCCCTTGATCCACTGCTGCACCTGCGTCCGCGAAATATCTTCGGGCAAGGCATCGGCCAGAAATTTATCAATACGGATTCCCGCTTCCTGAGCCTCGATCGTCCACTCGAACGTTTCCCCATCCATATCGTCATCGGAGTCAGTTAAGACGGAGGCTCCCGGCAAACCGGGTTCATCCTTCATGCTGCTATCATTCGCTTCTTCCTTACCGATTGTCTTTATTTCATCGGAAGGCCGCAGATCGTCATGATTGAACTTCATCGGTTTGACCTTTCCTTTCTCTTCTCCACTCCAGCAGGGAATCCAGCAAAATAAGAATAACTCCAATAACGATTGCGGAATCCGCTACATTGAATATAGGAAACGGATAGACGACCGGATTTCCGAACCAGTTGAAACGAAAGGTGAAATCGAGAAAATCGACGACCTCTCCGGATACGGCACGGTCAATAAAATTGCCGAGGGCACCGCCCAGAAGAAGGCTTAGGGCAAAGGGCAACAGCCGCTTGTTCTCACGGATGACCTTCCTCATATAAATCGAAATCCCGACAACGACTATCACGGTAGCAATGAGAAAAAACCATCGTTGGTTCGGCAAAATTCCAAAGGCAGCCCCGGTATTGCGGTGAGAAGTAATATGAAAAAAATCGCCGATGACCGAGAAAGACTCCCTCAGCTCCATATGTTTGACAATAAGCCGCTTGGTCCATTGATCCAAAGCGATGATAAGCAAAGAAATCAGATAATAGATCAAATAGTCAACCTCCCCGAACCCATGATTTCCTTGCGTACAAGGAATTACCTTCGTAAAACATGTTCTTTCGGCGCACAATATGGCGGAATACCTTGAAGGGAGCCGTCATAATGCACACCTTAACGGAAGAACAGAAACAACAAATTCAGCAATTGCTGAAGCAGGAATTAGAAGAGTTCAATAAACAAGTCACCGAAAACTCCCACTACGGATTGGGCGGGTCGCTGGGCGATTCAACAGGAGAGCTTTCCTCCTATGACAATCATCCGGCAGACATTGGCACGGAAGTTTTCGAACGCGGCAAGGACGTCGCCTTGAACGATAAAGCGGAGAAATATTTAGGCGATGTCCGTGACGCTCTGGATAGATTAAACTCCGGGCAGTATGGCACCTGCAGCGTTTGCGGCGAACCTATCCCTTATGACCGGCTGTTGGCCGTCCCAACCACCTTGTATTGTAAAGCTCACGTTCCTCAGAAAACCATATCTCAGCGCAGGCCCATAGAGGAAGAAATCCTGTCTCCCCCCTTCGGCAGAACCAGCCTGGACGAATTACCAAGCCAAAACCAGCTCGATGGCGAGGACGCCTGGCAGATAGTCGAAAGCTGGGGAACTTCGAACAGTCCTGCCATGGCTGAAGACCGGTATATCGACAGCTATGACGAAATGGAAATCGAAGCTAATGAGAACGATGGCTATGTCGAGGATTACGAAAGCTTCATAGCCACGGATATCTATGGCAAGGACGTTACGATTATTCGGAACAAAGCTTACCGAAATTATATGCACCAAGGTGAAGGCGAGCCTTTATTGGAAGACGAGCCTCCCAGCGATGAATTGGACTAGGGAAGTCCGCCGGAACCTGTGTTTAATAGGTTCTGCCTTCCAATTGTGCTTGAACATGCTTGACAATTTGCGCGATATAATCCCCAACGATGGGTAGATCCAATGCTCCCAGCGCCTGCAAAACGTACAGAAGAGTCGAGGTCAGCACGGTAAATCCGATCGCTATTCCTACTCCTCTGGCAATTCCGCCCACCAGATGGTTCCACAGCAGCTTGCGCGGCCGTTCGAGCAACTGGACATATTCGGCGAATCTGGCCTTCTCCATATTCAAGGCCAACTGCTCTATCCGTTCATTGAGCTCCCGGAGGATTTGATTCTGTTCATCGTTGGGGTTGGACATCTCGCTATCTCTCCTTACGGCTTACGGCTGCTGCTTGTAATGGGTATCGACCACTTCCGCACAGCGTGGGCACAGCGTCGGGTGAGCCTCGTTCCGGCCGACTTCGGGGGTCACGATCCAGCAGCGCTCGCATTTCTCCCCTTCCGCTGAAGCTACCTGAACAGCCAGATGACCGAATTTCATGGCTTCTTCCGGGATGTCTGCCCCAGTGTGAAGCTGAACGTCGGAAACGATAAATAACAGGTCCAGACGATCGAATTGGGATAAGAGCTTAGCTGTTTCCTCATCCGGATAAAGATGAAGGGAAGCCCCCAGAGAGTTGCCAATCACTTTCTGGTTTCTTGCTTCTTCCAACGCCTTGAAGACTTCATCCCGGATTTCCATGAATGCGGACCATTTTGCTTCCAGGGAAGGATCGAACAAGGAAGTATCCGGATCCGGTATTTCCGATAATTGGACGCTTTCTTCCTGCACCCCTGGAATATGCTTCCAAACTTCATCTGCGGTATGCGGAAGCAGAGGAGCAATCAATTTAGTTATTACCGTTAGGGCCTCATATAATACGGTTTGGGCGGCTCTGCGGCCCAAATCATCCGGAGCGCTGACGTACAGCCGGTCTTTCACAATATCCAGATAGAACGCGCTCATCTCTACGGCGCAGAAATGGTGCACGGCTTGATATACAATGTGAAAGTCATATTGGTCATAAGCCCGTATTACCCGTTCGTTCAAGCGATTTAAGTGAATAAGCGCAAAGCGGTCAAGCTCATTCATATCACTCGGGCTTACTTTGTCGCGGGCAGGATCGAAACCGTTCAGATTGCCGAGGAAGAAGCGAAGCGTATTCCGGATTTTACGGTACACCTCGGTAATCTGGTTAAGAATATTATCTGAGATGCGAACATCCGCCTGATAATCCACAGAAGAGACCCATAGCCGCAATATATCTGCCCCAAGCCGGTCGCAAACTTTCTTGGGATCTACCGTGTTGCCCAATGACTTGGACATTTTCCTTCCTTCGCCATCCAGAGTAAAGCCGTGGCTTAGAATGCCCCGGTAAGGAGCCTTCCCTCTAACGGCTGTCGCAGTAATCAGCGAGGAATTGTACCAGCCGCGGTATTGATCGGACCCTTCCAGGTATAGGTCCGCCGGCCATTGCAGCTCCGGACGGATTTCCAGAACCGCTGCATGGCTGGACCCGGAATCGAACCATACATCCATGATGTCCGTTTCTTTGCGGAATTCCGCATGGCCGCACTCCGGACAAGCCATCCCCTCCGGATGAAGCTCCGAAGCATTCTTTTCAAACCAGGCATTGGAGCCTTCCTGTTCAAAAATCGCAGCTACATGCTCAATGGTTTGTTCGTTAACGATCGGATGGTTGCATTTCGTACAGTAGAGGATCGGAATCGGAACTCCCCATGTCCGCTGTCTCGAGATACACCAGTCTCCGCGTTCCGCTATCATATTATGGAGGCGGATTTCTCCCCAATTCGGCGTCCACTTAATGTTTTTGATTTCCTCCAGCATGGCCTCGCGGAAACGGTCCACGGAGGCGAACCATTGCTCCGTTGCCCGATAGATGACAGGCTTCTTTGTACGCCAGTCATGGGCATATTGGTGCTGAATGGTCCCTTGCTTCAGCAGGCTTCCTTTTTGCGCCAGCAGCTCCATAATAGGCTCATTGGCTTTTTCATAGAACATTCCTTCATAGCCGGGGGCTTCCCCGGTAAACTTCCCTTGGTCGTTAATGGGGCACAATACACCGAGTCCATAGCGCTGCGAAATGTAGAAGTCATCCTCCCCGTGGCCAGGAGCCGTATGGACGCAACCGGTCCCTGCCTCAAGCGTGACATGCTCTCCCGTCATAACGAGGGAATCCCGGTCATAGAACGGGTGCCGGCAGACAATGTATTCCAATTCTGCTCCTTTGAACTTGTCCTTCACCTTCACATCCGTCCAGCCGATTTCCTTGGCCGCTGCTTCCAGCAAGCCTTCGGCCAGGACAAACTGACGGCCGTCCGCTTCGACAAGCACATAATCGAATTCAGGATGCACGCTGATTCCCAGGTTCGCAGGCAATGTCCATGGAGTCGTCGTCCAGATAACGATTTCCGCTTGAGCCGGTAATTTGCCTTTACCGTCCTTTACCTGAAAAGCAACATATATGGATGGTGAAGTCTTCTCCCGATATTCAATCTCCGCTTCCGCGAGGGCGCTCTCCGACGAAGGAGACCAGTAGACGGGTTTAAGCCCTTTATAGATGTATCCTTTGCGGACCATTTCACCAAAAACACGGATCTGCTGCGCCTCGTACTCGGGCTTCAAGGTGATGTACGGATTGTCCCAATCTCCGCGCACCCCTAACCGCTTAAACTGCGTCCGCTGCTTATCCACCCAATCCAGAGCATAGGCCTTGCAAGCCTCCCGGAATTCGGATACGGACATCTTCTTGCGGTCCGCCTTACCGCTGTTGGCAATCGCCTGTTCGATCGGCAAACCATGGGTATCCCAACCCGGCACATACGGAGCATCGAAGCCGCGAAGAGATTTGTATCGAACAATAATATCTTTCAAAATTTTATTCAAGGCATGACCGATATGAATATCTCCATTTGCATAGGGAGGTCCGTCATGCAGAATAAATTTCGGCTTCCCTTTCGCGTTGTCCTGTACTTTACGGTAAATGTCGATTTCATCCCACCATTGCTGAACCTTGGGCTCCGCTTGGGGCAAGTTGCCCCTCATCGGAAAGTCCGTTTTGGGAAGGTTTAATGTTTTGCCATAATCCATTGCTAATGTGCACTCCTTAACGAAAATATTTGTCTATATCGAAAAAACAAAAAAACTCCCATCCCCAAAGGGACGAGAGATGCTCGCGGTACCACCCTCTTAAGCTCCGAATTAATAGGCTCAATTATACAGCCATTCTATCCGGAACTCACTCAGGGATTGATAACGGAATCACCCGACGCTCTCTACTGAACCTTTCAAGAGAATACTCCTGGATGATATTCCGACGCTTCACGAATATTAGGCTCGCACCATCCCCTAATTCGCTGTTTCCGCTCCTGCGCCGTACTCGTTCCAGTCATCGTTTTCGGCAAATGTTAGTATTATTATGGAGTATAACGAAATTCGATAAGCCAGTCAACTTGAGGAGAGTTTCATCGAGTTGATGAAGAAGCCGGCTGCCGGCCATTGAAAAACGGCAAGCCGAAGTCGTCGGACTCTTGGCCGGTTTACTCTGGCCGGTTTATTCCTCCGTTCCCGTCTTGCCCTCGAGAACATCCCAGCTATCGCCATTCAGCAGCTCTAGCTGCGCCTCCAGCAGTGTGCGGAATCTCGTTCTGTAGACGGCGGCCTGCTTCTTCAGCTCCTCAATCTCCAGAGCGACCTTGCCGGACTTGACCAGGGACTCGTTGATGATCCGGTCCGCGTTCTTCTGCGCCTCCCGAATAATCAGCTCCGCTTCCTTCTTGGAGTTCGTCTTGACTTCATCCGCCGCCTCCTGGGCAACTATGATCGTCTTGCTGAGCGATTCTTCGATATTGGCGAAGTGGTCTAACTTTTCTTGCAAAGCTTGAGCTTGCTGCATCAATTCTTTATTTTCACGAATCAAGGCCTCGTAATCTTTAATAACCTGATCCAGAAATTCATTGACCTCGTCCTCATCATATCCTCTAAAAGCTCTCTTGAATTCCTTGTTATGTATGTCCAAAGGCGTTAACGGCATACTGCACCTCCACAATATGTACGTTCTAAACACGGCTTGATATTCATCGTAGAGTATTCGACAGAACTGGCGAAAATCCTGCACTGAGGCCAAAAAAATTAGCGATACTTGCCAATTCGGATCCTCAGCCTGCCTTTTTTCGTCCATCCTTCAATATCCAGCACCCGAAAACGGCCGAATCCCTGCAGCGAGACGACATCTCCGGCTTTAAGCACCTGGCTGGGATCCTCAATCACCTTCCAGTTGACCCGGCATCGTCCTGCTTTGATCGGAACCAATGCTTTAGCCCGGCTTAAGCGGAAGGCATCTCCAACAATCCCGTCCAAACGTAAAGAAGCCACCGTGAATTCCATTTCTTCCAGGACGGTCCGGGCAGGTTCCAACCGGCTTATCGGAATAATTTCCGTCTGAACATGGACACGATGTACTTGGTGGAGATGCAGGCGCATATAATCGCTTATTTCTTCGGCGACGACACAATGGCAGCCATGCTCATGCACATGGATATCTCCGATCTTATCCCGTTTGATCCCCAGACCGAGAATCGCTCCCATATAATCTCCGTGGTCCAATCCGCCGCCTCCCTTGCCGGAATCAACGGATAGGACAGCCAAACCGAATTCATCCTGCTCAATGACCTGATAGTCCGGAGCGATGATCGCCCTTTGACGTTCGGCTTCCGCATATCCTCCATTCATATGAAGAGCCGTATTCGACGAACGGTTCACAAGTGTCCGGAGAATATGAATCTGCCTCGGGTCGAGAAAGTCCGTTAACTTCGCCGTATGGCGGTTATCTGCCTTATCCACCCATTCCAATGCTCTATCTACGAAGGGATGCTCATCCGGATGAAAATGTGCAAACAACGAATTAACCATAGATGCTCCTAAAATCCTCCTACAATCATCTCAATGATTGCAAAAATCCCGTAGCCGACAAACCTCAGGGCAATAAGGGCGATGATAGGAGACAGGTCAAGCATGCCGCCAATCGGAGGAATAAACTTGCGGAAGATCGACAGATAGGGCTCCACTATCTTACCGAGCAGCTCTCCAATGAAGCTTTCACGCGCATTAGGCAGCCACGACAAGAGTACGTAAGCAATAATTAGATACGTGTAGATCTGAATAAGCGTGCCAATTAAACTGTTTATATCAGAAAGATTCAAACTGTTCACCTCTATTTGTTGTAGTCCGCCTCATCTTCTATCGAGTCTTTAATCGATCCCTGGATTTCCACGGTATCGGGGGTACATAGAAAGATGCTCGGACCGATCTTGGATATGGAGCCATTCAGCGCATAGACTGTCCCGCTCAGAAAGTCCACGATCCGTATCGCCTGATCGGAGCGGAGCCTCTGCAAATTAACGACGACAGGCCTGCGTGAGCGGAGATGATCTGCAATGTCTTGGGTTTCGTCATACGAACGGGGCTCGCTAAGAATAACGCGGATGTTCTTCTGCGAGTGGATGCTGACGATATTGTTTTTATTCTTACGTCCGTCGAACATA
The DNA here is from genome assembly GCF_007679495.1 of Paenibacillus sp. 32O-W. Taxonomy (GTDB): domain Bacteria; phylum Bacillota; class Bacilli; order Paenibacillales; family NBRC-103111; genus Paenibacillus_L; species Paenibacillus_L residui. The sequence continues at coordinate 49,029 of NZ_VEGP01000022.1, read as the reverse complement.
TTCGGTTCGGGATCGGGGGTCGAATCCGCACCCCTTTCCTTCTCTACGACCTCTTCCTCTTCCTGCAGTCCGATAAAGTTCAAAAATTTGTTCATGACTCCCATACAAATTCCCTCCCTGCTCCTATTATTCCTTGCCGACAAGAATCGAACCTAAACGAACCCATGTCGCTCCTTCCTCTATCGCTACTTCAAAATCGTTAGACATCCCCATCGAGAGATGCCGGATCTCTTCCTTCAGAAGTGCTCGTTGATTGCATTCATCCCGCAGCTGGCGCAGCCCGCGGAACACCGGACGGGTGTCCTCCGGTTCGCTCTCATAGGGAGCCATAGTCATCAATCCGGCAACACGTATGAACGGAAACGACCTAACCTGCTCTATGAAAGGAAAAAATTGTTCCGGACTCAGTCCGTATTTGCTTTCCTCGCCGGAAATATTGACCTGGATCAAGCAATCCACAACGGTGTCCATCGCCTCTCCCCGCTTATTGATTTCCTTCGCCAGGGAAAGCCTGTCCAATGAATGGATATAACGAAACTTACCAACTACATCTTTAACCTTATTCGTCTGCAGATGTCCGATAAAATGCCATTCGACCCGGGAACCTAGAGCTTCCCATTTCGGCTTGACATCCTGCCACCGGTTTTCTCCAATCTTATCAAACCCAAGATCGACGACGGCGCGGGCGGTATCGAGGGATACGTATTTCGTTACCGCTATTATTTCCACGCTGTCCCTATCCCGGCCGCTTCTCCGGCAAGCTTCTGCAATCCGGAAACGAACCTGTTCGGCTCTTTCCTGCAGATTCATCTGGATTCACCTCTGTCTTCGTCTCATCTTAATCCAATCCAAGCGATCATTCTGCCGGTTAGTCCCTGTTCTTTACGATGGGAAAATAAAAGATCCGTTCGGCAACTGGTACATAACTTAGATATTTCGATACAAGATGGCAATATTCCTGCTTTTATCATAATTTGTCGGTTGATTTGTTGCAAGTCCAGCATGAATTTATTTGTTTTCTGCGTTTCCCGCAGCAGATTATCCTGTTGTTCGATTAGTTTTCCGTTCTCCAACCAGGCGAGAAGCCCCCGAACGCGTTCAGCCACCCGTTCGTCCACCTCATAGCAGCAGGGGCCGATAGAAGGCCCAATACAAGCCAGTATCTGCTCAGGCTTGCTGCCGAACGTTTCCTTCATCTTGTGTACGGTATGCCAAGCTATCCGGCCAACGGTGCCCTTCCAGCCGGCATGAGCGATTCCTGTAATCTGATGCTCGGGATCATAGAAGTATAGAGGAACGCAATCGGCAAACAATGCGGCCATCACGATTCCCCTGCGGTCGGTTATGAATGCGTCGGTTTCCTGTAGGGCGCTCTCCCGGTCTCTTGTCCCCCTGCCCGCATCTTCTTCCGTTATGACCGCAACCTCCGTCCCGTGCACCTGCTCGCCGTATGTCCAGCGTTCCAATGGAACACCGACCGCAGCCGCTACCCGGCTCCGGTTATGTATAACGTCTTCGGGACGGTCATCCACGTGAAGTCCCAAGTTGAGAGAGGCAAAGACCCCTTCACTTACTCCGCCCAAACGCGAAGTGAATCCGGCAGTCAGCTCCGGATACCGGTCCGTCCAAGACTGGATTGACCACAATTTCGGCTTGTCCGGTTCTTCTGAAATCCATTGAAAAGGCTCCATACCCTCTCCCCCTGTCCAATCGTTAATCCCTCTATCCATAGTATCACAGGTTCCGTCCGGAACGAAGCCCCGCAGAACAGGCATAATACCTTTCTCCAGGGCGCCCCGCACAAGCCTGCTTATCTTTCCCTGTAGGCAGGCCGGTATTCGGCCTGAGGGTCTCCCTCATCCGCCACCCGGTACGGTCGGGATTCATCCAGCTTGACCAGTACGACATCCATGCCGATCTTGACGATATTTCGCCACGGAATGACTACATCGGTCCCTCCGCCGAATAATCCGAAAAATTTGCTGTTGTTCGGAACGACAATCGACTCGATACGGCCTTGCCGGAGATCCAGCTCCAGATCGCTGATGACCCCCAGCTTTTTGCCGTCTACAATGTTGATTACGTCCTTCGATTGAAAATCGGAAATCTTCACTTCGCCTCACCACGATCCTTGTCATTTTACGGTTCGGATTGAAGCTGCCACTATTTAAATATATGTGCTGCCTGGGGAAAATGTCCTGTTTGCGGGAAAATAAAATACCGGCCTCCTCCAGGGAAGGCCGGTTTTGTTTAAACCTCTTAGGTTTTAACATGCTTTTGCATTTGCGATATGGCTGACTTCTCAAGTCTGGACACCTGAGCTTGAGAAATACCGATTTCTTCTGCGACCTCCATTTGCGTCTTGCCATCGTAAAACCGCATGGACAAGATCATTTTCTCCCGGTCATTGAGCTTGCGCATTCCTTCCCGGAGGGCAATCCCTTCGATCCAGGTTACATCCTTGTTGCGATCATCACTGATTTGGTCCATGACGTATATCGGATCTCCCCCGTCATGATAAATCGGCTCAAACAGCGAGACCGGGTCCTGAATAGCATCCAGAGCGAACACTACGTCTTCTTTAGGAACATTCAGAGCTTCGGAAATTTCGTAAATCGTCGGCTCCCGCGAATTCATATTTGTCAGATTATCGCGTACCTGCAGAGCCTTGTAGGCAATATCGCGGAGGGAACGCGACACTCGGATCGGGTTATTATCCCGTAAATAGCGCCTGATTTCGCCGATAATCATCGGGACGGCATAGGTTGAAAATTTCACATTTTGGCTTAAGTCGAAATTATCAATGGCTTTCATAAGGCCGATGCATCCTACCTGGAACAGATCGTCCACGAATTCTCCGCGGTTGTTGAATCGCTGGATAACGCTCAGAACCAATCTCAAATTGCCATTGACCAGCTTCTCCCTTGCAGTATGATCATTGTGTGTTTGCAGTTGGACAAAAAGCTCCCGCATCTCCGTATTTGTAAGCACAGGAAGTTTTGATGTATCCACACCACAGATTTCGACTTTATTTCGTGTCACCGTGATTACCTCCCAAGGAGCAACATTAATGTTAATTATCTCCTTGGGATCATTTTTTATGCGCGTATGAACGAGCCCTTAAATGGGCATAAGGCTGTGCCACAGCAGTCAAAAACGGCCCAACGGAGCCGTTTGTAAGCTCAAACCATTTTGTTAAATTCTTTACGCAGCCGTTTGATGATCCGCTTTTCCAACCGTGAAATATAAGATTGGGAAATTCCCAACAAATCGGCCACATCCTTCTGCGTTTTCTCCTCGCCGTCCTGCAGGCCAAAGCGAAGCTCCATAATGACCCGCTCCCTCTCGGACAATTTATCCAGAGCTTTATGCAGAAGCTTGCGGTCCACCTGCTCTTCAATGTTTCGGTATATGGTATCATTCTCAGTGCCGAGCACATCGGATAGTAGCAATTCATTCCCATCCCAATCAATATTCAGAGGCTCATCGAAGGAAACCTCGGTGCGGACCTTGCTGTTGCGGCGAAGATACATAAGAATCTCATTCTCGATGCAGCGGGAGGCGTAGGTGGCCAGCTTGATCTTTTTCTCCGGATCGAAGGTATTCACGGCCTTGATCAGTCCGATCGCCCCGATCGAAACCAAATCCTCGATATTGATTCCGGTGTTCTCGAATTTCCTTGCAATATATACGACAAGGCGCAAATTTCGTTCAATCAGCATCGCCCGGATGGCAGCGTCTCCGGATGGCAGCTTCTGCAGCAGAAACTCTTCTTCCTCGCGAGTCAGAGGTGGGGGCAGCGCTTCACTTCCGCCAATGTAATAAATTTCGTCGCCTTTCAAACCGATCATCAGCAATAACCGGTAATAGTAAATTTGCAGCGTCAGCTTCCATTTGTAAAGCATTGGGCACATCCTCCTCCAGAGCTTGCTTCCTTAATCCATCGGCAGGTTAAGCGGCTTTTTGACTTCAGCTTCCGTCGCTAATTTCCCATCCATCTTCGTTGCCGGGCTAAGGCTTCCCTGCTCTCTTACCTTCAAACTTCCTCCCTCTTCCCGGGAGACGACAAGATCCGGATGAATAATCGCCTCATATGAACCGTCAGCGCTCAGCTTGCCCGCATCCAATCCGATCAGTACCTTGCTGGTTACCAGATGCTTATCGTTGTAGCTAAGCGAGACCTCATCCGGCTTCACCGCCAGCATGAATTGCGTTGCTTTGTTGACTCCGCGGTAAGGAACGAGACGTATCCGGTCCGGCCACTCAAAATCCTCCTCCTGCATGGCCGCCACCATCCGGTCCACTTCAGAACGGCGAATATGGCGCACCCATTTCTCCGGCAGCCGGTCTCCCCATAGGGATGTCTCTACAACCATTACCGGGGTTTTCGTCAGCGGATCGTAGAGGCGGTTACCGGTATCGATCAGTCCCTTGCAGGTCAGGGTCAGATCATCCAGCTTGATGACCACTTCGGCTATATAAGCAGTCAATTCCTCTTTCCGTTTCGCCCCTTGAAACACACGCAAATAGAAAAAAAGAATAAAGGCCAAACCCAGTCCGACTATCCATAAATGGGTTTGGAAGGGAAATATCAGCCCCCCGGATGAAGTGACCAGAATCCCGTTCATTACGTCTAACGAGGGGAGGAAGAAATAATGTAATCCGTAAAGTCCTCCGGCAGCTACGAAATTGACGACATAGAACATTCCGAGATTCCGAAGGAACGGAAGCAGTCCGCGGTAAGAGAAAGCGGTTGTAATCATCCCGGCGGAAAAAAGGACTTTAGCTATAAAGGTATACATCACGGAGAGTTCGGGGATCAGCATAAAGACGGTATAGGACGCCCCGATAGCGGCTGCACCTGCCAGCCGGTGCCATCGGATATCCAGCTTTCTTGTCCAAGCTGTCGTCAGCAGCAGAGCCCCGTCAATGATGAAATTAAATAGGAAAATAAGATCCACATAAACTACCACTCTCCTATCCTCCTACCTTATCGCGACGGATGACCCCAGTATAATCCTTTCCCCCTCCAAAGTCTGTCTAACTGTGATGTACCATCCACAGTTTTTTTGTCGAAGTTAGAAAAGTATATGCGAAAATTGCAAGGAAATAACCCAAGCTGAAATAAAAAAAGCTCCAAACGAAAACAACAACAAAGCCTCTCTTGCTTCACTTGGAAACAAAAGAGGCTGGTCGGCAAATAAACTATTCAAGGTTATTCTTACCCCGGTTGCGCAAGAAGGTCGGAATATCCAGATGATCGCTGCTTGGCTGAGTCCCGAAAGGACGGATATTCGGCGTCCGAGTCGGCTCTGGAGCTGCATCGGATTGTCCCGGCTGCTTGCGCGGCGACGAAGAATGAGGCTTCGTTTCGAAGCCGGTCGCAATAACCGTTACTTTAATTTCTTCTTTATAGCTCTCGTCAATGATCGCTCCGAAAATGACATTCACTTCAGGATCAGAAGCGGCAAATACAATTTCCGCAGCCTCATTGACCTCATATAAGCTCAGGTTGGAACCGCCGGTAATATTCATGATAACCCCGCGGGCCCCTTCGATGGACGTTTCAAGCAAAGGACTCATAATTGCTTTCTTGGCGGCTTCCGCAGCGCGGTTCTCGCCGGTTCCCATGCCGATTCCCATTAAAGCTGAGCCTCTCTCGGTCATGATGGTCTTAACGTCGGCAAAATCCAGGTTTATCAAACCTGGTACCATGATCAAGTCGGAAATCCCTTGAACCCCTTGACGAAGAACGTTGTCCGCTTCGCGGAATGCCTCTATCATAGGAGTCTTCTTGTCTACCATCTCCAACAGGCGGTCATTAGGAATGACAATCAGAGTGTCGACCTTTTCCTTAAGGGTAGAAATTCCGAGCTCCGCCTGGGCTTGACGCTTGCGCCCTTCGAAAGTGAACGGACGGGTAACAACGCCGACTGTCAACGCACCGCATTCCTTGGCGATCTCGGCAATAACCGGAGCTGCCCCCGTACCCGTTCCGCCTCCCATTCCTGCAGTAACGAAAACAAGATCGGCCCCTTTCAGCACCTGGGTAATCGCTTCGCGGGATTCCTCAGCCGCCTTCTTACCGACCTCCGGATTCGCACCCGCACCCAAGCCGCGAGTCAGTTTCTCGCCAATCTTCAGCTTGGTTTCGGATTTCGCAAGATTTAGAGCCTGCGCATCCGTATTGACCGTTATAAATTCTACACCTTGAATTCCGTTCTCTATCATTCGATTGACAGCGTTGCTTCCACCGCCGCCAACACCGATTACTTTAATAGTGGCCATTTGATCCAATTCCAAATCAAATTCAAACATAGCGCTTATTATCCTCCTCACCCATACTGTTGAAACACTTGAATAAGGCCTAACACCGGCTGCTGCAATCTTATAGAATTAGTACTAGATAAGTTCGCTTAACCAGTTTTTGAATCTTTCAAACCACCCCGGTTGTTTGGACTGGCTTTTCTTGGGGACTGTTTTCTTGGGGGCTGCTGCAGCACTGCGTGTACGGAACGATCTAGTGAGGAATATAATAATGCCGACGCCGCTGGTATAGGATGGATCGCGCACGCCAATATAATCGGGTGCGGCAATTCTTACCGATGTGGCCAACTCCTCCTGGGCTACCGACAACATTCCCGGCATGGACATCGTTCCGCCGGTGAGCACAAATCCGCCGAGAGGATCGCTGTAACCCATGCGGGCCGCTTCGGCGCGGATTAATTGCAGCATCTCTCGAACTCTAGGCTCTATAATGTTGGCTAGATCTACTTGGGAGAATTCCTTCTCCGTATTACTGCCGATCCTCGGCACCTTAAAGACCTGATCCGCTGCCGAATCTTTCACGGCGGCACAGGCGAATTTAAGCTTGATCTTCTCCGCATTCTCCAATTGTGTGTGAAGACCGATGGAAATATCGTTCGAGATGAATTCTCCCCCGATAGGAAGTGTGGAAGTCGCTGCCAGGGTACCATTCTCAAATACGGAAATCGTCGTAGCACCCGCTCCGATATCAGCAAGTACTGTCCCGATCATCTTCTCGTCCTTGGACAGCGTCATTGTCCCCGCTCCCAAGGACATGAGAACGAGATCAGCCACGTTAAGACCCGCTTTCTCCACGACACGACGCAGATTATGTATAGCCGTCTTGGCACCGGTGATAATCGTAGCTTCCACTTCCAGGCGTACACCAATCATTCCCCTGGGATCCTGAATCCCTTCCAGGCCATCGACCAGATACTGCTGGGGAACGACTCCGATGATCTCCCTTTCCGGAGGAAGGGCAATTACTCTCGCCGCCTGAAGCACCCGTTCGATATCTTCCTCTCCGATCTCACGATCCTCGTTGCTGACAGCAACTACGCCGTGACTAGTTTGCAAGCCGATATGGTTGCCGGATATGCCGACATAAACGTCTGATATTTGGATGCCCACCATGCGCTCCGCATGGTCGACCGCATTGCGTATTGACTGTACGGTTTGATCAATATCGACAATGGAACCTTTGCGAATGCCTTCGGATTCCGAGGAGCCGACTCCAATGATATTGATCGATCCGTTCGCTACTTCCCCGATGATGACTCGAACCTTGGAAGTACCAATGTCCAAACTGACTATGACGTCATTGTTGCTCAATCCTAGGCACCTCCTGTTGCTTGTCCGTATTGCAGTCTATTTAGACCTCTGTACATATTCAACATGGTTCTTGTATTCCCTCTTTTTTTAGCGATTTTTTATATAGTAAATTATTCCTATCGTCACAGAAATTCCATAATATCAATTTTATCATTATTGACTACCAAAGAGTAGTCTATTTTTATCTTTTTTTAGCATCTTTTTGTCCTTTGGAAGCCTTGGAGTTTTCGTTGTTGTCAAAAGGAATTCCCCTGTCTTGCTCCATTAAAATCAGCTCTCCGGACAGAACACCCTGCTCCCTCCATTCGGCGATCAGAACCCCCAAATATTGCAGCTTATCCTGCAAATATTGGATTCGTGTGGATACCTCATATTGCGACTTTGTATAGATTCTGATCTTATCCTCATAGGCAGCTGTCGGCTCTGGGACGATCTCGGAAATATCTGCGAGCAAAGGATCGGGAATGTCGGCTAATACGGCGCATAGCTTAAGCTTCATCGGATTATCGTTCGCCCAGCCGCTCAGAATGGGTTTATCCAGAGGAATAGGCCGATCCTGGATCGGAAAGGCACTGCCGTCAGCCAGCAAAGCTTCCCTCTCGCCGTCAGCGTTGATTTGATAGGCTACCCTTTTGTATTCCTTCACCTTGATCGTAACTTCCCCGGGGAAATTCTTGGTGATCTCGACCTCTTCAATCATATCGAGTGAGCGGATAAGTTCTGCGGTTCTATGAGTATCTATCAGAAAAAAGCTGTCGCCTATCTGAATATTGGAGGCTTGTCCAATTTGCTCGGAGGGCACCATCTCGTTGCCGGAAATTTCGATAACCGAAATTTTGCTTATGGAAGATTGAAAAAACAGAATGGCCAACACCGTCAGAAAAAAAACGACTAGAAGAGCAATCAGCCTCCGGCCCCCGCTTCTGCGGGGCCTTTCGGGTTTGATCGCGGGCACTTTGAGTTCCACAGACAACTTAACACCTTCCTGGTTCTCCGGCTGCAAAACGTCCTCATCCCTTCCTACAGTCAGGAAGGGACTCGGAGCAGCCTTGATGGTCAAGATAAGAGGGATTTGCTGGGAACCTCTGTATACCGGCTTACCTTGGCTCCCAGTTGGCCGAGCAACAGTTCAATTCTATCATAGCCTCTATCAATATGATGCACCTGCTCGACGACCGTCGTGCCGCGCGCAGCCAGACCGGCTATCACCAGTGCCGCACCGGCCCTCAAATCGGTTGATTCGACAGTTGCGCCATATACCCGCGGCACACCGCGAATAAAGGCGGAGTTCAAATCAGTGCGAATATCGGCCCCCATTCTGGATAATTCGTCAACGTGTTTGAATCTACCGTCGAATATCGTTTCTTTAATTATACTAATACCTTCCGCCAAAGATAGCAGAACCATCATTTGGGGCTGTAAATCGGTAGGGAAGCCAGGATAAGGCGCCGTTACTACCCGTTCGACTGCTTTCGGCCGCGTATGGCAGGTTACATTTATTATATCATCGTCCGTAGTCACTTGAACACCTGCCCGCTTAAGCACATGGGTAACGGATGTCAAATGAGCGGGATTTACGTTCTCCAGAGTCACATTGCCTCTTGTAACCGCGGCCGCCATCATCATCGTCCCCGTCACTATCCGGTCCGGAATGACTTTATAGGTCGTCGGAGTCAGTTTCGGGACCCCTTCTATCGTGATGGTATCCGTTCCGGCACCGATCATTTTGGCACCCATGGTGATCAAATAATTTTGCAGATCTACAATTTCCGGTTCCCTGGCCGCATTGTAAATCGTCGTAATGCCTTCCGCCATGGCGGCCGCCATCATAATATTCTCTGTAGCTCCAACGCTAGGAAAATCCAGCACGATATCAGCGCCCTTCAACCGTTTGGCCCAACAAACGATCGTATGGCCCGACTCTTCCACTACGGCCCCAAGTGCCTGAAGCCCTTGCAGATGGAGATTGATTTTCCGTTCACCGATGGCGCAGCCTCCCGGCTGATAAATCTGTACTTTACCGAACCTCGCCAACAGCGGGCCCATAAGAAAAACAGACGATCTCATTTGTTTCATTAATTCTTCCGGGATATGAGAAGAATTGGCCGACGACGTATCCACGGTCACGGTGTCGCCCCTAAGCTCCGCCCTACAGCCCAGGGCGCGTAAAATGTCCAGCATAACGTGGATATCCAGCAGATCAGGTACGTTCTCAATGGTATGTGTTCCTTCTGCCATGATGCTTGCGGCAAGAACGGGCAATGCTGCGTTTTTCGCGCCGTGAATCCGTATGGTTCCCGAGAGAGGTTTCCCGCCTTCGATCACCAACTTTTCCAATGTTTCACCTCCGAATTACCGTTCACCCACCACCATAACTTCAGGAACCAGCTCCACATTGTATTTTTCCACGATTATGGCTCTAATCTTATCAATGAGGGTGAGCACGTCTTGAGCTGTCGCCTGCCCGGTATTAACGATAAAATTGGCATGAAGCGTCGATATTTCCGCTCCTCCCACGCGCATTCCTTTAAGGCCTGCTTCTTCAATTAATTTGGCCGCATACTGATTTGCGGGATTGCGAAATACGCTTCCTGCGCAAGCCAATTGCAAGGGCTGCGTCCGGAGCCGTCTTTCTTTATGCGCCGCAAACGCGTGCGCCAGCTCCTTACAGTCTCCTTGTTTCAGCTCCAGCACCGCTTCCGTCACTATGCCCCGCTTAGTCTGCAGAATAGACGTGCGGTATGAGTAACAAAGCTCTTCATTTCGCATGGTTACCAATTCTCCGTTATCGAACAGGACTTCAGCTTGCTTGAGAATGCGCGACATCTCCGACCCGTGTGCCCCTGCATTCATGTAGACAGCTCCCCCGATGCTACCCGGTATGCCTCCAGCGAATTCGAGTCCGGCCAACCCGTTCTTTGACGCTATGGCAGACAGCTTGATGAGAGAATACGCTCCCCCCGCATATACCGTAGTTCCTTCAAAGCGGGCATAATCCAAAGCTTCCCCCAGCTTGATGACGACCCCGCGTATCCCCTTGTCGGTGACAAGAAGATTAGAGCCTCTGCCCAGTACAAACCAGGGCACACGATGTTGTTGGATTATCCGGATCGTCTCCATCAGCTGTTCCTTATTCTCGGGTTGGACGAACACATCGGCAGGTCCGCCGATTTTCCAATAAGTGTGAGGCGCCATTGGCTCATCACATTGAATATCGTTGACGCCGGCAGCCCGTAAATCAGTTATAACCTGTAGCACTGGGATATACCCTCCTTAACAAGATCGTGGGCAAAAAACCAGTCGGTCGAGCGAATATGGGCCTCTTTTTAGCTGCCGACTGGTCCGGGTGTTTGTCACGGTTATAGTGTATCTTATGTAAATTTACAGAGAGTGTGACAACAGCCCAATCATTGCTTTTCTGCCCTGTGAAAGTTTCAATGTTGCCAATTTCGGTTGTATCAAAACATCCGTATAGTATCGAAAGCTTCGCTTATGCGAACCCAAACGTGCAAATACCGTCCTGACAGGCTTGTCCCTAACAATTCCAAGCAAAAAAGTCATCCATATGAAAACCATCTATCGTTATTCACACCATTTCCAACTCTATACATGAAAAGCCCGTCATCGTTTAGAAGAGATGACCGCCTTCCGTATGCCGGGACTGGACCTGGTGAACTAACTTAGCGCATTCCGCCAAGCGGGCCGAGGCCGACATGGGAACCGATCATCTGCCATGCAGTTCCGGGAACGCGTGCCGGGAGAGGCGGGCATCGATAAAGAGCAGCCACTATGGAAGCATTTAATATTGGCCCAAACCTCCCGGAATAGAGTGCCTCCGCTTCCCGTTCCACCTCTTTGCCACTCTGTCACCAGGCCTATGGAAATCGTGGAAATAACGATACGATAAAGATTATCGCTGCTTTCCGATAAAAACTAGACCTCCATCTGCTTTCCCTAGCTTCTATTCAAGCCGGTAAACCGGGTTAGCCTTCTAAGGGCCCGACTGTTGCAGTGCCACGGCCCTTCAAGCTCACCTGACTCCTGCCGTGAATTTATCGGGAATAACGCGAGATATTCAACAAGATTCCAATGGATGTAAGCATCAACGTCAACGAAGAGCCCCCATAGCTGATCAATGGAAGAGTTATTCCGGTAACCGGCATCATGCCGATGACTACGCCGATATTGATAATGACCTGTACGGCTACCATACCGGCTACTCCGACCGCCAACAAACTTCCGAAAGTATCCGGAGCCGCTATGGCCGTTCTCAGCCCTCTCCAGACCAGGATTGCGAACAGAATAAGCACTGTCGCTCCGCCTATGAATCCCAGCTCCTCGCCGATGATAGAGAAAATAAAGTCCGTCTGCGGCTCCGGCAAATAATTATACTTCTGCAAGCTGTTGCCAAAGCCGAGGCCGCTAAGTCTGCCCGGCCCAATGGCGTACATCGATTGGATGGATTGATAGCCGGCTCCCAGCGGATCCTGCCAGGGATCCAGGAACGCAGTGATTCTCTGCAACCGGTATGGGGCAGCGAGTATCAACCCTACCAAACCGGCCACCCCGATCAGTGCCAGCATAGATAGATGAGCTATGCGGGCACCGGCCGTATAAATAATCAACAGAGAGGCCCCTACCAGCACCGCGCCCGTACCCAGATCCGGCTGCAGCATAATCAACCCGAAAGCCGTTCCCATAATTAGCAAGGGAGGCATTAATCCTTTAGTAAATTGTGTAATCTTGTTCTGTTCCTCCGACAGAAGCTTTGCCAAAAAGAGAATCATCCCTATTTTCATAAACTCGGAGGGCTGAATACCGAAAGAGCCGATTCCAAGCCAGCTTCTCGCTCCTCCGCGCACCACTCCTAGTCCCGGTATTAGCACGACAAGCAGGAGCACAAAACAAACAATCAAGCCGATTTTCGCATATTTTTTCCATACCCAATAGTCGATGTTCATCATGGCGAACATCGCCAGGATGCCCAGCACTGCAAACAAAAGCTGCCTCTTTACATAGTAATAAGAGTCGCCGAAATCATGAAATGATAGTACCGAGCTCGCACTGTAGACCATCACCACTCCAATGGCCAGCAGCAGCAAAGTCGCAAGCATCATCAGCGCATCGGGGGCGGACCGTGCTTTTCCCATGTCCTCACACCTCTCACCATCAATGTGGGGACAGCCAAGGCTTGGTTATCCCTTGTTAAAGGTTATGCACGGACTCTTTAAACATTCGTCCCCGTTCTTCGAATGAGGGAAACATGTCCCAACTTGCGCATGCCGGTGATAAAAGGACCACATCCCCGGGTTCCGCCAGCTCTTCCGCATACTTGACCGCCTGCGCCAACGTTTCGGACGGGCTACTCCCATTATCAACCAAACGAACCCGGGTCATTCCTGCCGATCGGGCCACGTTGGCTAATTTGTCACGGGTTTCCCCGAGAAAAACAGCCGCCTTTACCTTATCCCGCAGATAAGGCTCCAATTCCCGATAATCCATCTCCTTATCGGTCCCCTGTCTGTCCATCCCCCCGGCAATCAGCACGATAGGTTGATCAAATACTTCGAGCGCCTTGATCGTAGCCGCCGGATTGGTCGCCTTGGAATTATTGTAGTAGGCAATGTTCCGGCAAGTCCTAACATATTCCAGGCGGTGCTCTACGCCGCGAAATTCACGCAGCGACTCGGTAATATAAGGCAAGGGCACGCCCGCGGCGATAGCAATAGCCGCTGCGGCCAAACCGTTCCCTACGTTAAAATCTCCGGGGATACCAATCTCCTCCGCCCGGATTATGGGATGAACCGTTCCTTCTGAATCCCGGTAGACTATATCCCTCTCCAGCCTTCCGGTTTCCGCGTGTCTGCGCAGGTATACCCCTTCCTCCAACTCTTCTTTCATGGAGAAGGGGAATACCCTTGCCTGCACTTTAGAGCTGAGGAGGCGGCATTCGGTATCGTCCCAATTCAATACGGCAATATCCTCTTTATATTGATTCGCAAAGAGCTTCGCTTTAGAGGCCGTATAATCCGACATGGTGCCGTGGTAATCCAGATGCGTCTCATAAACATTCAGCAAGCAAGCTATGCGCGGACGGAACTGATCGGTACCCTTCAATTGAAAGCTGCTCAGTTCCGCCACAAGCCAATGATCTTTAGTAGCATCATTAGCGGCATCACACAAGGCCCGTCCAATATTGCCGGCAACGATCGGAGACTTGCCTGCCTTAGCCAGCATTTCTCCGACCCATGTCGTCGTAGTTGTCTTCCCGTTGGAACCGGTAATGCCGATGATCGGGGCTTCACTTAACTGATAAGCGACCTCAACTTCAGTCACTACTTCTATTCCAAGCTCCAGAGCTTTCCTAACCGGCTCCGCCCCATAAGGAATGCCCGGGTTCTTGACAACCAGAGCTACACCTTCATGAATCAAGGAATCCGGATGGCCTCCGCAAACAACAGAAATACCCAGCGCCTCCAACGGGTCGGCCTCCGGGCATTGATTACGATCTTTACGGTCATTAACCGTTACCTTGGCTCCAAGCTCATGAAATCGAACGGCTGCAGCCATTCCGCTCTTGGCCAGGCCCAGCACAATCACTTCTTGATTCTTATACTCTCTTGGATGCTTCATATGCTAGAACACCTCATTTAGATAAAGTCCGAACGCGGCAAGCAGAAATCCGACCACCCAGAATGTCGTGACGACCCTCCACTCGGACCAGCCGACCAATTCAAAATGATGATGGATCGGGCTCATCTTGAAAACCCGTTTACCGGTCGTTTTGAACGAAATCACTTGAATGATGACCGACAATATTTCGATCACGAACACCCCTCCGATAATGAGCAGCAGCAGTTCGGTATGGGTTAACACGGCCGCGGCGACCAACCCTCCTCCGATCCCGAGAGATCCGGTGTCGCCCATGAACACTTTCGCAGGATGCGCATTGTAGACCAGGAAGCCAAGCACCGCGCCGACCATCGCCGCATTGAACACTGCGATATCCGGACTATGCAGCTTCATGGCTATAATGACAAAGGCCCCGAAAGCAATTGCGCTCGTTCCCGCAAGCAAGCCGTCCAATCCATCCGTGAAGTTGACGGCGTTGGACATGCCCATCATCAGAAGGATAACGAAAATGTAATAGAACCAGCCAAGCGGAATAGCCGCATCGAAGAAAGGAATTTGTACCTCCGTCGGATGATCGATCCGGTATAACAGAAAGCAGACGATCCCCGAAACAATCAGCTGGCCGGCTAATTTCTGCTTGGCCGTCAGCCCTAGCGAACGTTTGAATACGATCTTAATATAGTCATCCAGGAAGCCTACCAGTCCAAAGCCTAGTGCAGCAACCAATAATATGACAAGCTCGGGGGTTTTATCGGCAAAACGAAGCGCCGCAATCGCAAGAGCCAGCAGAATGATAGTTCCCCCCATCGTGGGAGTTCCTGCTTTTTTCTGATGAGCCTGCGGGCCTTCCTTGCGGATTTGCTGGCCAAACTTCAATGCCCGCAATACCGGGATAAGCAGCGGGCCTGCCAACAAAGCCAACACGAAGGCGGCGCCGAGAGGAAACATTATTTCTTTAAAATCAATCACGATAAACCCTCCTGAATCCAGTCCCGTTAGATCTATTGAGTAAGATTATAAATTAATTTTTGCGCAAGTTATGATTGTTGGACGGCCTGCACAACTTCCTCCAGCTTCATACCTCTGGATGCTTTGAACAGAACGGCATCTCCGGGGAGTATGGCGGAAGTAAGCGCCTCGATCAGCTGCTGGCGGTCATTAAACCACTGCACCCGTTCATGGCCAAGCTTCCGCCCGGCTTCTTCCGCAATATAATAAGATAAAGGACCATAGGCGAATACCCGGTTAATCTCCTCGGGATCCAGCAGCCGGCCTACCTCCCGGTGAAATTCTTCCTCTTCCGGGCCCAGCTCCAGCATGTCTCCAAGTACGATCATTTTCCTCTGGTGTCCCTTTAAAGAATGAAGCAGGCGAATAGCCGCCTTCATAGCTGCAGGATTGGCGTTGTAGGCATCATTCAGCAGCAAGGCGCCGGATGCCGAGCGAACGATTTCGATCCGCATTCCGGACATTTCTACCTTCTTCAGACCTTCAACTATGTCTTTATCTTGCACTCCCATGTATTTGGAAACTGCGATTGCCGCCAGCGCATTAATGACGTTATGTTCTCCCAGCAGCGGAAGGTAATAGCCCGGTGAGTCCGGCCAATTAATATGAAAATGCATCCCATCGGTATCCTGCAGAATAGCGGTCGGGTAAATGTCATTGCTCTCGGAGAGCCCGAACCGGTAACGAAGCATCGAATCCGGATGCGGCATATTCGGATAAGTACGTTCAATCAAAGGTTCATCGCCGTTGTAGACAAAAAAACCATCCTTCTTCAAACCGCTTAAAATCTCGGTCTTGGCCTTCGCAATTTCCTCCCGGCTTCCCAATTGCAGCAAATGCGCATCGCCGATATTGGTAATAATAACGGCCTCCGGCTCCGCCAGCCTGGACAGCAGCTCAATCTCTCCGCGTCCGCTCATCCCCATCTCGATAACGGCCATTTCGGTATCCTCGGCCAGCTGCAGGAGAGTCAATGGTAGCCCGATATGATTATTCAGGTTTCCTTTGGTCTTATGAACACGATAAGTGGTTGACAGAATGGAAGCTGTAATGTCCTTCGTCGTCGTTTTGCCGTTGCTGCCCGTAACCCCGACAATGCGGACGGGCAGCTGATCGCGGTAAGCCTTGGCCAGCCGCTGAAGGGCAGCGATCGTATCTTCAACCATTATTACCGGGCGCCCTGCCGGGGGCTGTCCTTGGTCCTGCTGCCATAGCGCCGCCGCCGCTCCCTTGTTAAAAGCTTCTTCCGCGTATGCATGACCATTGAAATTGTCCCCTACGATGGGAACAAATAAATTGCCTGGCTGGATGGAACGGCTGTCGGTGGAGACTCCGCAGATTTGCAGACTCTCCGAACCGTTCATATGGCCTGTTCCGTTAACCATTTGATCAATTTGAGAAAAAGAACGATTAATCACGATTCAATCCCCTTATCGCTTCACCAGCGACCTCCCTGTCATCGAAATGAAGGACGGTCCCGTTAATGATCTGATAGGTTTCGTGCCCTTTGCCGGCTATTAGAACAACATCATTGGGCCGAGCCATCTCGATTGCTTGATAGATGGCATCCTTCCGGTCAGCGATTTTGCTGTATTCCGATGACGCAAGACCCGCTTTCAGCAAGCCCGGCTCAATATCGTCCAGAATACGCTCCGGATCTTCCGATCGCGGATTATCCGATGTCATAAAGACAAAGTCGCTGTATCGGGCGGCAATTTCCCCCATTAACGGCCGTTTACCGCGGTCTCTGTCGCCACCGCAGCCAAAAACGGTAATCACCCGGCCCTCCACAAACTCGCTAATCGTTTTTAATGCGTTCTCCAGTCCGTCGGGGGAATGGGCATAATCAACCAGTACGAGGAAATTCTGTCCTTCGTTCACCGGCTCCATCCGCCCCTGCACGATTTCCATCTCTTCTAAGCTATTCTTCACTTGTTGAAGCGGTACACCTTCCAACAAAGTTGCGGCAACCGCCCCCAAGGCGTTATATACGTTAAATTTGCCTATAAGTTTCAAGTGGACGGGAACATCTCCGCAAAAAGTGGACAGCATAAAGGAAGTGCCGGCAGAGGTAAACTGAATGCCGCTGGCTCGCACATCCGCTTCCTGATGAATGCCATAGGTGACAACCTGCGCGGAGGTCATGGCGGCAAGCTCGGCGGATGCCGGATCATCAACATTAAGCACGGCATATTTCCTGTCGGATTCATGAGGGGAGTACTCGTTGCCCAGTCTGGAGAAGAACAAGCCTTTGGCCGCCAAATAACGGTCCATCGTCTGATGATAATCCAAATGATCCTGCGTCAGATTGGTAAACAGCGCAGTGCGGAAGCGGCAGCCCTTCACCCGGCCCATAGCCAAGGCGTGACTGGAAACTTCCATAATGCAGTACCCGGTTCCGACATCCCGCATCCGTCTGAAAGCAGCCTGCAGATCGGCCGCATCCGGGGTCGTATTTTGGGTAGGGTAGGTTTTGTCTCCGATTCTCATCCCGATGGTCCCCAGCAACCCGGTAATCTGGCCATAATCGGACAAAATTTTGTCAATAATAAAGGTAGTCGTTGTCTTGCCGTTCGTGCCCGTTACTCCTATAACCTTCATTTCATGGCTGGGATAACCGTAGAAATGGTCGGAGATAATCGCCATCGCGGTTCTTGAATCTTTGACATACAGCACCGGGGCGGCAATGTCCAACGGACGTTCCGCCACCAGCGCCGCAGCCCCTTGGGTTATTGCCTGCCCGGCATACTCGTGACCGTCCTGCGCGGTCCCCGGCAGACAAATAAACAAATCCCCAGGCTTCACCTTGCGCGAATCCGTCTGGATGCCGGTTATCTCCGTTTCTTCTGCTCCGGTTATGCGGGAGCCAACGATGAGAGATGCAAGTTCTTTAAGCTGCATCGGATATCCTCCTCGGTTTGACTGACTCTGTCTATATCGATCCGGCAGCACCGGATCGAATAACATCTTGATTAAATATATATGGAGCGAACTGCAAATTACGATCACTTTTGTGCCGGGGGCCCCGGATCCTGATCGGACAAGAAGATCCTCACCGTCGCTCCTTGATCCACCTTCGTTCCCGGTTTGGGAGCCTGACTGATGACATAATTCCCGCTGCCGGATTTGGCGATGTTCAAGTCGGAACGGATATCTTCGTAAATCTCTTGTACAGTAGCTCCTATCATATTAGGAACCTCAACCATCTTGGGTTCGCCATAACGATATTCTTTCTCTATTTGGTCTTTGCGAGGCTCTATTTGCATATACCGCAGAGCATCGCTCATTATATTTTTGACAATCGGCGCAGCGATCAAACCTCCGAACTGGATTCCCTGAGGGTTGTCTACCGCAATATAGACAACCACTTTCGGATCGTCTGCGGGCGCGAAGCCAATGAACGACACGATATGTTCATTAGGAGAATAGCGGCCGTTGACCACCTTCTGGGCGGTTCCCGTCTTCCCGCCGACCCGATAGCCTTCTACGAATGCATTGCGCCCGGTCCCTTTGGCCACTACACTTTCCAGAGCTTCCCTGACCAATTTCGACGTATTTTCTGAGATTACATTGCCTACCAGCTCGGGCTGTATGGTTTCGACGACCTCGCCCGTCTCCGGATTATACCACGCTTTAGCCAGATGGGGCTTATACAGCTTGCCTCCGTTAATAGCTGCCGACACGGCGGCCACCTGCTGAATGGGGGTAACAGAAACTCCTTGCCCGAATGATGTCGTGGCCAATTCTACCGGCCCTACTCGCGAGGGCTTAAATAATATCCCGTTCTCTTCCCCGCTCAAATCAATTCCGGTCTTCTGTCCGAAGCCGAACCGTTTAATATAATCAAACAGCAAATCTTTGCCGAGCCGCTGGCCCATGACAACGAATCCGGGGTTGCATGAATTTTCCACCACCTCAAGGAAGGTTTCGCTTCCATGTCCTCCCCGTTTCCAGCATCGCAACCGGGAGCCGGATACTTCAATATGGCCCGGATCGAAAAAATGCTCGTTATGAAGATCGACCTTTCCTTCCTCCAAAGCGGCGGCGAGCGTAATGATTTTAAAGGTCGATCCCGGTTCATAAGTCATCCAGATGGGCAGATTCCGATTATACACCTCGGACGGGTATTCGCGAAACCGGTCGGGCTCATAAGTAGGCCGTCCGGACATAGCCAGGATTTCTCCGGTATTCGGGTCCATCATCAGCCCGATAATATGATCCGCCTGCAATTGCAGCATCGCTTGATCCAATTCCCGCTCCAAGACCGATTGCAGGTAATGGTCGATCGTTAACTGCAGATTGAGTCCATCTCTGGGATTCACAAATTCATCCGAAGTGTTCGGCATTTCGCGTCCTGCAGCGTCGGACAGATAGGAAATATTCCCGGCCTGGCCGGTCAGCAGTTTATCGTACCTCGCTTCCAATCCCGTTAGCCCCTGATTGTCTATTCCCGTAACTCCGAGAATATGGGCGGCGAGGGATCCGAACGGATAATACCGTTTGTTATCCTCGGCAACAACAATACCCGGGAGATTCATGGCGCGAATTTCCTGAGCTTTCTCCTCCGTAATCTTCCGTCCGGCAGGCTGAATTTTCTGGATGGACTGCCTTTTCGTAATTTGCTCGTAAATTTTCTCCTCCGAGCCCTGCAGCGCTGCCGCCAACCGGGATGCGGTCATTTTGGGATCCTTAATCTGCGCGGGGATGGCCATGACCGAAGGGGAACTGACGTTATAGGTTAACCGCACCCCGTTGCGGTCCCAAATTTCTCCCCGTTTCGCGGCAAAGGGAATGTTCCTTCTCCATGAATCCTCTGCCATTTCGGCCAATTCCGAACCTTTCCACAGCTGAACATATGCCAATCGTATCACTAATGCTAAAAAAATCAATATTCCGGCAAGCATGGCTATCCACAGCCTCCGCCTGACGGTTACACTGGAAACTCGCATGGACGAAATAACCCCCTTTGTCCCGTCAAGATCGTTCATAATCCAGACTATTCGGGACAACCAGGGGTTAGAACAACTTGTCTCGAGACTTCGGGCAGATCTCATCTGTTTTTATCTAGGAATTTTTCGATGGATCGGCATTCTTCGAAGGAACCGGTTCATCCGATGAATTATCGGACTTGTCCGTTTTGTCATCGGATTTACGATCGGATTTGTCATCCGGTTTATCCCCGGCCTTATCCTGACCGGTATCTTCCCGAGATTGACCGGATGAGACACCGGAATCGTCCGCTGAAGGCGAAGAAGCTTCATTCCCTGATTCTTCTCCCTCCTTCTCCTGCTCCTCCGTTTCCTCCTGGACATCCGCATTCGGATTGAGCGGCTTTAATTCCAGAACAACCGATTTGGCTCCCCCGCTCTCCGCAGCGGATTGAGCCGTTACGTAGCCCGAACCTTTGAATTGGCAATCGGCTTCGAGAAATGTACAGATCTCCATCGCTTCCCGCATCGATTTTCCTGTCAGATCGGGTACCTGCAGTTCCCCAATACTTTTGGAAGCCAGATAGACAACTTGGGAACGGGAAACTTCGCGTCGGGGCTCCGGGTACTGCTTAACGACTGTTTCGCCTTCTCCAATGACTTCCGCGGTCAGGCCGGATTGGCCGAGAATGGTTTTCGCATCGGCCAGCGTCTGGCCGGTGACGTTAGGAACGACCAGCGAGGACGTTCCGGCGGAACTGGACTCCAACGAAGTATCTGCCGGGACATTTAAATAATTGAGTGTCTGGACGGCAATCTCTTTGAAGACCGAAGTGGCCACCTCTCCGCCCAGACGGTAGTCCCCTTTCAGGTTAGGCTGATTGACCAGAACCGTAATCAAAATGCGGGGATTGTCCAAGGGTGCATATCCGACGAAAGAAACGAGCCAAGTATCATTCGAATATTGCTTCTCTCCCTCAGGAACGATGTTCGCGGTCCCCGTCTTCCCGGCCACCTTATAGCCTTCAATATAAGCATGGCGGCCCGAGCCTTTCTCCTGATTCGATATCGTCTGTTCCAGATAAAATCCGGTCAGCCTGGCGGTTTCTTCGCTGACGACGCGGCCAATCTGCTGCGGCCCGAAGGATTGTACGACCTCCCCGGTTACCGGATCAATAATTTCCTTTACCAGATATGGCTTCAATAGTATTCCGCCATTGGCAACGGCCGCATAAGCCGCCGTCTGCTGCAAAGCGGTGGCGGTTACCTGCCCCTGGCCGAAGGTGGCGCGGGCTACGTCGGAAGGATATTGCATGTGAATTCCGCCGGAAGCTTCGTTCGGAAGTTCAATTCCGGTCTTCTGCCCGAAGCCGAACCGATCGATATATTCCTGAAGCTTATCCTTACCCATCTTCTCGTACCCCAGCTTGGCGAAAGCAACGTTACTCGACCGCAAGAGTCCGTCCAGATAAGTGATAGGCCCCCAGCCTACGCGATTGTGGTCATGCACCGGATAACCCGGAACGGCCAGCTGACCCGATTGAAACCAGTCATTCGGCTTGAACAACCCTTCCTCGATAGCACCGGCCAGCGTAACCAGCTTAAAGGTCGATCCCGGTTCGAACTGGGACGAGACGGCGTGGTTGATCAAATCCTTCTGGCTGTCGATCTCCCAGTACCGATTCGGATTGAAATCCGGCAAGCTTGCCATGGCCAAGATTTCCATCGTTGCCGGATCTACCGCAATGGCCGTCATATTTTTCGGCTTCCATTTGTCATACGCTTTGCGCATGGCGCTCTCCGTGTAGAACTGAATATTCTGATCAATCGTTAGACGGAGATTCATGCCATTAACCGGCGGCGTATAGGAAACTTTCCCGTCCGGCAGCTCGACACCAGTCCGATCCCGCTTGCGGGTTATATCGCCATCGGTACCCATCAACTGCTCGTTGAACATTATTTCGAGACCGCTCTTGGCCTCTCCTTCCAAATCGATGTAACCGAGAATATGCGAGGCCAGCCGGTTGTTCGGATAATAACGCTTCTGCGTTTCTCTCAAGTAAATTCCGACACTGTTTTTGTCGGTAATTCTTTTCAATTCATCAATAAAGGCCTCCAGCTCATCCTTCTTATCGGCATCTACTTTGTAGCCCTCATTGCGTATTTCGACTTCCCGCAGGAAGGCGGTTCCGTCTTTGTTTTTCTTGGTGACCAAGCCGTAAATTTTCTCTTCCAGCTTGGCAAGACTCCCTTCTTTCTCCGAAACGTTCAATATTTTGGCAAGGCCTGCGGCCACTTCCCTGGCGATTCCCCGTTCGTTTATTATCTGGGGATTAACCGTCACGTTGTAAGCGGCGGAATCTTCGGCCAGAGCCTTTCCGTTGCGGTCTATAATCATCCCCCGCTTGGCCCGAAGAACCTCGCTTTCCTTCCAACGGATTTCCGCCTCGCTTTGCAGCCATGAAGCTTCGACCACCTGTATCCAGTAGACTCTGCCAATCAAACCGATAAACAGCAGTGAAAAAACCAACCCGATGAGCAAAGATCTGACTTTTACTTTTTTTGTCATAGCGGTCCTCTGCTTACGGGTTAGTTTGTGATCCGGCGTCATTACCCGACGGAGCAACCGTCAAGGGGACGCGCACAATTTGCTCCGGCTTAGGGGAAGTCAAGCCGTTCTTTTCCGCTTCCAGCTTAATCCGGGTTAAATCGTTCATTTTATCAATCTGCTGTTTAAGGCTGTTGTTGGAGATTTCAAGCTCCCTGATTTGAGTTTCTACTTTATGAATTTCGCTGTTGAGCTGATAAATCAGCGCATAGCGCCAAAGTACGATTCCCGCCACAGTTACCAATAACGAAATGATGAACAAATAGAACAACTTTTCCTTGATTGGAATCGTTTTGGCGCGGTATACCGCTTTGCGGTTAGGTTTAACCCTAACCTGATTTTCTCGCTCCTGCTTCAATGCCGAGCTGCCGTGCATATAGGACGCCAATCTCTCCTCCTCCTTCTCTGCGGTTTATATCTTCTCCGCCACCCTCAGCTTGGCGGATCGTGCCCTGGGATTATTCGCTAGTTCTTCTTCAGACGGCAGTACAGGCTTGCGGTGAACAAGGCGCACCACAGGCTCTCTGTGACACACACAGACCGGCAGATCCGGCGGGCAGGTGCAGCGGTTCGTCAGTTGAGCAAACCATTGCTTGCAAATGCGATCTTCCAACGAATGGAAGGTGATAACGGAAATTCTTCCTCCCGGAGCAAGACAGTCCACAGCCTGCTCCAAAGCATCCCGGAATGCGCCCAGCTCATCATTAACCGCTATCCGCAATGCTTGAAAGCTGCGTTTGGCCGGGTGCGGTCCGGTTCTTCGGGCTGCAGCGGGAATGCCCTCCTTAATCAGCTCCGCCAATTGGGAAGTAGTACGGATCGGCTCCTTCTCCCGGGCCTGCACGATTCGTGCGGCAATTCTTCTCGAAAATTTCTCTTCGCCATATTCAAACAAAATGCGGGCGATCTCGGATTCACTCCAGCCGTTAACTATGTCTTTGGCGGTAAGCTCGGACGATTTATCCATACGCATATCCAGCTCCGCATCCTGGTTGTAGCTGAAGCCGCGGTCTGCTTCGTCCAATTGTGGGGAGGAAACGCCCAAATCGAACAGTATTCCATCGACTTGAGGGTTATCCCCGTTCATCGGAACGGCGAGTCCGCTAAGGACCTCCCTTAAATGGCGGAAGTTGCTCTTGACGATCGTCAGCTTATCTTCATAACGCTCCAGCCTCTTCCTTGCATGGAGGATGGCCTGATCATCCTGATCGAAAGCAATCAACCGCCCTTGAGGTCCGAGTCGGGATGCGATCAGCTCGCTGTGCCCCGCTCCTCCCAGAGTGCAATCGACGTAGATCCCGTCCGGTTTAATATGTAATCCTTCCACAGCTTCTTCCAACAGTACAGTGATATGATGAAACACCTTATGATCCTCCCGGGTCTGAAATTAGGATGCACGAATCCAAAGGGCGTGCCGACCGGCTCGACGTGGCTACAGATCAAAATTAAAGTCGACCAGCTTCTCGGCGATTTCGTTAAATGATTCTTCCGACTGCTGGAAGTAGTTTTCCCAAAGGTCCTTGCTCCAAATCTCCACGCGGTTCGATACGCCCAACACGACGCAGTCCTTCTTGAGTTTGGCGTATTCGACCAATATGTTCGGCAAGTTTACCCTTCCCTGTTTGTCAAGCTCGCATTCGGTCGCTCCAGAGAAGAAAAAACGGGTAAACGCCCGGGCATCGGATTTCATCAGAGGCAGCGATTTGAGCTTACTCTCCAACACTGCCCATTCCTGCATGGGGTAGACGAACAAACAATTGTCCAATCCGCGGGTAACAACGAATGTAGAGCCGAGGGCTTCACGAAATTTGGCGGGAATAATCATTCGCCCCTTCTCATCTATGCTGTGCTGGTATTCCCCCATAAACATGAGCTGGCTCCCCCTTTCCCACCACTTTGCCCCACTTTCCCCCACTTAAAAAGGAATATTCTCTATTATAGCAAAAAATCCTGCTAATCCAAGCAAGTTATCCAAAACTTTTTGAGGTGAAATGTCCCTTTGATTTAAACAAATTCCATTCACTCCATAATTAGGCAATTCGAAAAAATAAAAAGGACCGCACGATTAAGTACGGTCCAAAAATGCTATTCTTATTATTTCCAATAAGACACTCGGCTTAAGACCCGGCTTCTTTCGTCCCAAACCTTAAGCTTGACTGCCGTCCCGGGGCCGGTTTCGATTATTCGTGGGCCGCCCAGCTGTCCAAGTAATCGATCTGCTCCTGAGATAGTCGATCAATCGAGATTCCGAGCGATTCCAGTTTGAACCGGGCAACTTGCTCATCCAGTTCATAAGGAACATTTACTACCTTATTGCCGATTTCTTTATACTTTTCATTCACATATTTCAGAGACATAGCCTGCAGAGCGAAGGTCATATCCATAATTTCAGCGGGGTGGCCGTCGCCTGCCGCCAGGTTCACCAGCCGGCCTTCCGCCAGAATATAGAACTTGCGCCCGTCGGCCAGCTTATACTCTTCAATGTTGCGTCGAACGGTCCTTTTGGAAACAGCCAGTGCCTCCAATTCCGGTTTATTCACTTCGACGTCGAAATGTCCCGCGTTGGACAGAATGGCTCCGTCCTTCATAACCTTGTAATGCTCGCCGCGAATGACATCGCGGTTACCGGTAACGGTGACGAAGAAGTCGCCTACCTTGGCCGCCTCCAGCATGGGCATTACCTGGAAGCCGTCCATGTACGCTTCCACCGCTTTAATTGCATCGATTTCGGTAACAATTACATTGGCTCCGAGTCCCTGAGCACGCTTGGCCACTCCCTTGCCGCACCATCCGTAACCGACCACTACAACGGTTTTGCCCGCGACTACAAGGTTGGTCGTGCGGTTGATGCCGTCCCATACGGATTGACCTGTCCCATAACGGTTATCAAACAAATATTTGCAGAATGCATCATTGACGGCCACCATCGGGAACTGAAGCTGGCCTTCTTTCTCCATGGCCTTCAAACGAAGAATACCGGTCGTCGTTTCCTCCGCGCCGCCGCGGATGTTCTTCAACAAATCCCTGCGTTCGGAATGGAGGATCGAAACCAGATCGCCGCCGTCGTCGATCAGTAAATCCGGCTCCGTCTCCAATGTTTTGATCATCAGCTCTTTATACTCTTTCGGATCGGGATTATATTTGGCAAAGACGGTAATTCCGTCTTCCACCAATGCGGCGCAAACATCATCCTGGGTGGACAGCGGGTTGCTTCCGGTAATGGCTACCTCCGCCCCTCCTGCCTGAACGACTTTCGCCAGGTAGGCCGTTTTGGCTTCCAGATGCAAAGAAATGGCTACCTTCAGTCCTTGAAAAGGCTTCTCCTTCTCGAACTGCGCTTTGATCCGGTTCAATACCGGCATATGTGCGTCAACCCAATCAATCTTTAGATGTCCTTCCGGCGCCAAGGACGGATCGGCGATAATGCTTCTTTCTTTCGTATTCATGAACATCCTCCTAACATATATATGCTCCGACAAAAGTCGGCCTTGCTCAGTTCCAGCCGTATGGCGTCTAGAAATAAATAATCGAGTGAACCGGCCTAAGCGATAGCGGCTGGCGAACCAGCTCATCCAGCCAATCCGTGCCATACTTGTTCAAATAGGAAAAAATATTATACACTCTTTCCTGGCTCCGGCCAAGCGGAAACAAGGTCAGACGGATTCGCTCCAGTTGTCTTATAGCGGCTTCATGCTGGGCCAGACTCGCTTCCGTGGAACGGGTCTCGAGAAACTCGATTTGCTCCAGTATTTTCTGCTCATTGGCTTGGCCCAGTTTGGCCATTCCGGGATTGATAGAGCCGACCGTTTCGAGCAGCGGCCGATAAAGCTTGGAGAACTGTTCCTTCACTTCCGCAAAGCGCTCCTCCAGCCTTAGCTCGTCTTTCTCCCTCAACCATTCCTGCTTCTTCTCTTCAAACCGATGCTGAACATCATCAAGAGTCAGTCCGAATTTGTCCATATGCTTCTGAATGGTCCCCTCTAACAGGGTATGCTCCCTGCGGGGCAGGAGAATCGGCATCTGCATCCCCATTGTATCAAAGATGGGGCGGGTCATTCCCCAATAGGCAATTTCCCCCGGCCCCAGCACGGCCCCCAGAACCGGAAGCAGGTAATCCTGCATGAGAGGGCGGGTCATTACATTATTGCTGAACCGCTCCGGGCTCTGCGAAGCCAGCTCCACAAGCTGCGCCAGATCGTAACGCCTTTCTTGCTTCCGGTCCGTGAGACCGTCTCCGCCGCGATACAGAAGAACTCTCTCTCCGTTCTCCTCGAACACAAATAGATGAGCGCTATCCGGATGGGCTTCCGCCTGAGGAATATACCCGAGGTTCTTCACCTGCTCCGAACCGCTAAGCGCCGCTTTGTTCACTTCGGCATGCTTCTCCAGCAGGCGGGCAAACATCGGACCCTCGAGCTTGCGGATCCCCGGATCATCGGAGTCCAGCAGCACAAGCCCATGCTTGCCGAACAGCCATGCCATGATTCGTCCGAAAAATTCGCTGAGCGTAGACGATTTACCCGCGAGCTCCATCAGCTTCTCCAGAAGAGGGGCTTTAAACTCGGTATCTATCAGACTGTGATCCAATTGAGTCAACGCATCCTCCCAATTGTCGATTACAAGCCTGCTGACCGAAGTCCGGCCTCCCGAAGGATTGTCCAGCTTCAGCTTCTGTACCTGCATCTGCTGTGTCAGGACATAAGTATGGTTGACTTCATCAAAATCATGATCTTCGCCGGCGATCCAGAATACCGGGACAACTGGACGATTCAGCCTCTCCGCTGCGTGCCTTGCCGCCTGAATAATAGTGGCCGCCTTATAAATGACCAGCAGCGGTCCGGTGAACAAGCCCGCCTGCTGTCCACCGACAATAACGAGCGTTTCCGGACGGCGGAGCAGCTCTAACGATTCGAAGCTCTGCGGTTCGTTCCCGAGCTTGTCGTTATAACGGATAAGATTGTGTACCAGTTCCGTCCGGTTGGCGGACAAACGCGGTTGATCGAGCCAAGCGGCCCTTCTTTCCCAGCTTGTTTCATCCCATACGTTATACTCGTATATATCACGCACCCGTTCGAAGTGATGCTCATAATCCTCGGCCAATGACTGGCCGGCTTTCCGTTCATAAGGTTCCAGCTTCATCGAACGGCCCCCTTGTCATTAAGGTATGTATAAGTGATAGTGATCAGGTTCAATTTGATTGTACACATCCCGGTTATTTTAGTCAAAATCACTCCTCTGCCTCCATCCCCTTAATTAAATGATATAAAGCCCGATGGGTCGGTGCGTCTATTCCTTCTTCACGGGCTATCCTGACCAGGCTTCCGTTAATCCAGTCAATCTCCGTCCTTCGCCCGGCAGACACATCCTGCAGCATGGAGGAATGATTGGCAGCGGTCCGTTCACATACGTTCATGATCTGTTCCCATAAATCTTCATCCAACTGAATGCCTCTGCTTTCAGCCACCGTTCCGGCTTCCGCCAGCAAAATTTGGGCGAGCTTTACAAGCTCCGCATTATGAATCAAAGCGCCGTTCCGTATACCAAGCAAAGCGGTTAACGGATTGACAATCGAATTAATGACCAGCTTATTCCAGCTATACCTTTCAATATGATCCGTCCATCGGGCATCGAAACCGGCCTGGTGCATGATCTGAACCAGCTTTTCTTCATATGGACGGTGTACGGGCGACATTGCAGCAGAACCCCGCCGTAATGCTCTGCCGATGCGCGTCACTCCCATTCCCGTATGCTCCACCTCTACAGAAGATCTTCTGCGGGCGCCCTCGGTGGTAACGGCCAAATATATAGCGGTCGAAGGAAGTGCTGACGGCAGCAATTCCTCGTGCCCTATTCCGTTCTGAAAACCAACTACACCTGTATGAGTTCCGACCTGACGGGAAAGCCACTTCAATACGCGTTCGTCCAAATCCTTCTGCTTGAGGGCCAGAAGAATCCAATCGGGCTTCGATTTCTCCGCAAATGCTTCTTCTTCGAAAGAAGACACCTCCGGCTTCACTATCCGCCGTTCTCCTTCCAGCGAAATAACGGATAGCCCTGAGCGTGCGATCTCGGCAGCCTGGACAGCGGTCCGGCAAACGATCTCCACACGAACCCCTATACTATCCGCACCTGCCAGCTTGCCGGCCAGCAGCAGCCCGACCGAGCCGCCTCCGACAACTCGAATATACATAGAAATCATCCACTTTCGGTTTCTGTACAATCTTATTTATAATTGGCAGCCGCTTCACGTACTGCGAAACAATGCCGGGCTTTCAATCGTTGTTATCTCCGATTTCTATCGAAAGTAATCTCTTTTTATAACGGCCCACTTTTATATAAGCAAATAATCTTACAGCTTCATCGTACTTCTTATTCACGCTTTATCGCAACCTTTTCTTTTTAAAAATACACACCCGACAAAATCAAAAAAGCTCCTGACGGAGCCCTGTAAAATCCATTCACAAAAGGGGCGTATGCCTTCGAAGCGTATTCCCGGGTAGTTGACGGGAAGCCTCCGGAATTGAAGATGAATAGCCCGGTATTAGAAATGCTTTTTATGCTATAGGAATCTTGTTTTGCATTACATTAACTAAGTAAGAACTTTGTATGAGAAACGGTCTGAACCGACAAAAACCATTTGAAAGCTTTCGAAAAAAACGAGGCGAGTGGTCAATTCCGCTTACATTCGTTTCTAAAAAAAGATCCGCCGCTCCCAATAATAGGAACGCCGGATCTGCCGGAATAGCCGTGGCTATTCAATTCTTTCGAGATTGCCATTGGCATCCATTTTGAATCTCGATTTTTTGTCGTCATCCTCTTCCACCAAAAACGCCATCTTGCGAGCCCGGTCCATGATTTGAATCAATGCCCGGTAGTCGTCATTGACAACCTGATAATCGCTCTGCACCTCATTGACCTGCTTGCTTAGCTTCTCGTTCTCCTGCTTTAACAGCTCGAACTCCTCCTGAAGCTCTTGAAGCTCTCTTTCCATAGATTTGGTCTGGCGGGACATCTCCTGATAGGATGTCTTCCACTGCTTCAAAAAGCGGATCACGGCATCGATAGATAGGGTCTCTTCACTCAGAAGATCACCCTTCAGCCCTGCTTCCCCCTCCAATACCGCCACCGAGGAAACGCTGGAAACCGGCATTCCCGTCTGTTTTTTCATTTGATGACGCTTCTGCCGTTGGGCCTTTGCTATTTGAATGGCTGCTTCATATTTTTTCCGAACACAGCTATTCCAGCGGAATCCGCAGGCTGCGGCGGTCCGGCCGATTTTTTCGCCTACTTCTTCGAAGGCGGTTAACTGGGTGCTGCCGTCACGAATATGCCTTAACGTCACCTCCGCAAGAATCAGATCGTCTTCTTCGCTCCAAGCATCTTGTCTAACTGCCGACATCTAAATACCTCCCAACCAATAATAAAAAGATATTGCAAGAGTGGATTCAAACCATAATAACATCGTGACCCATCTATGCGGTCTCCCCGTTAATTTATCTCTATGCCCATACTAGAGTTCATAGAATCTATTTGATACTAAAGCTATTTCCATTTTTTTTGACGTCCATACATGTTTTTCGAAAGAAAAGGATAAACTATTCGCGTAATAGCTCGTCACAAAAGTTTACGAATTCGTCACCGTTTACCGTTTACACCCGGAATGTTGAACTGTATAATGAAGTGAGTGATAATGAACGTTGCATTAGAGAGGAGGATGTCAGGATGGCACGCATGTATCGCGTTCTTGGCTTTTGGACACTCGCAATCGGACTAATGGCTTTGGCCGGCGACATGGTACCGATGGCTTTGATTTTCTTTTTCCAAACCGCATTATTCGTATTATTGGGCTACATGAATCTTTCCGAGCGTACCTACATACTTATGTTTTGGGGGTACATGCTCATCTCTTTTACCGGCTTTACGTATTGGTCCTTCTTCCGGATGGAGCTGTAAAGCGAATATTGACATTAAACCACAGAAGGCGACCGTTATCGGCCGCCTTTTTTTCATATGTATTAATGATTTTCCGAAGCCATTTCTTGGAGCTTTGACCGAAGTAGAATAAGTCGCCAATCCAATGACTAAGCAGACAAAATACGCCGCAAAGTCCCCTTATCTATTCGTTTAGTTATTTGGTTTGCACCAGCACTTTAAACAGCTCGCTCATCCCATCGCTTATCAGAAGCTGGCGAACGGCCCGGTTACGTCTCGCTTCCGGACTGAACGGATCACTGCCGGAATGATTCTGAAGCAGGCTGAAAATTCCCTGCTCGACCAGAAACTGCTTCTGCGTCATCAGACTCCACTCCCGGATCCCCGATTCCTGACCGGCACGGATGCAGGCCGAGAAATCGACATGCGAGGTCATATCCTGCTCCCCGATATGTTCCAGAGGGTAATCCCCCGCGAGGTGATCCCGGTAGCACATCAGGGTGCCGTTCATCCGGTGTTGGGAATAAAGCTCTTCCGCCACATCCCCGTAATCCACCGTCACCAGACTCCCTTCCTCCAACCGGGCGGCCTGGCGGCCGATCCATTCCTCTGCCGACAAGTTAATTTCCGCCGTCTGTCCTTCCGTTAAAGTGATTTGGTTCCGTTCCAAATAGCGCTCAAGCCTCTTATCTTCCGCAGGCGTCCAACGGCTCGCAAAACGGCCCTCCTCTTCGTTCCAGTAAACCCGTTGCTCCTTCAGCCTGCCCTCGGACCATTGGACACGATGAACCGGAAAGGCATCCAGCAGCTCATTGGAAAAAATGACCGTCCGCCGGCTGCCCTCTTTCTCCCATAATTCCTCGTCTATAAAACATACCGCCTGCTGGTGGTCAAGCAGCGTTTCCCGTTGGCGCTGCAGATGAAACGGGCTTTTTTCAATCACAAAATAGGTCAGCCGCTCATATATTTCGGGGTCCGAGGAACGGACCTCGTCCAATATCTGTTTGGCCAACTGTCCGGTCCCTCCTCCCCATTCCACCCAGACTATCCGCCCGCCTCTCCACGATTCGGACAGCTTGAGCATCAACCGGGCGACCATGATGCCCATTACTCCGCCTATAGCAGCGCTTGTATAATAATCTCCGTCTCTGCCCACTTTACTCTTCTCACTCATATAGTAACCGTAATCAGGCTGATAGAGGCACCACTCCATGAAATCCCGGAACGTTGCCGCTTTCTCCGGACTGGCCTCCAGGCGGCGGCGAATCCAGTCGATTAATGGCTTTTTTCCTTGCTGCATGTTTCAATATGTCCCCTTCCCAAAAGTGCTTGCTTCCCATGATTCGTAAAGACAAGTTTAAATATAAACGGTATAATGGTAAAAGATTTTAGACAAAGGAGAGACCTTATTTGCGATTAACCAAATGGATTCCGTTCGCGGCATTGTTATCCTTGCTGTTGGTGCTCAGCGGATGCGGAGCATCTAATGCGAAGTGGAAAGAACAAGTAATCAGCGCCTTGGAAAAACAGAAGGAAATCAACAGCTATTCCTTCGCCGGAGAAGCAAGAATAAAGTGGGGAGAGCCGGAAGACAGCGGTCAGAGCAGTCCCGTCTCGCAATCTCTCGCCCAATTAGTGACTAATGGAAAATGGAGCTGGTCGGGCATTGCCTCTGTTAATCCTCTTCGTCTGGAATCGGAGCTGGAGCTTGCGTCGGCTGATTCGTCTGCCGTGATGACCCTTCCGCTGATTCTTAACGAGAATCATATTTATGTTAATATACCATTGATCAACCCCAAGGATGAATACTTTTCCCTCGATTTGGACGCATTGTCCGAAATGTCGGGAGGAACCGGCAAGCTATCACCGGAACGGCTGCATAACGTTATGAATATAGCGTCCCAGTTGTCTACCCGCTTGTTTGCAGCCCTTGACGAAAAATGGTTCGCCAAGGCGGATCAACCGAATGCAAATGGGCACACCGTAATTGAAGTGAACATAACAGAGGACAATTCTCAAGCGATGACCGAAGCCTTAAAGGAACAATGGCCTTTAATCATTGATGATTTGAAGGAAAACGGCTTGCTAGCCGAGGAACAGGCGGCCGTTTGGAAACAAGCGGCGGGTGAAATTAAATTGGGATTGGGCAAGCTCTCCGTAGCCGTGGACAATGACGGATTTATCCGGGAGCTGACGATCCATACGGAATTAGGAATGGGACAGGAAGATCCGGTACGTCTTATCCATGTAAGGCAAGCTTACGACCGGATTAACGAAGCCCCGGTCTTCACGAAAGAAATTCCGGAGAAGACCAGACCGTTAACTGAGGTTCTGAAATTAATGATGAACAGCTCCAAATAAGGAACGGAGGCATCCCGCCGCGGCTCTTAAACTTTCTGCGGCGGGAAGTTTTTTGGCATCATTTAACATCTATTTTTATAAAATAGAGAGAGTACAAGTAAAATGAAGGGGAATGTCATGGCCAAGCTTATTCGCAATTCCCTGCTGGTAGGCATCTGTCTCATTCTCTGTTTGTCCGGCCCCCCTTTCCTGCTCGCGGAGTCCGAGCCTTCACTCGATGAAATCAAGCAATTGCTGCAGAAAAGCTTGACCATATATGAAATCGACCGGGAAATTGCCAGACTGACCGGGCGCGAAGCGGAAATCGCCAAGCGGATTACCGAGACGGAGAAGGAAATCGGGGCGGAACAGGAACGTCTCGTTCGGACCCGCGAGCATGCCGGAAAAATATTAAGAGCCTACTATATGGGGGAACGCGACAATCTATGGATGCTCATGTTTAACGCCGATTCGTTCTCCGACGCCATTTCCATCTATCAATATTTAAATATGATTCTGGAGAACGATAAACGAAAGTTAAATGCATACAGCGATTCCTACCAGCAGTTGAAACGAACCCGCGATCAATTGAAGGAAGACGAAATCGAGCTCAAGCGGGTCAAAGAGGAATTCATCCGGCAAAGAGAGCGTGTGCTGGCCTTACAGCAGGAAGTGGACGACCAATTGGCAGCTTCCGAGGAAGCAGCGGAGGTGTTTCAGCAAATGGTTGACCTGACTACCGCCTGGCAGGAAAAAGGCTTGCCGGTGTTCCGAACCTATTTTCAGGCAATCGCTGACGAAATGAACGACATCTCGGATTTGTTTAATAATGGCGGAACTAATAAATATTTAAACGGACTTACTTTTCAAATCAGCGATCAGGAGCTGATCGATTATTTCCGGGAGAAAAACCCTTTGTTCGAAAACATCGATTTCTCATTCGAAGACGGCTTATTTACAGCGGATGGCAAGGAAGATGATGTCGAGGTTTCCATCCAGGGACGATATATCATCGAGAACAAGCCTAAGAACAGGCTGCAATTCCGGGTTGAACAATTAACCTTTAACGGGTTTGTGCTTCCGGACACCACCAACCGGGCATTGGAGGAAGAATTTCCTCTCGGCTTTTCCCCGGAAACGTTCGTTCCCTTCATTCACGCCTCGGAAGTGACGACAGACAAGGGAATGTTCACCCTAAAATTAAAGCTGAAGCTTAATTAGCTTCAGCTTTTTGTTTATATATTTCGCAGCTGCCGTTTGGAACAAACGGCCTATTCCCAGAGCGGTTACTCGTCCTTCCACAGGGCTGCCGCCTTGGCCGCGAACTCGCTCAAGGGCTGCTCTCCCCGGTACATCATTCCCATTTCGGCAGCCAGGGCATTGAGCCGCTTGGCGGAGTCGATTTGTACCGGCAGCAGATTACCCTGCTCCAGCAACCAGGTATAGGAGCGGTATGACGGATCATTCCTTAATTCCGGAGTGGAATAAGCCGCTACATGAGCCGGGAGCACCTTAGCTTCCCCCCACAGCTTCATTTCCGTGTTGAGAGAAGTCAGCTCCCTCAGCAAATCATTAACGGCAGCCTCGTTCCCGGGCCGGGATGAAACGGCGTAGCTTCTTCCCTTCAGCCATGTTCCCGTCTGTCTCTCTCCCTCCGCCACCATCGGCAAAGCGCTTAAAGCTATTTGATCATTCTCATTCCGCTTGAAATCCGATACCGTTGTAATCATGGCCGCAAGATTCCCTTCGGTCAACTGCTTCCACGGATCCCAATCTTTGGACGGGAGCGGGAAATTCATCTGCAGCAGATTCGCATCCCAGCTTGCATTCCGGGGGTTAAAGAAGGTTTCCAGCGCCTTCAATGTCTCCGGATCGTCCAGCTTGGCCAGCGGGTTGACTCCGTCTATGGACGGTACCCCGAGAGCGGACAGCAACGAAAGAAGCGCATAGGGATCTCCCGGATGATAATAAACCCCGTATTTTTTCTCGTCGGGATTCATAAATTGGGAGTTCCATTGCAACAGTTCCTCCGCAGTTTGGGGCGGTTCTTCCGCTTGTATTTCTTCAGCCTTCTGCTTGTTCCAGGCAAGAATATAAGGATCTACATCCTTCGGAATTCCCCAGATATAGCCGTTCCACTTCACCTGATTCATGACGGCGGACAATCTCTGGGCTTGCGGGTCGCTGTCCAACAGCTCGTCAACAGGCTTCAGATAACCTAGAGCAGCAAACTCGTTGACCCAAGCGTTATTCAGAAGCATGATGTCCGGTGCTTCTCCCAATTGGGAGGCCTGCTTCAATACGTCGTAAGCTTCCTCCAGGGGCAGGTTGGTCAATTCCACCTTCACTCCGTGTGCCGAATAGTCGCCCACCCATTTTTCCAATGCTGCATACTCTTCCGGTTTCAGAGAAACGGCGAAATGTATAATCTGTTCCTCGCTGTCGGAGAGCCCGTCCGCATTTTTGGCAAACAGGTCTTTGCCCGAGACCGATCCGGCCTTGGGACTTCCGCCCGGGCCCATAACTCTCGAAATAAGCAGTATTGATAATCCAAGAATAATAAACAGTACGATCAAGCTCTTTTTCCTAGTCACATCCAAAACTCTCCTTACTCCTGTTTCATACGAGGCTAGCAGCGCGGGTGCCTCCATACCCATTGCGGAGAATCCATTCCAGTGTTGTATTTCTTTATTTTTCTATCATAGCAAAAAAAACGTCGCGATTCCTCCTATTTTTGGGGGAATAGAAAAAGGAACCGGACCTAAGGAGCTTTCCTTAAGATCCGGCCCTATGCTATAACGCCAAGTTGAAAAGCCGCGACAGCCGCCTATAACAGATCGGCCGCCAGCTGCGCCAACCGCGATCTTTCCCCTCTTTGCAAAGTAATATGTCCGCTTATAGCCTCCTGTTTAAACCTTTCGACAACATAAGTGAGCCCGTTGCTGGAAGAATCGAGATACGGATGATCGATTTGCTCCGGATCACCCAGCAGTACGATTTTGCTGCCCTCCCCGACGCGGGAGACAATAGTCTTCACTTCATGGCGTGATAAATTTTGCGCTTCATCGATAATGATGAATTGTCCCGGAATGGAACGGCCGCGGATATACGTCAGAGCTTCTACTTGAATGCTGCCCATCCCGGCCAGTATTTTATCAATGTCTCCCGTTTTCTTCGTATCGAACAGGTATTCCAGATTATCGTAGATCGGCTGCATCCACGGACGGAGCTTCTCTTCCTTCTCTCCCGGCAAATAACCGATGTCTTTCCCCATCGGGACGACCGGTCTGGCAATTAACAGCTTCTTATATTGGTTCTCGTCTTCTGTTTTAAGCAGTCCCGCCGCCAAAGTCAGAAGAGTCTTCCCCGTCCCCGCTCTACCGGTTAATGTAACTAGCGGGATATCGTCATTCAGCAGCAATTCCAGAGCCATTCTCTGCTGGGCATTGCGGGCCGTAATTCCCCATACCGGGTCATTGCTCAAATGCAGCGACTCCAGCCTTCTGCCGTCCGCACTCACCTTCAGAAGGGCCGATTTCGCCGTGCCCATCTCATCCTTGAGGATAACAAATTCATTAGGAAGCAGAGTCAAGGATGCCGGCAAACTGCTTAAATTTAACTTTCTGAAAGAATAAAACTCATCGATTATAGACGGGTGAACCTTCAGGGTGACCCATCCGGTATACATTTCCGATAAGCTGACTACCCGATCCGATAAATAATCTTCCGCCATTAACCCGAGAACATCCGCCTTGATTCGGACAAGCGAATCTTTGCTGACAAGGATAACCGGTCTGGGATTGGGCTTGCTTTGCTCTTCCGTCCAATAATTCATGGCCACGGCGAGAATCCGGTTATCGTTCGTCATTTCTCCAAAGACATCCTGCATCTTGAGGAAGCTTCGATGGTTCAATTCTACCTTCAAGCTTCCACCGTTCTCCAATGTGACCCCATCGTGAAGTCTGCCCTGGCTTCGGAATCCATCGAGCAAACGGGATACGTAGCGGGCATTCCGACCGATCTCATCCGCAAGCCTCTTCTTAGAGTCAATTTCTTCCAACACGGTTGCGGGAATGATCACTTCATTATCCTGGAAGGCAAATACGGCGTTAGGATCCTGTAACAGCACATTGGTGTCCAGTACATAAATTTTTTTCATAAGGAATCCCTCCACGTTATCGGTTAATCGAGCGGAATACATAAGAAAAAAACTGTAAGGACAAACTATCGGTAGCTTGATTTTAGAAGAAAGGACGATCATGTCATGAGAATGCTTTTGGTTATTGCATTAGTTATCGTTATGCTGTCGGGCTGTCAGACTGCCGGCCAACCGGGGGCGTCTTCGGGAGGAGGAGCACCATCCGGCAACCAGGTTCAAAGCCAACAAACGAACCCGGACCAACAGCCAATGAACAATGATGCGATAGCTACTCATCTGGAAACCATCGTTAAATCTATTCCACAAGTCGAGGATGCCACATGCGTCGTTATGGGAAATACGGCGATCGTCGGAATTAACGTTAAGCCAGATCTGGACCGCGCGCGTGTCGACTCCATCAAATATTCGGCCGCCGAAGCGTTGAGAAAGGACAAGTACGGTGTGAATGCACTGGTTACGGCAGATCTCGATATGGGACAACGAATCCGGGAAATGCGCGAAGATATCCAGAAAGGCCGCCCGATGGCCGGTTTCGCTGAAGAGCTTGGCGATATTATCGGGAGAATTATGCCGCAGGTGCCGCAAGATATAACTCCGGCCGATAGTCCTCCTCCTCAACAGAAAAATCAACAGTAGAGACTCAAATTATTTAGTAAAGCAATATATGGAGGAATGAGGAGATTTATACAACCCTTTTCAAGCGGCTCCACTACCCCAGGCAGTATAAATGCAAGAAAGCCTAGCTATATACTCACAGCTAGGCTTTCTGCATCTTGTCCGTTCGATTTATCTGCAGCTCTTGGAACATAATTTTCGGGCAGCACGAATTTGTCCTTCCGAAACTGCTCATACTGTGTCTCCGGCAAAGCGGTTATGGCATCAGCCATATACTCGCCCTCCCTACCTCCGATAATGTCATATTCTTATTATAGCATATGCATACGAAGAAGTACTACCTGACAACTATGGAGAATCGCAGCGCCGGGACGTCTCGGGCCGGCCATACTGAGGGTTGGATTGAATATCTTCCAGCAGCTGCTCGGCAATTTCCCGTTCCGCCAACTGCTCCTCTTGCACTCCGTTAACGGTATATTGTATCCGATAAGTATGGTCATTCAGCAACGACATTTCAACCCGGGTCAAATGATGGTCTTCCGTTAAGATCTTCTCGAAAAACTCCAGACTGTTCCTAGCCGCACCGTCTTCCGGACGGGCGTCCGATACAATTTTGATCTGCAGCCAATTGAAAAGCGCATCCCGCAAATTCATTAACGTCAGCCCTTTCGAATCAGATAAATGTTGCCTAGGCACTGCCGCAAGCTTGCTTTCTTCAACAATTGATACCGGCGGAAAGCTTAATCCTGCCTTATTCCTGTTTCTTCTGCCGATCCGTTATCCAGTAGCGGATTCGGACGATAAACATAAGTCCGACCGCGACAGCGAGGCTGGGAATGATCGGGAGCTGCAGATCGAGCTGAAACAGCAGGAGAATGAACGAACCGATGGCCAAAATAATATAAATGAGAATCTCCTTCAGAATCGGAAGCCTCTTCTGCACCTTGAACACTTTATTATAAACATAGGCAAGAGCAACATAAATAATGAAATAAGTTATCCACGGATGGTTAAAAAACCATTCGTTCAGCCCTCCCACGGCCGATCGACCTCCTTAACTGTTGGCTTCGGACAATTTGCGATGCTTTTCTGCCCGCTCCCTCTCACTTTTGTTTAGTATTTTCTTGCGCAGCCGGATCGATTTAGGAGTGATTTCGCAATATTCATCATCGTTCAAATACTCCAGAGCCTGTTCCAGACTGTATAACCGCGGCGTTTTCATTTTGACCGTATCTTCCTTCGTTGCGGAACGAACGTTGGTCAACTGCTTTTCCTTACAGATGTTGACTATAATGTCATTATCCCGGTTATGCTCACCTACGATCATTCCTTCGTAGACCTCTGCTCCGGGTTCAAGGAAGAGAGTTCCACGGTCCTCAATAGATAGAATCCCATACAAGGTCGCTACACCGGTTTCGCTCGACACGAGAACGC
Organism: Paenibacillus sp. 32O-W; assembly: GCF_007679495.1. Taxonomy (GTDB): domain Bacteria; phylum Bacillota; class Bacilli; order Paenibacillales; family NBRC-103111; genus Paenibacillus_L; species Paenibacillus_L residui. Next base: position 9,734 of record NZ_VEGP01000022.1, on the reverse strand, counting down.
CCTGATGTCTTCCGCCGACCCCGCTTCCTTGGTAGGGGCCATAGCTGTCAAAGGCGTGATTCATAATCCCATATCCGCGGGTCAGTGTAAGAAAATGGGTACGGTATCCGATCAGACCGCGTGCCGGAATAAGAAATTCCAACCGGACCTGCCCGCCGTTATTTGTCATATTCACCATTTCTGCTTTGCGCGTGCCGAGACTTTCCATGACCGCCCCCATGCTTTCCTCGGGGATATCGATAATGAGCCGCTCAATCGGCTCCATCTTCTGGCCGTCGATCGTTTTAATAATGACTTCGGGCTTGGATACCTGAATCTCGAAGCCTTCCCGGCGCATATTTTCGATCAGAATGCCCAGGTGCAGCTCTCCCCTTCCGGAAACGATGAACGCATCCGGGCTGTCGGTTTCTTCCACCCGCAGGCTGACATCCGTCTCCAGTTCCTTGTCCAGTCGTTCGCGAAGCTTACGGGAGGTGACCCATTTCCCTTCTCTTCCGGCAAACGGGCTGTTGTTGACCAGGAAAGTCATCTGCAAGGTAGGCTCGTCTATTTTCAGAACGGGCAGCGCCTCCGGGTTGGCCGGGTCTGCGATCGTCTCGCCGATGTTGATATCTTTAATCCCGGCAATGGCTACAATATCCCCGGCTCCCGCTTCCGGGACTTCAATCCGCTTCAATCCCTGGAACCCGAACAGCTTCTCCACCCTTGCGTGCTTGGTTCCGCCTTCGCGGGTTATAACCGCCACCGGCTGGCCTTGCCGGATCTGTCCCCGGTTCACGCGGCCGATGGCGATACGGCCCAGATATTCATTATAGTCCATCAATGTAACCTGGAACTGAAGAGGCTTCTCTACGCTTTCTGTAGGCGATGGGATATGCCGGACGATAGCTTCGTAAAGAGCTTCCATCGTGTCGCCTTGAACATCGGGGTCCAGGCTCGATTTGCCCTGCAGCCCGGAAGCATAGACAACGGGGAAATCCAGTTGTTCGTCATTCGCTTCCAGCTCAATGAACAGCTCCAGAACCTCGTCGATCACCTCGGTCGGCCGTGCGTTCGGACGATCGATTTTGTTGACGACAACAATCGGCTGAAGCTGATGCTCCAATGCTTTGCGAAGTACGAATTTGGTCTGCGGCATACAGCCCTCGAACGAATCGACAACCAGAAGCACTCCGTCTACCATCTTCATAATCCGCTCTACCTCTCCGCCGAAATCGGCGTGGCCCGGAGTGTCAACAATATTAATTAGATAATCTTTGTAATGGATGGATGTATTCTTAGCAAGAATAGTAATGCCCCGCTCCCGCTCCAGATCATTGGAATCCATAGCGCGTTCCTGCAGCGCTTCGTTCTCGCGGAACGTGCCGGACTGCCTCAGCAATTGGTCCACTAATGTTGTTTTGCCGTGGTCTACGTGTGCAATAATCGCTATGTTCTTAATTTTATCTCTTGCGTGCATAAAATGTCTGTCCTCTCTGACGAATAGAGTAACGAAAGCAAAAATTCACCGAGCTTGTTCCGGATGAATCCGTTGTTCGTCCCGTCCACGAAAGAAGCGTCGGACCTTTAAGCGCCGACGCCTCATTATCATACCTATTATACGCTTATGCCCTGCAAAAATCAAGGCTGAGCTGTATGCCGGTAACGGTTACCAGGTCTTGGGTCTGCGCAGCACCATGAACAATCCCGCTGCAAGCAAAATAGCCGCTACAACATAGATACCCCCGGTAAAGATAAACATTAACGCAAAGAACACAGCCGATATAACTGCCAGCACAATGGAAACCAACCACAGCTGCCTCGGACTGTTGCGGTCAAACAGATACAGCTCGTACAGTCCGACGGCGACACCGAAAATAAAGAATGGCCATAAATATTTCATCCAGTGCCAGCCGAACAAATTACACAGGAAAAACAATACCGAATAGGTGACCAGCATTCCGCCGGGAACCAGCACCCCGGAAGGCAAAACTTTGCTGAAGAACAGAAAGTGCAGCCCGAGGCCGACCGCAAGTACGATCAACGGCCAGAAGATGTAACCCAGGAAGCTGAAAACGCCCAGTTTGCCCAAAATCAGAACAACGGCAATTCCTATTAACAATACACCGATGGAAAAATTGTTTCTTTGCATGGCCTTCCTCCCGCTTGACAGAATGCGACAAGTCTTACAAACAGTGTAGCGGAAATAGAGTAAAATTTCCAGTCATCACGCCAATACTCGCGATATTTTTCCAGAAACCGCCTTTTTCTCCGACTTTATTCTTTTTTCTGACTCATTTATAATTTTCTGCGTTTTTTGGCGGCAAGCAGCCGGTTCATGGTGTCATCCTTCGAGTGCTTGGCTTCTTCCTTACGGGCTGCCGCAGAATCCCTCCCGGAATCCGCAAGACCCGGGGGTTCTCCGGAGTCCTTCGTTCCATGCCCGAAAGTGTTCCCCGGGATCGATCGCTGCTCCGGTACCGGCTTCTCTTCAGCTAATGCGGAGCGAATCATTCCTCCGGAAGCTGCAGCGCCGTCCGCCCTTTCCTTCCCGGAGTCGGCGCCCTTATTCTTCGATTGCTGCAATCGGCGGAATAGCTCCGATCCTTCCGACGATTCGGACGGATCTGTGTTTCCTGTGCCGCTTCCTCTCCAGAACACCAGGGAGCCAACCAAACGACTCCACGGAATCGACAGACGGCGTACGGCGATATCCGCAAGCCACAGCAGCAGCGCCGCCGCCAGTAACGGCCAGGTCAAATCGCGATACTGCTTCTTGCTTGCCGCCTCTACGGCAAATACCTGCTCCGGGCTATCCACGGAGAGCACTCTTCCTCCGGTCAGCTCGGCCAGGCGGCGCAGCTTCTGTTCGCCGTCCCCAGCGGTTATCCGGTACTCCGGCGAATAAGGAATGACGAAGCCCGATGTTATGCTTCCGATCACTTCGGAATCTTCTTCTCCGTCCTTCGATTGAAGGACATCAATTTTAGTCAAGTACGCCCCCGGCCGGGTCACCGGAAATTGCCCGGTATATTGGCCCGGTATAACCGGATGAAGGGACACCTCCTGCGCCTCAAGAGCCTCGTCAGTTATCGTCGCTTTAAGCTCTCCTTGAAAATCCGGCATGAGGCTTTTCACATCCAACGCAAGCTGACTGCCTCTCAATTGTGTGGATATCTCGAGCGGAGAGGAGTTAAACTGCGGAAACGTCCATTTAATGATTTGACTCATTGCTTCCGGGAAGCCTTCCCAGGCTATCCAATGCTTCGCCCAACGGCCCGTCACATCGCTCGTCCAGGCAACCGTCCTGCCGGAGCCATACTGCCATCTGGCAAGCAGCGGATCGGGTTCCGGACTCATGAGGGCCACTTCTGCCGTCTCCTTGGGAGTAGCGGCAATGTAGGCCTGAACCATCGGAACTCCATTGCGGAACAGACTGCTCCAGTCCGCCGCTTGCCCGACGATCGGTGCGAAGGGTTGATCTACAATATACGTGCGGGAAACCATGACCGCTTCGCGGCTGAATATTGCGGGGACGGTGCTCTGGTCATTGGTAAAGTAGTATCTTCCCTTGGCCAGGTTGGCCAGCCGCTCTAACAACTGGGTATCCGCCCCGTCGCCGATCGCTACGGTGGATAATGTAATATTGTCTTCCGTCATCCCGGCGGTGAGCTGCTCGTAGCTTTGACTCGTAGCCGATTGCCCGTCGGTAAGCAGGATGATATGCTTACGCTGGGCTTCCACCTGCTTAAGCTTGGCATAGGCCTCTTCCAACGCAGGATAAATCTCCGTTCCGCCATCGGCCGGGATCGAATTGATTTCCCCGATGACCTTCTCTTTATCCGTCAGTTTATCCGGCTCGGAGACCCACCAGTTGCTCGAATCGAACGCCAGAATGCCGAGCGTATCCTTCTCCCGAAGCAGCTCGACCGTTCGGGTGGCCGCTTCCTGGGCCAATGTTATTTTATCGCCGGACATGCTGCCGGATTTATCAATCACCAGAATAAGTCCCAGGGAAGGGATCTCCCGCTTCCCTTGCAAATCCATATAAACCGGCAGGGCTTTCTCGATCGGAGTATGAAAATAACCGCCCAAGCCGAAGCTGTTCTCCCCGCCAAACATGATCAGCCCTACGCCGTAGTCACGAACCGCCTGTTCTATCATGCTCATCTGAAGCTCGGACATCCGGGTGGCAGGAACATTATTTAACAGAATACTCTCATAGGAAGTGTATCCGGCCAACTCCCGGGATAGCATCTCCGGCGGGAGGATGTCGTAGGGGATAAGGCCCGAATCCAATACCGAGGCCAAGTTCTGGGAGGTTCCGGGCTCGCCTTCAACGATCAGCACCTTCGGCGGTCCCGTCACCCTGCTGAAGGCAGCCCCCGAATTGTTCGCTGCTTGGGTATCCCCGGGAACATAGATTTCCGCCCGGTAACGGTGAAAGCCGGGTTCCTTGGCCAGACTCTGCAGGGCGAACCGGTTCTCTCCCCGCTCCAGCGATACCTGCTGGATCGAAATTTCCCGGTTGTCCTCATAGATGCGCAATTCACCTTGTACGGCCTCCGTACTGGACAGAACGACCTCCAGCGTATACTGCTCGGCCTGATACAGCTTTTCCGGAACTTTGATGCTCTCTACCGCTACATCCAGTCCGTTCTCCCTGGGAACATACAGGACGTCAACCGGCACGTTTTTGTCGCCAAGCAGCCTTGCTTGCCGCAGGAGATCGCCGGCGTTCTCCTCCCCGTCGCTGACGAGAACGATTCTCGATGTATACTCATCGGACAGCAATCCGCCTGCCGCTCGCAAGCCCGCTTCCAGATTGCTGAATTGCCGATTGATCTGGCTTGTCCACTGGAAGCCCTCCAGATTCCGCGAATCGGGCTTGCGCTCCACAGCAGGTTCCAGCCCGGCGGCGACAACCCCTACCGCATCCTCCGTGCCTTTGGCATCAGCCGCCAGTTTCATCCAGTCGAGCAGTGGAGCCGCGGATTCCGGCATGCTGTCCGAACGGTCGTGGACGAAGACGACCGCTTTACGCTCCAGAACAGAATAGATCTGCATCCCGGCCAAAGCGAGGATGAGCAGCAGCAATACGGCGCTTCTCAGGGCAATGGCAAGTCGCTTCCTGTTCCCGCTCAACCGAACGGTTCCCCGTCCGAAACGGTATAACAAGTACACGGCCGGAAGCAGGAGCAGCAGCAGCCAAGGGGTGCTAAACTGAATTCCCACGCTGATACACCCCCCATTCCAATAAAACAACTATTATAACCAGAACGATCAGCCATGAGGTGACCGGTACCGGTGCTTTTCCTTCCGCCTGCCGGACAGCCGGAGATTCACCGGCATCCGCCCCGCTCTCCTTCGGACCGGCCTCCTCTTGGCTGCCGGAACCGAAGGTTAGCCCGGGCTGCATCGCCAGATTGGATTCGCGCGAATCCATCACTGACGCCAGCCATCTCGATTGCAGCTCCGTTCCGTTCTCATCCCATTCCACGAAGCGGTACAGCCCCGGAACAGGAGGAACCGTCTGCAGGCTGGAGACCCGGCCATCCACTATATCTGCGTCCCATCCCTGCCCGCCGTCCGCGGCTATCCATTGGGCGCGAGCCGCCTTCAGGGAGACCGGAATCTCCCTCGTCTCCGAAGCGGCGGCGAGACCAAGGCTGGACGTCCGCGATTTGCCCAGCCACTCTACCGCATTCTGAACCAGAATCGGAAATTCCGAACGCAGCGGCAGATCGGAGTCATGCAGGTCGAAGGCAAACAGCAGCCGTTCCTGCCCATTCTCCTCCCCGGCATAGACGAGAGGAAGCTGGCCGGCCGTGATAATGGGCTTGGCCCATACCGGCGGCTCCCCGGCCAGAGCGGAAGCAATATGCGTATCGAGAAGAGAGATGTATTGAGTTACCGGATGATCAGCCACGGAATAATCGTTAACCCCGACCGCGGTTTCCGCTCCTTCCAGGCCGGTACGAACATACCAGACCGGCTTGTCGGCCAGCAGTTCCTGCCATTCCGCCCCCGCAATAGCGGAGTTCTCGACCGCATCAACGACTACGAAGTCGAACGGGCTCTCCGGAATGGCGAACGTCGCTCCGCTCCGCTGCACCTTGAGCAAATCCACACCGGCCAGCGAAAGCGCCTTTTCCAAAAACAGGTTCCCTTCGCCGGCCAGAACCGCGGTTAAATGCCGGCCGCCGGAGAGGAAGGCGTAAGCGGTGTTGTCTTCTTGCAGCACATCATCCGCTTCGGCATCCAACCGATAGTAATCCGCCGAGGGAAGCCCTTGGAAATAGACGGTTCTTTGTTCCCCTGCGGCAAGCTGCAGTTGCTTCGTCTCCGCGAGCCTGTCGGAGGCATACAGGGATACGTCGAATACGGCTTCCTGTGCGCCCCAATTTTTAACCGTAGCCACCGCAGTAACGGTCCGTTGCCCCGTACCGTCCTCCCGGACCCCGAATTGCACAACCTGAATATTGTCCGTATCCAACCGGGTTGGCTGATCCACCGTCCACGGAACGTCCAGACGAACGGCCGCAGCCGATTCCGGCCACTGTCCGTCGGTTACCAGGCGAATTTCCGCTTCGGGATCCTCACGGGTCAAGGCGGCAGCCAGCGAGAGCGCCTCTTCGTAAGCGGCTGTGCCATAGAACGGGTCAATTCCGGCAAGGGCTTGATCGAGAGCAGCGAAAGAGTCGTCCGAGGAAAGCCGCACTTCAGGAACGCCGCCAACGGAAATGACGGTAAACCGGCTTCCCCGAGCCTCTTGCTTCGCCCATTCCCTTATCCGGTCCTTCGCCTCTTGCAAGCGGGTATATGGACCCCCTTCCTGCGAAGGCTTCCGGATGAGCGACTGCATGCTGGCCGAGTTGTCGACAACGAGGACGACATGATCGCGGGCCTCCTGTTCCGACCAGACGAACGGTTTCATCAATGCAAGCACAAGAAGCGCCGCCGCCAATAGCTGGATGAGCATCAGCAGTCGGTTTCTCAGCTTTTGCCACGGCCGATTCGCTTCGATATCCTTGAGGACGCGGCTCCATAGCAGATGGCTGGACACAGGAGTATCGATATATTTTCTTTTGAACAAATACATGACGATGATGGCCGGCAAAGACAACGCAAACCACAAGCCGGCCAACGATTCAAAGAACATAAGGGCTCACCTCGAGCTTCAATACGATTTACAACGGACCGTTCCTCATCTGCAGATCAAAACCAAGGGAGCCTGATCCTGCAGCGATTTGCAGAAGGGCAGCCCCTGTCCGCGAACAAATTATTTCAATAAACCGCTGCGCCTGAACTCCGTAATCGTTACAGACAGCGGCGAATCCGTTATTGCAAGCTGGTAGGCAATGCCCCGTTCAAGGCAATATTTGCGCAGCGCTTCCGTATATTGATGGACCGCGGCTTTATATTCCTTAATAATTTTACCGGATATGGCCACTTCCTTGCCGCTTCCCGACTCCACGTCGATCAGCCGAAGATCCCCGAACAGCTCCGGGTCTACCTCCTCCGGCGATAATACCTGAACGACAGCGATCTCCTGACCGGCGGCCAGCAGAGAGGAAAGCGCCTGCTCCACTCCGGATTCATACAGGAAATCGGAGAAGACCCAGCTCATTCCGGGCCGGACAGGCAGCGACGAAGGATGGCTTAAGGCAGCGGCAATATCCCCCGCTTCCCGGGATTCGGTCCGTGCCAGAAAATCAAATATTCGCTGAGCGGATGCTTTGCCGCGCATCATCGGCAGCCGGGCGTACAAGCGGTCGCTGAATACACCGATTCCGACCCGGTCGTAGCCGCACAAAGCCGTGTATCCGATACAGGCAGCCAGTTGACGCGCAAATAGATACTTATTGACTCCTCTGGAGGAAGCGCCGAATTTCATCGAGGCCGAGCCGTCCACATACAAGCTGACCTGCAGCTCCTGTTCATCCATATACAGCTTAATGAAAGGCTTGCCTGTCCTCCAGTAGGCATTCCAGTCCAATTGCCGGATATCGTCTCCGGGAGTATACAGCCGGTAATCGGCAAAATCGAGCGAACTGCCCATCTGCTTGGAACGGCGTTTGCCCTGCATCGTCCCGCGTATGCGATCTTTGGCCCATAAGGAGGAACGCTCCAGCCGAAGAAGCACCTCCTGGGAAACCAAACCGGCCGCTGTGTTCTTCGTGCCTTCACTGTTCCCTGCCCCGGCCTCATTCATGTTCTTCCCTCCGCTTCCTGTCCGTCCCGAGTAACGACACGATCAATCCTTCGCTCATTGTCCCCGCTCCGCTTCCTCTATAACGGCCTCCAGAATTTCATCGGTCGTCTTGCCCATCGCCTGGCCTTCAAAATTCAAAAACAGCCGATGGCGAAGAGCCGGAATGGCCACTTGAACAATGTCGTTGCGGGAAACATGCAGCCGACCGGCAAACAATGCCCTGACCTTCGCCACTGAAATAATAGACTGGATTCCCCGCGGACCCGAGCCGAATCTGACGTATTTTTTGACGGCATCGGGAGCCTCCGCCTCCTGCGGGTGGGTCAGCATAATGAGGCGGACCGCATAATCGAGCACATCGTCAGCCACCAACAGCTCCTTGACGCCATTCTGGATCTCGGTCACCCTCGGGCCGTCTGCTACTTTATGAGCCCGCAGCTCCGCCGCCGATGTGGTTCTCGCGACAATTTCCTTAAGCTCTTCTCTGGAGGGGTAGGATACCTGAATCTTCAGCATAAAACGGTCCAACTGGGCTTCCGGAAGCGGGTAGGTGCCTTCGTTTTCCAGCGGGTTTTGTGTAGCAAGAACGAAGAAGGGGCGGGGAAGCGGGTAGGTTTCGGAGCCGACCGTGACGGTCTTCTCCTGCATCGCCTCGAGGAGGGCGCTTTGTGTTTTGGGAGTGGCCCTGTTAATTTCGTCGGCGAGCACCAAATTGCCGAAGACCGGGCCCTTCTGGAATTGATAGGACGTTTCACCTTTTAACCCGAATTGAATGATATTCGTTCCTGTAATGTCCGCCGGCATCAAATCCGGTGTAAACTGAATACGGGAAAAGGACAGGTCGATCGCGTCGGCGATCGTACGAACGAGCATCGTCTTCCCCAAGCCGGGAATCCCCTCCACTAGCGCATGCCCTCCGGCAAAAATACACCACAGCATTTGCTCGACCACATCCCGTTGGCCGACGATGACGCCAGCCACCTGCTCACGTATGGCGTTGATCGTTTCCATCCATTGTTCCAGCTGCTGCTTCGTTTCAATCATGACAGATCCTCCTCTGCTCGTATTATGAATTCCCCCTGGTATTTTGTATGAAAACATTCATGGTCTTCCTGCCACAACTCCAGCATGCACAGAAATATCGTATAAACAGCTGTACATATGCAGCGAAGGCCCTGCTTTTTGTATGAAATATTGTACAAATGAACAGACAAGTTCCGTGAAGCGATTTTCCAACAGCCTGAAATATTCCAATTAACCCCCCCATACCACTGGCCGCGGCACCATCAGATGATGAAAATAGATGGATTTTCAAGGTAGTTTGATCATTTTCGCCCATTTGCTTGAATCTACCTGTACAAAAGAAGGCTGTCGATTAATAGTGTACGATTATGATCATGGAAACCTGCACGGTTTGGTTTTAACGGAACCAGATGACCTTAATCGTTCCAAAAGGGCCTTTTGGTCATTTTAACGGAACTAGATGACCTTATTCCCAAGAAATGCAGGCGAAAGTAGGATAATTCTATGAAATAAGCGC
>NZ_VEGP01000228.1 GCF_007679495.1 Paenibacillus sp. 32O-W | reverse complement strand
AGAAATGCAGGCGAAAGTAGGATAATTCTATGAAATAAGCGCGTCTGGTTCCGTTAGTCTAAAAAAACCGCCTATTTAGACGAAATAAGATCTCCCAGTTCCGTTTACGCTTTTATCCATTACTATATAAATGGCACTAGAGGATTTTGGAAACAAATGTCTAATACCTATAGGTAAAACCTTGTTGCCTGTGGGAGGCGATCCGAGTGAAAAACCC
>NZ_VEGP01000227.1 GCF_007679495.1 Paenibacillus sp. 32O-W | reverse complement strand
CAAATGGTTCCCTTCATCGAAAATGTGCTCATGTTGTGGTCAGATCAAGCCGAACCTGAAACTGTCTGATCGCACCTATGAATGCACTTGCGGACATGTGATCGACCGCGACTTGAACGCGGCGATCAACCTATCTAAATTGGCGGTTTGACACATATCTCGTCATCGCCAATATGTAGGATTCGTTGCATCCGAATTTACGCCTGTGGAGTGTCATAC
>NZ_VEGP01000226.1 GCF_007679495.1 Paenibacillus sp. 32O-W | reverse complement strand
GTGCCAATGAGCTTGACGCCGCGGTGCTTGCCGTACGTCGGGATCTGTTTTTGTTGGCCCTTGGGAAACCAGGTGTGAGCCAAAGCCTGATAATCCCGAATCATGGATTCATCTTCAAACAAGATTCGATCAATTTCGTGCCGAAGCAATTTTTTTTACCTCTTCGAATTCAGCTTTAAATTCCTCTTGTTTGATCGGATCGGCTTTGGCTAAGGTATACGT
>NZ_VEGP01000225.1 GCF_007679495.1 Paenibacillus sp. 32O-W | reverse complement strand
CTCCGGAACTTGCTGTTCAGCTGGATCAAAGCCATCGCCTACAACGTGATGGTCTGGTTCAAACAGACGCTGATGCCTGAATCGCTCAAGCGCTGCGAAGTCCAAACGATTCGCCGGACGGTGATCCGGGTGCCCGCCAATGTGGTTGGTTCCGGCCGATACCAGCATATCCGGCTTGCGCCGAATCCGACGCTCGCTGGCATCGTCGACACCATGCAACACAA
>NZ_VEGP01000224.1 GCF_007679495.1 Paenibacillus sp. 32O-W | reverse complement strand
TGAAATATGAGAAAAACTCCTATCGGAGTATTTCATGGATGAGCGACCGCGTTTAAAGGATGTTTTTATCGCCAAATCAGAATTTGAAGTTATTCAGGACGCAATAACTTATAAATTCTGATTGTGGTAAAAAAAGCTCCTAACGAAGCCATCTCGAAGATGAATAACCCGGTTTTAAAGGTAGCTTTTTATGCCAATTAGAAAGTTTGTTCCATTTTAATGCTTTAATG
>NZ_VEGP01000223.1 GCF_007679495.1 Paenibacillus sp. 32O-W | reverse complement strand
AATGCTCCATGAAGAAGAGCGAGGCTTTCCCCCAGAAGTCACTGAATACTTTGATTTTTCGAGCTCTACCGGCTGAAATAATCTGCATATCCTTGGTACTCGCGCCAGATGATGTCCATAAGTGCTCGAATCTCTGTACGCAAGGAAGCACGCTTCCGTATCTCTGAGCGCCGTGCTCGAGTCAAGACATGGAGCTGACGCTGCATGCCATTCAAAAGCTGGTTTTCAGTGGCTTTG
>NZ_VEGP01000222.1 GCF_007679495.1 Paenibacillus sp. 32O-W | reverse complement strand
CAATCCAAGCAGGAAACGACTGATATTGACGCCGATTCGCTCGCTTCTTAATGCTGTAGAACTTTTGACTGTCCAGGTAAGAACAGGTATAGATGAAAACTTATACTTATATTTAAATAAAGCCGCCCGGCTGCCCGGACGGCTTTTCTGTCGACATTAGTTATAAGAGTGAACTCGTTCAGCTTAGCTGAACATCGAGTAATCAGATGGAGACTCTACTCCACCTGATTTAGAGCCCACCTA
>NZ_VEGP01000221.1 GCF_007679495.1 Paenibacillus sp. 32O-W | reverse complement strand
CCCTTCGGTCCAAGTACCATCGGCGCTGGAGGGCTTAACGGTCGTGTTCGGGATGGGTACGCGTGGTTCCCCTCCGCTATCGTCACCAAACGGTTATTCTCTTCAGGGGTTATTCCCTGAAAACTAGTAGCGAATTTAAGCGATTCATCCATTGTGGATCCAGATCATTGTATAGGTTAAGCCCTCGACCGATTAGTATTCGTCAGCTCCATGCATTGCTGCACTTCCACCCCGAACCTATCTAC
>NZ_VEGP01000220.1 GCF_007679495.1 Paenibacillus sp. 32O-W | reverse complement strand
GTTTATCCAGTTAGTTTGATCATTTTCGCCCATTCGCTTGAATCTACCTGTACAAAATACAGTTAGACGTGCCGCTAACGCTTGTAACGATACCTTCAGACGGTAAAATAGACGAATTTTCAAGGTAGACCCCCATGCCGCTGAGCGCGGCGCCATCAGATGATGAAATTAGATGGATTTTCAAGGTAGACCCCCATGCTGCTGACCGCGGCACCATCAGATGATGAAAATAGGGTTGTACGCTATAA
>NZ_VEGP01000219.1 GCF_007679495.1 Paenibacillus sp. 32O-W | reverse complement strand
GAGGTGGATAAAGCTGACATACGAGATCCAAGGTCTCCAAGAAAGTGATCCGATCTTCCCTCAGTCCCAGAAAGACCGGTTCCAAGATCTTGCTTAGTTAGGCCGCCGCTAGTGTCGGCATAACGCAATTGAAGTTCAACTTCTTATTGACCTCATCAAGGATGTGATAATCAGAGCACTGCGATTGAAACGGTAAACGGTCTCGCAGCATGGCGAAAGCGACTTTGAGCATCTTATTACCCATTGCAACAA
>NZ_VEGP01000021.1 GCF_007679495.1 Paenibacillus sp. 32O-W | reverse complement strand
ACGTACGGATCTGTGAGGGGTAAGGGGCACAATCCTCGAAGGAAAGGCCCCGCCTACTCGACCTCGTCTTTGCGACGACCTTACCGACCCGGATGCGACATGTAGCTTTATGGGCAACAGACTCGGTGGCTCGGCGGCTCGGCTGGTAAATGGCAATCCTTCCGTACCTAAGAAGGCCGCATCACCCGAAGTTGATTCCCATAAATGGAATCAGGCCGTCACATGGATCTTCGCTTCAGCGGAAGCGAACCGACCTTTGCCGACCGGTATGCAAAGCGGCGTTCCGAAAATCGGGTCCGTCATGATCTGACACTGGAGTCCGAATACGCTCTCCATCATTGCGGAATGAACGACTTCTTCCGGAAGGCCCTGAGCGAAGACTTTGCGGTCTTTAATGGCAACGATATGATGGGCATAACGGCAGGCCAGATTAATGTCATGCAGAACCATGACGATCGTTCTCTGCTCCTTCTGGTTCAGATCGTACAGCAAATCCAGCACCTCGATCTGGTGGGCAAGATCGAGATAAGTGGTCGGTTCATCCAGCAGGATTGTTGCGGTCCCTTGAGCCAGCGTCATGGCAATCCAAGCCCGTTGCCGCTGTCCGCCGGATAACGAATCGACCGTTCTATCGGCCAGCTCGGCCATCCCCGTCGCTTCCAATGCCTGCCATACCATTTGCTCATCCTCCCTGGACCATTGCCGGAGCCAGTTCTGATGCGGATAGCGGCCTTGTTTGACAAGCTGCAGGACAGTCAAGCCCTCCGGCGCAACCGGACCCTGCGGCAGAATGGCCAGCTTCTTGGCGATTTCCCGGGTGGACAGCTTCGTGATTTCCTTGCCTTCGAGCAGAATTCCGCCCGACTTCGGCTTTAGCAATCGGGCCAGAGAACGCAGGAGTGTAGATTTCCCGCAGCCGTTACTCCCGACAAACACCGTGATTCGCCCTTGCGGTATGGATAAATTCAGTTGATCTATAATGACCGCATCGCCGTAGCTCAACGTCAAATTATGAGTTTCAACAGCTTTCATAAAGACTGCCTCCTTAGCATAAAGTCAACCTCCGCGAGTTGGTTTTCGGCCATTCAATTCTCTGCGGTCCGCACTCGAAATATTTTGTTATCGATACGGCCTGCGAGTACATAGGCAAGCGTCCTTTACCTCTCCAAGCTTCCAGCCCTTCTCTTGCATCTCCAGCTTGTTTCATTTATTTATTACGCGACTTTAAAAGCAAATAAATAAAGAACGGAGCGCCGATTAAGGACGTGAACAAGCCAACCGGCAGATCAAGCGGCGAGAAAGCGGTTCTGGCGAACAGGTCCGCCGCCATCACAATCAGGCCTCCGGTTAAGGCGCTTACCGGGAGCAGGCCGCCGAAGGACGGGCCGACCAGTTTCCTGGCGATATGCGGCGCAATCAATCCAACGAAGCCGATGGCGCCCCCGAAGGCGACGGCTGAGCCGGCCAGCGCGACACAGATTAGCAGGAGAATAAACCGGTGCTTCTGAACCGGGTTGCCTGCACCCGTGGCCAGGTCATCACCTAGCTGCTGGATATTGACCGCGCGGGCGAATACGAATGCCAGTGGAATAAACAAGAGAATCCAGGGCAGCAGAGCGAGGACATGCTTCCAGTTAGAGCCGTAGACGCTTCCGGTGATCCATACTAGCGCTTTGGTAGTCACAAATTGGTTCCCGGTTGTTATAACGAGAGTCGTCAACGCTTGCATGGATGCTCCAAGCCCTACCCCAATCAGAACAAGACGAGTGGACGATACTCCTTGCTTCCAGGCCAGCAGGTAAATCACCAGAGTGAGCAGGGCCGCTCCGGCCAGAGCGGCGGCAGGAATCCAATGGATACTGACCGCGGGGTACAGAGTGAGCATCGCTACGGCCGACACGGTAGCACCCCCCGTGATTCCGATGATGTCGGGGGAGGCAAGAGGATTCCGGATGATTCCCTGCAGAATGGCCCCTGCGACGGCTAAGGAAGCTCCGACCAGCATGCCCACCAATACTCTAGGCAGCCTTAATTGGTGGATAACCACAGCATCCGCTTGCGAGCCCAGACCGAACAGAGACTTGAGTACGCCTGCGGGGCTGATGGATTTGGTTCCAAGGCCTGTGCTTAACAGGAAAACAAGGAAGGTTAATACAAGCAGGATGCCGGTAATGGCAGCCGATCTTTTATCAATAAGAAAGGAGATGTTCCATTTCTCCAGGCGGAAGGGGAATGATTTCTTCATTTCTTGAAGGTCCCCTTTCTTGCTGCATAAATAAAGAACGGTGTTCCGATCAGAGCCGTCATGACGCCGATCGGAATTTCCCGGGGCATCGCAATGAAACGGGAGGCAATATCGGCTGCAATCAGCAGCACTGCTCCGATTAAACCGCTGTAGACGACGACCCATCGGGTCTCCGGCCCGACCAAGGATCTGGCCAGATGCGGAGTCACCAGACTGACGAACAGGATCGGCCCGGCCACCGCCACGGAGCTGCCCGCCAATACGACGATCAGAAGTCCGGTGGCAAGCTTGACGAGAACGGTTCTCTGCCCCAAACCGGTCGCTACATCATCTCCAAGCAGCAGAGTATGTACCGGTCCGGCTATAAGATAAGCGCCGACCCAGGCCACCGCCATATAAGGGAAGACTTGAGCAAGCAGCTCCAGCTTGCGGCCCTCCACGGAGCCGGCCAGCCAGAACAGTACCTCCTGCATCGTTTTCTCATTCGCAATCAGGATAGTATGGGTGAAGGAAGAAGCCAGCGCCCCGATGGCCGCCCCTGCCAAAGTGATCTTCACGGGTGTCAGTCCATCCCGTCCGATGGAGCCGAGGGCATAGACGGCCACTCCGCTGAGAGCGGCGCCCAGGAAGGCGAACCAAACGTATTCGCTCAATGAAGTGATGGACAGGAAGGTAACGGCAGCTACAACCAGCAGAGACGCTCCGCTGTTTAACCCCATAATGCCAACATCGGCAAGCGGATTGCGGGTTAATGCCTGAATTACCGCACCGCAGATTCCGAGACTGAGCCCGACCGCGCCAGCGATCAAAGCGCGCGGAACGCGGACCTGCTGAATGATAAGATGCTCATTCGTCCCGTTAAATTGGGAATAAGCTTCAATGATGCTTCTCCAGTCCGTGTCGGCCACTCCGAAATTGATACTGGCTAACAGAGCGATAACAAGCAGGAGCAGGGCTGCCGGAATTCCGGCGATTTTGAGAATACGATTATGCAGAACGGGTGACATGCGGGTACCTTCCTTAATATAGGCAGTGTATAAATCTTCCATTAGATGAAAGTTATTTAATAGGTAGTCCGGTGGACGGACGGATCTTTCGCGCAAGGTTCGGCAACCTATATGCGTTGCTTTTTCGCAGCTTGATCCAGCAATTGTATGTTCCTAGAAAAAAGAGTGATAGAGAGCTTTTTACCCCTTTATGCACAGTTTATAGGGAAGGGTATGTCCTGTCAATGAATTTGATATTCATTCTCAATTGGATGCGATTAATTCCGGAAGTCCTATAATGAACCGACTTTTCAACATCAATTGTTTTTCCACTTAGTTTCCGTCTTTCGCCATAGATGTGAGAACAAGCAGGTATGAAATCCACATATTTGTTGACACTACGGGTGCTTTTGGTGTAGCATATTGACGAAAATGATAATCATTATCAGTGATAATGGGGATCGGTCAGCAAGAAGCTTATTTTAAAGGGGAGAATGAAATGGCAGGCCAGTTCAATAGGAAAAAAAGGCGATTCGCTTCTGCGGCGATAGGTGTCCTGATGCTGATAACGGCAGCATGTGGCGGCACAGCGGATCAAGAAAAGTCCAACTCCGGCGAACAGGGGACGAACCCGGAGGGAGGAGCTTATGTAGTTCAGCATGCAATGGGAGAGACGCCCATTCCGGCAACACCCAAGAGGGTGGTCGTTCTGACGAATGAAGGAACGGAGGCCGTGCTGGCGATGGGTGTCAAGCCGGTCGGCGCCAACAACTCGCACGGGGGAGACCCATTCTTTCCCCATCTGATGGATAAGCTGGAAGGGGTCACTCCCGTAGGCAAAGAGGACCAGCCGAACCTGGAGGCGATTGCAGCGCTCCAGCCCGACCTGATTATCGGGAACAAGATGCGGCACGAGAAGGTGTACGAGCAATTATCCGCGCTTGCCCCTACGGTTTTTGCGGAGACGCTGAGAGGGGAATGGAGAAATAATTTCGAGCTGTATGCGAAGGCCTTGAACAAACAAGACATCGGCGAGAAGGTGTTGGCCGATTTCGACAAGCGAATCGAAGATTTCCGATCCAAGGCGGGCGAGAAGCTGAACACCGAGGTATCCATGGTCCGGTTTATGCCCGGCAAGGTCCGGATTTATTACAATGATACTTTCTCCGGCGTTATGTTCAAGAAGCTGGGCTTGAAGCGGCCCGCGGCTCAAGACAAGGAAGAATTCGCTGCGGAGGTATCCAAGGAACGGATTCCGGAGATGGACGGGGACATTCTGTTCTATTTTACTTACGAAACGGGTGACGGCACGGCCAGTGCTTTGGAGAAAGAATGGCTGAACGATCCCTTATGGAATAATCTCGAGGTAGTTAAGAACAACAAGGCATTCAAGGTGGATGACGTGACCTGGAATACCGCCGGGGGAATTTTGTCCGCGAACATCATGCTGGACGATTTGTACGGTTATTTCGATATAGCAAAATAATAGGCTTTCTTGGACCTCGTTTGTTCCGGCGGGGTCCTTTTGTTTGACGGGCATTCTATTTTGATGCATTATTGGAATATTAGGAAGGTGATCGGGGGGAAATCCATGAATGCAGAGGAAATTGTCCAGATGATGTCCAGACAGGGAATGCGAATTACGGATCAGCGTAAAACCCTTGCGACGCTGTTTGCTAGGGCGAAGGGCTATATGACGCCTAAGGACGTCTATGAGCAGATGCTGCATACCTATTCCGGACTGAGCTTCGATACAGTCTACCGGAATTTGCGGATCATGCACGAGATGGGGGTATTGGAGCAGTTTGTATTCGAGGACGGCATCAAGTTCCGGCTCCATTGTCAGGAGAATGACCATCATCATCATGTGATCTGCTTGTCCTGCGAGCAAACCTATCCGGTTGTATTTTGTCCAATGGAGCAGATCCCGGGGCTGCCGGAAGGCTTCCGTCCCGTCAAGCATAAATTTGAAGTATTCGGATACTGTAAAAAATGCAGAGAAGAGGAAGCGGCGCAATGAGCGGCAACGATCGGAACATTTCAAGAGATGAAGGGACGGCTGACACCGGCGGCGGAATCGGGCAAAGAGGGAAGAGCCCGGTGCTTCAGGCGGTTTTCAAGGCGCCCATCCGTTTCTACAGGAAGTTTATCTCCCCGTTGAAACCGCCGACCTGCAGATTTTACCCGACCTGTTCTCAGTATGCTTTGGAGAGCATTGAAGTGCATGGAGTTTGGAAAGGTTCTGCATTGGCCGTCAAGCGAATATGCAGATGCCATCCGTTTCATCCCGGAGGGTTCGATCCGGTCCCGCCCGCCAAGGGTGGGGAGGCGCAGCAACGAGTGGCGGATGAAGGAGACGCGGTAATGTCCGCCAAGGGTGGCCGGCCGAAGCAGTAGTCTATAGAGGGGGCGACGCCGAACAACGCTCGCTGGGAGTCGTGCGTGGTGCGGAACCGGCTTGACATTGCCGATGTGGATTAGGTATATTTTGTTATAAATTATAATGCAGATTTTCAATGAAGGGATGAGTACGCGGCATAGCCCTTTCCCAGAGAGCCGGGGCAGCTGGAAACCGGTATTGGAGCGGCGGCGGAAGATGGTCCCGGAGAAATCGTCTTTGAGTAGGGGGCAAGCTATCAGCTTGTTGGTGCGATGCCCGGTCTATGAGGGGATGACGTATATCCGGCGTTAACGGACCGGCCTATACTACGGCTTCCGAGCCCTGACCTTCGCAAGAATCAGGGGAACCTGGGTGGTACCGCGTGAGTTAATAGCTCTCGTCCCATGATGGACGGGAGCTTTTTTAAATATAAGAAAGTATAAGTTTTCATCTATACCTGTTCTCATATTTCATCGGTAAACGCGCCCGTCCTAAGGACGGCGATAGCCGTTTATCCTTGGGTTGTAAGTCCGGGGATTCCCCGAGAAATCCCGGAATAAGCTTCGAAGGCATATCGGTTGTTTTCGATTGTATGAAAATAAAAGAAGGAGGCTGCATCATGGCAGAGCCGAACAAAACCTTTTACATTACAACACCGATTTATTACCCTAGCGACAAGCTCCATATTGGTCACGCCTATACGACCGTGGCCGGAGACGCCATGGCCCGTTACAAGAGGCAGCGCGGGTATGATGTCATGTATTTGACAGGCACCGACGAGCATGGGCAGAAAATTGAAACGAAAGCGAAGGAGAAGGGGGTCGCCCCGCAGCAGTTCGTCGACGACATTGTCGCGGGCATTAAGGAGCTTTGGGCCAAGCTGGATATTTCCTATGATGATTTCATTCGCACGACGGAAGAAAGACACAAGGAACCGGTAGCCCGCATTTTTCAGCAGCTGCTCGATCAGGGAGATATTTATTTGGGCACGTATGAAGGCTGGTATTGTACCCCGTGCGAATCTTTCATTCTGGAACGGGAGCTGGTGGACGGTCACTGTCCGGATTGCGGCCGCCCGGTAGAGAAAGTGAAGGAGCAAAACTATTTCTTCCGGATGAGCAAGTATGCGGACCGTCTTCTGAAGTATTATGAAGAGAATCCGGATTTCATCCAGCCGGAATCCCGACGCAATGAGATGATCAACAATTTCATCAAGCCGGGTCTCGAAGATTTGGCGGTTTCGCGCAGCACATTCGACTGGGGCATCCGGATCCCGAACGATCCGAAGCACGTCATCTATGTTTGGATCGACGCCTTGTCGAATTACATCACTGCTCTTGGCTACAAGTCCGAAGACGAATCCAAATACGAACGGTACTGGCCGGCGGATGTGCATCTGGTCGGCAAGGAAATCGTCCGCTTCCATACGATCTACTGGCCGATTATGCTGATGGCTCTAGGTCTTCCGCTGCCCAAGAAGGTATTCGCTCACGGCTGGCTGCTGATGAAGGACGGCAAAATGTCCAAGTCCAAAGGCAATGTCGTCGACCCGGTAACCCTGATCGACCGCTATGGCTTGGATGCCTTGCGCTATTATTTGCTGCGTGAGGTGCCTTTCGGCTCCGACGGCACCTTCACTCCGGAAAATTTCGTAGAAAGAATCAATTTCGATCTGGCTAACGATTTGGGTAATCTGCTGAATCGGACTGTGGCCATGATCGACAAATATTTCGACGGAGAAATTCCCGCCCTCGTTCCCGATGCGACCCCGTATGATGCGGATCTGCAGAGGACGGCCCGCACGGCTGTAGAGAAAACGGAGGAAGCGATGGAGAAGATGGAGTTTTCCGTCGCGCTGACCGCGATTTGGCAGTTGATCAGCCGCACGAACAAATATATTGACGAAACCCAGCCTTGGGTGCTGCATAAGGATGAGAGCCGTCACGTTGAGCTTGGATCCGTCATGTATCATCTGGCCGAATCTCTGCGAATCGTATCGGTATTGCTGCAGCCTTTCATGACGCAGACCCCGGCCAAGATATGGAGGCAGCTGGGAATCGAAGCCGGAGACCTGACGGCCTGGTCCAGTCTGGAACGATTCGGTGAGCTGCCGGCCGGCATTCGCGTCCGCAAGGAAGAGGCCATCTTCCCACGCCTAGAAGTGGACAAGGAAGTGGAATTTATCGTTGCCGCCATGACCGGAGGCAAGGGGGCCGAATCCGCCGCCCAGACTGCGCAGAAGGAAGCTTCATCCGCAGATGAGGAGATCGTGCGCGCTGAGGAAATTTCGATCGACGACTTTGCCAAAGTGGAGCTGCGGGTCGCAGAGGTTCTGGCGGCCGAGCCGGTCAAGAAGGCGGATAAGCTGCTCAAGCTGCAGCTTGATCTCGGCTTCGAGCAGCGCCAGGTTGTGTCGGGAATCGCCCAGTATTACAAGCCGGAGGAGCTGGTTGGGCGGAAAGTCATCTGCGTAACCAATCTCAAGCCGGTGAAGCTGCGCGGAGAACTGTCCCAGGGCATGATTCTGGCCGCCTCCAAGGGGGACCAGTTAACCCTGGCTACCGTACCCGATCATATGCCGAATGGCGCCATCGTTAAGTGACAATAAAGCCCGCTTCCAAGTTGGAGGCGGGCTTTGCGCCTTATTGTCCGGTTGACAAATCGATAAAACTGCCCGTATAATCGTACTGTAAATAAGGATGATTACGATTTACAGTCATTTATCGAGGGAGACTACAGCTAATGAGAAATCGGATTTATTGCGGCGCTTTTGTGCTTCTTATTGTTTTTGCCGCTCTGTTAGGGGGCTGCGGCGGCGGCTCTGATCTGGCCGAAGACAAGACGAATGTCGTCACCAGCTTCTACCCGCTCTATGATTTTGCTTCCAAAATCGGTGGAGACCGCGCACATGTCATCAATCTGGTTCCGGCCGGAGTGGAGCCGCACGATTGGTCACCCAAGAGCAAGGATATCCGTCTGATTAACCAGGCCGATGTGTTTGTCTATCAAGGTGCCAATTTCGAAGGCTGGGTGGAGGATTTCCTCGGCAGTATGAAGCCGGATACCGGCGTTAAGATTGTGGAGGCGAGCCAAGGGCTCGAATTGCTTCCCGGAGATCACGATCATGAGGAAGATTCCCACCATGACGAGCATGCTGCGGACGAGGGGAAGAATAATGGAGAAGAGGATCACGAAGGCGGTCATCACGAGCACGGCGAGATGGATCCCCATGTATGGCTGAGCCCGAACAATGCCAAAGCGATGGCCGAGAAGATCAAGAACGCCCTGGTGGAGGCGGACGCCGGCAATAAGGACTATTATGAAGCCAATTATAGCAAGCTGGCTGAAGATTTGGATCGTCTTCATCAGAAGTACAAGGAAACATTGAGCGCACTGCCGAAGAAGGAAATCGTCGTTTCGCACCAGGCTTTCGGTTATTTGGCTCATGACTACGGACTGACACAGAAGGCGATTATGGGACTGGCGCCGGATGCGGAGCCGACAGCCCAGGATATGAAAGAGATCAGCCAATTTGTACGGGAAAATAACGTCAAATATATTTTCTTCGAAGAGCTGGTTTCCGACGCTTTAGCTAATACGCTGGCTAAAGATTTACAGATAGAGACGCTCGTGCTGAATCCTCTGGAAGGCTTGACGGACGAACAGCTTGCTGCAGGGGAGGACTATTTTTCCGTTATGGAGAATAATTTAGATCATTTGGTGAAAGCTTTGCAATAATGCGTTAACGGAAGAGGCGGTACAGACCTGAAGCTGCTGTAGACGTCTTTTTCGTTTTCTTCCGAAGGAGAGTTAAGGATATGGATACCCCTAGAGATGTCAGCGGGTTTGACGGAAAGTGCCACGATCCGGTAGTCAAGCTGGACCGTATTTTCTTCTCCTATGACCGCAAAGACGTGATCAGCGACTTGTCCCTGCAAATTCTGCAGAGGGATTTCGTAGGAGTTGTCGGTTCCAATGGAGCCGGGAAGACAACGCTGTTAAAAATGATCGTAGGCCTGATTAAGCCCGTCCGCGGGGAAGTAAGGCTCTTCAACGAGCCGGTCGCCAGCTTTAAGGACTGGGAAAGAATAGGCTATGTTCCGCAAAAAAATAATTTCAATCCGCTGTTTCCCGCCACCGTGAAGGAAGTTGTGATGTCCGGATTGTATGGGCGGAAGAAGCTGTTCCGAAGAATAACCAGGGACGATATCCGCAAAGTGGATGAAGCGCTTGAGGCAATGGGAATCAGCAATTTGCAGGAGCGCAAGATCGGGCAGCTGTCAGGGGGACAGCAGCAGAGAGTGTTCCTGGCCCGCGCGCTTGTCAACAATCCCGACCTGCTGATTCTGGACGAGCCGACCGTCGGCATTGATGCGGAAACGCAGGAAAGCTTCTTTCATATGATCCGTCATATGCATCAGCATCATCATATAACGTTCATCATGGTGACGCATGACTTGGATATGCTGGAATCCTATCTCGGCCATGAGCCGGTTCACAGCTCCGGTAAAATCCAGTTTTATATCAAACATACGCATAGTCCGGAAAATTGCGATGAGACCGGTCTGGCCCATACATTGACCGACTTGCGCGAACCGGTGCAACTCCGATAAGGGAAAGAGGAAAAAACGAGTGGATATTTTTTTGGAGCCTTTTTTTCAAAGAGCATTGATAGGCGGAATTCTGATCGGAATTACAGCCCCGTTAATGGGGGTGTTTCTTGTTCTGAGAAGATTGTCGATGATTGGGGATACGCTGGCGCACGTCACGATCGCCGGGGTTGCTCTCGGATTTTTGATTAATCTTTATCCGGTTGCAGTGGGACTTGTCTTTGCGCTGCTTGCTTCCTTTGCCATCGAATGGCTGCGCAAAGCCTACAAAACCTATGCCGAACTATCGATTGCCATTATTATGTCCGGCGGTATCGCTCTGGCGACCTTCTTATTCACAATGGGCAAAGGCTTTAATGTAAAGGTGACGAGCTATCTGTTCGGAAGCATTTATACTTTGGACCAAATGGACTTGTGGCTCGTTTGCATTGTAACCGTTCTTGTCGTTGCCGTTGTGCTCGTTAATTTCAAGGAATGGTTCCTTATGTTCTTCGATGAGGAAGCGGCCGCGGTCAGCGGCTTGCCGATCCGTTACTATAATATTCTGATTACCATGCTTACGGCTCTCGTTATCAGCGTGGCCATTAAAATCGTCGGGGCTCTCCTTGTTTCCTCCCTGCTGACCATCCCGGTAGCGGCCAGTCTGGCGGTGGCGAGGAGCTTTAAACATTCTGTTTTTATGGCTGTATTATTTTCCGAAACGGCCGTCATTGCCGGCTTGGTTGCGGCAGGCATCTGGAACTTGGCGCCGGGCTCCTCGGTTGTGCTATTATTGATCATGATACTGCTTGTAACCCTGCTCTTCCGGGCGGGTTCCAGAGCGAAATAGGAGCATTCAGAGGGAAGGAAAACCGCTATGGAAATCAACGTTGGAATTGCCTTGTTGGCCGGGATAGCGTCTTTTATTTCTCCTTGCTGCTTGCCGTTATATCCGTCATATTTGTCCTACATTACCGGGATTTCGGTGAGCGAGCTTAAGAGCAGCGGCAATAAAAGCCGCGTAAGGCTGCAGACATTCGTGCATTCCTTGTTTTTTGTCGTTGGCTTTTCGGTTGTATTTTATGTGTTGGGATGGGGAGCCGGAACGCTGTCCGGCTTGTTCAGCCAATATCAGGATTTGATCCGCAAGCTGGCGGCCGTTCTTATTCTGGCTATGGGATTATTTATGATCGGTATATTTCAGCCGCAATGGCTGATGAAAGAACGCAAGCTGCAGTTCAAATGGAAGCCGGCCGGTTATTTGGGCTCTTTTCTTATTGGAATAGGCTTCGCTGCAGGCTGGTCTCCCTGTGTCGGCCCGATTCTTTCGGCCATTCTTGCTTTGGCGGCTTCTGAGCCGAGCACATGGTTTGCTTTGATTACCGCTTACTCATTGGGATTCGCGCTCCCGTTTCTCATTCTCGCCTTCTTTATCGGGTCTACCCGCTGGATTCTCCGTTATTCGGCGCCCTTGATGAAGGTGGGGGGAGCTTTAATGATCGTGATGGCGGTGCTGTTATACACCGATCAACTGACTCGAATAACGATCTGGTTTAACGAATGGACGCCGGACTGGCTGCTGAAGCTGATGTAACGTAGCCTGACGGTGGTGGGTGTGCTGCAGAACTATCAAGTGAAATAATCGATAGTCGCTTCCGGGAATTTATCGAAGATTTGTTCGGTAATATGCTCCCTGAGTGCTTGGGCCTGTTCGTCGGGATATACGTACTTGCCCTGTCCCCAGCGCCCCCACTTATACTTTCGTTTCGCTTCGTCCATTTCCAGCTTTGTCTTCGGATAGCGCTTGAGAATGACGTTTTTCGCCGTTTTGGTGAACCGGTGCTGAATCAGCTCGAAGGTCAGGTCCTTGACGGCTTCGCGGGGTAAAGCTTCCTTAAGCTTCTCCAACAGATGCGCATACCCTTCTTCCCAGCCCTCATGCCAAATAATCGGGGCAATGATGAAGCCGAGCGGGTATCCTGCTTTGGCAATCTTACCGGCGGCTTCGATTCGTTCCGCGAAGGTGGAGGTTCCGGGCTCGAATTGTTTGATAACATAGTCCGCATTGACACTGAAACGGATGCGGGTATGGCCGTTATGCCTAAGATTAAGCAGCGGCTCGACATGGTGGAATTTACTGACGAAACGCAGCCGGCCGTAAGGTTCGTCCGCCATGAATTCGATCAACTCGGACAGGGAGCCGCTGATATGCTCCAGCCCTAGCGGATCGGATGTACATGCGGCTTCGAAGCGGGTGATTTCCGGGGCGCGTTCATCGATATATTTTTTAGCGGCCTGCAGGATTTCATCCGTATTGACATAAACGCGGATATAAGGCTTCGCCCCGAGCGTCGTCTGCAAGTAACAGTAATGGCAATGAGCCATACAGCCGGTCGCAATCGGAATCGCATATTCCGCGGAAGGCTTGGATTGGTCGAAGGTAAGTGTTTTGCGTACTCCAACGACCAGTGTATTTTTGGCCATACGATACTTGGCGAATTCGTTATCCCCCGGCAGATTGGTGATTCGGTTATGCGAAGTCGTCATCCGGATAGGAAGCCCTTCCTTCTTAGCCCATTCCATAATCCGAACTCCTTTGGGATAATTCAAAGCGTTCGGTTCGAAATAGACCAATTCCGGAATGAAAACTTTAGTGCTTCGCGGCGGGCGGGCCGTTTGAACAGACATAGGCGGGTTCGAGGCTCCTTTCTAAATGGTATGGATGGTTCTATCCGTTAGAATTCGTAAGAGATCCCTGTTTAACACATGGGAATAAACAACTGATGGTTGTTTTTATGGTAAACTTGCTTTACTTAGTCCAAATGGTATATCATACATACAGTACTATTGAGCGGTTTAGTTGTGGTTAAACTGGCAAGGAGGGGTTCGGATGGCCACACCGAGTATGGAAGATTATTTGGAACGCATTTATAAATTAATCGATGAGAAGGGCTATGCCCGTGTATCCGATATTGCAGAAGGTCTGGCTGTTCATCCTTCCTCTGTAACTAAAATGATCCAAAAACTCGATAAAGACAGCTACCTAGTCTACGAGAAATATCGTGGACTTATTTTAACACCCAAGGGCAAGAAGATGGGTAAAAGATTGGTAGAACGGCATCACCTGCTGGAGCAATTTCTTGAGGTCATTGGTGTACAGGAAGAAAATATCTACGCGGATGTAGAAGGAATCGAGCATCATTTAAGCTGGGATTCTATTACATGCATTGAAGTGCTGGTAGAGTATTTCAACCGGCATCCCGAAGCATCGGAGCAGCTTAAACAGCTTCGGGCCGAGATGGAAGCCGAATAGAATAACAAGAAGAAGAGGACCTGCGGGTCCTTTTTTTGTTTACTTGGAGCGAAAGACAAAGTGGTTCTCGGAATTTGTCTGTCCGTACCCCGGCGCCAACCGCTTTCCGTCATGAACGAGTCCCTGGCAGCGGTTCTAGGGACATCTCCCGTCGTCATACATATACAACGACTCGTATTCATACGGATTCGGCAGACGGGGGAGGCGGAGCGATGAAGGTCAATGCCGTTTTTGAAGGCGGTGGAGTGAAGGCTATAGGATTGGCAGGGGCGGTCAGCGAGGCGGAGAGAAGAGGGGTTACCTTCCACCAGTTGGCGGGAACGTCGTCAGGGTCCATAGTGGCTGCCTTATTGGCAGCGGGCTATAAAGGGGAAGAAATGAAGCAAATCATTCTGAGCACTCCCTTTATATCCTTTCTGAAAAAAAGCTGGCTCCACCAAATAAGGTGGATTGGTCCGGCCATCCGGCTGTTCGTTAAAAAAGGGCTATATTCCGGTGAGGAGCTGGAATACTGGATTTACAAGCTGCTGCAGGCCAAAGGAATCCGGACGTTCGCGGATCTGCCCTATAACCGGCTGAAAATCATTGCCTCCGACATTTCCCTCGGGAGATTGCTCGTCCTTCCCGACGATATTTCCCGTTACGGAATCGATCCCCACAAATTTACGGTGGCCAAAGCGATTCGCATGAGCACCAGCATTCCTTATTTTTTCGATCCGGTCATTATCCGCAAGAGATATCCCCGCAAGAAGAAGGAAAAATTTACAGATCAATTTGTTTACATAGTGGACGGAGGATTGTTGAGTAATTTCCCCCTATGGTTATTCGATGCCCATGAAGCGGAACCGGGGGAGAAGATTTTGCCGACATTGGGATTTCAGCTCGTAGGCCGGGGAAGCAACGAGCCTAACCGGATTGTCGGCCCTCTTAGCATGCTGCAAGCTCTGTTCTCGACCATGATGGATGCACATGATGAAAGATTCATCGAAGAACACAAGTCTTTTCGCACTATTAAAATTCCGACATTGGGCATTCATACGACCGAATTTGATCTGTCCAAAGAGAAAAGCATGGAGCTGTATGAATCCGGCAGGAAGGCCGCGGCCAAATTTTTCGATAAATGGTCGTACGAGGATTACCTGGCCAAATGCAAAAAGACGGACGTAGCCGCAATGGCAGTCGTCCGTCAGTGATACCGGGGCGGCTCGTCTTCATCCCCGGAATTATTCTTGTTTCCTTCAATGACCCGGAAGCGAGCCCGTTTTCTCTGTGCGGGTCCGCTCCTCCCCGTCCGCTGCTTGGGCTTGGGCCGGGAATAAGAAGAGGAGGACGTGAACAGGCGGCGAAGGCGGGCCGGAGGGAATTTATACAGCAGAAAAATCGCTCCGAAGATAATGACCGGGAGCAGGAAGGTGCCCGGTGATTTGACCAAATTATATAATATACCAATGGCGATCAGTGTTAGTACGATATAAACCGCAGTCGGATATCGTCTTCTCATGGACGGCCTCCTTAGGGAACTAGGGATTTTTTGCCGAAATCGGAATCCAGTTCTCTCATGCGGTTGAACGAAGCGATCGACACCTCGACCTGGTCGTCTGTAGGCTGTTTGGTTGTCAGCATCTGAAGCCAAAGCCCCGGATAGCCCAAGTATTTAAGCACAGGGGTATCCCGCAGCAGGTTGGTGAAGCGCAGAGCTTCATAAGATACGCCGATTACGACCGGCAGAAGAACGATCCGCTGCCAGATTCTATCCCATAAGTTATCGTATGGCACGAAGGAATAAATGATGACCCCGATCAGAACCGTCAGTACCATAAAGCTGCTTCCGCAGCGGTAATGCAGGGTGCTGAACTTCTGCACATTCTGGACGGTCAGCGGGACCCCCGCTTCATAAGCGCTGATCACTTTATGCTCGGCCCCGTGATATTGGAACAGTCTCTTAATCAGCGGTGTTAAAGAAATAATATAAATATAGCCGACGAGGAAAATGATTTTGATCAGGCCTTCAATCAGATTGTGCAAAATTTGGTTCTCGAATCGATCTTTAAAAATGATGTGTTCCACAAAGGCAGGGACAACGGTGAAAATAAGCTTGCCGAAAATAAAGGAAAGCACTCCGACTACGGCTACCCCGAGTACCAGCGTCAGCTTGCCCATCATTGACGATTCTTCCTGCTTGACTTCCTCGCCTTCCTCCTCGGCAAATACCTCTGCGGAAAAATTAAGATGGCGGGAGCCGTTAGCGGTAGATTCCACAATAGCGACAAGTCCCCTCAGGAAGGGAATTTTCTTGAGTATGCGAACCCATTCCTTACCGCTTTTACGAGGAACCTCCAGAAACGAGATTTCCTTGTCCTTGCGGCGCACGGCCGTAACATGGACGGACTTACCGGCAAACATAACCCCTTCGATTACCGCCTGTCCGCCATAGATGTTGTTCTGAGACAATAAGTTCACCTTCTCAACATTAATCTTTTTCTTTATTTTAACGAAAACGGGTACGGAATGCCAATGATTTACGCAATCATATAATGGATATACTATCGGAAGCATGCCAACCATCGACCTTATAAGTCTTTCCAAGTTTTTTCAACAACTCATAGACCCCCGCGAAAATCAAAAAGTATTCTCAAACCGGGGAAACTTATGGTAAAATGGCTACGTTATCAAGCCAAACTATCCAGGTGATCTGATTGAAAAAAATTTTGGTGCTGCACGGTCCGAATTTAAACATGCTCGGAATTCGTGAACCCGGCGTCTACGGCACAACTTCATTGCCGGACATAGAGCGCAACCTGCAGCAGCTGGCCGGAAGGCTGTCTGTGGAATTGGAATGCTTCCAATCCAACCACGAAGGAGAGCTCATCGACCGCATCCATCAAGCGTACGGGGTTATGGACGGGATCCTCATCAACCCCGGTGCCTTCACCCATTACAGCTATGCGATCCGCGATGCGATCTCCTCGGTGCAGCTGCCGGTCGTAGAAGTGCATCTGTCGAATATCCATCAGCGCGAAGCTTTCCGTCATGTATCTGTTACTGCTCCGGTGTCTGTGGGCCAAATAACCGGATTCGGGGAATATAGCTATGAGCTTGGCCTGATGGCTTTGCACCGGCATCTTACAAAGGAAGTCAGGTGATTGCGATGAAAACGTCCAGATTGACCCGGTTAAGAGAAGCGATGGAAAAAGCCGAGCTGGAAGCACTTTTTGTAACCAATGGCTATAACCGAAAATATCTTACCGGATTTACAGGAAGCTCCGGATACGTTCTTGTGACGCAGGACCGGGCTGTTCTGCTGACCGATTTTCGCTATACCGCTCAAGCGGCCGAGCAGGCCAATGACTTCGAAGTCATAGAACATCAGCGCAAGATTATGCTCTCGGTCAAGGAGATTCTGCACAAGCATGGAATCCGCAGACTCGGCTTCGAGCAGAATGACGTCACCTACGGCACGTATTTGAGTTACTCCGCCGATTTGGGTGATGTAGAGCTGGTGCCGACAGAATCGCTCGTACAGAAGCTTCGAATGATCAAGGATCAGGATGAGCTGCGAATTATGAAGGAGGCCGCCGCTTTGGCCGATGACACTTTCTCCTTCATTCAGACGAAGCTTAAGCCGGGTGTTTCCGAGAAGCAAATTGCGCTGGAGATGGAATTTTATATGCGCAGCCGGGGGGCCGCATCTTCTTCCTTCGAAACGATTGTCGCCTCCGGGGAAAGATCCGCGCTTCCTCATGGAGTCGCGAGTGATCGTTTGCTGGGAACGAATGAATATGTTAAGCTCGATTTCGGAGCCTATTACAAAGACTACTGTTCGGATTTGACCCGCACGGTCTGCCTCGGACAGCCGACAGACAAGCATAAGGAAATTTACCAGATCGTGCTGGAGGCTCAGATGCATACGCTGGCTAATCTTAAGCCGGGAATGACAGGCAAAGAAGCCGATGCGTTAGCCAGGGATATCATCAAGCGGGCAGGGTACGGCGATAACTTCGGGCACAGCACCGGCCACGGCCTTGGCATGGAGGTTCACGAAGCCCCGGGCTTGTCCTATTTGTCCGAAACCGTGTTGGAGCCTGGAATGACCGTTACGGTCGAGCCGGGCATCTATATTCCGGGCTTCGGAGGCGTCCGCATTGAGGACGATATCGTCATAACGGATACCGGAATAGAACGGTTGACATATTCGGACAAAAATTTGATCGTCATTGATTAATTTCACTCGTGAGCCCTGGGTTCACTTTCTTCAAGGAGGATAAACCATGATTTCTGTTAACGACTTTAAAACCGGATTGACAATTGAGCATGATGGAGACCTGTTCTCGGTTATCGATTTCCAGCATGTGAAACCAGGTAAAGGAGCGGCCTTCGTCCGTTCCAAATTGAAGAATATGCGCAATGGCAACATTGTGGAGAAGACATTCCGCGCCGGAGAAACTGTCGGACGGGCCCATGTGGAAAATCGTGAAACCCAATACTTATACTCTGCCGGAACGGAGCATACGTTCATGGATACGGAAACGTATGACCAGTTCAGCCTTCCTTCCTCTCGTCTGGAATGGGAGCTAAAGTTCCTCAAGGAGAATATGAGCGTTAACATTATTAGCTATCAGGGAGAAATTCTGGGCATCAGCCTTCCTAACAGCGTGGAGCTCAAGGTCGTTGAGACGGAGCCGGGGGTTAAAGGAAATACGGCAACCGGCGCTACCAAGAATGCAGTACTCGAGACCGGCTTGAACGTACAGGTTCCTCTGTTTATTAATGAAGGGGACGTGCTTCTGATCGACACCCGGGATGGCAAGTATATCTCCCGTGCCTAATCTAAGCTTCTGTGGCAAGCAGGTTTAACTAAAGCCTTCTGTCCGGAAAGGGAATTTTAATTCTTTTTCTGGATTGAAGGCTTTTTATACGTATTAATAAACCGGCTGATCGAACCTTTCTGAGGCAGGGGGATAACATCGAAAGCTATAGCAAGAGGGTGGTTAAAGAAGCAGAAGAAACAGCGTTTCTCCTTAGCGTTACTTTTAGCAAATAAAATCCTATTGGAAGGCGAGGAAGTACCTGCCGCTGAATAGAATTAAACATGGCTTTTACCCTCGATTGTTCTGCAGGAGAATTTCACAGTTTCTTGTCACAATTTGTCGGGAGTATGCTATAATAGAAAATTGTTAAATGCTTGGGTGGGGAGTGAACCAACTTGTCATTAATCGTTATGAAATTTGGCGGCAGCTCTGTTGGGGATGCCGATCGCATGAAGCGTGTCGCGGCAAGAATAGTGGATAGACAAAGACAAGGAAACCGATGTGTTGTTGTGGTATCTGCTATGGGTGACACGACGGATGATTTGATAGATTTGTCCAAACAAATAGTTTCAGGCGCTCCTCCCGCTCGTGAGATGGATATGCTGTTATCTACCGGTGAGCAGGTTTCCATGGCGCTCTTGGCTATGGCAATCCGGGAATTGGGAGAATCAGCCGTATCTTATACGGGTTGGCAGGCCGGGATGATAACGGATCCTGTTCATAGCAAAGCCCGCATTACCGATATACGCCCGGACCGGGTTATTAAATCTGTAGAAGAGGGCCATATTGTCATTGTTGCCGGCTTCCAGGGAATGACTGAAGACGGACAGATTACGACGCTCGGCCGCGGAGGTTCGGATACGACGGCGGTAGCGTTAGCCGCAGCTATTAAAGCTGATTTATGTGAAATTTACACGGATGTGGACGGAATCTACTCGACCGATCCGCGGGTAGTTAAAGTCGCCCGTAAATTAAACGAGATTTGTTATGATGAAATGCTGGAGCTGGCCAATTTGGGTGCCGCGGTGCTGCATCCGCGCGCGGTAGAATACGCCAAGCATTATCAGGTCCCGCTGGTGGTACGATCCAGCTTCTCAACTAACGAAGGTACTTATGTGAAGGAGGAAGCAGTGATGGAGCAAGGGGTTGTCGTGAAGGGCATCGCCTACGATAAGAACGTGTCCCGCATTAGCATATTGGGGGTTCCGGAGAAGGTGGGGCAGCTGGCCAAAGTATTCTCCGCTCTTGCCAAAGAAGGCATCGATGTGGATATTATCGTGCAAAGCGGAGTCAAAGACGGAGCCGCCGATTTCTCGTTCACCGTCTCTTCCTCCGACAAAGACAGAGCTATGGAAGTGATTGCTTCCATTCAGTCAGAAATCGGATTCCGCGAAGCCGTATCTGAGGTTAACCTGGTGAAGGTTTCGATCGTCGGAGCGGGAATGGTCAGCAATCCCGGAGTGGCAGCCACCATGTTTGAGACGATTTCCGAGCTGGGTGTCAGTATCAATATGGTAAGCACATCCGAAATTAAAATGTCCTGTGTCATCGATGCCGACCGGTTGAACGATGTTGTTCGCGCGCTGCACACCGCTTACGGTCTGGATACGGATGTCCAGGCATTCGTTGGCGGACCGGCGGAACGGAGATAAGGGCCTAGCCGAAACGCTCGAAAATATAATTGAAAATTTTCAATAATAGAGCGGTTATTCCGGCGGCCATCAAGGGGCCTACCGGAATACCGCGCATGAAGACGATCCCGAAGATCGATCCGATTACCAGACCCACAATAATTTGTGGGTCTATTTTTAATAGTTCAAGCCCTTTGCCGTTCATATAAGTGGCGATCGCTCCTCCGGCAAGAGCAAGAATACCCGGCCAGGACGTGAAGACGGTGGATACTTCCTTCCAGGAAATTTTCTCGCTGGCAAAAGGCACGAGAACTCCCATAGTCAGGAACAGCAGGCCTAATTCAAGCCCTCTGCGCTCGATTCCCGGCAAATAGCGGTCCAGACTGACCAGCTTGACGACTAACAGTATGCAGGCAGCCGTTGTAATAATATGGGACCGTCCGATAAGACCGATAATGATCAATGCGACGAGGATGAAATTTCCGTTCATTCAGGATTGCCCCTTGTCCAAGTGGATTCTATTTAAGTGTATGAGGGGCATGTGGAATTAGAACAGGCTTTTGAGGGAGCTAGCAGGCTGCGGACTATCCGGCAAGGCCAACAAGCATACCTTCCGCTCCTCGTCCAGCACCGGCACGACCGGCATAGCATCGACCTGACAGCAGAACAGCACATCATCCTTACAGCCCAGACGACTGAGCCTGATTCCGTTGGCGCAGCTCAGAACGATACGGGACAAGTCCCTGCTTGCCTGACGATAGCTCTGTTCCATAGCCAGGCCGAAATCGTTCATCCTTCCTTCGTCTCCCAGACCGCGCAGGATCAATCCCCCGATCAATCCCGCGCACAGACCATCCTCCATGGAAAATTGTCCCTGGGTGCCGGAGCAGAGCAGCATGACGTCTCTTCCAGATGCTGAGGCTGCGGCTGCGCAGGCTGACGCATTAAGGAAAGAACCGATGAACACCTGCTTGGCTTTCCTCGCTTTGCTTATGGCTGACGTTCCGTTAGTGGTGGTCATGACGATTTTTCTGCCTCTTACCGCAGGTGACATATATTCGGAAGGTGAATTTCCGAGATCGAATCCGGCTATTCGCTCGCAGTTGCGTTCGCCGCCGAGCAGATCGCCCGCTTCTTTCATTTCCCAGGCTTGCTGAATAGTTTTAACCGGTATGACCGATACGCAGCCATGAGACAGTCCTGTAACGATATTGCTGGTGGCGCGCAGAACGTCAATGACAACGACTGTTTTGTCAGCCAACTCTTGTTCTGTCTTCTCGTTAAGAGTGGGAATGACCTCAATCTGCATATTCTTTTCCTCTCTATTAACTTATTCATTCACAACAACAGCGTTATTTAGGTTTATGCAGGCTGCTCACCTTGGCGAGCGGTTCGTCAATACGCCATTCGGATGCTTCATACCCCAAATTGAGAGAATCACCGGTTTTTGCTGCGGGATCGGTTTCAATATCAAACTTCTGGGCGGCGGCCGCCAGCGTGAAGGTATCCGCACGCAGCCCTCGGCGAAGCGCCTCCAGCGAGAGAACTTCCTGCGGAGCTACGTTACCCAGATTGATCGTCGGCCCCAACCGGTTAATAAGATGGACCTGCTGGGATTTCTGAGGCGCTTCCCACATGAGAATATGCTGTCCCGGAATTTGGCTTAATACCTGCTCAATCTGATCGTCCCGGCATTCCCCGTTCTCATCGAAGATTCCGACCCCGGCTCCGGATTCTCTTCCCTCGATCGTTACCAATTCCGCTCCCAGCCGGATATCTTCATTCATGGTTTCCACCAACTCAGAGGCTTCAATGGTGGAGCCCCATCCTTTTTTTCCATATTCCGTGTAGACCTTCAATCCGTGTGAAAGCGCGCAGCTGATAAGCTCATTCCTTCTCCTACGGTCCAGATCAATGATTCCATCGGATATTTCAATGGAATTAAAGCCAATTTCCTTAATCATGGCAAAATATTCATCGACCGCCCCTCCATGGACAGCGACTTCCAGAAAAGTTCCTCCGGGATAAATGTCGATTCCGAAGGCTTTGGTCATTTCCACCTTGTGGGCCAAAAGACGCTTCGGATATAAGGGCGATGTGCCGAATCCGATTTTGATCATATCGATATACGGGGCTGTCGTGGCCAGCAAATCCTCCAGCGCATGCAGTCCCAGCCCTTTGTCAATCACCATGGTTTTACCGCAGGTCCGCGGCTTCTCTAATCGGCTTCGGGTCGGATCCGATAGAAGCGGATGCCAATCCAGTGAGGTTGCTTCCATAGAAATAATCTCCTCGCGTTAAGAATTGATTCCACATGTGACCATCATATGCATTTGAAAATAGCGTTGTGCCCATCATCCTAAAAAGAGACAAGCCCGCATAGAGTAGAGTAAATGAATCAAGAAGGAAGGGGGGAGTCTATTGATTAACAAAATCGTTATGAGCATGGCTTCGCTTCGGATTATATCGGGGAGCCTGGAAATTTTGGCCGCTCTGCTTATTCTTCGGCTCAATCAGGTGGACAAAGCTCTCTTGGTCAACACGGGTCTGGCGGTCGTCGGACCGATCGTTCTATTAACTACCACGACCATTGGTTTAATAGGAATCGCAGACAAGCTGTCCTGGGGTAAATTCGCTTGGGTGATTGTCGGGGTAACCTGCATTTTTATTGGGATTTTAAAAAAGTAATCTGTCATAAATCATTCGGCCAAGCATAAGTATGTTGTAGACACTGGACAACTTGGAGGCAGCCGAAAATGCTAGAGTCCTTAAAGACCATTCTACCTCATCCATTGAAATCCGCCGTAGAGCGTCTGCCTTCTCCTATCGGCTCTCAATTGGAAGAGCTGCGAATCAGGGAGGGCAGGCCTTTAGAGATTGGGTATGGGGGCCGCTATGGTTTCGTTACCCGGGAAGGGACGGTTGCCAGTCATCCGGCGGAAGCGATGCGTCCTACGAACGAAGATTGCACGATGCTGCTCGATCTGCTGACCAATCATTCGGTATATTCCTTCGAAGAAGAGCTGAGGCGAGGGTATATTACGATTGCCGGCGGGCATAGAGTAGGCCTGGCTGGTAGAACTGTCTTGGGCCAGGGGCAGGTGAAGCTGATCCGGGACATCTCCAGCTTCAATATCCGGGTCGCCCGGGAGAAGCCGGACAGCGGTCTTCCCGTATTGCCGCTGCTGCTGGACCGGGAGCGGCGAAAGGTTCGCTCCACTCTGATTGTTTCACCGCCTCAGCACGGCAAGACGACAATCATCCGGGATTTGGCCAGATTGATCAGCGGTGGAGGGGCTTCATGGCCCCGGGAAATGGACACATTCAAAGTGGGCATCGTCGATGAGCGCTCCGAGATTGCAGCTTGCTACAAGGGGGTTCCGCGATTCGACGTCGGTCCGCGAACCGATGTGCTGGACTGCTGTCCCAAAGCGGAGGGGATGATGATGCTGATTCGTTCCATGTCGCCCGACGTGCTGATTGTGGACGAAATCGGCCGGGCCGAAGATGCACTGGCTGTTCACGAGGCGGCCCATGCAGGCATAGCGGTCATTGCCACCGCCCATGGAGCGGACCTCGCAGACATCCGCCGCCGGCCTGTTCTGAAGGAGCTTTGGGAATCCGGGGCTTTCGAACGCTATGTGCAATTGCGCAAAACAGGCTCCTCCGTTAGGGTCGAAGCGGCATACGACAGCGCCGGAAAGCGGCTTGATGCACTTGTGCCGGCCACGGGCCTGCGGAGGAAGGCGGATGCTTAAGCTGCTGGGAGGATTACTCATTATTGGTGCCGGAACGATGTTTGGCTTTTACCAATCGATGCAGCTCAGCAGACGCCCCAGGCAAATACGGGAGCTTATCCACATGCTGCAGAGACTGGAAACGGAAATTGGGTACGGCTCCACTCCTCTCTCGGATGCGCTTCTGGCTTCAAGCAAGTCTCTGTCGGAGCCTGTAGCCGCTCTGTTCCGCCGGGCCGCCGAATATTTGGACCAGCCTACGGGAATGACGACAGAGGCGTGCTGGCGCAAGGCCGTGGTCGAAGGCTGGCGGGATACCGCCATGAAAGCCGGGGAAAGAGAGGTTCTTCTGCAGCTCGGACATTCCCTTGGAATAACGGACAGAGAGGATCAGCTCAAGCATTTGCGGCTCGCCGTCAACCATCTGCTGGCGGAGGAGGAGCAAGCTGCCGAGGATCAGAGAAAGTATGCGAAAATGTGGAAAAGCCTGGGGGCGCTGGCCGGAGCTCTTATCGTTATTCTTGTTTACTAAATGGCTGGCCGCCAGCCAACGCTCGGAATGAAGAATGAGGTGCCGTCTATGAACGTGGATGTGAACGCGATATTCCAGATTGCGGGAATTGGCATCATCATTGCCATGATCCATACCGTACTCAAGCAGATGGGAAAGGAAGACATGGCTCACTGGGTCACCGTCATCGGCTTTGTCGTGGTGCTTTTCATGGTCGTCAGCATGCTGAACGATTTATTCAGGGAAATCAAGACGATATTTCTTTTTCAGTAGGTGAAGGCAGTGGAAATCATCCAAATTGTAGGGGTGGGCCTGCTTGCCACCATTCTGATTCTCGTCCTGAAGGAACAAATGCCGTTATTCGCATTCCTGCTCGCTGTTTTTACGGGGATCGTCATTTTTTTCTTCCTGCTTGGCAAAATCTCTTCGGTGATCAACGTTCTCGAGGGATTGGCACGTAATTCCGGGGTCAATCCCGTCTTTCTCAAGACGATTCTGAAGATTATCGGGATCGCCTACATAGCGGAATTCGGGGCGCAGATTGTCAGGGACGCGGGACAGGAAGCCATAGCCGCGAAGATTGAATTGTCCGGCAAAATTTTGATTATCGTCATGGCCATTCCCATCATTACTGTCATTATCGAAACCGTAGTCAAACTGCTGCCGGTTTGATGGTACGAAGCAAGCATAGGAGCTGATCGCCGATGACCCTGCGGAACAGATGGGCGTGGACGGCCCTGTGGCTGTTCATTCTTGTATTCGGCGCCTCGCTGGGAGATACTGCAGCACACGCTATGGCGGGACCGGTGGATATCATCATACGGGAGCAAGCCGAGAATTTGCCGACGGACAAGGTGGAGCAGTTCTGGAACCGGCTGATGAAAGAATACGGCGGTTATTTTCCGGAAGGCCGGACTCCCGGATTTTTTGAACAGTTAATCCCGGGCCAACAGGGCTTCAGTTTCTCGGGAGTTTTGAAAGCAATTCTTTCTTACTTCTTTCACGAAATTTTGGTTAACGGCAAGCTGATGCTGACGATCGTGATTCTCACCGTATTCAGCATGATACTGGAAACCTTGCAGAGCGCCTTCGAGAAAAATGCGGTCAGCAAGATCGCCTACGCCATCTCTTACATGGTTCTGATCGTCATCGCGATCAACAGCTTTAACGTGGCCATCGGATACGCCAAGTCGGCCATTACCGACATGATCAATTTTATGATAGCGGTCGTTCCGCTGCTGATGACGATGCTTGCATCCATGGGAAATTTGGCCACCGTGTCCATCATGCATCCGCTGATCGTCTTTATGATCCATACCATTGGGACTGCCGTCTATGTATTTATTTTCCCGCTCCTGTTCTTCTCTGTAGTGCTGCATATTGTCAGCTCATTGTCGGACAGGTACAAGGTGACCCAATTGGCGAATCTTATTCGCAAGGTCAGTATGGGGTTGTTGGGCTTTTTTGCCACCGTCTTCCTTGGAGTGGTATCGGTTCAGGGGTTTTCCGGAGGTGCTGCAGACGGAGTGACCATCCGGACGGCCAAGTATATTACCGGGAACTTCGTACCTGTCGTCGGCAAGATGTTTACTGACGCTTCCGACACCGTCATTGGCGCGTCTCTTCTGGTCAAGAATGCGATTGGCCTGGTAGGTGTGGTCATCATTGTCCTGCTGTGCGCTTTCCCCGCGGTCAAAATATTAACGTTGGCCTTCATCTACCATTTGTCCGCGGCCGTCATTCAACCGATGGGTGACAGCCCGATTGTTACCTGCCTGCAAACGATAGGGAAGAGCATGATTTATATATTCGCGGCCATGGCGGTCGTCGGGCTGATGTTCTTCCTATCGATCACGATAATGATCACGGCCGGCAATATTTCCGTCATGATGAGATAGAAGATCGGGCAGTCTTGGAGGGGAAGAGGATGCAATGGCTTAGCGGCTGGTTGAAAGAATTGATATTGCTCATCTTGATTGCCACGTTTGCGGACTTGATTCTTCCTAACAATTCTTTACAGAGATATGTTAAAACAGTCATCGGCTTGTTTCTGATTCTGGTGCTTCTCTCTCCCGTCGTTCGCTTGCTGCAAAACCAGTGGGATGCGAATCGAATGATGAGGGCGGCCGAAGCCCTGCAGACGGAATCCGGCCGCCGAGGGATTCCTTCCCTGGAATCGATCACCCGCGAGGCGGAGAAGCTGGCAGCCTCCAATGAACGGCAGGCGGTGGCCATTCTGGAAACGAGGCTGGCGGAGGAAGTGAAGAAGGATTTGATTGAGAATACAACGGAACGGGTCGAGAGTGTCCAGATAACGGCGGGACAGGATTCCGAGGGGAAGCTGACGATTGAACGAATGAATATCGTTCTTGCCCTCGTTAAGCCGAAGGACGAGTCGTCCAAGGATGCCATTCCGGCTGCCGGCGGCCGGAAGATAGACATCGAACCGGTCCGGCCTATCGAGCCCGTTGAACCGGTAAAGCCGGTCATTATCGGCCGGGATTCGCCGCCGGAAGCGGAAGGGGCGACCGGGACAAGCGGGGGAGGCCGGTCTGCGGAGCTCGAATCCAGACGGGAGACGGTTATCCGGTATTTGCATACACAGTGGCAGATTGGGCCGGGGCAAATCCATCTAACCTTTGGGGGAAGGCCGGAAGGTACTAATGGCAATCGAACGAAGGGATGACGGGCATTCCGAACGCATCCGCGGTCTCCAATAGATGAATCAACGACAGCGATTCCGAAGTCCAATATGGGCTCGTAGTGAGGTGCCGTATGGGTAAGTGGAAACAAATGATAGAACAATGGATGAGCGGCGGCCCAGGCGGGCCTAAACGGATACAAGCCCTGCGAATGCTGCTCATTATCGGATTGGCGGGAGCAGCCCTGATGATTTTGAACTCCTTCATTACGGTCAAAGAGATCGATCCCGCGAGTACCGGACCGCCGTGGCGGGAGGATGCGCAGGAGACTATCGCCTTCGGGGGAGGCGGCAAGGACCGTTCGGTCTTCCGTGAATATGAGCAGGCTTACGAATCGCAATTGAAGGATATTTTGGCGAAGGTTGTAGGAGTCGGAGAGGTCGAAGTGCTGGTTACGATTGATTCCACGGAAGAGATAACCGTTGAGAAGAATACCCAGGAGAGCCAGCAGGTCACCAACGAGAGGGACCAGAACGGTTCCACGAGAAATAACTCGGATGTCACGCGCAGCAGTAACGCCGTCATGATGCAGCAATCGGGCGGCGAACAACCGCTCGTGCTGAAATATATCAAGCCGAAAATCAGGGGGGTGATGGTGGTAGCCAATGGCGCCGAAAATGCCACAGTCAAAAAGCTGATTGTCGAAGCCGTAAGCAGAGGCCTGGATGTTCCGGCCAACCGGATCTCGGTCGTTCCGCGCAAACAATAATTGCGGCAGGGGCAACACCCACCCATACCAAAGCGCATATCAAGGAGGAATAGATCAATGAATACCAAACGGCAAACGATATGGTTAGTTTCCATGCTCAGTTTAATGGTTGTGTTATCCGCCTACTATTTGTTCACCGAGGATGTAAACAAGATGGATTTAAATGCGGGCGGCGCAGCGCTGGAGCAGGTTAATGTGGATATTCAGCAGCTTGATCAGCATCCTAAGACCGATTCGGATCAGGCGGTTTCCGGCCAGGTTCAGAAGGAGACTGCCGGGCAGCAAGAAGCCGATAAGGGAGCGATCAGCCAGTCCGATCAGCAGATCCTGGAGCAATTGGAGAGCACGGCGACTTCCGGTGCCGACTATTTCTCCGCGTTGGCTCTGAAGCGGTTGGAAAGTCTGCAGAAACGGACCGAAGAATTGATGGAGCTGGCCAATAGCAAGGAGAAGAGCAGTGAGGAAGTGGGCCAGGCCTTGGAGGAGCTTCAGCAAATTGAAATGACTAACGCTAAAGTGGAAAGCTTGGAGGAACAGCTTACGCAAGACTATAAGAGCGCCATTGTTATGGAGCAGGACAATAAGTGGAGGGTCATCGTGCAAGCGGACAAATTGGAAAAAAGCGAAGCGGTCACCATTGCCGACTTGGTAATGACAGAAATGAACATAGGTCCTGAGAAAATTCAAGTACAATACATTCCATAAAAAAAGCTCCTGACGGAGCCTCTTCGAAGATGAATAACCCGGTATTAGAGGTAGCTTTTTATGCCAATTAGAAAGTTGTTCCATTTTAATGCTTTAATGAACTTAAACTTTCTAATGTGGTAAAAAAGAATCCTGTCGAAAATTCCGTTTTCAGCGTTTTTTTCTCGCTTTTTGTCGCCGGAGCCCGGGTAAACTGGGCTCTTTCCATTTCCATCGTTTATGTTATAATTACTAACGTTGCAAGTGATGCCGCTGCCTGTCCTTCCATAAGGACAGTGTCATTTTACAAATTCCAAAGCCCTATGCTTTCGAAGCCGGTTTTTGCTTCGCAAAAACATTAAGGAGTGAACGAGTTTCATGTTTAAATTAAGTGAAATCAAGGAATTGATTCAACTGGTGGATCAGTCCTCCCTTCAGGAATTGGAGATCCAGAATGAAAATTGCAAGCTGTTCATCCGCAAGCCTTCTCCATCCAAATCGGAGACGGTCTACGTAGCTTCGGCCCCCCAGCAGCAGGTCGCAGCCACTCCACAAGCTTCGCCATTACCTCAGGCCGCTGCCGTTCAAGCGGAAGCCGAGAGCAAGGATGGCCAACAACCTGACAGGTCCCATTTACATACAATCACATCGCCTATGGTCGGCACATTCTATTCGGCTCCTTCCCCGGAAGCACCGCCATTTGTCAGTGAAGGCTCCAAGGTTAAAGAAAACACAGTGGTTTGTATTGTTGAAGCGATGAAGCTGATGAATGAAATCGAAGCCGAAGTAAACGGAGAAATAGTCGAGGTTCTTGTAGATAACGGTCAGCTCGTTGAATTCGGTCAGCCTTTGTTCCTGGTTAAACCGATATAATCAGCCATACCTTCAGGAGGAAATCGAATGAAGTTCCAAAAAATATTAATTGCAAACCGTGGTGAAATAGCTGTCCGAATCATTCGCGCTTGCCGGGAATTAGGGATTTACAGCGTGGCGGTTTATTCCGAAGCCGACCGTGATTCGCTGCATGTCAAGCTGGCGGACGAGGCCTACTGCATCGGTCCTACGCTTTCCAAGGACAGCTATCTTAATTTTACGAATCTGATGAGTGTTGCCACACTTACGGAAGCGGACGCGATTCACCCGGGCTACGGATTTCTTGCGGAGAACGCCGACTTTGCGGAAATTTGCGAGCGATGCAACATTACCTTCATAGGCCCATCGCCGGATGCGATTTCCCGGATGGGGGACAAGTCGGTAGCCAAGCAGACGATGAAGGAAGCCGGAGTCCCGGTCATCCCGGGTTCGGACGGTCTGATCGTTGAAGTGGAGGATGCTGTCCGGATAGCCCGTGAAATCGGGTATCCCGTCATTATCAAGGCCACCGCAGGCGGCGGGGGCAAGGGGATAAGGATTGCCGAGAACGAGGAATCGCTCATCCAGCAGATTACGACCGCACGTCAGGAAGCGGAGAAGGCGTTCGGAAACGCAGGCGTATATTTGGAGAAATACTTGACGGGCATGAAGCACGTTGAAATACAGATCATTGCCGACAAGTATGGGAACGTTGTTCATTTGGGCGAAAGGGATTGCTCTGTCCAGCGCAGGAGACAGAAGCTGGTGGAAGAAGCTCCATGCCCGGTATTGACGCCGGAAATTCGGGAAAGAATGGGAGAAGCGGCCGTTCGCGCCGCGAAAGCCGTTCAGTATTCG
Organism: Paenibacillus sp. 32O-W; assembly: GCF_007679495.1. Classification (GTDB taxonomy): domain Bacteria; phylum Bacillota; class Bacilli; order Paenibacillales; family NBRC-103111; genus Paenibacillus_L; species Paenibacillus_L residui. Next base: position 41,637 of record NZ_VEGP01000021.1, on the reverse strand, counting down.
GGGGCGGGAACGCTGGAGTTTCTGCTCGGACCGGATGGAAACTTCTATTTTATGGAAATGAATACGAGAATTCAGGTGGAGCACCCGGTTACCGAAATGATCACGGGCGTCGATATCATCAAGGAAATGATTATGGTTGCACAAGGAGAAGCGCTGTCCATCTCTCAAGAGGATGTTCAAATCGACGGCTGGGCGATAGAATGCCGAATCAACGCAGAGGACCCGGACCGGAATTTCATGCCTTCGCCGGGGCAGATCGATTTCTATCTCGCACCGGGAGGATTCGGGGTCCGCGTCGACAGTGCAGCTTATCCCGGGTACATGATATCCCCCCATTACGACTCCATGATTGCCAAGCTGATCGTATGGGGCAAGACGCGGGAGGAAGCGATAGAACGAATGAAACGCGCACTGATCGAATTTGCGATTGATGGGATCAAGACGACGATTCCTTTCCATCTCAAGCTGCTGAACCATCCGAAATTTCTTAAGGGAGATTTCGATATCAAGTTTCTGGAAGAATATGATGTCAATAAGCAAGGGTAGCCTATTGGCTGTTCGAAGCAAGATGACCGGGAGAGTTCGATCTTTCGCCTGAATTTCCAAGAACCCGGCCCGAAAGAACTTGGATTGTCATATTTTTTCAGCAATGGTATAGTATTTAGATAAGACAGACCTGTCCTTGTACGAGATTCGCACGGTCTGAAAGCGATCAGGAGGTCATTTATTATGAGTACAATTGCCCCGGATTATGAGAAAACGGATTTGGGCAACATTCAGATTGCCCCGGAAGTCATTGAGGTAATTGCCGGTCTGGCAACGATTGAGGTGCCTGGCGTCGCGGGAATGAGCGGCGGTTTCGCGGGCGGTATCGCCGAGCTGCTGGGACGGAAGAACCTGTCCAAGGGAGTCAAGGTGGAAGTAGGACAGAAGGAAGCCGCGATCGATGTTTCTATCATTGTTGAATTCGGTCATAAGATTCCGGAGGTAGCCGGAGAGATTCAACAGAACGTCAAGCAGGCGATTGAGTCGATGACCGGTCTGGATGTAGTGGAAGTCAACGTACATATTCATGATGTTCAATTTAAAGCCGTGGATAAGACGAACGAAGAAGAAACGGCTGTTCAACGTGTTAAGTAAGCCCGCTGAAACCGACTTTAACCCCCTCTTCCAAGCAGGGGGTTTCCTTTAAGGAGGGACAAGCCGCAGTGGCCAAAATCATCGACCGATTGTTATTGTTTATATTCAGTTTGTTTATTATCGTGGCGGCCAGTGTTATGCTGATAGCTACGTTTAATGCTATTCCTATGGAGACGACCAAAAAATTCGTAGAGCAGGTCTATACGGAATATCCGACAGCCGCCGCAGTGATCGCCACGCTCGTCGTCGTTATTCTGATCAGCATCCGGCTATTTGTCATAGCTGTACGTCCGGCTCAAGCGAATGCGGCTTCCATTGATCAGAGAACCGATTATGGAGATATTAGAATATCGCTGGATACGGTTGAGAACCTCGCTTTGAAATCCGCCAACCGGACCCGCGGGGTCAGAGATTTGCGTGCGAGAGTGCGCGTAAGCAATTCCGGGATTGAAATTGAATTGCGCACGGTCGTCGACGGCGAGACGCCTATTCCCGAGATGACCGAGGAGATCCAGCAAGCCGTTAAGCAGTATGTGGAGGAAATCACAGGAATTCCGGTAGCTATCGTTTCGGTCTATGTGGCCAATATCGTCCAGTCCTCCCCAACGTTCAAAAGCCGGGTTGAATAAAGGGGGGTACCGGGATGTTTAAACAGATGCTGGAGGATCGTCCGGGGACCGTCATCGGAACGTTAGGCGGAATTATTCTCGGCATTCTTTATTTGATAGTCGGTTTCTGGGATATGCTGATTTTTGCTTTTATCGTATTTATCGGGTATTATGTTGGAAAAAAAATCGATCTCAAGGAGCTTCGGCTGCAAGCGGGGAACCTTTGGCAATGGTTATCGGAAAGATGGAGAATGTTCAGATAAAATTCCTGCAAAGGACAACTACTCTGATCCGGTTGTTCCTTGCAGGTTTTTTGGCTTTGGATAGAGCCGGGGAAATAGCCCTGGATTTCATGCAGGAAGCTTTCCTGGGCAGAGGTTTCGCGGGGGCAGAAGCTTTATTGGAATAGGGTTAACGGGGCCGCTCGGATTCCGCCGGGATAACCGGAACGTATAGTAGGCTTAACCGCTGAACGCAGAAATTTAGCTGCCAAATTCATCTTCGAAAAGGTTCCGTCAGGAGCTTTTTTACCCTAGATCACAGGAGGAAAATCAATGAAACGGCGCTTAGCCAGAGAATTAGCATTGCAGAGCCTTTATCAAATGCAAATGAACGAGGTCACTTCACGGGAAGCGATTCAGATGGCCATCGAAGAGGCGGTCCATGAGAATGAGGCCGGACTGGAGGTCACTAATGAAGAGATCAGCACCGAGTACATCCGGGAGCTGGTGGATGGAACCTATAACCGTCTTGAGGAGATAGACCGGCTGCTGGAGAAATACATCAAAGGCTGGAAGATGGACCGGCTTTCGAAGGTGGACCGAGAAATACTGCGTCTGGCCACCTACGAAATGATTTACCGGGACGACGTACCGGCGAAGGTTGTCGTCAACGAGGCGATTGAACTGGCCAAGCACTTCGGCAGTGAGGAATCGGGCAAATTCGTTAACGGGGTTCTCGGACAGATGATTCGCGAAGTCGATCAAATCAAAGTGAATTTACAATAAAACACGAACATTCAGCTAGTTTTCCTTCTTATTTTTCGCCTTTACACTACCCGCTCAAAAGGTTAAACTGAAATTAGGAAAACCCTTGACACTAAGGAGGAAAATGAATGGCAGCGGAGAGAATTAACGGAAAACAGATCGTGGCTGAAATCCGCGAGCAAATTTCACAAGAGGTTCAGAGCTTGAAGGATAAAGGAATCCAGCCCGGATTGGCGGTTGTGCTTGTTGGGGACGACCCGGCTTCTGCCGTTTATGTTAGGAATAAGGCGAAGTCCTGCGCGGATGTCGGAATTCATTCCGAGGTCTACCGGCTTCCGGCCGAAACGAGTCAATCGGAGCTATTGCAATTAATCGGGAAGCTTAATGCAGACAGCCATATTCACGGAATTCTGGTGCAGCTTCCGCTGCCTGCTCATATTAACGAAGACGCAGTCATTGACGCCATATCGCCGGACAAGGATGTCGATTGCTTCCATCCCGTCAATGTAGGCAACCTGATGATCGGCAAGCCGGGAATGCTTCCGTGTACGCCGGCGGGGGTTATCGAGGTTTTGAAGAAGATCGGAATTTCGATCGAAGGTAAGCACGCCGTCGTAGTGGGCCGCAGCAATATTGTCGGCAAGCCTATGGCGATGCTGTTATTGCGCGAGAATGCAACGGTTACCGTGTGCCATTCCCGTACTCCGAATATGGAGGAAATAACGAAGCAGGCCGACATTCTGGTTGTTGCCGTGGGCCGGGCGCAGATGATAGAGGCCAGACATATCAAACCGGGGGCCGTAGTCATTGACGTCGGCATGAACCGTCTGGATAACGGAAAGCTGACGGGAGATGTTCATTACGATGATGCCGCGCAAGTGGCGGGCTATATTACTCCCGTACCCGGATGTGTCGGACCCATGACGATTACCATGCTGCTGCAGAATACGCTGCAGGCCGCCAAGAACAAGGCATCTCAAGCCTAGACAAGCGAAAGGTGAACATGAACCGGGATACGATATTTTCTGTAAAAGATCTTACCCGGCATATCAAGGTGACACTGGAAGGCGATGAGCGGCTGCAAAATGTTTGGGTAAGAGGAGAAATTTCGAACTTTACCCACCATTCGAGCGGGCACATGTATTTTACGCTTAAAGACGCCCAAAGCCGGGTAAAGAGCATTATGTTCAACTCCCACAACCAAAGGCTGTCCTTCGTTCCCAAGGAAGGGATGAGGGTGCTGGCGAGAGGGAGTATCTCCATTTATGAAAGAGACGGCCAGTACCAGTTTTATATCAATCAGATGCAGCCCGACGGGATAGGAAACTTGTATCTTGCCTTTGAACAGTTGAAGAAGAAGCTGGAAGCCGAGGGTTTATTCGCGGCGTCGCGCAAGAGGCCGATTCCCCGTTTTCCCCGGGCCATCGGGGTAGTGACTTCGCCCACCGGGGCAGCCGTCCGGGACATTATGACCACCTTGCAGCGGAGGCTCCCTTCGGTGCCGGTACAATTATACCCGGTGCTTGTCCAGGGAAAGCAGGCGGCACCCTCGATCGTCAAAGCGATTGAGACATTCAACCGGACAAGGGAGGTTGACGTGCTCATCGTCGGGCGAGGGGGCGGTTCGCTAGAGGAGCTGTGGGCCTTCAATGAAGAGATCGTCGCCCGCAGCATCTACGCCTCGGAAATTCCCGTTATATCCGCGGTTGGGCATGAGACGGATTTTACGATAGCCGATTTCGTTGCCGATCTGAGGGCGGCAACGCCTACCGCGGCGGCAGAACTGGCGGTTCCCCATCATATGGAACTGAAGCAGCAGCTTCATTATTCGGTTCATCGGCTGCGTCGCGGATTGTACCGAATGCTTCAGGAGCAGCGCGAAAGACTCGACCGGATTAACCGGTCCCAGGTTCTTACGAATCCGCTCAAGCAGCTCCAGCAGCCGGCGGAGCGCTTGGACAGGCTTAAGGAACAACTGCAATTCCGCATTCAGCAGCGATTGTCCGAAGCCAGGAGGAAGCAGTCCCGTCTGGAACAGGCTATCAGCGGCTATAATCCCAAGCGGCAAGCGGAATATGCCCGCAGGCGAACAGCGGACTCGTACAAGCGCATGGTCCAGGCTATGCAGGTGATGTACCGGATGGAGCGAAGCCGGTTCGAATCCCAACTGCGACAGTTGGATTCTCTAAGCCCGCTGAAAATTATGCAGCGCGGATACAGTCTGGTCTATGACGAACAGGAGAAGCGGTTGATCAAATCGATTCGGAGCGTGCAGCCCGGGGATATAGTGAAAGTAAGGTTGACGGACGGACAATTGGATTGCCATGTATGGGGGATGGAGGAAAGGAACGATGACAACGGACAAAACGGAGCTTAGCTTCGAGCAAGCGATGGATAAGCTGGAGGAAATCGTAACCCAGTTGGAAAATGGAGATGTGCCGCTTGAGAAAGCGATTGGCTTATTCCAGGAAGGGATGGAGATGTCCCGGATGTGCAGCCAAAAGCTGGACCAGATCGAACGCAAAATCGAGATGCTGGTGGAGGAGAACGGCACGATAGGCAAGAAGCCTTTTCTAGCGGAAATGGATGAAGGTGAATCAGTTTGAACCGAACTCTAAATATCCAGCAGTATATTAAAGCCTCGGCTGCATCGGTGGAGCAGGAGCTTAAACGTTCGATTCCCGAAGAATGGGAAATACCGGACACCCTGCGGGAAGCGGTCATGTATTCGCTTCTGGCCGGAGGCAAAAGGCTGCGGCCTGTTCTCATGATGGCGGCTGTGGAGGCGCTGGGAGGCGAAGCCGAGACGGCTTTGCCTGTTGCTTGTGCCGTCGAGATGATCCATACCTATTCGCTGATCCATGACGATCTGCCGGCAATGGATAACGATGATTACCGCCGGGGCAAGCTGACGAACCATAAGGTCTACGGGGAAGCCATGGCTATTCTTGCCGGGGATGCTCTGCTTACGCATGCGTTCTACACAGCTGCCCAAGTGTCCCGCAGAGCCGAGGTTCCCGCTGAACGGGCTCTCGCCATTATCGAAATGCTGTCCGAGCTGGCAGGGCCCAAGGGGATGGTAGGCGGACAAGTGGCCGATATGCTCGGTGAGCAGGGGTTGACCAAGCAAGAAGAGCTGGACGGTATCCATAGGCATAAGACCGGGGACTTGATTGTATTTTCGCTCAAAGCGGGAGGGATTCTCGGGGGAGCCAATGCGGAACAATTGACTGCCCTGGAACGATTCGGATACAAGATCGGGCTGGCCTTTCAAATTCAGGACGATATTCTTGATATTACCGGCGACGAGAAGAAGCTGGGCAAATCGGTCAACAGCGACGAGAAGCAGCAGAAGGTGACCTATCCGTATCTTATCGGCCTTGAGGCCTCGCGGCGGAGAGTGGAGAAGCTCACGGAAGAAGGGAAGCAAGCGATCGCTTCCGCAGGCTTCGTTCATCCCGAGCGGTTGAATGATCTTGCCGATTATTTAATGCAGCGCGATTATTGATAGAAGCGCTTTACGCAGGAGATTTGCGCTTATTTGGACGGATACCCCATTTTTCTGTAAGAAGGCTTCCATTGAGAAGGATTTGACTCCTGTGCTATAATGGTAGTCATTATAGGGTGGCGCAGTATTCTAGTCAGTCTACCATTTCTGAGGGCGGGCCTAAAAATTCGCCAAAGGGCACATCGATGAAGTTCCTGGTGTTGGCTTCTAACGCCCAGTTGGGGGCTGATGCTGGGAGTTAAGGTTGGAGGGCGATCCACAAAGGCATGTGGGCGTTGACCCTACTTCCGCGGAGGCCCAAGTTCGTGGCTTTTGCGCCACCGTGCGCTCGGCTACGGCTTGGGGTATGAACCTGCAAAGGCGAGCCTCACTTGTATCAGGGCGGTCAGCCCATGTATACTAAAACGGCTTGCGTGCAGCGTAGCCTGCCTTGAGTGAGTCAGAGGGGATTACAGAAAGTAGGACACTGTTTTTTCGGCCAAAAAAACAGTGGCTGGATGCTGTATGAAATCTGGCTTGCAAAAGAGGCTAAGGAATGGTTAAGGACTGCTGAGGAAAACTCCTAGACTGTTCACTTTCGTGAGGCTTTTTGGGGATTATAGTGTGGACTAAGTGGTAATCCAGTCTGGCGGTCGGTGACGGCGTCAAGACAGGCATAAAGGGAAACCGCCCTGTCGGCGACGACAGGGAGACTTGTCTGGGAAAACCTACTGGACCTAAGCCACAGCGTTTACTCAAGAAGCTGCCACTCCAATCCATGGAATGGGAGACGGTTTTCGAATAATGAAATATTCGTTAAGGCACTCCATGAAATGGAGTATTTTTATATCGGTTGTCACCTTCCTTCTGGCCAGCCTGTTTACGGTTACCTCGACATCTGTTCTCGAAGGAGTTTCCTGGGGCGTCGGGATGATTATTGTTTTAGTGCTGGTTCTGATCGGAGTCTTTTTTGATATATTGGGCTTGGCTGCCGCGGCGGCCAGTGAGGCCCCTTTTCACGGAATGGCATCGGAACGGGTCAGGGGTTCTAAGCATTCCATATACATTGTCCGCAATGCGGATCGGTTTTCGAACTTTTGTAATGACGTTGTAGGGGATATATCCGGGGTGATTAGCGGTGCGGCATCCGCAGTTGTCGTGATCAAGCTGATGGGCAACATCGGGAGCAGCAGCCAGGCGCTAAGCATTGCGGTCAGCGTAGTTTTTACGGCATTGGTTTCGGCCTTGACCGTCGGCGGCAAAGCGATGGGTAAATCGTTTGCTATCCATTATTCAACGGATATCGTGCTCATGATCGGGAAATTATTCTATTATCTGGAGCGTCATCTGAAGATTCGATTCTTTAACCCGAAAAAGCGGAAGCGCAAATCACTCAACGGGAAGCGAGGGAATAAACGTGCTCGAACTAGTGAATCAGCCTGAAGATTTAAAGAGGCTGTCCGTAGCTGAATTGGAAATTTTGGCCGATGAAATCCGTCAATTTTTAATTGAAAAGCTTTCGGTCACCGGGGGCCACCTCGCCCCAAACTTGGGTGTTGTTGAGCTTACGCTGGCGATGCACTATTTGTTTGATAGCCCGAAAGACAAATTTATTTACGACGTAGGCCACCAGTCCTACGTACATAAGATATTGACCGGACGCAAGGATCAATTCCATACCCTGCGCAAGTACAAGGGCTTGTGCGGCTTTGTCAAAAAATCCGAAAGCGAGCACGATGTATGGGAGGCCGGCCACAGCAGCACCTCTCTGTCCGCTGCTATGGGGATGGCGGTTGCCCGGGATTTGAAGGGCGAGGATAATAAAATTATCGCCGTTATCGGAGACGGAGCTATGACCGGGGGTATGGCCCTGGAAGCCATGAATCATATCGGTCATGAGAAGAAGAGGATGATCGTTGTCCTGAATGACAATGAAATGTCCATTGCTCCGAATGTCGGCGCTATTCATAATTATTTGAGCCGGATTCGATCGGATAAGCATTACAAGAAGGCCAAGGAAGAGGTCGAGAATATATTAAAGAAAATTCCCGCCATCGGGGATTCTTTGGCCAAGAAAGCCGAGAAAATAAAAGACAGCTTCAAATATTTGTTAGTGAACGGAGTGCTTTTTGAGGAGCTGGGCTTCACTTATATGGGGCCGATTGACGGGCATAACCTTCCTCTTCTGTTGGATTCGTTCCAGCAGGCGGATAAGGTGGATGGTCCCGTCTTGCTGCATGTCGTTACCATTAAGGGCAAAGGCTACAAGCCGGCGGAGGCCAACTCTCAGGCTTGGCACGGAGCGAGCCCTTACAAAATCGAGTCCGGCCAGATGCTGAAATCGGTAGGTCCGCCAATGTATACCGAAGTGTTCGGCAGTACGCTTATCGAGCTGGCAGAACAAGATTCCCGGATTATTGCGGTGACTCCCGCGATGTCGGCTGGCTCCGGTCTGCTTAAATTCGCTGAACGTTTTCCAAACCGGATGATTGATGTCGGTATCGCCGAGCAGCATGCCGCCACCCTCTGCGGGGCTCTGGCGGGTGAAGGAATGAAGCCGGTATTCGCGGTCTATTCGACCTTCCTGCAGAGAGCGTATGACCAGGTGGTGCACGATATTTGCCGGCAAAATCTGAACGTCGCCTTCGCCATTGACCGTGCGGGGTTCGTTGGACCCGATGGGGAAACCCATCAAGGTGTGTATGATATTGCTTATTTAAGAAGCATTCCGAATATGGTGCTGATGATGCCCAAGGACGAGAACGAATTGCGCCATATGCTGAAAACTGCCCTTGAGTACAACGATGGGCCGATTGCTGTACGCTATCCGAGGATCAATGGTCTGGGTGTGGCGATGGATGAGCAGATGAAGCCCATACCGATAGGGACGTGGGAAGTCGTAAGGGAAGGTGCCGGTTACGCGATTCTCGCGGTTGGACCGATGGTGCAGCTTGCCGAGCAGGCGGCTGAGCTGTTGAAGCCGCAAGGGATGAATGTGCGTGTAATTAACGCCCGCTTCATCAAGCCATTGGATGAAGCAATGCTGCTGCAATTGGCTAAAGAGCGGATCAACATAATCACCATGGAAGAAGGCGCAGCAATGGGCGGCTTCGGAAGTGCGGTGCTCGAGTTCTATGCGAATAAAGGTATTTATGGAATGCAGATTAAGCCGATCGGAGTGCCGGATTATTTTGTAGAGCATGGAAGCATTGCTGAACAGCGGACAGAGGTCGGGCTCACTCCCGAAAATATCGCGCTGCAAATTCAGGCCATGCTGCCCCGCAAAAAAGTCAGAGCCTAGAACGGAGAATTGGATAAGGGAATGCCTTCGGATAAAGAAAGAATTGATTTGCTGTTAGTGGAGCGAGGCTATTATGACAGCCAGGAGAAAGCTAAAGCAGCCATCATGGCCGGAATAGTCTTCGTCGGTGAGGAACGTGTGGAGAAAGCGGGGACCAAGGTTCCCCGTTCTTCCGCGCTGCGGGTCAAAGGCGCCTCTCATCCCTATGTAAGTCGTGGAGGGCTTAAGCTGGAGAAAGCTCTCCGGACCTTCGGGATCGATCTTCGGGACAAGGTGATGCTGGATATAGGAGCCTCTACCGGCGGCTTTACCGACTGTGCCCTCCGGCACGGCGCTTCCTATGTCTATGCCGTTGATGTCGGTTATAATCAGCTCGATTGGGCTATTCGCAGCGATAAGCGGGTGTGTGTTATGGAGCGGACGAACTTCCGTTATTTGGAGCCGGATGCGCTGCAAGGCCCGAAGCCGGAATTCGCATCGATTGACGTTTCGTTTATTTCGCTGAAGCTCATCCTGCCTCCTCTTAAGGCTATACTGGCAGCGGGCTCGGAAACCGTGGCGCTGATCAAGCCGCAATTTGAAGCGGACAGAGGTCAGGTCGGCCCATCGGGGGTCGTCCGCAGCCAGGACGTTCATCGGGAGGTTCTCACCGATATTCTCGATTATGCATCACAATTAGGATTCGCGCTTCAGGGGCTGACCTTCTCACCGATAACCGGAGGGGAAGGAAACATCGAGTTTCTGGCTTATTGGAGGCTCGCTGACACTGCAGGGGAGATACCGGCTGGAATGAACGGATTGATCAGTGAAGTCGTTAATGAGGCTGCTAATACATTAGTGGGGAACCCATCGGAATGATGGGTTTTTTTGTTGCAATCGCGCTTGTCCGAAGGACGACGATAGCCGTTTATCTTTGCATGGAACAGAAAATTTGACGGCTTGTTAAAGGAATTTCGGATCTCGAAAGAGAATAATTGTACCGAGGTGATGGGATGCAAAATATCGATCGGTACATCCTTCTTCTCATTTTGGTTCTTCTTATCGTTTGGGGATGGTCGCGGCTCCGCCGATGGTGGAGCAAGCCTCCGGAGACTGAATGGGAAATTGAAGTCGATGAGGAAATTCCGGTAACGGACGCTGTAGCCTTGCTGGAAGAGTCGGGCTATGAAGTGATGACCTTGAAGCGCAGAGTAAATATTCATATTATGGTTAATGATGAACAGGAATACCAAAGCCGGCTTTTCGTCGATCATTTCGCCCGCAAGGATAACGGACTATATGTTGTCAAGCTGGCCAAGGAGCGTATGCCGTTGGATATGACGGGGAGCGGGTTGAGAGATCGGCTGATGCCTTATGCTTTAATATTCAAGGAAGCGGAAGGAATTCTCTATGTCGATCCGAAGCTTCGCACAATTCATAATATTCGATTTGAAATCGATGGAGATAAAGGTGATGATTAAGTGAAAGGACAAAGACATATTAAGATACGCGAAATTTTAGCCAGTCAGGAAATTGAGACGCAGGATGAATTGGTAGATGCTTTGCGGCAGGCGGGCTTTCAGGTTACGCAGGCGACCGTTTCAAGGGATATTAAGGAGCTCCAATTGGTGAAGACTCCTTTGAATGACGGCCGGTATAAGTATTCTCTTCCTCAGGACAAGCATTTTAACCCGTCTTATCGTTTGAAGAGGTCTCTGACCGATCATTATGTAGGAATTGATTTCACGGACAATCTAGTCGTTATGAAATGTATGCCGGGAACGGCCAATGCGATCGGAGCCTTGATGGACAACTTGGAATGGGAGGAGGTCATGGGCACGATTTGCGGCGACGATACAATCCTCATTATATGCCGGAGCAAGGAACAGAGCAAACAGGTGGTAGACCGCATCCACGGCATGATTTCTTAAGGGGCTTGGCGAAATATTGAAATTTGATTAAAGGGCTACTAGGCAGAAGCATTAGGTCAATTAACTAGAGCCGTTAGTTTAAATTACTGAGCTGCATGGGAGGCTATATATGTTAGCAGAACTGTCCATCCGCAATTTGGCTGTTATCGAATCGGTCCAGCTTTCTTTCCGGGAAGGCTTTCAAGTGCTGACGGGGGAGACGGGAGCCGGAAAATCCATTATTATTGACGCTCTTGGACTGATCGCCGGAGGTCGCAGTTCCTCGGAGCTTGTCCGCTATGGATGCGATAAGGCGGAGATCGAAGCCTTATTCGATCTGGAACCGGATCATCCCGTTTGGGATGTACTGGCGCAGCTGGGGATTGAGGCTTCGCGGGAAGAGCATCTGGTCATCCGCAGGGAAGTATCGGCCCAAGGCAAGAGTGTCAGCCGTATTAACGGGCAATTGGCCAATCTGTCCATGCTGCGCGAAGCCGGGGAATGGCTGGTGAACATACACGGGCAGCATGAGCATCAGTCTCTGATGAAGCCGGAGCAGCATATACATTGGCTGGATCTGTACGGCGGTAAGACACTCCAAGCCGCCAAAGAGGAATATCAGGCCGCGTATACAAAATACAAGAGTTTGCAGAAGCAGTTGAAGGAATTGCAGGAATCCGCCAGGGAAGCGCTTCATCTTCAGGATTTGTACCGGTTTCAGGTAGAGGAGATTTCCGCAGCCGAATTAAAAGCCGGAGAGGATGAATGGTTATCGGAAGAAAAGCACAAGCTAGGAAATGCGGAAAAATTGTTCCAGAGTGTGACGGAGGCTTACGATTCCATTTATGGCGGTGGCGGACGAAGTGCATTGGACGCGGTGGGCAAATGCATTCAGAAGCTGCAGGATATAGCCAGAGTGGATTCCAAGGTCCTTCAACCGTTGGTTGAGCAGATTCAATCGGCATTTTATCAGCTTGAGGATGCCGCTTACCAGCTTCGCGATTACCGGGAGCAAATTGAATTCAATCCAATAAGGCTGGAGGAAATTGAACAGAGACTGGATTTGATTTCTTCCTTTAAACGAAAATACGGTCAAAGCACGGAGGAAATCCTAGCATATTTGGAGCAAATTCAGAAGGAACTGGAGCTTCTGGAAAATAAGGATGAGACGATGCTCAAGCTTCAGAAGGAATGGACGGAATTAAGGGCAGAAGTGATGGCCAAGGCCGAGCGTCTTTCCTCTCTGCGCAAGGAGGCGGCGGTCAAGCTGGCCTCAAGCATAGAGCGTGAGCTGCAAGATTTACATATGGAACGCACCCGAATAGCGGTTCGGGTAGATAGAATGGAAGACCCTAACGGTCCTTCCTTAGATGGTCAGAACGTCCGGATCGGCTCTAATGGAATCGATCAGGTGGAGTTCGTCCTATCCGCCAATCCCGGCGAGCCTCTGCGGCCGCTTAGCAAAATTGCTTCGGGAGGAGAATTGTCGCGCGTCATGCTCGCGATGAAGACGATCTTCGCCAAAGTCGATCAAATTCCTGTATTGGTATTTGACGAAGTGGATACAGGAGTAAGCGGCAGGGCCGCCCAGGCCATAGCGGAGAAATTGTCCCGGCTTTCCAGGGAATGCCAGGTTTTCTCCATTACTCATTTGCCCCAAGTAGCCTGCATGGCGGACGGACATTACCTTATACGCAAAGAGGTGGAAGGGGAGCGGACGTTCACCCTTGTGACCGCTTTGGACGAGCAAGGCCGTATAGTCGAGCTGGCCAGAATGCTCGGCGGAGTCGAGGTGACCGAAACCACCCTTCATCATGCCCAGGAAATGATCCGTTTGGCTATGGACAGAAAGGCTTCCGAAGAAGCGCCAAGCCGTTAATTTCCTTGTCTTTCGTGGCATCATTTACAGTAATAAAACGATTTGGCTGGGGTTAACTTATAGGTACGCTTTTGACGACAAGCCTCGTCAGGCAGCAGAAGTAAGGGAGCGTGGTATGTTTGAACCCCAGCAACAGAACAAGATGGATTGGATTACTCCTCGTCTTCTTCGTAGGTTTAATCAGCGTCTCCGCACCTTTCCAAAGTTTTGCGGCATTCCCCGAGGAGCTGCACATCTTTTCGGGACAAGGCAAGCAGTTGGCATTGTCTATGCCTGTTCAGGCGCAAGTGAGTGTCAAAGACCCGGGAATCATCAAAGTGAACGGCTCCTCCCAGCCTTCGTTCGAATTGAATTTGAAGGAACCATTCACCCTTCAGTCGGAAAAAGTGGGACAGACGGAAATGAAGGTCAAGCTGTTTGGCAAAATTCCGCTAAAGACAGTCAAAGTGAATGTCGTTCCCGATCTGAAGGTCATCCCGGGCGGACAGACGATTGGCGTTAAATTAAAATCGTCCGGAATTCTTGTCGTCGGGCATCATCTGGTGCCGGTATCCGAGGATAAGAAGGTATCCCCGGGGGAGGAAGCGAAGATTCAGGTGGGAGATCTGATTACAGGCATTAACGGGGTGGCCATTAACGATGTCACCAAAGTAGGGGAGCTGGTCAAGAAAGCCGGCGAATCCAATCAGCCGTTGAAGCTGACCGTGAAACGGAACAAAGAACAATTCGATGTTTCCTTGCAGCCCGCTTATGATTTCATCGATAAGGCTTACCGTCTCGGACTTTATATTCGTGATTCTGCTGCAGGTGTCGGAACATTAACCTTCTATGCTCAGGATCAGGGGGTGTATGGTGCTCTAGGACATGTCATTACCGACATGGATGCCCAAACGCCTATTGAAGTGGGGGGCGGCGAGATTGTTCATTCCAACGTTACCTCCATTTCCAAAAGCCAAAGCGGAGAACCGGGGGAGAAGAGAGCTCATTTCTTCAAGGAGAGCAAAGTGATTGGAAACATTGAGAAAAATACGCCTTTCGGTATTTTCGGCCGGATGTTCCAGCAGCCTGACCATGGACTGGAGCACAAACCGATCCCGGTAGCTTTTGCCGAGGAAGTAAAGGAAGGACCTGCACATATTTACACTGTAGTGAACGGCCAGAAGGTCGAGAAATTCGATATTGAAATTATGCATGCAGCAAAGCAGGAGTTTCCGGCAACCAAAGGACTCGTAATTAAAATAACCGATCAGAGACTGTTGGATAAGACCGGAGGAATCGTGCAGGGCATGAGCGGAAGCCCGATTATTCAGAACGGCAAGCTGATTGGAGCGGTGACTCACGTATTTGTTAATGACCCGAGCTCAGGCTATGGCTGTTATATTGAATGGATGCTGCAGGATGCGGGAATTTTACTGAGAAATCCGAATGCCAATAAAGAAAATGCTGCGTAGCCCCAGAATAGGGGCTTTTTTTATTTTTGCGGAATTTGTCTAAACAAAACGCCGGTTTTGTGGGATTTTGTAGAAAAAGAAAGAAATATAACTAAAATTATTAATTATAAATCATTACCGAAAAAAAAGAAAGAAAAATAATTTTCGACAGCAGGAATTTAAATTCAGATGTCGAAATGGTTTAAGGTAAGAAGCTCTCATTCCAGTTCATAAGGAGGATAATAGCTTGCAAAAGATCGAAGTGCTGTTAGCGGATGACAACCGGGAATTTACAAACTTGCTTTCGGAGTTTATTGATAACCAAGAGGATATGGAAGTTACTGGCGTTGCTTATAACGGAAATGAAGTTCTTCGTTTGATTGAACAGCAGGATAAGGTTCCGGACATTCTGATCCTGGACATTATAATGCCGCATCTGGACGGTTTGGGCGTGCTGGAGAAGCTGCGCGAGATGAATTTGTCGCCTCAACCGAAAATTATAATGCTGACCGCATTCGGGCAGGAGACCATCACGCAGAAAGCTGTACAGCTCGGTGCTTCTTATTATATTTTGAAGCCGTTTGACATGGAAGTGCTGACCAGCCGTATCCGGCAACTCGTCGCCAATAACCAGAACTCGGTCACTTCCACTGCCGCTTCTTCTTCGAAGAGCAATGTTGTTCCAATGACGAAGGGCCGCAATCTGGATGCCAATATTACAAGCATTATCCATGAAATCGGAGTACCTGCCCACATTAAGGGCTATCAATATTTGCGCGAAGCGATAACGATGGTCTACAACAACATCGAAATTTTGGGCGCCATTACCAAGACATTATACCCGGCCATTGCGGAGAGGTATAAGACGACTCCGAGCCGGGTGGAGAGAGCCATTCGCCATGCTATTGAAGTAGCCTGGACGCGCGGCAATATCGATTCCATCTCGCACTTGTTCGGTTATACGATCAACATCAGCAAAGCTAAGCCGACCAACAGCGAATTTATCGCAATGGTGGCGGACAAGCTGCGTATTGAGCATAAGGTGTCGTGAAAGCAAGAGCAGGATTCCGGAAATTCCTGATTGCCTAAACGGAAGCTATGCTGCTCAGTCGAAGGACGGCTGAGAATCATCGGGTTGTCCAGTGAATCATATAAACCCGTTTTGGTTGAAAATTATACAACCTAAGGCAGAGCCGGTACGAATCCGGACTCTGCTTTTTTTACCACATTAGAAAGTTTAAGTTCATTAAAGCATTAAAATGGAACAACTTTCTAATTGGCATAAAAAGCTACCTTTAAAACCGGGTTATTCATCTTAGAATAGGCTCCGTTAAGAGCTTTTTTTAAAATCTACACTCCCGGCCGGGTGTTTTTACAATCGGGGCTTCGTTACCAAGAATGGTTTGCGCCGGATAGGCAACACTAAAGAGAAGCAAATCAATACGGAACGGAGTGCTTGACATTGGCAGTAGTTGCGGAGGATACGGCAGGCATCGTCATTAAAGGCAGAATAAAAGCGGGACGAAGGACCAAGACTCTTCTTCCTTTCCTTAAGCAAGGAATGATTGCCTTATTGCAGCATTCCAATCTGGATGTGACGACGGCTGAGACTATAGCGAGGGCCGGGGTGTCGGCCGTCATTAATGCGGGCAAATTTATTACCGGCGACTTTCCCGCTGGAGGAGCGAATGTACTGCTCCAGGCAGGCATTCCAATGTATGAAATCAGCCCGCAGCAGTATGACCGGTTTAATGATGGGCAAGAGGTCTGTATAACGGGACCGATGATTCGCACGGACGATTTCCTGATCCCTTGCCGCAAGCTCAATGAAGACGGCTTAAGGGATGCTTATGTACGCTCACTCAACGACTACCCCGGCCTTTGCTACCAATTTGTTACCAACTCATTAATCTTTGCCGATATGGACAAAGAATGGCTGTTTGAGCCGGGCAAGCCGCTTCGCTTGCGGACATCCCTGCAAGGGAAAGAGGTGCTTGCAGTCATTCGCGGTCCCCATCACGAAGATGATTTGGAGGCGCTTGAACCATACATTGCCGCCTCCCGACCGATCTTGATAGGAGTGGACGGAGGGGCCGACGCCTTGCTCCACTGCGGATATACACCAAACATCATTATCGGGGATATGGACAGCGTGAGCGACAGGGCCCTCTGCTGTGGCGCTGAAATCGTCGTCCATGCTTATACGGATGGAAGAGCCCCCGGTTTGCAGAAAACCGCACTATACGGACTGTCCGCCCAGGTTTGGAAATGCCGGGGGACAAGTGAGGATGCTGCTTTACTGCTTGCTTATGAACAAGGAGCCGACAAAATCGTCGCCGTCGGCACCCATACGGGGATATTGGATTTCCTGGGCAAAGGACGGAAGGGAATGGGCAGCTCGCTGTTGGTGCGGATGATGCTGGGGGACAAGCTGATCGATGCCAAAGGATATAGCCGGTTAACCCGATCGATAATCGCGGGAGCCCTGCAATGAAGGCTGTCTCCATCATTATTCCGGCCTGGAACGAGGAACGGACGATTGCCGCAACTTTACAGGCGCTGCAGTCTCTGGTTGAAGAAATCGGCGCCGAAATCATCGTCGTGGACGACGGAAGTACGGACCGGACGGCGGAGGAGGCGGAACCTTTATGCACGCGGCTGATTCGTCTGCCCCTCAATCTCGGGAAAGGCAGGGCGCTTCATTCAGGGATTGAAGCGGCTTCAGGAGAGATTTTCCTATTTCTGGATGCGGATTTGCAAGAAAGCGCCGAACACGCAGGCTTATTGCTAAGACCTGTATTGGAGGATACGGCGGATATGGCGGTGGCCTGCTTTGCTCCCGCCAAGAAGCGGGGAGGATTGGGCTTGGTCAAGCTGCTTGCGCGCTATGGGATAATGGCGCTGAGCGGCTTCCGATGCCAAGCGCCATTATCCGGCCAAAGAGCCGTTCGCAAGCAGGTGCTGGAGAAGATTACTTTATCCGACGGATTCGGTGTTGAAGTGGGGCTGACCATTGATGCCGCTGGGCTGGGCTTCAGAATCGTAGAGGTGGGAATTCCGTTCCGGCACAGGCTGACGGGCAATGATGCAGCGGGATGGATGCACCGGGGCAAGCAATTCGCTGAAGTAGGGCGAACATTATGGAGTAAATGGAGGAAGCCGGTATGCTAGCTTGGGCTATTTTGTTTACAGTCTTATTCATAGCTTCCGCTTATTTGCTTCTTCCTCCGACTCTCCGTTTATTGACGGCTCAAGGGCTGGTCAGGGAAAATTATACCGGCAAAGCGATACCGACCGGTCTCGGAATTTATTTGCTTCTATTGGCTATCGGCTATGGTTGGATAATGGAAGCCGGAGCTTCCGTCGACTGGCTTCGGGAACCGCTCAGAAGTGCACTTGTGCAGGGCGGAATTCCTTTCTCGTATCCCGTTTATCTGATCGCACTCACGGCGGTAGGGTTGACCGGCTGGTGGGATGACCGGTGGGGGGATGCGGAAATAAAGGGTCTCAAAGGTCATTGGAACACGTTAATCCGGGATGGAATCGTTACCTCGGGGACGGCTAAAGCTCTAGTTGCTTTAGCAATGGCGGTATGGATTTCTTTCATGACGGCAGGAATGGAGCTGCGGGGAATGCTGGGGGTTCTGCTGATCCCGCTTATGACCAATACCATTAATCTTATGGACGTACGCCCCGGCAGAGCGCTAAAGGCGTTTACCGTCATATCGCTAATGCTGATCGGTGTAGCGGCCGCAGCGGGGAAAGCGCCGGGTATCGCCGTTTATATGTTCCCGCTGTGGGTCGGTGCGTTTATGCTATTTCCCCGGGATCTGCGGGGGGAGCTGATGATCGGCGATACGGGGGCCAATCTACTAGGGTTCGCCGCAGGCAGTCTATGGTTCTCGGTTTCCCCGGTCTGGCTGACCATATGCGTCGTCCTCCTCCTGGCTTTGCTACACCGCTTCGCAGAGCGCCGCTCGATTACGGATCTTATTGCCGGCATTCGCTGGCTCTCGCGGATGGACCGGTGGGGCAGAACTCAAGAATAGTGTTAGCGGGTCCGCTTTTTCTTGAAGCGGGGAGCCACATAGTTTCTTTTCTGATCCCGGAAGAAAATCCAGCCGGCAATAAAGCCTACCCCGACTATAAATAAAAGCAGTCCCAGTAAAAATTTCCCCCAGGCAAAAGAAACCTGCGGATCAAATTGCTCAAAGATCGTATTTTTCATTAGCAGGAAGCCATAGGTTGCTCCAATTCCCGGTATGACCAACAACAGTGCCGCAATCATTCGGGAAGCGGAGCTTGGATTTTTGTCGCTCATCTTGTATTCTCCATCCAATTGATCTATTTCTCTTTATCATACAAGGAATGGGCGAATGTGTCTAATTCGACTCTATGATAATATTTTCCGATATTCTTTCGCTATGCAGACAAGCTTGTCCGAATTATAGGAAAATAACGCCTCTGTGCCGTTTGGTTAACTTTTCATCGTATCGGGGGCTTGCGAGCTCTTGTGGTACCGTTAGAGAAGTTTTTCGCACAAATACTATATTTATGGCAGACAAAAAGAGTACAATAAATGATGCAGCCGTCTATTCATTCCGGCTCAAAACGTTTAATGGATCAGTAATTAATTATTATAGCAGGCGAGCCTGTCAATATATCAGGGGGTAAGAGGATGTCCAACCAATATGATATAGCTGTGCTTGGGGGCGGTACAGGAGGATACGCAGCCGCCATCCGTGCGGCCCAATTGGGCAAGAAGGTTGTCGTAATAGAAAGGGACAAGCTGGGGGGAACCTGCCTTCATCGGGGATGCATTCCCAGCAAGTCGCTGCTGAGAAGCGCAGAGCTCTATGCCGAGATGAAGCAGAGTGAAGACTATGGGATTAGCGTCTCTTCCTTGGCTCTAAATTATTCCAAGGTGCTGGAGCGCAAACAGAAGGTGGTCGAACAGCTGCATCAAGGCGTTCAATATTTGATGAAGAAAAACAAAATCGATGTCGTTTCCGGGAACGGCCGCATCATCGGGCCTTCTATTTTCTCCCCCAGAAGCGGCTCTATTGCCGTTGAGAAGGCGGACGGAGAGATGGAGACGATTGTTCCCCAGCATCTTATCATTGCTACGGGCTCCAGACCGAAAACTCTTGACGGCCTCGAGGTGGACGGGGAGACCGTCTTAACCAGTGATGAGGCGCTCGGATTGGAAGAGCTTCCTTCTTCCGTTCTCATTGTGGGGGGCGGAGTGATCGGTGTGGAGTGGGCTTCCATGCTTAACGATTTCGGGGTTAGCGTGACCTTGGTTGAATTCGCAGAGCGGATTCTTCCGATGGAGGACGATGAGATTTCGAAGGAAATGGCAAGAATCCTCGCGAGAAGAGGGATCAAGCTTTATACCGGGGCTAAGGTGCTTCCTGATACTATGGTCAAGGAAGCCGGCACAGTCCGTATTGAAGCTGTACATAACGGAAGCTCAATTGAGCTGACAGCCGACAAGATCATTGTTAGCGTCGGCAGACAGGCGAATGTGGAGAATATTGGACTGGAGAATACCGACATCCGTGTGGAGCGCGGGGTAATTAAAGTCAACAAGCATCTGCAGACGGCGGAGCCTCACATCTATGCTATAGGGGATGTCATTGGAGGACTGCAGCTTGCCCATGCGGCCACTCATGAAGCGATAGCGGCTGTGGATCATATAGCGGGCCTGGAGCCGAACCGACTGCCCGACCACCGGATTCCCCGCTGTATTTATACCCGGACTGAAGCGGCCAGCACCGGATGGACCGAGGCGCAGGCCAGGGAGCAGGGGTATGATGTCAAGGTCGGCAAAATTCCATTCAAAGCGATCGGCAAGGCGTTGATTCACGGAGACAGCGAAGGGTTTGTCAAGGTTATCGCCGACCGCAAGACCAACGACCTCCTGGGAGTTCATATGATCGGGCCGAGGGTAACCGAATACATTGCCGAGGCTTCATTGGCTCAGCTTCTGGACGCTGCTCCATGGGAAGTATCCTTGGCGGTGCATCCTCATCCCACACTTTCGGAAATTTTGGGCGAAGCGATGCTGGCCGTTGACGGCCGGGCCATCGGATTGTAATTGGGATTGCATCCGAGAAACTGGAACTATTCATAGACCTGGCTGAATATAGTATGATATACTAAAGTTAAGTCTTAAGACCAGGTAATAATTTTGTGAGAAACCTGGTAATAATGATTATAGGAAGTTTGAAGACCGATAAGAGATTACAACGATTGGAAACAACTTATTTCAGGCACGAAGTTGATCAGACTTTAGACTATGCACTTAATCGATGGAAATGAGTAGCCAATTGTCCCGATTCGAGCAAGCTGCATGTTTTCAAGACCTAGAGGATTTAACCAGCTTTTCAAAAAAAGGAGGTTTCGCTCCATGTCTATCGGACAACTGACCAAACACCGTTCCTTGGGCTTATCCGATCAGCAGGTCATAGAAATGTATCGAAATATGGTGAGAGCGCGGAAATTCGACGAGCGGTGCTTGCTTCTGCAACGAGCGGGCAAAATTCAGTTCCATGTTTCCGGGATCGGCCAGGAGGCTGCCCAGGTTGGATCGGCCTTTGCCCTGAACCGGGAAGAGGACTATTTTCTGCCGTATTATCGGGATTACGCCTTTGTGTTAAGTGTCGGAATGACCATGAAGGAATTGATGCTTTCGGTATTTGCCAAGGCGGAAGATCCGAATAGCGGGGGCCGGCAAATGCCCGGGCATTTCGGCCATAAGAAACTCCGTATCGTGACCGGATCGAGCCCTGTAACGACACAGGTGCCTCATGCGGTTGGCATTGCTCTGGCCGCCAAGATGAACCGCAAGCCGTTCGTATCCTTCGCCACCTTCGGTGAAGGATCCAGCAATCAGGGAGATTTTCATGAAGGCTGCAACTTCGCGGGAGTGCATAATCTGCCGGTCATTCTTATGTGCGAGAACAATCAATATGCCATATCGATACCGCTGGAGAAGCAAGTCGCCGGGCAAGTGGTGGACCGGGCTATCGGATACGGATTTCCCGGTGTCCGGGTGGACGGCAACGATGTGCTCGAAGTTTACCGCGTCATTAAGGAAGCCCGTGAACGGGCGCTCCGCGGGGAAGGTCCCACATTGGTCGAGGCGGTCATGTATCGCTTGTCTCCTCACTCAACCTCCGATAATGACATGCTTTACCGGACCAAAGAAGAGGTGGAGCAGCACTGGAAGCACGACGGCTTGCCGAAATTCAAGCAATATTTGACCGATTGCGGAATCTGGACGGAGGACAAGGACCGTGAGCTTCATGAAGCGGTGCAGCGGGAAGTGAACGAGGCGACCGATTATGCCGACCGCCAGCCTTATCCCGAGCCCGAAGATTTGATGCTTCACGTTTACGCACAACCTTAAACAAGGAGGACTACCGGGTGGCAGTGATCACATATTTGGAAGCAATTCGTTCCGCAATGCAGGAAGAAATGCAAAGGGATGATCAAGTTTTCGTTCTTGGGGAAGACGTTGGCAAAGGCGGGGTCAATAATGCGACCAAGCACTTGCGGGATTTATATGGTGAGGAACGGGTGCTGGATACCCCGCTGGCCGAATCGGCGATAGCGGGGGTCGCTATAGGTGCCGCTATGTACGGAATGAGACCGATTGCCGAAATGCAGTTCGCGGATTTTATCTTCCCGGCTACGAATCAAATCATCAGCGAGGCGGCCAAAATTCATTACCGTTCCAACGGGGATTGGACTTGCCCGGTTGTCATCCGGGCTCCTTACGGCGCAACGGGGGGCGGCGGACTCTATCATTCCCAATGCCCGGAATCGGTATTTTTCGGCACACCGGGATTGAAGCTGGTGGCTCCGTCCACGCCTTATGATGCGAAGGGATTGCTGAAAGCGGCGGTCAGGGATGAAGACCCGGTCCTGTATTTTGAACATAAAAAATGCTATCTGCTTATTTCCGGGGAAGTGCCGGATGAAGATTATATCGTGCCGATCGGTAAGGCGGATGTCAAGAGGCAGGGGACGGACATCACGGTCATCACCTACGGAATGACGGTTCATTATGCTTTGAAGGCTGCGGAGGAGCTCGAAGAGGAAGGAATCAGCACTCATATATTGGATCTGCGGACCCTGCAGCCGCTCGATAACGAGGCGATTCTGGAGGCGGCGGCGAAGACCGGCAAGGTACTTATCGTTCATGAAGATAACAAGACTGGCGGGGTTGGAGCCGAAGTGTCGGCGATTATTTCCGAAGAGATGTTTTATGACCTGGATGCTCCTATTATGAGACTGTGCGGCCCCGATGTTCCGGCAGTCGGCATGAGCCCTACGCTGGAGAAGAATTTTCTGCTGAATCCGGAGAAGCTTAAGGAAGCGATGAGGCAACTGGCCGCTATTTAAAGCTCCTGGCGAAATATGAAGATGAAATCCGGAGAGAAAGGATCCTTAGGAGGATGAATGAATGAATCAAACCAAAGGGCGGGAAGTTGAAGTCACCGTTCCCCACCTGGCCGAAACGCTCGTATCGGCTACAGTTAGCAAATGGCTCAAGCAGCCTGGAGATTATATTCAGCAATACGAAGTGTTATGCGAATTGATGACCGAAAAAGTAAACGTGGAGATGCCGTCGACCGTTGAAGGAACGATAACCGAAATTCGGGTGAAGGAAGGGGAAACCGCGGATGTCGGGGATGTGCTCTGTATCGTTCGTCTGGAGAAGGATGCAGAGATGGAGTCGGCAGACAGCAAACCGTCCGTATCAAGCGGAGAGCGGGTTAAGCCTGAAGAGGCCGAGTCCGGGCTGCGTTCCCGTTATTCGCCTGCCGTATTGAAAATAGCGGCGGAGAATAACATTAATTTGGATGAGGTGGAGGGTACCGGGCTGGGCGGCCGGATTACACGGAAGGACGTTCTGGCCTATGCGAGCAAGCGGGAAGAGGCGCCGCTGCCGGGAGCCCAAGCCAAATCGAAGGCAGATGCGGTGAATCCGCCGGCTCCCCAGGTTCCGGTGCGCACCACCGGGCTGCATCTGTCCCAGGATCCGCCGATCTCCTGGGTGAAGCTGGAGGATCCCCAGCAGGCGGGTACAGGGGATCACTATATCGACGTGACTCCCATTCGGCATACTATTGCCAGCCGGACTCGGCAGAGCGTATCGGAAATTCCGCATGCCTGGACGATGATTGAGGTGGATGTCACCAATCTGGTCGTGCTCCGCAACAAGTGGAAGGAAGAATTCCGGCGGAAAGAAGGCATCAACCTGACCTATCTGGCCTTTTTACTGAAGGCGGTCGTCAGTGCCATCCGCGATTATCCGATTATGAATTCGGTCTGGGGCGTCGACAAAATTATTGTCAAGAAAGATATCAATCTTTCCTTGGCTGTAGGTACGGAGGACATGGTGGTCACACCGGTCATCAAAAATGCGGACCAAAAAAATATAGCCGGCTTGGCGCGGGAAATCGACCAATTGACGAAAAAGGCGCGGGCAGGCAAGCTTGGGCTAGATGATATGCAGGGGGGAACCTTCACCGTTAACAACACCGGTTCCTTCGGGTCGATCCTATCCTATCCGATTATCAATTACCCGCAGGCGGCTATCCTTACCTTCGAATCGATCGTCAAGAAGCCGGTTGTCATTCAGGACATGATCGCTGTCCGCTCCATGGTCAATCTGTGTCTCTCCCTGGATCACCGGATTCTGGACGGGGTCATCTGCGGCCGATTCCTGCAAAGGGTAAGGGAAAATCTGGAAGGCTACAATGCCGACACGAATATTTACTAGAGCGTAAGGTACCAAGCAAGGCTGTCAAGCCTTACTGGAATATAAACGCGAAGCTGAACAGAAGTGTGGAGAGCAGCATGCTGGCAAGCATGATGTAAATGACGATGCGGAACCACAATTTGTTCTTTTTCATAGGAAAGTCACTCCTCTATTTGTTAGGAAAGTTATGTATCGGATCATGAGGAAGCCGGAAGGACAAGCCTCTTAAAGCTTCACTCCTTATTGTACCCTACTAATCCGGATGGAGGAAAGTCGATGATTCAACAAAACCGATTGATCGAAGAATTTATGGAGCTCGTTCAGGTAAACAGCGAATCCGGCCATGAGCAGGAAATATGCCGGGTACTGAAGCAGAAATTTTCAGCCCTGGGACTGCATGTGCTGGAGGATGATTCGGCGTCGCGTTCCGGGCATGGGGCCGGGAATCTGATCTGTACTCTGGAAGCTACGGAGGGAGGAGAACAAGC
Source organism: Paenibacillus sp. 32O-W (assembly GCF_007679495.1). Taxonomy (GTDB): domain Bacteria; phylum Bacillota; class Bacilli; order Paenibacillales; family NBRC-103111; genus Paenibacillus_L; species Paenibacillus_L residui. The sequence continues at coordinate 16,654 of NZ_VEGP01000021.1, read as the reverse complement.
TCCCGTCATCTTCTTCACCTCGCATATGGATACCGTCGTTCCGGGAAATGATATTAAGCCGAGGCTGGACGAAGACGGCTACATCCGCAGCGATGGAACGACGATTCTCGGCAGTGACGATAAAGCCGGAATTGCCGCCATGCTGGAAGCGATTCGTGTGCTTCAGGAGCAGAAGATCGCTCACGGACGCATCCAGTTCGTCATTACCGTCGGCGAGGAATCCGGGCTGAACGGTGCCCGCGCCATGGATCCGAAGCTGATGGAGGCTGAGTTCGGCTATGCGCTCGACTCCAACGGTGAAGTGGGTCAAATTGCGGTCGCCGCGCCGTCGCAAGCCAAAATTTCGATCACATTCGAAGGGAAATCCGCTCATGCCGGGGTCAATCCCGAGGATGGAATCAGTGCGATTACCGTAGCCAGCCGTGCCGTTTCCAAGATGCCCCTGGGCCGGATAGATTCTGAAACGACAGCCAATATCGGCAGCTTCATGGGCAGCGGACAGACGAACATTGTGTGCGATCAAGTGAAGCTGGAGGCGGAGGCGCGCAGTCTCGTTCAAGAGAAGCTGGAGCGGCAGGTGGAAGCGATGCGCAGCTCCTGCTATGCCGCAGCCGAGGAAATGGGCGCCAAGGTGGAGTTTCACAGCGAGCTGATTTACCCCTCTTTTAAATATGATGAGAATACCCCGGTAGTCAGCTTGGCCATGAGGGCGGCGAAGGCGATTGGCCGGACTCCGGCAACGTTCCATACCGGCGGGGGCAGTGACGCCAACATTTTTAACGGCATGGGAATCCCTACCGTCAATCTGGCCGTAGGCTATGAGCATATCCACACCACCTCCGAGCAAATGCCGGTGCGCGAACTGGCGGCCACCGCTGAGCTGGTAGTAGCCATTGTGCAGGAAACGATGCGCTCTTAATCAAGCATGACGGAGAATTAATTGCCCGCCAACCTAATTAAATAGATTTCAACTTCTTAACTCTTGGACCCGAATGGTTCAAGAGTTTTTATTTTTCACATAGGAGCTTTCTTTGTTGAGAGAGGGGCTGAAATTGCCGGGGACTGCAGGTTTTGAACTCTTCTATCCGGGGTAAGATAGAAATAATTCGAAATATTTTTCACGATTTAGAAGGAGACGGGTATGAAGCTTAAGCTGTGGAAACCGGAATGGCTGGTTGTTGTTTTTACTGCTCTGATTTTGGCCTATTTGCTAATGGTAAAGCCGCTGGTCGGAATGGCGAACAACGGGGATTTCGAGAGAATTATGAATTCGGCGGGGTTGGCTTATATGCCTGTGGAGCAGGCGGATAAATACTTTTCCTATTTTTTCAGCAAATATGCCTTTGTCGACGACGCGTTAACCGCTGTGGGCGGTTATTTGTCCTCCCAAGCGCTTCTGGTCAAGCTGACCGCTTGGGTCCAACAATGGTTTCAGGCGGATTGGTATGATATTCGGGTGCTCTCCGGACTGTACAGCCTGATCCTGATGGCTGCTCTTTACCGGATTGTTAAAGAACATCGGGCGATCTCGGCCTGGCCCCGTTGGGTTCTCGCTGTCCTGCTCGTGCTTGTTTTTGCAGACGGGGCATATGCCGCTTATTTCAATTCCTTATTCGGAGAGCCGGTATCGATGCTGTTCCTTCTGCTGACGTTTGCCTTCGGCGCCGCGCTAACCTTGCGTGAACGTCCCTCGATCGGTTTGCTGGCGGGCTTTTACGTCTCTGCCGTTTTCGCGATCAGCGCGAAGGTCCAGAATGCGCCGATCGGGATCGTACTGTTTCTGCTGAGTCTCCGCTTGTGGAAATGGGGGGAAGGAAGGAAATGGAAGTATACGGCGATGGTCGGTTCTGTGCTCATTATCCTTACCTCGGCCATCGTATTCCTATCGCACGGCAGCAGCATCAAGATCATTAATAAGTACCAAACCGTTTTCTACGGAATATTGAAGGATTCTCCAAATCCGCATAAGGATTTGGAGGAGCTCGGGCTGAATCCGGAATGGGCCGTCCTGGCGGGGACGAACTACTTTATTCCCGATTTGCCTATTAATATTAAATCTCCCGAGTTTGAACAAGAGTTGGATGAGAAGATAGGACATTCCAAAATTGCTTTGTTCTATCTGAAACATCCGGTCCGTTATTGGGAAAAGCTGAAAATTACCGCGACCCAGGCATTTGCCATTAAACCTTCCTATTTGGGCAATTATGAGCTTAGCGAGCACAAGGCTCCGGGCGCATTGTCCCATACCTATACTTTGTGGAGCAAATTCAAGGAACATCTGCTTCCCAATCAGCTGTGGTTTCTTATCGCCTTCTATGGCGCCTTTATTCTGGTTTGGGTCAAGTCGTATTTGGAAACGAAACGGCCGGCTGCAAGAATGTATATGGAGCTGCTGATGACCATTGCCTTAATTGGCGTCATCCAGTTTATTGTGCCGGTCATTGGCGACGGGGAAGCGGACTTGGCGAAGCATTTGTTTTTGTTTAACGTATGCTTCGACATGCTGTTCGTCTCCGGAGTCGTCTGGGTGGTTCATTTCATGGTGAGGCGGCACAGAAGACTGCAGCAGCTTCTTTCACCGAATGTAAGATAGAGGAAAATATTGATGCAAGCGGGAGTGCGGCACGATCTTCCCCAATGGCGTTATGCGGACAGCATTAACGACATACATATACGGTAGAAGCCATGTGGGGGGATGGGGATGGTCGAGTGGGAATGGGGGACGGTGGTCAAAGAGCGGGAACGACGGAACGGCTATCAGGAGGTGTGGGTTCGGCTGTCGGGGCCGCGGACTCTGACCAAGGCCGTCGTCTATACGGATCTGTACCCAGCGGCGGCCCCGGGAGATACCGTACTGCTTAACCGCACAGCGATCGGCCTGGGGCTTGGCTCCGGAGGCATCGATTTCGTGGCTGCCGTGCTCCGCCAAGGACAGCTGAAGCGTCCGACAGAGGATATCCGGACTAGCAAAATTCCTATCCGATGTGTGGAGGACGAAGAGGCGATCTGGGGGCGCGGGGCTTCGCTGCGGATCGAAGCCTGCGACGAGTGGGCTGCTGAAGCTGTCAAAGCCGCGAAAACCTCAGGTGCAGAGGAAGCCGTAATTTGTGCGGAAACGGGAGTAATCCCGCTGAACTCGAATAGAGCGGAATCCGCTTCAGATACTAAGATTGATAGGCAGCAGCACGGACATATGATGAAATGGCGTTATACTCCCGTTCAGACTGCCGTGAAATCCGTCGAGGAGCCTGATAGCGAGCATCATTCATTATTTACGGAGGAGCGAAGCCTGGAAGGGACTCCGGTATTGATAGGAGAGCTTCACAGCATGCTCCCCGTTGCGGTCTGCTGGCTCCGGACATTGGCAGCGGCCGAATGCACCGAACGGATGCCGCGAATTGTCTATGTCATGACCGATGGGGGAGCTCTTCCGCTGGCCTTCAGCAGGCATGCTTCCATCCTCGGCGAGTGCGGATTCCTGGCTGGAACCGTTACATATGGCCATGCAGTCGGAGGAGATCTGGAAGCGGTTAATAAATATACGGCGCTCCTGGCGGCCAAACATGTTCTGAGGGCTGATCTGATCATTGTTACGATGGGGCCCGGCATAGCCGGAACGGGTACGGTCTATGGCTTCAGCGGAATAGAGGCTGGGGAGATTGTTAACGCAGCAGCAGCGCTCGGGGGCCGGCCGATCGTTATTCCGAGGGTCAGCTTTGCCGATGAACGGGTACGCCATCGGGGACTGAGTCATCATGTGCTGACGACTTTGGCTAAGGTAGCCTCACATCGGGCCATCCTTCCATTGCCGGATGATTTGCAGCCGTGGGAAAAGCAGCAAATCGTGCGGCAAGCCGAAGAATCAGGATGCGCCCGAAAGCATGACTTGATTTGGGTCGGCGGGAACAGCTCCGAACAAGTCGCGGAAGCGATTCGCTCTTATCCGGAGCCTATTCGGACGATGGGCAGGGGATGGAATGAAGACCGTGCCTTCTTCCTTGCCGTGGCCGCCGCTGCCGAAACCGGCTGGCGTCTGTGGAGATACCCGCATTACCGTTTGCCGAATGGCGGCTAGGGCCGGCCAGCCATTCGGCTACCTCCATTTGTCCTCCGTTGTGACTTATCCGGTTTAAATAATGGCGGATTTCCCAGGCTTTTCCGACCAATCTGAACTGGTTAGCAGCTCTATAACTTTTCATTGAAGCCCCTCTTTCCTGCTAAGATCATGTTATAATTAAAAGATATGGATCTCCGGGACAAGTTATTCACGATATTGTCGGCGGATGACCATGATTCACTCCGGAGGAACTTTCTTTCGTCAGCATCAAATCTATTTTTAGGGAGAAGGAAACCATGACAAATGCTAATGATAAATACGCTGAAGTGACACTGGAAACCGAGAAAATTTTTGACGGAAAGGTCATTTCCCTGCAGGTGGACCGGGTGAGGCTGCCGAACGGGGAAACGGCGACAAGGGAAATTGTCCGCCATCCGGGGGCGGTCTGTGTGCTGGCCTTGGTAGACGATAAAATGCTGGTTGTCGAGCAGTATCGCAAGCCTCTCGGCAGAAGTCAGGTGGAAATTCCGGCAGGGAAGCTGGACCCCGGCGAAGAGCCGAGCGAAGCGGCGAAGCGTGAATTGGAGGAGGAGACCGGCTATCGCTGCGGTTCAATGCGGCCTATCAGCTCCTTCTATACTTCGCCTGGTTTCGCGGACGAGCTCCTGCATTTGTTCTTCGCGGAGCAGCTAACTCCCGGGCAGGCGAACCTTGATGAGGACGAATTTCTCGATTGCACGGCCCTCACCTTTGAACAGGCCAAGCAATATATAGCCGAGGGCCGTATAAGCGATGCCAAGACGATAGCCGCCGTCTATGCGTGGCAGATTTACCGGCTGACGGGAGACTTTCTATGAACCGGTATTACGTCGATTTGCACATTCATATAGGCCGGACTGAGAAGGGCAGCCCCGTCAAGATCAGCGCTGCCCGCAATCTTACTTTTTACAACATTGCCAAGGAAGCGGCCGAACGCAAGGGAATAGAGATGATCGGCATCATAGATTGTCAATCGCCTTCCGTACAGGAAGAAATTGATTTCTATTTGGATAAAGGGGAAATGACGGAGCTGCCCGGGGGCGGCATCCGCTATCACGACACGACCGTCATTCTGGGCAGCGAAATCGAAGTGCGCGATCCGGGGATGGGGCCTGCCCATCTGCTCGTTTATCTGCCTACCTTGGACGATATGCGCCGGTTTACAGAATGGCTGCGCCTCCATATGAAGAATGTGGAGCTCAGCTCCCAGCGCATCTATGTTCCCGCCCGGGTGCTGCAGCAGGAAGTAACGGCACGCGGCGGCATCGTCATCCCCGCCCATATTTTCACTCCGCACAAGAGTGTGTATGGAAGCTGCTCCTCCCGCATTTCCGATCTGCTGGATCTGGAATCGCTGGCCGCGGTAGAGCTTGGATTAAGCTCGGATACGGAGATGGCCGGCACGATTTCCGAACTGGATTCCTTGTCCTTCGTTACGAATTCCGACGCCCACTCCTTAGGGAAAATTGGCCGTGAATATAACCAAATGGCGATGAAAGAGCCTTCCTTCGAGGAATTGGTGCGGGCATTATCCGGCTGCGAAGGAAGAGCCATCACCGCAAATTACGGATTGAACCCGCGGCTGGGGAAATATCATCGAACCTTCTGTTCGCAGTGCGATACCATCCTCGATGATCGGGATTCCGCAGTAGACCGGTGCACCTGCTGCGGCAGCCGTAAAATTGTGCGCGGGGTTCTGGATCGGATCATGGAAATCTCGGACCGCGAAAGAGCGCCTGAAGCCGGCACCAGACCGCCTTATTTCTTCCAGGTCCCTCTGGAATTCATTCCCGGACTCGGTCCGTCCAAGCTGAATCAGCTCCTGAACCGGTTCGGATCGGAGATGAATATTCTTCATCAGGCAACGGAGGAAACGCTGGAAGCAGTCGTTGGCGGGGAAATAGCCCGTTACATTATGCAGGCCAGAGAAGGGGTTCTGCCTGTGGAGGTAGGAGGCGGGGGCCATTACGGGAAGGTTGTCCGATCCTAGCAATCTCAACCCTCTCCTTCGAAAACATAGAATAATCTTCTATCTTGTCTCATAAGGTGAATTAATGGGACAAGAGGAGGAAGCCGCATGCCGAAGGATTTGCGCATGTATTCGAAGGATCAGTTATCGTTATATGTCTTCGTTGCTATGTTATTTGTTACCGGAGTGGTGTTCGGGGCCGTCTTGGTCCAAGCTTTGACGCTGGAGCAGAAGCAGGAAATCGCGCGGCATTTGGGACATTTCTTCCATACAATTGACCAAGGGGCGGAAGGCGATTTCAGCGGCAAGCATTCTTTCCTGCAGGCCCTGTCGCTTAATTTGAAATGGGTGGGCATTATCTGGATATTCGGTTTGTCCGTCATCGGGCTGCCGCTTATTTTCGCCCTCGATTTTATTAAAGGGGTGCTGATCGGCTTCAGCGTCGGTTTTATGGTCGGCCAATTTTCGTGGAAAGGGATGCTGTTCGCTCTAGCTTCCATCGCGCCTCAGAACTTGGTGCTTATCCCCGTCATTCTGACAGCCAGTGTAGCGGCGATCAGCTTCTCGATTCATCTGGTCAAAAACCGGTTCATCCAGCGCTCGGGCAGCATATATCCTATATTTGTAAAATATTCGACGACCATTCTGACCTTGGCCCTGATTGTGGTCGTTGTCTCCTTGTTCGAGGCGTATGTCAGCCCGGTCATTATGAAGTGGGTTACTCCGTATCTCCTGGCCCTGGCAGGATTGCCCGAAATGCCGGTCTCTCTCCTGTAGGCTGCTCGTCCGTGCAAAAGGTTTGACTTTATCGTTATAATCCCCCTATAATGAAAATAAATGTCGGTATGCCTTTCGACTGCTGGCAGTTTGGTAAGGGGGAGGAGAATGGAAACGCGGATCGAGAAGATTAAACAGCAGCTTCAATCTCAAGGTTATAAATTAACTCCCCAGCGAGAAGCGACCGTTCGCGTTTTGTTGGAGAATGAAGAAGATCATCTGAGCGCCGAAGATGTGTTCATGCTGGTCAAGGATAAATATCCGGATATCGGTTTGGCTACGGTATATCGGACATTGGAATTGTTAAGCGAGCTTCATGTCTTGGAGAAAATGAACTTCGGTGACGGTGTAGCCCGTTATGATTTGCGTAACGACAGCTCGCACCACCATCATCATCATTTAATATGTGTTCAATGCGGCGCGGTGGATGAGATCATGGAGGATTGGCTGGGACCGCTGGAAGAAAGACTCGAGAAGGAATTTTCGTTTAAGGTGTTGGATCATCGTCTCGACTTCCAAGGAATCTGCCATCGGTGTATCGGTAAGGAGAAGGAACAAGCCGCTGCCCCGGTTAAAAGTAGAATTAAACACTCTTAAGCCTGAATGTGCTGTAGGAGTGTTTTTTTACCACATTAGAAAGTTTTAAGTTTATTAAAGCATTAAAATGGAACAACTTTCTAATTGGCATAAAAAGTTACCTCTAAAACCGGGTTATTCGTCTTCGAAGAGGCTCCGTTAGAAGCTTTTTTTACCACATTAGATAGTTTAAGTTTATTAAAGCATTGAGTTGAAAAAAATGCGATGGGCATAAATAGCCGGGCCCTGACTAGTACCCGGAATCAGCTTCTGTGGCCTTACTCTACTTACGAAGTGTTACAACGGATATTAACATCTAAGTAAAGGCTTCTCATAGAAGCTTTTTTTGTTGCTGTTCGGAGGGACGGATGGTAGAACGGCTTCTCCGGAAAGAATAGAACAAGGATTATCGAATCGATGGAAAGGAGCTTATTTGAATGATCATAGGTGTTCCCAAAGAAATTAAAGATAACGAGTATAGGGTCGCATTGACGCCTGCAGGAGCCTCAGTGCTTGCCGGGCAAGGACATCAGGTGCTCATCGAGAGGGGCGCGGGCAGCGGCAGCGGGTTCATGGATGAGGAATATATTCAGGCCGGTGCCTCCATAGGGAAGGATGCGGCTGAAGTATGGGGCCGCTCCGAAATGATTATGAAAGTCAAAGAGCCGCTTCCCTCCGAATATTGTTATTTTCGCAGCGGGTTGATCCTGTTCACTTATCTTCATTTAGCGGCCGCCGGGGAACTGGCTAATCATCTGACGGATAGCGGAGTAACTGCCATTGCCTATGAGACGATCCAAATGCCTAACGGAAGCCTGCCTTTATTGACGCCGATGAGCGAGGTTGCCGGCCGGATGGCAGTGCAGCTGGGGGCACGGTTTCTGGAGAAATTCCATGGGGGAAGGGGAATATTGCTGGGAGGGGTTCCCGGGGTGCCTCCGGCGGATGTCATCATTCTTGGAGGCGGTGTTGTCGGGACGAATGCCGCCAAGATCGCCGTCGGTATGGGGGCCAACGTAACGGTTCTGGAGAACAGCCCGGATAGAATGCGTTATTTGGATGATGTATTCGGGGGGCGGCTGCATACGCTTATGTCGAATTCGTACAATATCGCGGAGGCCGTCCGGCATGCCGATTTGCTGATCGGGGCCGTGCTGATTCCGGGGGCGAAGGCGCCGAAGCTGGTAACGGAGGAGATGGTTCGGACGATGAAGCCGGGAGCCGTCATTGTGGATGTCGCCATCGATCAGGGAGGAACGATCGCAACCATTGACCATGCAACCACCCACAGCGAGCCAACCTATTTGAAGCACGGTGTTGTTCACTATGCGGTGCCCAACATTCCTGGGGCCGTACCCCGCACCTCTACATTGGCATTAACCAACGTTACTCTTCCCTACGCCCAGCTATTGGCGGGCAAAGGATTGAAGGAAGCTGTACAGGTTAATCCGGCGCTTGCTCTCGGGGTCAATACATATGGAGGAGCGGTCACGCATCCGGCGGTTGCCGAAGCAGTGGCACTCCCTTACCGGAAACTGTCCGAATTGCTGTAGCCCCAGGCATACATAGACGGACAAGATCATACTTTATCCATAACAGGAAGGGATGGAGGAATAGTCATGATCTTGTCTGTCCGGAAATGGGTGCAAAGATTTAAGTTTCTTGTTACATTTATCGTCCTTACTTATTTGATGTATCTGTTGCTGGCGGTTATTTCCGAATGGATTCAGCCCGCCGACCGGTACAAAGAGCCGGGAGGCAGGGCCGTGAAAGTGTTCCAACCCGGCATGCTGGCCGAAGAGCCTGACGGGATGATCGACAGGCTCAGAATGTTCTATTGGTATGGCCAGTAGCGTAAGTCGGATCAGATTTGGACAACCATGCCGTCGTAGGCGACTTGAATCCCGTCCGGCGCGAAAATACGAACCAAATCCTCATGATGCAAGCCGCAGTTATGGGAGAAGTGGGTGGCAAACAACTGGGATTGGTCATCGATTTGGCCGCCCTCCCGAAGCCGGCGCTTCACTTCCCGCACAGTCTCTACGTTCATATGATTTCTTTCCCGCTTGTCTGTGGTCAGCTGTCCGTTCGTACAGTCCAGGAGAGCCATATTGATTTTTTTGCCCTCCAGCCAGCTCCAGGTTTCTTCCGGAAACCAGCCTGTGTCATGGCCATGCAGCAGGGCTTTTCCGTCTTTTTCGATATAATACAAATAACAGGTCTCCAGCGGATTGTGATCAGCCAGCAAAGCCGTTGCGCGGAAGGAGCCCAGGGCAACCGTTTGGAAAGGAAGCAGTCGGTGAAAGGCATACCGTTCCGAACGCGCTGGAACCGCTTTATAAGTTTGGGAGATAGCGGCATCATTTCCATAAATATGTAGAGGGGAAGCGCAGCCATGAGAATACCCTTCGACCCGGTTATACAAATCTTCGGGGAAGAAATGGTCGTAATGGGTATGCGTAAACAGCAGATGCTCGATTTTTCCGTAATCGATTTGGTCCCGCCATGCATGGAACAGAGAATCCGCCGGATAATCGATCTTGATGATATCATCAACAATGACCGAACTGCGCGATCGCATATTTCGGCCTCCAAGTTTTCTGGCTCTTTCGCAAGGCTCACAGCGGCAATGAGGGTTAGGGAATCCTTCCGCCGCGGCGGTGCCGAGAACGTGAATTTTCATAGTAAATCACACCGTCCTTGTCCCGATATAAATAGTTAATTTCGTTTATAAAAAGAAGGCGGCAAGTATTGCCGACAATTGAATAATAACATAAGCGGGGACGATTTCCAGACTATTTTTGGGCGGAGAGAGTTCCTTTTTTTATGCATAGAATCCGAAGAAAAATGCGGTATCGCACCCTTCGGATGTTTTTTCTGCTTATACGGTAAGCAGGAAACGCCGGGCTAATGGCGAATTTTACAAATAGGCCGACATTCGGGTAATCTGATGAACTCCGTTATGGAATGTTTGCCTCCTGCACATATCCAGTGACATGAACGCCATTTGTTCGTGAGGCGAATACGCTTTAATAGAAGCGATGAGACCGCCGGGTGGACTGGAAATGCCGACGAAGGGATGGAAGCGATGAAACCGAATATTCTTCTGATCATGGTGGATCAAATGCGTGGAGATTGCCTGAGTGTCCTGAATCATCCTGTAGTGGAAACCCCTAATCTGGATCAGTTGGCAAGGAACGGAGTGTTATTCCGCCGGGCATACACGGCAACGCCAAGCTGCATACCGGCGCGGGCAGCCGTATTAACGGGCATGAGCCAACGTTCCCATGGAAGGGTAGGGTACCAGGATAAGGTACCTTGGGATTACGAGCGCATGCTGCCCGGCGAATTGGCCGCGGCAGGATATCATACCCAATGTGTCGGAAAGATGCATGTCTATCCAACCCGCAATTTGTGCGGTTTTCATAATGTAATTCTGCATGACGGTTACTTGCATCATAACCGTTATCGCCATGCCAATACGGTAGCGGAATCGTTCGACGCATGCGATGACTATTTGCCGTGGTTAAGGCAGCGGGCAGGAACGGAGGCGGATCTGACAGACCTCGGCCTCGATTGCAATTCGTCCACAATGGCCAGACCTTGGCACTTGCAGGAGGCATGGCACCCGACCAATTGGGTCGTTACGCAATCCATAGATTTTCTGAGGCGCAGGGATCCGCGGAAACCCTTCTTCCTGAAGATGTCGTTCGTACGTCCGCATCCGCCGTTCGACCCGCCTCAGTCATATTTAGACCTGTATAAGGACCTGGCGCTTCCCGAGCCTCCTTGTGGAGATTGGGCGGATACCGAGGATTTGGAACGGAACGGGCTGGACCCGGTAACCTCCCGCGGGAATGTTCCCAAGGAACGCTTAAGGCGGGCAAGAGCCGCTTACTATGCCCTAATCACTCATATAGATGCCCAATTGGGCCGTTTCTTCCAGACCATGATTGAATTCGGAGTGATGAATAATACAATTGTGTTATTTACTTCCGATCATGGAGAAATGCTGGGAGATCATCACTTGTTTCGAAAATCGCTTCCTTATGAGGGCAGCGCGAACGTGCCGTTCCTGCTGGCCGATCCCGGAAACCTGCTGGGGCTCCGTAAGGGAAGCGAGGTTAGGGACGTCATCGAGCTGAGGGATATAATGCCGACGCTGCTGGATTGCGCAGACCTGCCGATTCCGGATACGGTGGAAGGAAGCAGTGTCCTTCCGCTAGCGCGGGGCGACAAGGATGTTCAATGGCGCAATCAACTTCACGGGGAGCATTCCGCGGGCAAGTGGTCGAACCACTGGTTAACCGACGGCCGCCGGAAGTACATCTGGTATTCGCAAACCGGAGAGGAGCAGTTGTTTGATTTAACCGAAGACCCCCAGGAGCTTGTCAATCTTGCAGGCCGGCCGGAATATGCCGACGAACTGAGCGCGTGGCGTGCGAAGCTGGCTAAGGAATTGGCAGGCCGTGAGGAAGGATATAGCGACGGAACCCGGCTGCAGACAGGGATCCGGCCGGTAAGCTGCCTGTCGAGTGTGGCGCGGTCCTAATGACCGGCAGTTTCCGTTTTGGGCCGACGTTTAGTTTTCCCGCTAGGGGTATAGGATGGGTCATGACAGGGTAGTCCTCTTGGGAAAAGCTCATACTATTTTCAGGGAGGGAGTTTAAGTCATCCATGAAGTCTTATTTGCAGTCTTATATCTATTTTCTCTCCGTGGAACGGGGGCTCTCCTCCAACACGCTGGAAGCCTATGAACGGGATTTAAGCCAATATATTGACTATTTGAAGGAATCGGGCGTACATTCCTTAGACAGCCTGGCGCCGACGGATGTACAGGGTTATCTTCTTCACTTGCGAAAGCAGGGCAAAGCAGCCTCGACAGTGTCCAGAACGATGGTTTCGATTCGCTCCTTCCACCGGTTCCTGCTGCAGGAGCGGATGATCGCGAAGGATCCCTCCGCGAATATGGATTCCCCCCGGCAGGAGAAGAAGCTGCCGAAAATTTTGTCACAGGAAGAAGTCGAGAGGCTTCTGGATACGCCCCAATGCTCCAAGGCGGCCGGCATCCGGGATAAGGCGATGCTGGAATTGCTCTATGCCACCGGTATTCGCGTAAGCGAGCTGATTTCGTTGGATATGGGGAGCGTCAACCTGGGCATGGGGTTCGTTCGCTGCATAGGCAAAGGCTCCAAGGAGAGGATTATTCCCGTTGGGCGTCTCGCCACCGAGTGGCTTAACCGTTACTTGGAGTCGGCCAGGCCGCAGCTTGCTAAGCCGGACCGGCCGGAGGACGCCTTGTTCCTCAACCAGAGAGGCACCGGAATGACACGCCAAGGATTCTGGAAAATTATTAAGCAATATGCACGCGAGGCGAATATAACGAAGGAGATCACCCCGCATACGCTGCGTCATTCCTTTGCGACCCATCTGCTGGACAACGGAGCCGATTTGCGGGCCGTTCAGGAAATGCTGGGTCATGCGGATATTTCGACGACCCAGATTTATACCCATGTCTCGCGGACACGCATGAAGGAAGTGTACGACCGAACCCATCCCCGGGCGAAATGGTAGGGTATCTATCGATTCACGATGACAAGGAGTGAGAGAACAGGGATGAAGTATGAACGGATTTGTCTGATTGTGCTCGACAGCGTAGGGATCGGAGAGCTTCCCGACGCCGCACGCTTTGGAGACGAGGGTGCCGATACCCTCGGTCATATTGCCGGGAGGGTGGACTTTTTCGATTTGCCGAACATGAAGCGCTTGGGGCTTGGCAATATTGCGCCGCTTGCCAAGGTTCCTTCCGTTCCGGATCCCGCAGCCTATTACGGAAAAATGGCGGAGGTCTCCGTCGGCAAAGACACGATGACCGGCCATTGGGAATTGATGGGGCTCAAGGTGACCATTCCTTTCAAAACTTATCCGGACGGGTTTCCACCGGAGCTGATAGAGGAATTCGAGAACAGAACCGGCCGCAAGGTGATCGGCAACAAACCGGCCTCCGGAACGGAAATCCTTCAAGAGCTCGGCGAGGAGCAGATGCGAACCGGGGCCTGGATCGTCTATACTTCGGCGGACAGCGTATTTCAACTGGCTGCCCATGAAGAGGTAATTCCGCTGGAGGAATTGTACCGGGCCTGCGAGATTGCCCGGGAATTGACTCTGCGGGACGAGTACGCCGTCGGCCGCGTCATCGCGCGTCCGTATGTCGGATCGTCCGGCAATTTTACGCGTACGGCCAATCGTCACGATTATGCCGTCAAGCCGCCGGCTCCTACGGTCATGAACAAGCTCAAGGACGCAGGGCTGGATTGCATTGCTGTGGGCAAAATCAACGATATTTACTCTGGAGAAGGGGTCACCGAAGCCATCCGCACAACAAGCAATGCGGACGGTATCCAGAAGACGGCGGACCGACTCAAAAGCCCTTATCGGGGGCTGCTGTTTACCAACTTGGTCGACTTCGATTCCTTGTACGGGCATAGACGCGATCCGGAAGGCTATGCGAAGGCCCTGATGGAATTTGACCGGAGCCTTCCCGGCTTGACGCAGGGAATCGGGAGCAAGGATTTACTGATTCTCACGGCCGATCACGGAAATGATCCTTATCATTCCGGGACCGATCATACCCGGGAATACGTCCCGCTTCTCGTCTGGAGTCCTTCACTGCAATCCCCGGTATCATTGGGGATAAGATCGACCTTTGCCGATTTGGGGGCCACGATTGCCGATAACTTCGGTGTGGAATGGAGAGAGAACGGAACCAGCTTTCTGTCCCAATTAATTTGATAAAGCGGAGAAATAGCCTCGAAATCTTGAAAGTAGCTAACGGCAGCATACGCTGCCGCTTGGATTTATCTGAAGCACTACACCGGATTAATAACATGGGAGAAAGGAGCCAGGCAAATGACACATGAAGAACAAGCCTCCACATACGCCAAAATAGAGGAGGCGGCTCAATGGATACGCCAACGGATTGCCATTACCCCGTCGGTCGGCCTTATTCTCGGCTCGGGGCTCGGGGTGCTGGCCGATTCCGTAGAACGGCCCGCCGTACTTCCCTATCGGGATATTCCTCATTTTCCGGTTTCTACGGTCGAAGGGCATGCCGGTGAGCTTATAGTCGGAACTCTGGACGGACGCCCTCTCGTTATGATGAAGGGGAGGTTTCATCTGTATGAGGGGTATGACGGAGAAGCGGTTACGCTCCCGGTCAGAGTGATGAAAGCACTCGGTGTCCGCACGTTACTGGTGACGAATTCCGCCGGAGGAATCAACCCTGATTACCGGGTGGGAGACTTCATGCTTATTCGCGACCATATCAATTTCATGTTCCGAAACCCGCTGATCGGACCGAATGACGGCCGACTTGGCCCCCGTTTCCCCGACATGTCGGAAGGGTACAGCCGCCGGCTGCTGGAGCTGGCAAGACAAGCCGCTTCTGAACTGGGGCTGGAAGTGAGGGAAGGGGTCTATGTAGGGATGACCGGCCCCACCTATGAAACTCCTGCAGAGGTCAGAATGCTCAGGAAACTGGGCGGAGACGCCGCCGGAATGTCCACCGTACCTGAAGTAATCGCCGCCCGTCATTCCGGCATGGAGGTATTCGGGGTGTCGTGCATTACTAATATGGCGGCGGGAATGCTGGATCAGCCGCTATCGCATGACGAGGTAGTCGCCACAGCCAATAGAGTCCGTTCCAAATTTATCGATTTGATGCGGACTTTGCTATCCAAGCTGAATTAAGGGAGGAAGGGAATATGCAGACAGTCCAGTATTGGAATGAGGTTCGGGAAGCGGCGGAGAGCTTGCGCAATCTTTTGCAGGGAAGAACCCCGCAGATCGGGCTGGTGCTGGGTTCGGGACTCGGAGACCTCGCGGAACAAGTCACCGAGGCGGTGAGCATCCCTTACCGTCAGCTCCCGCACTTCCCGGTTTCTACCGTGGAAGGCCATGAAGGGCAATTCGTGGCGGGGCTGCTGGAAGGCAAGCCGGTGATCGTTATGCAGGGAAGGCTCCATTATTATGAGGGCTATACCATGAAGAAAGTAGTTTTTCCCGTCTATGTAATGAAAGCTCTTGGAGTCCGTTCTTTAGTGATGACCAATGCGGCTGGAGGAATGAACCGGACGTTCAAGCCGGGCGATTTAATGGTGATAAGCGATCATATCAACATGACCGGAACGAATCCGTTGATTGGCCCGAATGACTCCGGATGGGGACCCCGATTCCCCGATATGTCGGAGGCCTATGACCGCGGATACAGACAATTGGTACGCCGTTTGGGCGAAGAAATGGGGCTGGGAGAGAGCGCCTCTCCTTCACGGCTGCAGGAAGGAGTCTACTGCGGAATCAGCGGCCCGTCCTATATGACTCCAGCGGAATTAACGATGCTTGCCCGCCTGGGAGGAGACGCCATAGGGATGTCCACGGTAGGGGAAGTCATTGCCGCACGGCACTGCGGACTTAAGGTGCTGGGTATATCCTGTATAACGGACATGGCTATTGGCGAGGAACTGGAGGAATTAACCCATGAGCAGGTTGTCGAAACAGCCAATCGCGCCAAGCCGGCATTTCAGTCTTTAATTCGTGCTTTCTTGCGGGAGCTGCCTCTTTAACAACTTGCGTCAGAAGTCTCCTTCCTCAGCGAAGCAGGTGGGAGATGAATGACGCCTTTCCCGAAAATTTTCGCTGGGAAGAGCATGTGTTTGTTCTAATCACTTTGATGCAAATGTATGGTATACTGATGATATAGAACAAACGTTCCGGAAAGGTAGGTTTTCCATGATTCGAGCTCAAATTGTACGTTTCCATGCCTCGAAACGAGATGTCGAACGACTATATGCCTGTAATCGCGAATCTGCCCAGGTGTGGAATATGTGCTTAGAGCTCGCAAAGAACTACTATTCGGAGCATCGGAAATGGATTTCGCAGTCAGAGCTTCAGAAGCAAACCAAACGCCAATTCCACTTGCATAGTCAATCCATCCAGGCCGTTTGTCATAAGTATTTGTTCAAATATAAGAAAGTATAAGTTTTCACCTTATACCTGTTCTTATATTTCATCGGTAAACGCGCCTGTCCAAAGGACGGCGATAGCCGTTTATCCTTGGCACGAGAGGCTGCCCACCAAGCGATACGAAAGGGAATTAAATCTGCGAAATATCCCTATAAGATCAAAAAGCACTACAATACGAAATGGGTCAAAGACGGGTTCAAGGTGTTCGATAACGG
>NZ_VEGP01000218.1 GCF_007679495.1 Paenibacillus sp. 32O-W | reverse complement strand
GTCGAAGTGTGGATTCGAAAATAATTCAAGATGTTTTGTTAAATCTGTCTATGGATCGGTACTCCAAATGGGACGAAGGTGCTTTCAAGCAAGAGGAAAAAGCTTTTCGGAATCGCTTTAAAACCGAGGAGGATTGTATACAATTCATCTATCAAGCGAAATGGCCGGATGGCTTTTCCTGTCCTCGTTGCAGGCATAGGCAGGCGTATGTCATCCGTTCCCGCCGGCTGCCGCTCTATGAGTGCCGAAGCTGCCGACACCAGACTTCC
>NZ_VEGP01000217.1 GCF_007679495.1 Paenibacillus sp. 32O-W | reverse complement strand
TATCTGGAAAAGATCGGCTGGATCCAAACCAGTGAACCGATTCCTCAATCAGGAGCATATAGCAATCCGCGAGTATCCTTCGACGGCAAGTATTGGTATGTGTCTATTGGTATCAGGCACGAGCAAGAGAAGTCCGAACTGACGGACGAGGTAATCGGTATAGACGTGGGCATTAAGGAATTGGCGGTATGCAGCAACGGAATGGTGTTCAAGAACATCAACAAGTCTGCCGCCGTAAGAAAGGTGGAGAAACGCTTGCGTCGGTTGCAGCG
>NZ_VEGP01000216.1 GCF_007679495.1 Paenibacillus sp. 32O-W | reverse complement strand
GATGCCTACAAGAAGATGTTCAAAGGACAATCCGGGAAACCGAAGTTCAAAAGCAGAAAACATTCAAAACCAGCATTATATAGCAGATATGACCGATTTAAAGCAGATGGAAACACGGTCTATCTGGAAAAGATCGGCTGGATACAAACCAGTGAACCGATTCCTCAATCAGGAGCATATAGCAACCCGCGAGTATCCTTTGACGGCAAGTATTGGTATGTGTCTATTGGTATCAGGCACGAGCAAGAGAAGTCCGAACTGACGGACGAGGTGAT
>NZ_VEGP01000215.1 GCF_007679495.1 Paenibacillus sp. 32O-W | reverse complement strand
AACCATCTTATGGAATGTACAGATGTTTTTCAATTTTTGCTCTACATGTTGTCAAGCACTATGTTTGGTATAGAGCCTAAAAAATATAAGGATATTTTTGATGGACTGTATTCAACATTGGGTGATGCGATAGCAAAAAATGTACAAGATAAAATTGTTCATGGTACCTATGATCCTTTAACAGATGGAGTTGATATTATTCCGTATAGTGGCACAAGAAGTCAAGACAGTTTTTTTTAATTTTTAAGGTGTGAAATCATTCACGAAGCGTTCTTTTG
>NZ_VEGP01000214.1 GCF_007679495.1 Paenibacillus sp. 32O-W | reverse complement strand
TCTCTGAGCGCCGTGCTCGAGTCAAGACATGGAGCTGACGCTGCATGCCATTCAAAAGCTGGTTTTCAGTGGCTTTGTTGCTTTTGATGGCATGGGCGATGGCCACAAGATCAAGATCATCTGTTTTGCACCAATTCAGTGCGCCGGCGCGTTCCTCGAAGGTGGTATACGGATTCAAGATCTGAACGTGGTACCCTCGTTTCGCCATCTCGCGGACGATGTCTTCATAGTAATGGCCTGTTGCCTCAATACCCAGGAACAAGCGAACAGCCTCTGTGGCTGTAA
>NZ_VEGP01000213.1 GCF_007679495.1 Paenibacillus sp. 32O-W | reverse complement strand
GGTAGATGATTGGGGTGAAGTCGTAACAAGGTAGCCGTATCGGAAGGTGCGGCTGGATCACCTCCTTTCTAAGGATAATTTCATTTGAACCTGGAGTTCAAATGTATCAAAATAGTTTCTTAAGGGAAACTACAAAATGGCTTGTGTTGAAATTCATTTGTTCAGTTTTGATGGAGTTTTCATTTTAAACCCATCATTTCTTATCGCATGAGGGGCCATAGCTCAGCTGGGAGAGCGCCTGCCTTGCAAGCAGGAGGTCAGCGGTTCGATCCCGCTTGGCTCCACCA
>NZ_VEGP01000212.1 GCF_007679495.1 Paenibacillus sp. 32O-W | reverse complement strand
GAATCGTCATGGTGTTGGATAATGCGCGGATTCATCACGCGAAATTAATTCAGCCGTTCTTAAGGGAACATAAAAATCTGACCTTTATGTTCCTTCCACCGTACAGTCCGAAATTAAATCTCATCGAAGGCCTTTGGGCATGGCTTAAGAAATCCGTCATCTACAACGTGTTCTATAAGTCGGTCGAAGAGATCCGCAAAGCCGTACAAGACTTTATTTCCGAAATTAACAAGTCGCCTCAGAAGGTAATTGATCGCCTTTGTATCCAACTCTAAATCTTAAGTGCCA
>NZ_VEGP01000211.1 GCF_007679495.1 Paenibacillus sp. 32O-W | reverse complement strand
TAAGCGTACTATGTCAAGTAGAATTTTTAGGTTTCTGGGTAACCCAAACACACCTAACCACCCAGATTTTCAAAAAAGTTAGCAACTGACAGAGAAGCGATGCTTGAAACCGGCCTTTCTCGGACTTGAAAGGAAATAGCCTCGTTTTTTCAATCCTGCGATGCAATCTGGCTGAGTGCAGAGTATACGCTAACGTACAATTCGCATTCACAGGGCGAGGTGGATAAAGCTGACATACGAGATCCAAGGTCTCCAAGAAAGTGATCCGATCTTCCCTCAGTCCCAGAAAGACC
>NZ_VEGP01000210.1 GCF_007679495.1 Paenibacillus sp. 32O-W | reverse complement strand
CGGGATTCACTTGCAAGTGGATGAGCTCGCCGCTTCCGGCGATGAAGGCAACCCGGATTTTGTACGAGGGGCGTCCGTGGTAACGCGGATTGTAGCCGTTTGTTGCGCCTTCTTGTTCACCGAATAGCGTGATGACTGTATCGTCGATGTCGATCCAGACCAGACGCTTTTCACCCATCCGAGCATGGCGAGCCAGCAAATCCCGGTTTAAGGCGACAAGCTGAATCAAGTGGCTCCAGGAGAGCTTGCTCAAGAAGCCGCGGAAGGTGCTTTCGTCAGGAAAGCGGTCGATACC
>NZ_VEGP01000209.1 GCF_007679495.1 Paenibacillus sp. 32O-W | reverse complement strand
CAACTTCATGTACCTATTGTAGATAGGGATTTGCCCCATCTACTCCATATCCAAGTACGGGGTATCTGTGAAGTTGGCTTAGTAAGCAACCGATGTCTCTTGTAGACATCGGGGGCGGAACAGCCCGTCTACTACTTCTTGCCTAAGCAATCCGTAGATACTTCATCTTGCTTTCTACATCAAAATGCACGAACTCGCTGAATAACGCTTTGCTGAGGATATTCCTGGCCCCGTGCAGATCCCGATGCTCTCTATACCCGCACGCACAGCGATAGTTCCTGGATGTTCGTTTATTGC
>NZ_VEGP01000020.1 GCF_007679495.1 Paenibacillus sp. 32O-W | reverse complement strand
ACACCACCTGAAATATACCGTTAACTCCTTGTCATACTTGGCATCAGGCAAGAATTTCAGGTGCGAAAGTTGAGTTATTAATTTCTATAAACGTATGCATCAATGGAACCAGAATGGCTGGTTCGATAAGGATATCCTGACCTCGGATGCCGATCAGGGCTTGAACATGATCAAGGCAGGGAAGGCGTTCGCCGTTGCCCAATCCTTGAAGCCGGGGAAGGACCGGGAAATGAGCGTGAGCCTGGGGATTGAGCTTGTGCAGGTAGAAACGGCAGAGCCTTTTACGACGACAGGGGATGCCCAAGGGGCCATGCTGGGAATATCCCGGACGTCCAAAGATCCTGCGAGAGCGATGATGTTCCTTAATCTGCTCTACAGCGATCCGAAGCTTCTGAATATGCTGGACTGGGGGATCGAAGGCAAGCACTATGTGAAGAAATTTGATAACATTATCGACTATCCGGAAGGCATGAATGCAGATACGCAAACCTACCCCAATCCCGGAGGCTGGATGTTCGGCAATCAGTTCAACTCCTACCTGTGGGTGAACGAAGATCCGAAGAAGTGGGAAAAATTCGAGGAATTTAATCAACGGGCAGAGCGTTCCATCGCTCTCGGCTTCACCTTTAACCAAGAGCCTGTCAAATCGGAAATGGCTTCTTTGGCGAATGTGGAGAAAGAGTTCGGAGCAACCTTAAGATCGGGAGCCGTTGAGCCGGAGAAGATTATCGCCAAGTGGAAGGAAAAGCGGCAGGCCGCCGGCTTTGACAAAGTCCGGGCGGAAGTCGACAAGCAGTTGGCTGAATGGGCGCAGAACAAATAACGGATATATAAGAGACGAGAGGGAAATCTGAACCGGGACTATCGTTATGAGTCCTTAATAAGATTCCCTTTTTCTCGTATGAAGCTATACTTGGAAGTGTAGATAAAAAGCATCACATTCTACTAATATCCTCATAGAGCGGGGTAGTCAAGACGATGTCCAATATTAAGCATTCGCTTCGCTTTAAGTTAATCATCGGCTTTTCTATAATCGTGGTGCCTCTGGTCATACTGCTGCTCTACAACAATTATTACGCTTCGAACATTATCAGGGAGCAAGTGGCGGATTCCAATAAAAACTCGATGATTCTCTATTCGAATCAGATCGAGGCGGCCCTGAACAAGGAAACCAACTTTTTATACAATATCGCCGTCGAGGATCCGAACATCGCTGCCCTGTCGCAGCTGCTGGATGATCCGGATGAGTACTATTTGGCCAAGGCCAGAATATTGAACACGTTGACTCGCTATCACCGTTTTGACAACAGCGTTGATCTTCTGTTTATTTACTCGGTAGAGAAGCAGGATCTCTTCAGCACGCCGATCAAAACCCAATCCTATGAAGAGCTGCAATCGATTAAAACATCCATTGAAAACCTCGTCAAGGACGTTCGCCCGGACAGCGCCTATTTCGGCGAATGGAAGGCAATCGAATACAGTGAACACCAATATGCATTAATCCGGTTGGTGGATACGGGAGACGATTTTTATCTGGGAGCCTTCGTCAAGCTGGAGAACCTGATGATCCCCCTCGATTTAATCCACCTTGAGGAAGGCTTCGCCAGCTTCGTTAATAACCGGGGAGAATGGATGACAAGCACGGCCGGGATCGACCCGCATCGCTTGAATGCCTCTCTTGCCCTGGAATCGAATGAATTGTATCAGGTAGTAGAGAAGGATGACCGAAATTATATCGTCGTTATGAATCCGATTAATGGAACAGATGTGATTCTAAGCGCGTTTGTTCCGGAAGCCCGGATGCTGAAAAATTTATATCATTTTCGGAAGGGAATTATTATTTTATCGGTCGGTGTGTTTTGTATCCTGATCATTTATTTGGCATACCTCAATGATATCATCATGAAACCGATGAACAATCTGATTCGGGGGATGCGGAGAATTAAGCATGGGAACTGGGATACCCGCCTACATTCGTCCGGATCGAAGGAATTTGCCATTATCAATGAAACCTTCAACAGCATGGCCTCGCAGATTCATGAACTGAAGATCAGCGTGTATGAAGAACAGATCAAAGCGCACAAGGCCGAGCTTAAGCATTTGCAGCTGCAAATCAATCCCCACTTTCTGCTCAACTCTATTAATATCGTTTACAATCTGGCTGAGATAAAAAATTATAGCGTGATCCAACTGATGTGAATGAATTTGGTCAAATATTTCCGGTTTACGACCAAGACAAACCAAATCGTTGTAACGATCGCTGAAGAAATGGAGCATATGGAGAGCTACATCAAAATTCAGCAGGTTCGTTTTCCCGGGCGCGTAACCTATGAGATTCACATATCCGACGGAGCGGAGAAGGCGGCCATTCCGCCCCTGTTAATTCAGCCTTTCATCGAAAATGCAATTAAATATGGTTTTGATTTCATGGATCATCCTTTTCATATAGCTATTTATATCCGTCTACTAGAGCACGAGCGATTGGAAATTGTCATTTCGGATAACGGCAATGGCTTCTCTGAAGAAATTCTGGAGAAGCTGCAGACGGGCGGCTACTTGGAAAGTCAGAACGGAGAGCATTTGGGGATTTCCAATGTGCAGTACAGGCTCAAGCATATTTTTGGCCAGCAGACGCAGCTGGAGTTTGATAACGCACCGGATTCCGGTGCGAGAATCCGAATCGCACTTCCTTTTCGAACGGTAGAGAAGTTTACTTCATATTGATGATCTGAATGGAGGCAGTCGCAATGTACAAGGCGCTGATTGTGGACGATGAGATCTACGCGGTGATGGGGATCCGAAGCGGTGTGAATTGGCAGGATCTCCAGGTGTCCGAAGTATATGAGGCTTATAATATGCGGGATGCGCTGCGGGTATTTGAACGCACTCCGATCGATGTCATGGTTTGTGATATTGAAATGCCCAGAGGAACAGGGATCGAGCTTCTTGAGCGGGTAAATGAAATTTCTCCCGGTACGGAAACGATTTTTCTGACCGCCCATTCAGCCTTCGACTTCATGAAGAGAGCGATCCAACTGGACGGATTCGATTATCTGTTGAAGCCGATTGAATTCGATGTGCTTCAGGAGACTATCGCCAAAGCACTGCAGTCCATTAGACAGGAACGGGAGCTGCTTCAATTGCGCGAGCAGTATAAACCTTACTACGAGATGTGGCGAAGGAAAAAGACTCTCCTTACGGATAAGTTCTGGAACGATTTATTGTCGGGCAGAATGGTCTGCTCTGCGGACAATATAGCAGGCATCCTTGAGGAGCATGAGCTTACGGGTCTCCAGGATGCCGTATTCCTGCCTGTTCTGGTAAGCGTCGAATCGTGGCTGCGCGAGTTCAGCACGAAGGATGAAGAGATGATGGAATATGCCGTTCGCAAAGGAGCATCCGAAATGCTGCTTCTTACCGGCCAGGGTGAAGTCATTCAGACCAAGCAGGGCGTGAATGTCGTTATCATCGTCGGAGTGGATGGAGGAGCGGAAGCGATGAACGAGCTGCATTCGCGCTGTGAAAGCTACATCCGGGACTGTCGTAAATACTTCAGCTGTAACGTTTCCTGTTATATTGGAAAGAGCTCCACTCTCTATGATATAGCCGAAACGTACAGACGGCTGCTGCAGATGGAGTACAACAATTTGAATAAATCCAACCAGGTGTATACATTGGCTGCGGCAGGCCCCTATTCGATTAGGACGATGATTCCGCGCCTATCTGCCTGGACCTTTCTGCTGGAACAGGGCAAGCTGGACGAATTGCAGAGAGAGATTCGCTGCCTTATCGCGGAAATGAGCGGCATTCCGGGACTTTCGATTGTAGAGCTGGAAGGGTTTCGTCATGAATTTATGCAGATGGTGCATTATATTCTTCATAAGAACGGACTGTCCGCCTTTGAACTGTTTCAGGATCAAGAAGGAATTCTGCTGAACGCCAGGCCTCGCAGCCTTGAGCAATTGGAGGCTTCAACTCTTCGAGCGGTTCAGGTTATTTATGATCAATTGCATCAGAATCATTCGGTGGTTCAGCGTGTCCAGTACTATATCACAGAGCACTTACATGAACCGATCACCAGAGAGCAGCTCGCCGGCTGCGTTCATCTCAATCCCGCCTACCTGTCCCGCCTGTTCAAACGTGAAGTCGGGGAATCGATCACGGATTATATCCTGCATGCCCGGATGTCCCGGGCCAAAGAGCTGATTACCGGCTCGACCATCCCGATCTCCGATGTAGCCCGAAGCCTTGGCTATCACAATTTTTCGCATTTTTCCAAAATGTTCAGAAAGGTATATCATACTTCACCACAGCAATGCAGACAGCAATCCGGTAAAATGAACCAGCACTTATAGCGGGCTCATGCCGTATTTGTTCCGACAAAAGCTTGCTTCAAAAGGAAGCGGTCTGTATAATTTCAGAAGTGATCTTGACCTAATGAACAGGTGGTTATTCCATGTCGTCGTATTTATTTCCGATCAAGCAGGCCTTTATTACTTTCCCGATTGCGGCCTTCGTCATTCTGCTTCCGTTCCTGCTATACCATTATCGCAAGTACGGTTATGTCAATTGGTATCGCTCCATTGTGCTCTATTCCTTGCTGCTGTATGCAATGGCGGCTTACTATCTGGTCATTCTCCCTCTTCCGGAGACGACCAATACTTGCAGTCTGCAGCCTCCGGGTACGAAGCATATGCAGTTAATGCCGTTTTATTTCGTCGTAGATTTCTTGCGGGAGACCGGGTTCCAGTGGGACCATCCGATGACCTATATCGGAGTTCTGAAGGAGAGGGCTTTTCAGCAGGCGGCCTTTAACTTCTTGCTGTTATTTCCATTAGGGATTTATTTGAGATATTACTTTCATCGAACCTGGTTCCAAACGCTGATATTGTCGTTTCTGGCTTCGTTATTTTTCGAGCTGACCCAGCTTTCCGGGCTTTATGGCATTTACAATTGTCCGTACCGGCTGTTCGATGTGGACGATTTGCTTCTGAATACATCAGGGGCCATGGCGGGATGCCTCATTGCGCCAATAATCACCGGATTTCTGCCGAACACGAAAAAGCTGGATGAAGGAATTGATCTGGCTGCCCGACCGGTTTCGATGATTCGCCGGACCATTGCCTTGGCCATCGACTGGCTGCTGATCGGATTCATCAACGGATTTTTAAGCCTATTCGGAAGGATGAATTCCTGGCTGGAGGTTGCTCTCATTGTCTTCCTCTACTTCATTGTCATTCCTTTCGTCACTAATGGCGTTACGTTGGGCAAATCGATCGTCCGCATCCGGGTGAAAGGGGCCGGAGAGAAGGTGACGCTGAAGGAGCTGTCGATCCGTTACGGCATTCTGTATTTCGGAATTTTTGGTTTGAATGTTCTGTTCCTGCAGATCGCAGCGGCAGGGAGCTTTGTCTGGATCTTCTCCATGACGCTTCTGTTTATCGTCGGGCTGGGAAATCTTGTCTTCGCCGTTCATTTCATGCTTCGCTTGTTCAGCCGAGACAAAATGTTGTTTTACGAAAAGCTCAGCGGCACCAGGAATGTTATCATTCCGCCTGGAAATAAACAAAATGAAAAGCCGGATCCGTCTTAACGGGTCCGGTTTTTCATTTTTTTGGGTTGGTATTCGTTCGGGAGAGGAAGGGGCGGCTGGTGTCGCCCCAGGCACGGCAGAAATCTGGTGCTGCGATACTCTGTCGACTCGCTGTTTTTCTCTCGGGCCCTTTTTCTGTGAAAAGCTCAATTTTCGGATTTCATTGACAATGAGAATCTTTATCAATTAGAATGGTAGGGAATACCACCATCTGGTAATGGGAGAGGAGAGGGACAGATCGTGTTTATCGAGACTAAGACCATCGTGGTTAAGGAAGGAACTTCCAATAAAGTCGTTGAACGGTTTAGCGGAGAAGGGGCTATTGAGAAGTCTCCCGGATTTATAGATTTGAGCGTTATGGTCAAGAAAACGGTACGAGGCGATGAAGAAGTGGTCGTCATGGTCCGCTGGGAATCCGAGGAGGCGTGGAAAGGATGGGAGAAGAGCGAAGTCCATCTGGAAGGACATCGGCAGGCTAGAGGCAAGCCAAAGCCGGAGCATATCGTCAGCTCCAGTCACGCCGTATACTATGTCAAGGCACAGAAAGGCCCCTACGCCGCAAGTGCTTCCGAAGTATGATCGACCGATATGGGATAGTGGGAGCTTTTATGCGGTAATCCTTTATCGGGTTAAGTATCGCCCTTTATAGATGGAATCCGGATCAGGACTGGCATATTGCCGGTTAATGGGCAGCTGGCAGTAGTGGACTTGATAGGCTGCCTGCCCCCTAAATGTTCAAAACGCGCGCCTTCTCGGGGGCGCGTTGCTGCGTTTGATGGACTGGTCAAAAGCGGTCAAAAGCCTTTTCGCCCAGGGCGAGGCCTTTTCTCAAACGTGTGCTTCTCCCGGGAATCAGGATTGTACTGTGGAGGGATGACGGGTACAATGGATTCCAAGGTGGTGCTTGGCGAATCTAGCTCTGTCGTTGCTTTGACGACGGAATACCGAGGCGCCGTAACCGGAAGCAAGAACGACCAGAGATCATTCGCACGCTCTTCTGCCCGGCAGCTCCATTTAGACAGCGTCTTTATGGGAATGCACCGGATGAAGAAGGGCAGGGCGATCAAAGCGGGGTGAGCAACAAATGGCCAAGAAGAGAAGACAGGCTTCACCGTCCAATCGGCCTTCTTCTGCGGAGCAGCCGGCCACATTGAAGGATTTACTGAGCAGCGAGATGGTCGATAAGCTGAAAGCTCAGGCGAACGAGATCAAGGCGGAAGAAGAGAAGCGGAAGGAAGAAGAACGCAAGAAGGCGGAACAAGCCCGCAAGGTCGAGCAGGAGAGACTCGATAATGATTTCGAGCATTTGCTGAAGAACTCCAATATGGACTGGCGGAAATACAAATAACGGGCTTCCATGGGAAGCCGGGAGTGGCATATCGTGGCGAAGGAACACTGGGGAGAGCAGCCTGGCGGCATGTGGTTGACCACCATCATGTGACGTCAAACACCGCGCGCAGGGATGGGAGCCGCGCGCGGTGCGGAAACAGACGACCGACAAGGTGCGGACCAGCGAAGCCGCGGATTCTATGGGAGGCTCCCAGATTTTACTGAAAGCCCAAGAACTACGGATTAAGCAGCCGTTCAACTCCCGGCACAAGAGCTGACAACGAAGGGCAGCCGAGATGATGCACCCGCCATGTGATGTTTTCGGGGTACCCGGCCCAATCAGATGCCTCCTTGCCGTAAGAGACGCTTCATAAAAATTTTCCCGTTGGATACTTTAAGGAGGTATCCTATCACAATGAAATGTAAAGGAGAAGCGGGAAAATGGACTTGAAGGATAAGGTATGGTCCGTATTGGAGGAAGTGATGGACCCCGAGCTGCATATCAATATCGTGGACTTGGGGCTTGTTTACGAGCTTGAGGCCGATCCGGACGGTAAGGTAATGATTACCATGACTTTGACGATTCCGGAATGTCCGCTGAAGGACGAGCTTCTGAGCGAAATCCATGAGAAGGTAGGGGCCGTCTCCGGCGTCACAGACGTTGAAGTGAATCTCGTCTGGGAGCCGAAATGGACTCCTGCAAGAATGAGCGATCAAGCGATCCAGGAATTCAAGCGCAGACAAACTCTCGTGTAAGATTCATACACAGCGGCAGGGTGGGGCTGCAGGGCTCTATCCTTTTTATTTCCCGGGATTCCTATTCATTCTATAGGCCGTCTTCTCGAGAGGAAGGTGGCGTAATTGAATCATTCTATATAAACCGGCTTCGTAACCCGGACTAAAGTAAATTCGCCTATACTAAATGGATTTCATCCGGTTAGTTTTGCCCATTTTGACCGAATAACCAAAACTAACCGGAGAAACCTCCATCTATTGGGTACAAAAAGAGCCATATCGCCAAAACCCATTTAGACCCCCATGCCGCTGACCGCGACACCATCAGATGGTGAAAATGGATGGATTTTCAAGGTAGAATAGAGTTGAATTGCTTCAATAGTGTGAAATTTGAATACTAAATGGATTTCATACAGTTAGATTTCTAGATTCGGAAGAAATATGGAAACTAACTGGAAAACCTACAGTTAGTTTGCGCCAAAACAGCCGTTTCGCCCAAAGTTGCCCATTTTAACTGTAGTTTATCCAGTTAGTTTGATCATTTTCGCCCATTCGCTTGAATCTACCTGTACCAAATACAGTTAGATGTGCCGCTCCGCTTGCAACGATGCCTGCAGACGGTAAAATAGACGGATTTTCAAGGTAGGTTAGCGATTTTGGCGGCTAGATCCCATCTATCTACATAAAATCCAGTTAGTTACCCAGTCCCCGGTACGTAGCCATGTGGTTGACCACCGTCATGCGACGTCAAACACCGCGCACTGGGAGTCGTGCGCAGTGGGAGATAATCACCACAAGGGCCGGTGGTTGGCTAAGCTATTTTCCAATCAGACGCGCTACTCCATTCCCTTGGCACAACACCAGCAGAAATAGACGGATTTTCCAATTACATCCCGTTGTTGCGGGCAGACGTAACGAGCAAGTTGAAAAAATGAACCAACATTATGAATAATTATTGAATTTTGTCGTTTTTTTATCCGGAAAACCATGGATAATGTTGACAGCGGGGTTCAGCATGTTATAATACTAATCGTGATCTAATTGAGAATGAATATCATTATTACCCTGAATGAGAATGAGATTCATTTGCGCAAAGGAAAAAAGTGATGAAAAAAAGATACCTGGTTATCGCACTGATAGTTTTCTCCTTTATTTCATTATTTATAGGCGTTACGGATATATCCATCTTCGATATATTCAGCTTGACAGAGGACCAGTTGGAAATTATTATGATCAGCCGCGTTCCCCGCTTAATCAGCATAATTATCGCCGGAACGAGCATGAGCATCGTCGGGTTGATCATGATGCAGCTGACGAGAAACAAATTCGTTTCCCCGACTACGGCGGGAACGATGGACTCGGCCAGCTTGGGAATTCTCGTATCGCTGTTGATCTTCGGCTCGGCCAGCCCTCTGCAGAAGATGCTTGTCGCTTTTGTTTTCGCGCTGGCGGGAACATTCGCATTCATGAAGATTTTAGACAAAATCAAGTATAAAGATTCAATCTTTATTCCGCTAGTCGGTTTGATGTTCGGCAGCATCGTCGGCTCGACGACGACATTCTTGGGTCTCAAGTATGGTCTAATCCAGAGTGTGGGCGCTTGGCTTCACGGCGACTTTTCCATGATCATGCAGGGCCGCTACGAGCTGCTTTACTTAAGTATCCCGTTAGTTGTCGCAGCATATCTATACGCGAACCGGTTTACCGTTGCCGGCATGGGGGAGGAGTTCTCCGTCAACCTGGGGCTGAATTACAAGCGGGTAGTCAATATCGGCCTGGTGATCGTCGCACTTGTATCCGCGATTGTTATGCTTACGGTTGGAAACATCCCTTTCCTGGGGCTGATCATTCCGAACATCGTAACTATTTACCAAGGCGATAACCTGAAGAAAAACCTTTCTCATACGGCGTTGTTAGGGGCAGTATTCGTCCTGGCTTGCGACATTCTCGGCCGTATTATCATTTATCCGTTCGAAATTTCTATCGGCCTTACGGTTGGGGTCATAGGAAGCGGCATTTTTCTTTATTTGCTATTGAGGAGAAAGTCACATGAGTCATAAAACGAAGCTGTATATCCTGGGCGCCCTGGCACTGTTGCTCATCTGCATCCTTTTATTCATCGATGCGGCCGGCAATTGGGATTATGTATTGCCGCGAAGAGGCAAGAAAATATTGGCCATATTGTTGACGGGCGGCAGCATCGCTTTCTCAACCGTTATGTTTCAAACCGTTACGAACAATAAAATATTGACGCCGAGCATCATCGGATTGGACTCTCTTTATATGCTGGTGCAGACGGCGATTGTCTTCATCTTCGGCTCCACTACGTTGACCATGATGAGCAAGAACATTCACTTTCTCATCTCCGTCGGTTTTATGGTGCTGTTCGCGGGACTATTGTATAAATTTTTGTTCAAAAGAGAGGGCAAAAATATTTATTTCCTGCTGCTGGTCGGATTAATCTTCGGAACGTTCTTTTCCAGTATTTCGTCCTTTATGCAAATGCTCATCGATCCGAACGAATTTATGGTGGTCCAAGACAAGATGTTCGCGAGCTTCAATAACGTCAACTCCGACATTCTCCTGCTTGCCTACATCGTCGTCTTCGCTACGGCAGCCTACTTTATCAAGATCAATAAATATTTGGATGTGCTGTCTTTAGGCAAAGAACATGCGATCAATCTCGGTGTCAGCTACGATTATGTCGTCAAGAGAATTCTGATTGTCGTTGCAATACTTACAGCCGTGTCCACCGCACTGGTCGGACCGATCACGTTCCTGGGCTTGCTCGTCGCGAACGTAGCCTATCAATTTATAAGAACGTACCGGCATTCGTATGTAATCACAGGATCTATCCTGATCAGTATTATCGCTTTGGTCGGAGGACAGCTCTTGGTCGAGCGGGTATTCACGTTCTCCACCTCGTTAAGCGTCATCATCAATTTTATCGGCGGAGTATACTTCATATACCTTCTGTTAAAGGAGAACAAATCGTGGTAGAAGTCAGAAACGTTTCCAAACGGTACGGAAACAAAAATGTCGTAGATCAAGTATCCGTTAAGATAGCGAAGGGGAAGATTACCTCGTTTATCGGGCCGAACGGGGCGGGGAAGAGCACTCTGATGTCGATGGTCAGCCGCCTGATCCCCAAGGACGAAGGGGAGATATGGATTGAGGGACGCGAAATCGGTCAGTGGAAAAGCAACGAGCTGGCCAAACGGATTTCCATCCTGAAGCAGTCCAACCACATTAATATCCGGTTAACGGTTAAAGATTTGGTCGGCTTCGGACGTTTTCCATACTCCCAAGGAAGACTGACGGCGGAGGACAAGAAATATGTGGACGAAGCCATTCGCTATATGGAACTGGAAGACATGCAGGACAAATACTTGGATCAGTTGAGCGGCGGACAGAAGCAGCGAGCTTTCATCGCCATGATTATTGCCCAGAATACCGATTATGTTCTGCTGGATGAACCACTGAACAATTTGGATATGAAGCATTCCGTTCAAATTATGAAGGTGCTGAGGCGATTGGCCGACGAGCTGGGCAAAACAGTGATTATCGTAATCCATGACATCAACTTCGCCTCCTGTTATTCCGATTATATTGTGGCGCTTAAGGACGGTAGAATTGTAAAGGAAGGCACGACCGCCGAAATTATCGATTCGTCCGTACTGCGGGAGGTATACGATATGGACATTCAGATTCACGAGATTGACGGCAATAAAATCTGCGTTTATTTTACTTAATCTTTCTACAAAAGCCGGTGAATCTTATTTGACGGTTCCCAGCACGGTTCGCTCCGACAGTTCGCCGTGAAAGGAGGATAGCAGAAACCATACTTACAAAAAGGCAGCGGACATAAAGTAAAGTTAGCGATATCGTCAAAATAATTTCATATAAAAACTAAATGATTAGGGGTGTTAAGAATGAGCAAGAAATTATCCATGTTGTTGATGATGATTTTTCTGGTCTTCATAGTCGCCGCATGCGGGGCGAAAAATTCGGAAGGAAACCCGGGCGGATCAGAGGCAAAGACAACTAACGCCGCGGCAAATAACGAGAATAAGAACACAGAGGCGCCTAAAGACGAGGTGCTTACGATCAAACATCAGCTTGGGGAAGCAACGGTTAAGAAAAATCCGAAAAATGTCGTTGTATTCGACTACGGTGCTTTGGAAACATTGGATAAGCTGGGAATCGAAGTGGCTGCCGTGCCTCAGAGCTCGCTGCCGGGCCATTTGAAGAAATATGAAGATTCAAAATACATGAACGCAGGAACATTGTTCGAGCCCGACTTCGAGAAAATCAACGCGCTTAAGCCGGAGTTGATCATCATTTCGGGCAGATCGTCCGAAGCCTACGAAGAGCTGAAAAAAATCGCTCCAACGGTCTATATGGGCGTTGATACACAGAACTATATGGAATCCTTCACGGAAAACGTAAAGACGCTTGCCTCGATCTTCGGTAAGGAAGCCGAAGCGGACAAGGAGCTGGCTGCGATTAACGAATCCATCAAACAGTTGAACGAAACAGCAGCCGCCAGCGGTAAGAAAGGTTTGATCATTCTGACGACAGGTGGCAAGGCCAACGCTTATGGGGTAGGCTCCCGATTCGGCTTGATCCATGACGTATTCGGAGTTGTGCCAGTGGACGATAAAATCGATTCTCAAACACCACATGGTCAAAAAATAACGTTCGAATACGTCGCCGAGAAAAACCCGGACTATCTCTTCGTCATTGACAGAGACGCGGTAGTCAGCGGCGAGAATGTAACACCAGCCAAGGAAGTCGTGGAGAACGATCTGGTGAAGAAGACCAACGCGTTTAAAGAAGGCAAAATCATCTATCTCGACCCGAATTACTGGTATCTGTCCGGCGGTGGACTGATTTCCATGGCAGAGATGGTTAAAGAAGTTGCCGAAGGCGTGAAGTAATTAAATAAAAATAGAATAATGCCGATATGCAAGCCGGAAGTGTGTACTTCCGGTTTTTTGTCATGGACAAGATCAAATGCTTGACAGTAGTTTGATACATATGGCAATTTTATGTAAACGATTGAAATGCCATTCCAAATAAATGGGAAGTGTATCATCCCGGTCTGGAAAATGTCGGCTCTCTACGCAATTCTTCCGATGGTGTCCTCCGTTTCTAGTTCAAGATTAGCGGGAAATCCATGCTGGTCTTCTATCTGACCTCTAAATTTAACAGATAGAACTAAGTTATCCTTAATCCTTGTCACTAGGTGTTTAAGAGATCGATGGTTGAAGAAAGCAAGAAGAAAAAAGTAGAAGAAAGTAGAATGCTGGAATGGTAAGAAACTGGGGGGGCTTGCCCCCAGCTTCTTTGATGTATTTAATATAGAGTTCTGATCTATTAAATGTAGCTTTTATTCTCGTTATAATATTGACATCAGTATAATAAATATGGTAAACGTAGGAAAATGGTGAAAGCAAATATTCGAAAAAATTGTGGAAAATGTGGTTGTATACAAGAATGTTGTGTATTTTATACTCGACTTTCTTGTTGCAATAAAATTAAGAGTCGATATTCAGTTGAGCTATAAGCGGGCATCTACTGAATATCGACTCTAGGGGCTCTTTACTTTGCTATAGCAAAGTAGCAGCTTAGAATGTATTATAACTCGGACGTAATCACTTTGTACATAGCTAAATAAAAGAGCGCCAAATAAAAATAGGGAGGTGCAGGTGTACTAGAAAACCAATTTCGCTATCATTTAAATCTTTAGAGAGAAAGGCATTAGATTTTCGGTTTTTATCTATCTAGTAAAGTTCTACGTGATTTAGGCAAATCGCTGTAAATGTTATTTTTTATAACTACTATAATAGAATGAAGGAGGTATTTGCATGAAAAAAGTTCTATCGTTAATGTTTTCGCTTTTTCTAGTCTTTAGTCTCTTTTCCTCAGTTAGTTCAGCAGCTTCAGAGGATTTAATGACAGTTGAAGAATATATTTCTTATCTTAAAGACAAAACTTTAGAAGACCCTAAGGCACAAGAAACCCTGAATCAATTTTTAACATTAACGAAGGAAGATCAGGTTAAATTTGTTGAATTTTTATTCTCTGATGAATTTTATGAAAGTATTGCTTACAGCACAAAAGCAAATGGTACAGTAAAAAAAGTTGTTAATGGAATTCCAGTAGAAACAAAATCTGATTTGGCAACGATAATTACAGGCGAAGGAAATAAAACGGTTACCGGTTCCTATATACTTTCTGTTTTTGGTGTACAAACCACAACCCTTTCTGTCTCCGTTCAATTTAATTATGATACATCAACAGGAGACGCAACTCGTGTTTTGGATCAATTCGGATCTTTAAGTAATTTTAATCCGGCATTAGTATGGTCGCATGTTGGGGATGCAGCAGGACGTATTGAAGATAACCGTTGGGCTTGGGCTCGACAGTCATTTGAATCTAGAATTAATTTAGCTAACGGTACCCAAGTAGATACGTGGCATGTATATGTACTAGGTCATGATTGGGATAATTGGAAGAAATTAGAGTCCACACATCCGAACTTTGATGGAGTAGGTGAAGCTACTTGGGAACCTAACTGGTAAATAGTAAAGCTCCTTTGTTTTACTTTAGCCAGTTCCCCGTTTTAGTAGATACTGAAAAAACACTCTGCGAAACTGACGTCGGTACTCTACCGACGTCAGTTTATTTAGCTAATGCCCTTTCCCGGTATAAAAGCGAATGAGTTTCTCAATTTGCTTGAGTGCTTTCTCAAATATTTCGTATATCATAGACATAATGGGCTTACTTCTCCAAATAAAAGAAGCTATTGTAACAACTCTTTGAGACAGTTGGTTTTCGCACAATCGGGGAAATAAGTCATGGTAAACATGAGACTTGCACTGGCCCTCTAACGCTATGAACGATTCAACCCAGTCACGTTCAAATAACCTCCTAAACGTTTCTGGTTATCGTTTAAGCCAGCTAATGTGGTAAGTAAAGAACTCGCTTTTTGATTGCTCATTGAATGCAGATAAATAAGTTCGCCCCTTAGATACCCTATACTACGCTACATCGTTAACTTCTTTTGACTTCTTTTGACTTCTTTTGAATGAACCGCGGATTCAAAATTCAGTATGAGCAGGTATTTTGAAAATCATCGCTTTCGATACAAAACAATAGTGTCCAAACTCTCGCTCTTACTCTGATTCTATCTTGGACGGCTCCCGCGCTTATCCTTTAAACTTGCAGCTCCCCAATTACGATATTTTCTTACCAGGTTCTTCACTACCATCTTTAATCCTATTTATCCAAGTGTTCAGTAATCTCTCTATAATTCCATCTCTCTTCAACATGCGGTAGGACCTTCTATTTTTAACGATTGTTAAGCTTTTGTCCTTTGACTACCATAAAAATGCACATCGAATTTTCATTAGTTTTTCCAATGTCTAATAGAAAGGGGTAGCGTCAAGAAGTTTGTGTAAGCTGGTAGGGTTATCCATCGGGACGATGGATAAGAAATATTTTTTATGTTTAAGCTCGGTGGAGGACGTAGCCCAAGCGAAGGCGTGAAGTGACCCCAAAAAGTTAGACAGTTTTATTATTAAGCTACTTTCTGGGTGTGAACCCGGTATTGTACCGGGCTCATGCCCTTTAGTTTTGTTTTAATACGTTTGTAATTGTAATACTCGATGTATTGTTCAAGTTCTTTCTTGAAGTGCTCAATGCTTTCAAATTCTTGTGTATATAAAAATTCGGATTTTAAGATGCCAAAGAAGTTCTCCATAACGGCATTGTCATAGCAGTTTCCTTTACGTGACATGCTTTGAGTTATCCCGTGTTCTTTTAATAACTTTTGGTATTGCTTCATCTGATAGTGCCAACCCTGATCCGAATGAATAATGAGTACATCTTCGCCTTTTATATGTTCCAGTGCTTTGTCCAGCATGTTGGATACAAGGGAATAGACGGGGCGTGACTCCACTGTATACGTAATAATTTCACCGTTAAATAAGTCTAGCATCGGGGATAAATACAACTTCTCACCGAATAATTTGAACTCCGTAATATCCGTTACCCACTTTTCATTAGGTTTCGTGGCGTTGAAATCTCGATTTAATATATTTGGTGCGATCTTACCCACAGTTCCTTTATAAGAACGATACTTTTTAATCCGGACTGAGCATTTCAATCCAAGCTCGTCCATGATTCGTTTTACTTTTTTGTGATTTATTTGAAGCCCTTCATTGTTTAGTTGATCGCAAATTCGACGGTATCCATAACGACCTTTGTGTTCTTGGTAAATGGCTGTAATACGGGCTTTTAAGTCTGCATCTTTATCTGGCCTTCCGAATGTATTTACACAGTAATAATACGTACTACGCGGGATCTGAGCCAGTTGCAGTAATGAAGTGATTGGGAATTCTAGCCTTAGATCATAAATTACTTGCGCTTTATCTTGCTTTGTAATTTTCCCTTGCTTTGAACTAAGGCATTCAACTTTTTTAAATAGGCGTTCTCCATTCGTAGACGTTCTACTTCTACTTGTAATGCTTCGACCGAGCCTTCAGATGGTGTTGGTGTTTCTTCTTTTTTCATTGACGGACGTCCCCTTTTCCTTGATATGAGGGCGTCTACTCCTTTTGTCTCAAGTTGTTTCTTCCAGCTTGAAATCAGAGAATGTGTTGGAATATTGAAGATCGCAGCTGCCTCGCGGATAGACGTCCCGTATTCTTTTATGTAGTTAAGTATCCTTAGTTTATACTCCGCTGAATAAGCTGTATAGCTTTTTTTAAAGGAATCTTCCCCATGATGCTGATACTGACGTATCCATGTTTGGAGCATAGCTTTTGATACTTCTACGCTTTCAGCTACGGTTTTCAGTCCTTCAATTCCCTCAAGATACGTTTTTACGGCTTGTATTTTTTCTTGTGCTGTTAATTTGGCCATGAAAAAACTGCACCTCCTATGTCAGATCGTGTCTAACAATTGGGGTGCAGTTCATTTTTTATTCTACTTCCGGGCCATCATTCGGATAACGTTCCTCAAACAGATCTTGCAGCCTTTGTTTCACTAACGGATCACCGAAACCACGAATGACGCGTTGTCCCCACCTTTCGTTGTAATCAAGCGCGTCCAGGTAGACAATCTTTTCTGCGGCTTCGATGTTCGTCAGACTGTTCATAGGCCGCAGGCGCTTTCGGAATTCCTTTATCATCCGTTCGATGGGATTGGAGGTGTAAATCGCCTCCTTGATTTGCGGAGGATACTTGTAAAAGGTCAAAAGTGTCGGCAACTGGTCTTCCCAGGACTTGATTTCTTTTGGGTACTTTTTGCCCCACTTTCCCTTAAACACGTCAAACGCAGCCAGCGCTAATTCATGATCCAGCGCATGATAGACGGTTTTGAGATCCTCTAGAAAATCGGTCTTGTCCTCCACCCGGATTTTCGGAAACGTCGAGCGTACTTTATGCACAACGCAATGTGCTGAACGTCTGCTTTGGGATAGACCTCGCGAAACGCCTCTTCCAGGCCCGGAAGCCCATCAAAAACCCCTAGCAGCACTTCACGTACGCCGCGGTTATACAGGTCTTTAAGCACATCTTTCCAGCCGTTGGCGCTTTCTTGACCGCCAACGTAGAAGCCGAGGATGTGGCGATAGCCTTGCTCGTTGATTCCCATGACAAAATAGATCACTTCGCCGCTGACGGTGCTTCGTTTCAACTTCACATACATGCCATCCAAATAAATCACCGAATAGCGCTTCTCAAGTGGCCCCTGGACTGCCAACGACAAACGTCTTCGAGCACGGTACTGGTAATGTTACTTACGGTAGTAGGGGAATACTGACTGCTGAACATGCCCTCGATAAAATGAGCCACATCGCGGGTACTCATTCCGCCTTTATACATGTGGATAACAGCCTCCTCTAACCAACCGTCTCGACGCTGGTAAGGTTCAAAGACCTGTGTGTGGAATTCGCCGTTACGGTCTCGCGGAACTCGTAGATCGTCGATTTTGCCATACTTCGTATCTAGGGTACGTACATAATAACCGTTGCGGCTATTTGGTTTTTCCGCGTGTTCCTGCATAAAGTGTTGAATTTCTTCTCGCATGATCAGTTCGAGTTTTTCTTTCACAAAATCGGTGACAAGATTTTCAATTAGATTTGTGAGCATATTTTCGTGTATAGTTACCATGAGTAGGGTTCCTTTCTTGGTGACTTTTTGCAATCCCGAGAATACCCTACTTTTTTGTCGCCTGTGAAGGCTCCAAATCTTGGTACACAGAATATTTTACGCCATCTAGAAAGGTATAAAAGATATGGCCCCAAATTAGACTTAGTTTATGTCCTTATTATTTTACAGACAAACTGAAATAGCTTAATAGATTAATGATAATAAATACCTGGAATAATAATCCAAGTATACTAATTACTAAAGAAATAAAGTAAGGTTTATTATTTCTTTCAAAGCTGTTTATACTTTTCATATTACTAATTATAGAGAAGACTCCTATGAATAACCCTAGAACTGGAACAAACGAAAACAGACTTACTATAATTACAAGCATTTTCTCACTCCTTATAGACACTTCATGGACCATTGTCGCTTAGAAAATTACCAAATAGTTCATTCATTGTTCTTATTTTAAGCATTTGGTTAAGTGAGGACTATTTAGATGCAGTCAGGAATGACACCTTTATTTATATCATTCACAAAATTAAACTCCTTGTTTCAATAATAAACAATCCCAAAGAAATTTCAAAGTATAATCCAGCAAGCCGGCCGTTGTCCGGTTTAGGCAGAATGGACGGGCACACCCATTTCGGCTCCCTGTTCGTCATCGGTGAGCAGGCAACGGCGTCCTTCTGCAGTGCATTGACAGAAGCGGTTCAACTGGAGGAACAGGCGGGGAAGATCGGCCTGTCCGAGTTGATCGTGCCGGGCTTCGCTGTGCGGATGCTGGCTGATTCCACCCAAACCATCGAACGGTTATTTGGCCGGATTGTCAATTATACACGGGAGCAGTGGTTTGGGAAGGCGCCCGTGTCATTGCGCAAATATTAGCCGCCCGATAAGGGAAAGAAGGCTGCCAGATCCGCTTGGGTCTGCAGCCTTCTGTGTCTTCGCTTGATTAGATTTCGTTGCCGGTCTTTCCCCCGTATTCATGGGCATGGGGAGTGGCTCCATTAACGGTAGTGACGCCTTCGAAATAGTGGTAATGGCCACCTTCGGGAAGGGGAATGGCCGGTCCGGTCGTGCCCCGGATCAGATGCATATGGCCATCATCGAACGAGGTTTCAGCTTGATATTGATGGACATGCTGCACTCCGCTCGGAGCGGGGGCGGTTGTGCCCGCGTATTGATGTCTATGCCCGACATCGAAGGAGGTCACACCGGAGAAAGGATGAATGTGAACGGGTCTTCCATTCCAATTTGTAATATACAGTTTGTGGGAATGACGCCCGTCCGAATCATCCGAATGAACAACGAAGCCGGAGACGGGTATATCCATAGGGCTCACATCCTGTCAGAACGATCATTGCGGCTGTCTGCCTCGCCAGGCAAGCCGGTTAGGGCGGCAACAGATAGCCTATATAAGTCTATGTCCCGGATTAACGGTTGGACTGTGCAGATGCCCATTTGTCGGGAAGGATTACAGGGCATAGTAAAGGAAGCACCGGATCCTTAACAAAGAAAAAAAGATCGGGCAGGAGCAATGCTCGACCCCATCTTATTTTATCCGTCAAATTGAACGCTAGAGCTGCACCAATATTCAGACATAACAAAATAGAGCACAAGAAGAAACCGATTGATTTCTAAACCGGTCCTGTGCTACAATAAGGTTTGGATTTTGTAGATGTCAAAATCCAAATATATTATTTCCCAATAATATATTATCACAAAAGAAGCATGGCTGTCAACATTCATTTTATTAGGTTGGTTAAAGATAGGGATTTAGCAAAAGGAGTGATTTGATGAGTTTGACTGAACAGGATTGGCTGGAAGAGAAGAAGCGTGTAGAGCGCGTGGAACAAGAAATTGACAGCAAGATCGCGGTTCTTCAGGAGCATGTCAGCGATAAGAAAGAGGAAACCGTGGACGTGCGGAGAAATTTCTGGGACGACGTCACCATAAATCTGGACGATCCCAGCGAGCTCATCGAAACCTACGCCAGCATTAAACAGCAGGCGGAGGTGTTGTCGGAGAAGGAGCGCAGCTACGAGCACGCGTACAACCAATTGAACATTCTGAACAAGCTCAAGCAATCCCCATACTTTGGCCGGGTGGATTTTCTGGAAGAGGGACAGAGAAGGGCCGAGTCCATATATCTTGGAATAAGCTCCTTGTATGATGAAGAAGAAATGGAATTTCTCATTTATGATTGGCGGGCGCCGGTATCCAGCTTGTATTACGATTACGCACCCGGCCCTGCCCGGTACGAGACTCCCGGGGGCACGGTCTCCGGAACCGTTGAGCTTAAGCGTCAATATACGATCCGTGACGGGCAAATCGTCAGTATGTTCGATACAGGAGTGACCATCGGCGACGAGCTGCTGCAGGAGGTGCTGGGCAAGCAGGCGGATTCGCAGATGAGAAGCATTGTAGCCACCATTCAGAAAGAGCAGAATCAAATTATCCGCAACGAGAGAAGCCGTCTTCTTATCGTCCAGGGAGCTGCCGGAAGCGGCAAAACCTCGGCGGCTTTGCAACGGGTAGCTTATTTGCTGTATCGGTACCGGGAAACGCTGAAGGCCGAGCATATCGTTCTTTTCTCGCCCAATATGATGTTTAACAGCTATGTGTCGACCGTCCTTCCGGAGCTTGGCGAAGAAAACATGCAGCAGACGACCTTCCAGCAATTTCTGGATCATCGGCTCGGCCGTCAATTCCAGCTTGGCGATCCGTTCGCCCAACTGGAGTACGAGTACACCGCTATGAACGAACCGGGATACGAGGCCCGCATGGAGGGAATCCGTTATAAGGCTTCGGCGCGGTTTATGGAGCTGATCGAGAGGTATTTGTCCGTTCTCGGGAAGGAAGGAATCCTTTTTAAAGGCTTGAGGTTCAGGGGCAAAACGCTTCTGTCGGCGGCCCGGATCCGGGAGCAGTTCTATGCATTGGATTCGTCCTTGTCCATACCGAACCGGATGCAGTTGTTGTCCGAATGGCTTCTGGGGGAATTGAAGGAAAAGGAGAAGGCCGAACGGAATGAACCGTGGGTGGAGGATGAAATCGGGCTGCTCGATAATGACGCCTATCAGAAAGCTTACCAAAAGCTGAGGAAGCAAAACCGCTTCGCAGGGGAGTCATTCGATGACTATGATCGGGAAAGGGAGCTGCTGGGCTCCATGATTGTCCGCGAGCACTTCAAGGGGCTGCGTCAGCGGGTGAAGAAATTACGGTTTGTTAATGTCCCGGGCATTTACCGGCAGTTATTTGCCGATCCGCAGTATGCCCTTAGATTCGGCCGGGAGGCGGACCTGCCCAAGCATTGGGAGGAAATTTGCGCGCAAACCGTAGAGCGGCTGGACCGGTCCGAATTGGCCTATGAGGATGCAACTCCGTATTTGTATTTGCAGGAAAGAATAGAGGGCTTCCAGACCAACAACCTGATCCGCCATGTCTTTATGGATGAAGCCCAGGATTATTCCCCTTTTCAGTTCGCTTTTATCCAAAAACTGTTTCCGCGCAGCAAAATGACGGTGCTCGGAGATTTGAACCAGGCGATTTTCGGTCATGCGGAGGCGGAGGACCATTGGGAGACGCTGCAGGCTCTGTACGGGGAAGAACAGACCGAGCGGTTCATACTGACGCGAAGCTACCGTTCCACACGGCAAATCATCGATTTTACGCGCGGATTGATTCCGGAAGGGCATGCGATCGAGCCTTTTAACCGCGAAGGAAGCAAGCCGACCGTGACGCAAGCAGCCGACGAGTCTGACCTTAATGCGAGGGTGGCCGAACGAATCCGGGCTTTGCAGAATTCCGGACTTCGAACGATTGCCGTTATCTGCAAGTCGGCCCGGGAAAGCCGGCAAGCCTTCGCGAAGCTGGATCAACTGCTGGGGGCTCGGCTGATCGAGAAGGATGCGGCCTCGTTCGAGCCCGGGGTGCTGGTCATTCCCGCCTACCTGGCCAAAGGGGTGGAGTTCGATGCCGTCATCCTCTACAACGCCTCGCAGGAGCAGTACGGCAGAGAGGGCGAGCGCAGGCTGTTCTACACGGCATGCACCCGCGCGATGCATGAACTGCATCTGTACTACATCGGCACGCGCAGCCCGTTTCTGGACGATGTCTCGCCGGATACTTACGTCGCAGGGGATTGATGACAGGGGCACGGGGCGTATGTCGGGCCGTATGACGCGACCGGTAACATGCAGATTCGAATTTTGAGATTCGGTAGCATTATTTGGGAGGGGAGTCAATGACTGACTGGAAAGAATGGGTCTCGGACAGTCAAAAGCGCTGGGAAGAAAATGCCTCCTACTGGGATGAACGTATGGGGGAAGAGAGTAATTCCTTTTACAGAGACCTGATCAGGCCGCATACCGAAAGACTCCTTGGGGTGCAGGCAGGACAGCGGGTTGTAGAGGTTGCCTGCGGGAACGGCAATTTCGCCCGGAGGCTTACCGATTTGGGGGTGAAGGTGGTTGCTTTCGATTATAGCGAGACGATGATTGAACGGGCCCAAATCCGGTCGGCCGATTACGGTGACCGAATCGATTACCGGGTGATGGACGGGACGGACCTGGATTCTCTTCTGTCTCTCGGGGTCCAATCCTTCGATGCTGCCGTGGCGAACATGGCTATAATGGATATGGCCGAAATGACCCCGCTGATGCAAGGACTGTATGAGCTGCTGAAGCCCGGAGGAGTTTTCGTTTTCTCGGTGCTGCACCCCTGTTTCCAAACACCCGGTGCCCGAAAGGTTGTAGAGGAGGAGGAAGATGCAACGGGGATCATTACTCGGCGGGGCGTCCTAATATCCAAATATATCCAACCGGAGACCTATGAAGGCCTCTCACTCCGTAATCAACCGATTCCCACACGGTATTTTCACAGGCCGCTTTCGGAATTGGTGACCTTGGGGCTGGAGCAGAAGTTCGTCCTGGATGGAATGGCCGAGCCGGTATTTCGGCGGGATGACGGAGGCCGAGGGTCGGTGTGGGAGGAGATCTCTCCTGTTCTGATTGTTCGCTTTCGGAAGCTTCTTTCCGGTCAGTGAAAGAGGGCAAAGGGCTTGTTTGGTTAAGCCGGTTAATGGGTTAACAGACTGTTTGCCGACACTCGGTAAATTCGTTTGAGGTGATATCGAGATGGTGATCCATTGGGGAAGCATGGCCACCTTTGCATTTTAACGGTCATATATTGTCGGCAGCGATCTTCATCGTTATCTTGTTAAAAAAATAGGGGCAGCCCTGGAATCTTTTTTCGGACCATAGTCTAAGCTTTTTGATAAAATATGGAAAAAGGGGGCAATTGTGAAAAGAGGAGAGTGAGCGCTATGGGGAGCAAACGAAAGGTGACTGCGGAAGATCTATATAGTTTCCGCTGGGTCAGTGATCCGGCCGTATGTCCGGTGAGCCGTTCCATTGCTTATGT
The DNA here is from genome assembly GCF_007679495.1 of Paenibacillus sp. 32O-W. Lineage (GTDB taxonomy): Bacteria > Bacillota > Bacilli > Paenibacillales > NBRC-103111 > Paenibacillus_L > Paenibacillus_L residui. The sequence continues at coordinate 55,687 of NZ_VEGP01000020.1, read as the reverse complement.
GTGTCAATCGGTGAGCGACGACAGGGAGAACTACCGGTCTCATATCCGACTTCTTACTATCGACGGAGCGGAGGACCGCTCGTTTACCAACGGGGGACCGCTGGCCCCTGAAGGGCAGGATACGGCTCCGGTCTGGTCTCCGGACGGGAATCGGCTCGCCTTCCTGCGCAAATCCGATCAAGGAAGGCAGATCTGGATCATTCCCCGTGAAGGAGGGGAGGCAAGGCAGATCACGCGCTTGCCGCGCGGTGTCAACTCTTTTGCCTGGTCTCCCGACGGCACGCATTTGCTGTTTACGGCGAAGGTGGCCGCAGATCCGGAGCTGGATGAGCTTACGCCGGAGGAAGAGAATAAGCGCTGGGCAAGCCGGGTCCGGGTCGTCACCCGGTCGAAGCCGAAAGCTGACGGCGCCGGGCTATGGGATCATCGGAGAAGCCATCTGTTTGTGCTCGACCTGGAGACGGAGCAGACTCGTCAAATCACCGATGGAGATTATGATGTTCATGAGCCCGTATGGTCGCCGGACGGTCGGCAGATAGCGTTCCTGGCGAAAATAGCGAAGGACCCGTCAGAGGACATCGACCTGCAGCTTATGAACGATCTGTTCCTCATCGACCGTGACGGAGGCGAACCCCGCCGGCTGACGGATACGAGCTGGGCGATCAGCCAGGCAAGCTTCTCTCCCGACGGGAAGCTCATAGCCTTCTTCGGCCACGACCGGGCATATGAAGGCGCGACGCAGACCGCGCTGTATACGATCTCCGCAGAAGGCGGGGCCGCAGCCTGCCTGACCGAGGGCTTCGATGTGTTGCTGGGCAATGCCGCTATCAGCGATATGAGGTCGCATTTGCGGACGCCTCCCCCGCTGTTCAGCGCGGACGGCCGCTCCATCTACGCGCTGGTTTCCATTGCGGGCAGCGTGCAGGTCTGCCAGTTCCCTCTGGACGGCGGCGGGAAGCCCGAGGCACTGACGGAGGGAGCCAGGGAAGTTTATCAATTTGCGATAACGAAGGACGAACGGTATCTGGTGATCGCAGTGACCGATCCGTTACTGCCGGGAGATTTATACCGGGTGGATCTGCACACCGGGGAGGAGGTCCGGCTGACCGCAGCCAACGACGCTTTCCTGGAGCAGATCGAGTGGAGCTCGCCGGAAGCCTTCGAATTCAAGGCTTCGGATGGCGTCACCGTTCATGGCTGGGTCATGCGTCCCGCCGGTTTCGAGGCGGGGAGACGGTATCCCGCCATTCTGGAAATCCATGGCGGCCCGCATGCCATGTACTCTCATTCTTTCTTCCATGAGTTCCAACTGCTGGCTGCACAGGGGTATGCCGTCCTGTATACCAACCCCAGAGGCAGCTTCGGCTACGGACAGACGTTCGTGAACGGCTGCCGCGGAGATTATGGGGGGCGGGATTATCAGGACTTAATGGAAGCGGTCGATTATGCAGCAGACCATTTCGATTTCATCGATAAGGAGAGACTCGGCATAACGGGGGGCAGCTACGGAGGCTTCATGACGAATTGGGCGGTAGGCCATACGGACCGCTTCCGGGCGGCCGTCACCCAACGGTCGATCTCGAACTGGCTGTCCTTCTACGGGGTAAGCGATATCGGCTATTTCTTTACCGAAGGGGAAATCATGGGAAATCCGTGGGAGGACACGGAGAAGCTGTGGAAGCATTCCCCGCTCGCTTATGTGAGCAATATCCGGACCCCGCTCCTGATTCTTCACGGGGAGCAGGATTTGCGCTGCCCGATTGAGCAGGCTGAGCAGCTCTATATGGCGTTGAAGCGTTCCGGCAAAGAGACCGAGCTCGTGCGCTTTCCGGGCGCAAGCCATGAGCTGTCGCGAAGTGGGAATCCCGGGCTGCGCGTTGAACGGCTGAACCGGATCGTGGAATGGTTTGAACGGCATATCAGCAAAGGATAAAGCTTACATAACTTTCTTATATATTTTTAAAAAAAGCTCCTGACGGAGACCTGAGGGAAAGCCAACGTCGCATCCGGGTCGGTGAAGACATCGCAAAGACGAGCAAAAATACATTAAAATCGTGACTATTTCCAATAAAAAGGTGAAAGACGCTCAAATGTGCAGGTCTTTTTCACAAAATGGGGCCATTTCGCAAAAATCGCTCCAAAGACGTGCATTATTGCTCTAGAATAGGGCATTGCGTGGCTTTTTCTCCGAAAAGACGTGCACTATCGCTCTAGAATCAGGTACTTCAAGGCTTTTCTCCGAAAAGACGTGCACTATCGCTCTAGAATCAGGTACTTCAAGGCTTTTCCCGAAAAGACCTACATTATTGCTCTAGAATAGGGCATTGCGTGGCTATTTCTAAAAAAGACGTGCACTATCGCTCTAGAATAGGGCACTCCGCGTTTTTTTCCAGAAACGACAAACGACGGACGATTCAACTCTCAACGTCCGTCGTTTGTCGTTTCCCATCAATGGTAGGGTTCAGCCTATCATCAAAATTTCCCGGATGTCCTGCTCCGTCAAGGAGGACAGAGCTTCCTGGCCGGGCTGAATGACTTCATCGATCAGATGCTTCTTCTTCTGCTGCAGCTCGTACATTTTGTCCTCTACTGTGCCCTGGGCGACGAGGCGGATAACCTGCACCACCTTCTTCTGCCCGATGCGGTGCGCACGGTCGGCGGCCTGCTCCTCTACGGCGGGGTTCCACCACAGATCATAGAGGATGACGGTGTCCGCCCCGGTCAGGTTCAATCCGGTGCCGCCCGCTTTTAAGGAGATGAGGAACAAGTCCTTCTCCCCTTCGTTAAACCGGCTGCACAGCTCAACCCGCTCGGAAGCGGGAGTTTTGCCGTCCAGGTAGAAGAAAGGCACTCCCCGGCTCCCCAGTTCCTGACCGATCAGAGCGAGCATTTCGGTAAATTGGGAGAAGATCAGCATTCGCCTTCCCGCACTCCGGCAATCCTCCACAATGTCCATCAACTGCTCGAATTTGGCCGAGCTTCCGCCGTAGCCTTCGACAAACAAGGCGGGATGGCAGCATAACTGGCGAAGCCGGGTCAAGCCGGCCAAAATTTTGAGCCGATTCTTCCGGAGATCGTCCTCGTTCAGATGCTTCAACGTCTCCTGCTGCAGTTTGGCCAGATAGGCCAAATACAGCTTCTTCTGCTCCGGCAGCAGCTCGGAGGCCTGCAGCGACTCGATCTTATCCGGCAGCTCCTTGAGCACATCGGCCTTCAACCGGCGCAGCAGAAACGGCCGTGTCCGCCTGGCTACCACTTCCCTGGACAGCTCGTTGAAGGCCTTGCGGCCAGGGAACAGCCCGGGGAAGACCGCTTCGAAGATCGACCACAGCTCCTCCAGCCTGTTCTCGACCGGGGTGCCGGTGAGAGCAAAGCGATACCGGGCCTGAAGCTGCCTCACCGCCTGCGCCGTCTGGGTGGCATGGTTCTTGAAGGCCTGGGCCTCGTCCAGGATGAGGGTGTGGAACGAATGGCCGGCATATTCCCCGATATCCCTGCGAAGCAGAGGATAGGAGGTGATGATGACGTCCAATTGGGCCGCCTGCATCACTATATCGCTGCGATCCGCCTGGCTCCCGTCGGCAATGGCCGCCCGTATCTCCGGCGCGAACTTCTTCAGCTCATTCTGCCAATTATAGACGAGGGAAGCCGGGGAGACGATAAGCGCCGGCTGCTTCCTGTCCCTGATCTCGGGCAGCATAGAGACGAGGAAGGCGATGCTTTGCAGCGTTTTGCCCAGTCCCATATCGTCTGCCAGAATGCCGCCGAACCGGTAATGCGCCAGCGTTCGCATCCATTGGAATCCATACTTCTGGTAATCCCGCAGGACCGGGGCGAGACTGTCGGGAACCGGGAATTCCAGTTGGTCCGGATTGCGCATATTGTCCAGAAGCTGGCGGAAGGCTCTGCCCAGCTTGACGGCATTTCCGGAACGATCGGAGTCGATCAGCGAGAGCCCGCGGACGACCGGAACGCGGATTGTCGCTTCCTTCCGCTCTCCCTTGCGAATGCCCACTTCCCCTATGAAGCGGCTGATTTCCTGGAACTCCGCAGTTTCCAGCGGCATTAACGCTCCGTTCGGGAGCCGGTAATATTTGCGCTTCTCCTCGAGAGATTTCAGCAATTGGCCGATCTCCGACTCCGGAATCCCCGCGATATCGAAGCGGAATTCCAGCCAATCCGTCCGTTCATCCACATCCACCGTCACTTTCGGGGAGGCATGTCCGGTGAACAGCCGTACCTTGACGGCTGTGGTGGCATACACCTCGGCCAACTCCTCCAACCGGGGAACGACATGGTATAGAAATTCATATTCCGCTTCTTCATCATCCAGGAAATATCCGCCTTCCGTCCTGGCGAAGTCGCTCTGCTCCATCAGCTCCAGAATGCGCCGTTCCCGTTCGCCGTCACGTATGAGAATCCGATCGGAGCTGTGTTTCCGGCCATCTCCTTCCAAGGGATGGATCACTATATTTCCATAGTGAAACTCCAGGCCGGCGAGCAGCCGGTCCTTCACCCGGTCCAGATACAGCTTGGCCTTGAGCGGGGCTTGGACAATACGGTCGGAGACGGCTTGCGCGATGCGGACACTGCCGAGCTTCATCAAGCTGGGGACGACCTTCTCCATCAACGGTTCCATTTGCTCGGACGGGATTCGAATTTCTTGCCTGCGGTAAGCCTCAAGCATCTGTTTCAGCTCCGCAAGACGTCTGCAAGACTCCGCCGGCAGCTTCTGCAGCTTGCCTGCGGTGAGGATCATTCCGTACGGTTCCAGGATGATCATTTCATCCAGGCCCCGAATCTCCAGATGATAACCTTCCTCCTGCGCCTGACCGAACTCAAAATGAAGAGGAAGGGGCTCATCGGATAAGCCGATTCCTTCGTAGGTTTCCATTCCTTGCTGGAGCTGCAGCGCCGGAGCTTTGGCCAGCAGGGGAAGAAGGGTTTCCCAAGCGAGGGGAGGAATCATAAGAAGCCGGTCTTTGTCCTTGCCTCCATATGAAAAGGAGTAGGCATTCGCGGATTCGAGATAAATCGTTTCGTTACGCGTGATCTGAATCAACTGCTGAATGATGGCGTCGTCTTCCGGCAGAAAGCGGTGGACCTGCGGGTCGTATGTGAACAGCCTGGAGAATTCTTGGGCTTCTCCCCGGTCGATTCGCTCCAGAAACATCTTGATTTTCTGCACGATATACGGCCGCTGGATGCCTACCTTCATTTCTATGGCGAACAAGCTCTTCCGGAAGCCATAAGAAACCGGCTTGCAAATGAATTGAACATTAAGCGGCTCCCTGCTGTCAAACATCGTTCTGGTCCCGCTGGGACGGGTGGGCGTATCGCCAAAAAGCTTCAACAGGCCGCGTGTCAATTGAAGATCCCCTGCCGAGCTTCCCGATGGCATGCCGGCAGCAGCAGAAAATCGCGGGGACAGCATCCCGGTGTCCTCCGGCGAAGAATCCGCCAGATGCAGCAGGGAGGGAAATATGCGCTCCGGCGCTTGTCCGGAATACTCCTTCTCCTGGATGGAAAACAGCACGGCGGCAATATGCTTGCAGTAGTTGTCATAGGAATGAAACGCGGGACAGGTGCATTCCGCATCCACATCCCCGTTCCCGTCCACTTCAACGGAAACCTCGTAATGTTTGCTTCCTGTGACCACAGCTTCGTATATGGATGCTTCGGAATCGTATCGGGTGAAGGTTACTCTCTTACCGCGATGGTAAGCCGCCCCTCTATCATAAGAGGTCCGGCCGCACAGCAGCTTGATAATCCGATCTGTCAATTGAAAACTCATTGCTAAATTCCATCCTTTGTATTTATAAGAGTGAGACCTATGCGAATGTTGTATCTTCTAATAATACCAAAGTCGCCTGCTCTTAACATAACAAAAAAAGGCCCCCTGTTCTTCATTGGAAGAAGAGGGAAAGCCCGGAAATCCAAATGCCGTTATGCTCCATCCGCCGATTAATCCTGCTCCGTTATTTCTTCCTTATCGGGAGACTCCTCCGGATGCTTAATAATTTCCACCTTGCGAATCCGGTGCTTTTCCTTTTCCCGGATAATGAAGGTTAAATTGTGATATCTCCACTCCTCGCCCTTTTTTAACTCTGTATTCTGCCCGTAGAGCCAGCCGCCGATCGTGTCCAGATTTTCGGTTTCGATCTCTGTATTTAGCAGGTCATTAATATGAGTAATCGTCACTTTGCCGTCCACGATCAGATGATGGTCATCGATTCTTTCGATCTCCGTCTTTTCATCCGCATCGAACTCGTCACGAATGTCTCCGACAATCTCTTCCAGAATATCTTCAATCGTAATCATCCCGGACGTTCCGCCGTATTCATCGGCCAGAACTGCCATATGAGCCCGTTCCTTCTGCATCTTCTTGAGCAGATGCTTGATCGGCATCGCTTCGGAAACGGTAATGACCGGCTGAAGCATATCCTCCAGCGCCAGGTCGGGCTGGTCATCGCGGGACAGGAAGAAGCGCTTGGTATTGATCATTCCCACGATATAGTCCTTGTTCTCTTTCATGACGGGAAAACGGGTATACTGCTCTTCTTTAATGATGCGAAGATTTTCCTCCAGCGGTTTATCCAGACTCAAGCAAACCATATCCGTGCGGGGGACCATAATTTCCTTGGCCAGCAGATCGTCGAAAGCAAAAATCCGCTCTACATATCCGTACTCGGTTTTATTAATTTTTCCGCCTTCATAGCTTTCCGTCAGAATAATCCGCAGCTCTTCCTCAGAGTGAGCTTCTTCGTGCTCTTTGGCCGGCTTCATGCCGAACAAGCGGACAATGCCGTTGGCCGATCCGTTCAGCAGCCAGATGAAGGGATACATGATTTTATAGAAGAAAATAATGGGACGGGCAGTCACCAGACTGATCCACTCGGCTTTCTGGATAGCGACGGTCTTGGGGGCCAATTCGCCGAGCACCACGTGCAAATAAGTAACCGAGATAAAGGCGATAATGAACGAGACGAAGGAAACAGCCTCACCCGGCCAATTCAACGGAGCGAGCAGAGGATCCAGCAGCCGTTCGACCGTCGGTTCCCCAAGCCAGCCGAGGCCGAGGGCCGTAATCGTAATCCCGAGCTGGCAGGCGGAGAGATAGCCGTCCAGATTTTGAATGACTTTCTTGACGGCGAGGGCGTTCTTGCGTTTTTCCTGCACCATTTGATCAACCAGACTGGGGCGGATTTTGACGATGGCAAATTCGGTAGCGACGAAGAAGGCCGTTGCGATAATAAGAATAGCAACCAAAACTAAGTTAAAAGCGATCATTTCCATCTCCTGAGTTCATTTTTTGTGAGCTTTCCAAATACAAGTTCTTATGAACCTATAATATGAACTTTCCCGGCAATTTGCAAAGCTCATTTTGGTTCATATTGTGCCGAATAGGACAGAATGCTTGCATTAAACTTATGTACTGAGCCCGCACTTTTATTTTCTAGCGCTTTGACATTCTTTTCGACAGGTCTTATTATAAGTTCGTATGAACTTGAAATGTGAGGGGGAGAACACAATGCAGATGTTTCAATTAACCCGCAAGCAGATGGCGGGTCTCTTGCTCTCGCTGGCCGGCCAAATCGATAAAACCCCTCTGGCTGTACTGCGGGAAGCGTGGTCCAGAGCCCATCAAATCGACATTAGGGACGGTAAATCGCTGGGGGCGTTTATGTCGACCTCACTGCCTCCGATTTTTGAGAAAATGATTAAAATGAAACAAAGAGGAGAAGGCTTCTCCCTTACGGATATTGTTGCCATGGGGAATCAGATTGAATACACTCATTTCTCCGTTACTTCCGTGCAGAATTGGGTGAAACGCGACTTTAAAGACTGGATCGGCTCTCCCCGGCTCGGAAAGAAGTATTCGATCGACCAAACCGCTATTCTGTTTATTATCGAAGATTTAAAGGCTGCTCTCGATTTTGAATCGATCCGCAAGCTGCTGGCCCTGGTATTCAACGACCCGCATAGCGAGGCCGATGATTTGATCCGCCCCCTGCAGCTTTACTCCGCTTATTCTTCCATATTCGAAGATTTGGACGCCAACAACGATCAGGTGCTGGATCTGTCCGGGCATGAGAGCGGGATGCGGAACCAGGATCATATGCTGGAAAATCTGATCAAGCATAGAGCGGATCAATTCGCCTCGACACTGACGGGATTGAAAGAAGAGCAGCGGGAGGCGGTCAGTCATATGATCTTTATAGCGACGATTTCCGTGCAAACCTCCTATTTTCAGTCTTTGGCCAGAAGGTACTGGAATGCGGCTGTCTTTCTGCAGAATTTGAACTGAACGGGATCAAACCATGCGGCGGCCCGAAGACGGGAAGCCCTCGACGGTTAACTGCGATGGTCTATTGGAAAGGAAGGGATAGGTCGAATATGTTGAAGAGGCTGAGGTGGATTCCAGTGCTGCTTCTTTCGGCGATGGCTTTAAGCGGATGTGCATTTCAATCTCAAAGTATGGAGCGGCCGATCGAAATGGTGGCCTATAACAGTTTGACGGAGGAGGAAGAACAGCTCATTCCCGTGAGCCCGAAGGATTCGGTAGTGGAGAAAGTGACGGTTAATGAAGACTTGGCTACCTTGTTGGGCAGCAGCTATTCCGGTAAAGAAGTGTACTCCGTTACTTTTAATCATACGGAGACTCCTTCCGCCGGAAATTTCGTCGTATATGTCGATTTGGACAAAAAAACGGTGATCGGCAAAGGATTCAGTGATAAGTAGAGTAGCAGCGACGAACAATAGTAGGACATAGACTTTCTTTGTATTGTATGGTGAAAAAACCGGCTGCCATAATCGCGGAGGCCGGTTTGTTTTTTGTATTCTTTAGAGTGGCAGTGAGGGGTTATCAAGAAATTCATTGATCTTGTGGATCATGCTCAGCGTGATCTGATGATTCATTTTTGAAACTCAATCAGTTGGACAGGTTTATTCTGAGTTGAAATCATAATGCCCGGAAGCCTTAAGCCGGGGGCAGCTCACTCCACTTGTTCACACCTTCAGGCGGCTCATAGGAGGCCAAGTGGTCCAGAAGAATATCCGGGTCCTCTTCCACAATCAGAAGCCGGGATTGGGCAGCGGGAATAAAGCCGGCTTTGACGCCGTTGTCGACCATATCTACCAGAGGCTGATAATAACCTTTAATATTCAACAGTCCAAGCGGCTTGCTGTGAATGCCGAGCTGCCCCCAGCTTACGACCTCGAATACTTCCTCCAAGGTGCCGTAGCCCCCCGGCAGAGCGATGAAAGCATCGGACAATTCCATCATCTTGGCCTTCCGCTCATGCATTCCGTTAACTTCATATAGCTGGGTCAAGCCGGTATGGACCACCTCTCCGCGGAACAGGCCCTTTGGCATGACACCGATGGCTCCTCCCCCTTGATTCAGCACCGAATTGGCGATTCGTCCCATCAAACCGACCGAGGAACCGCCATACACGAGTTCCAAGCCTTTCTCCGCCAGCTTGACGCCCAACTGAACGGCGGCTTGCTCGTAAGCCGGGTCATTCCCCGGGTTGGAACCGGCATAGACGCATACTCTTTTCATAAGTTTCCCTCCAAATATACTATATCTTGTATCTATATTGTCAGTGACATACAATATGTTAGTATAAACTTTTTCATATGACAAGGAAATGACAAGGAGAACGATATGGAGCTAGAGGAATTCCAGAGATGGGTGCGGCAGTTTTACAGGCAGAGGGGCTGGTCCGAATACGGTCCATTTATCCGGGTCGGCTTTCTGATGGAGGAGACGGGGGAGGTCGCCAGAGCGGTTCGCGCCTTGGAAATAGGAAGGGACCGTCCGGACGAAACGGACCGGCCTTTGCCGGAGCTGGAGCAGGAGCTTGTGGAGGAACTGGGAGACGTGCTGGGCAATATCATTCTGCTCGCCAACCTGTACGACGTTTCCCTGGAGGAGATTGCGTCGGCCCATCAAGCCAAGCTGATGAAGCGCTATTCGGAGGGGGAGGGTACGGCCGTACCGCATAAGGAAGCATAGAACAATGCGGCTATGAGATTATGGGAGGCTGTCGAATAAAGGTGTACAACCAAAGATCATGCGAAAACCTACACGGTTTGGTTATAACGGACCCCAGAGACCTTAATTGCTCCACAAGGTCCTTTCGGAAATTTTAACGGAACCAGATGACCTTATTCCCAAGAAATGCAGGCGAAAGTATGAGGATTTCAATGAAATAAGCGCAACGGTGTCCGTTAGTCTAAAAAAATCGCCTATTTTGACGAAATAGGGTCTCCCAGGTCCGTTATGTTTTCGCTGTTGGACTTTTCACTAGTACAACATCCTGTTGTACACCTTTCCCACAATGAATCGACAGCCTCTATGGGATAGATAAATCTTAAATGTGGATAGGCTATCTTGAATATGTATAGTTATCAACGGATATACAATCATTTACTATGGAGTCGACTACCTAAATAAAGGAGATGGTATGTTTGATTCCAAGGAAATGGTTTTCCGGAACGGCAGTTTTGCTAACGCTTACATTGCTGGTGGGAACCCTGTTTGCCGGATGGGGACAGTTAGTTTATGCGGAATCCCCGGAGCCGGACAATTTATTGCAGAATGGAGGGTATGAGGTAGAGAGCGGCGGGATCCCCGCAGGTTGGACGCCTTATCGCTTCAGTGGAAACCCGGAGTTTACAGTGGACGATACGATAGCGAAGGAGGGTAACCGATCGTTCCGAATACATGCCGCAGAGCCCAGCCGGGCCAGTTTATATCAAAATGTCCTTATTCCGGACGAATTGAAAGGACGTCATTTTAAATTTTCGCAATGGATCAAAACGGAAAACGTGACAGGCAGCGGGGCATTCAACCGGATGTTTCTCATTAATCAGAACGGAGGGCGCACAGGCGACCTGATTGAACTGAAGAAGGTTCAGGGAACGGCGGATTGGATTCAAATCGAAGGAACCATTTTCGTTCCCAAGGATAGTGCTGTGGCCGGCATCAAAATTGAAAATTTCCTGGAAACCGGCACCGGGACAGCATGGTTTGACGGTGCCCTGCTGATCGGGGTGGAATCCGGGCCGATCGGTGAGGAGATGGTGATGAACGGCGATTTCGAGAAAAGGGATGATAAGGGCGGCTTCATTAATTGGTCTAATTGGATAGCCAGCGGTTCTCCTTCCATTCAGGCAGATAATGAAGTTTATCATTCCGGGCAAACTTCGCTCAGAATCTCCGCGGAACAGCCGTCCAGAGCGGCGGTCGTTCAGAGTGTGCCTTTGAAGCCCGAGCATATCGGACGAGCCGTAAAGCTGCAGCTCTGGATAAAGACAGAAGAAGCGACCGGCGGCGGAGTGACGAGGCTGCAATTTACCGATTCCGGTGGGAAAAGGGTGGGCGATCTCGTCTATTTGGATACGCTGCGGGGAACGAACGATTGGACCTTGCTGGAACGCGTCGTTCAAATCCCGGACAACGCTGCTGTTTCCGCCGTGAAAATCGAGAATTTTCTGGAGACGGGCACCGGCAAGGTTTGGTTTGACGACATTCGTATGGTGCCTTGGCACTCTGTGGAGGGAATCCGTTTGGATCAAGAGCAGGTTTCGCTTCAAATAGGGCAATCGGTCACCGTGAATGTTTACTTGACTCCTCCTAATGCTTCTAATCCCGCCGTGGAATGGAACAGCTCCAATTCCGACGTGGCATCTGTGGAGGAGGGAGTGGTCACGGCGCACTCCGAAGGGATTGCCGTCATTAAAGCAGTAACCGCAGACGGGGGGCATACCGCTTCTTGTGTAGTTCTGGTCGGGAATCAGAGGGGGATTGCGGTGCCCGATTACTCGGCAGATATTAATGAGAACGAATACGCAAGCGGCCGCATAGAGGGCGTATCGGAACAGGAGCTTCCGCTTGTCTATTGGAAGGCGATGGACGCCGGACTAGGTGTGGTCCATGTCCAGGCCGACGGCCGATGGTCTTATTATCCGAACGATTCCTTCACGGGTACCGACAGCTTCTTGGTGGCCGTAGAGGATGGCAGGGGTTCCTTTGCCGTTTCCAAGGTGACGCTCCTTGTGCATCCGGTCAACCATGCGCCGATTCTGGAGGAAGGTATTCAGCCTACGGATAAGAACACACCTGTCTCCGGGCAGATAGCGGCGTCCGATCCGGACGGAGACCCGCTGGTCTTCACGGTGGAGCAGCAGCCGCAGCACGGCCGGTTATCGATGGAGGAGAGCGGAAAATGGACGTATACCCCGAATGCGGAATACGTCGGTGCCGATTCCTTCACGGTAACGGCCTCCGACCCGCATGGCGGAACCGGCCGGACGATCGTCCGTCTGTACACGGCCCCGACGGCAGAGGAGATCATAGCGGAGATCAAGGCAAACAATCCGGGCAACCGGCATCCGAGGCTGTTGGCTGAAGCGAGCGACTTCGAACGGATTCGGAATCTGGTATCCTCGGATGATAGGGCGGCTTCCTGGTTTGAAGGGGTGCGGGAGGAAGCCGACAGCATATTGCCCCAGCCCCCGGCCGAGTATCGGAAGCCGGACGGTTTGAGGCTGGATTCTACGGCTGCGAAGCGTGTGGCTACCTTGGCCTTCGTTTACCAGATCACACAGGATTCCAAATATGCGGACAGAGCCTGGGCGGAATTGGAGTATGCTGCCTCCGATGCCTATCCGGATTGGAGTCCGCAGCATTTCCTCGACACCGCGACGATGACGCACGGAATTGCACTCGGATATGATTGGCTGTACAGCTATTTGAACGAGGAGCAGCGGGAGACGGTGCGCCAGGCAATCGTCAACAAGGGATTGAAGCCCGCCGTTCCGATGTACATCGACAAAACGTACTGGTGGGTCTATAACCGTGACAATTGGAACTTCGTCTCCAATGGCGGAATGGCCTTGGGCGCCCTTGCCATTGCCGACGAAGAGGAACAATTGGCCGGCCTGATTCTCCGCGAAGCTTTCAAGTCGATTCAATACGGGCTTACCCAGTATGCCCCTGACGGCTCGGCCATCGAAGGCCCTGCCTATTGGGAGTACGGTACGATTTCCCTAGTCTATTTCCTGTCCGCTCTGGAGACAACGGTCGGGCATGATTACGGGTTCACCGAACGGGACGGCCTGTTCGAAACCCCCGAGTTTCCGATCTATATAGCCGGGTCAACGGGAGGATTTAATTATTCCGATAATAGTGCGGGATTGGTTCCCGGGCGACTGCTGCTCTGGTTTGCCAACCGGTTTGACAAGCCGGAATATACGGGCTATCACCGGTTCGCCACAGAGAATAACGTGGCTGCCGGAATGTATGATCTGTTATGGTATCGCCCGGAAATATACGGGGCGGCCGAGCCTGCCTACCTGGACCGTTACTTCGGGCGTCCCAAGGCCGTCACGATGCGGAGCTCCTGGAATGACCGGTACGGCTTGTTCGTCGGCTTCAAGGGAGGAGTGAACGGCGCTCCGCATGGCGACCTGGATACCGGATCGTTCGTCTTCGATGCGTATGGAGTCCGTTGGGCCGAAGACTTCGGCAGTGAAGACTATAATGTTCCCGGTTATTGGGACAACGGGGTTAACGGCGCCCGATGGAATTATTACCGCAAGCGTGCGGAAGGCCATAACACGTTGGTGATCCAGCCGTCCGCCAGAGCGGATCAGAGGGAAGCGGCCGTTTCCGAAATCGTCCGCAGCGAATTCAACCGCCTGCAAGGCGCATTTGCGATAACGGATATGACGCCCGCTTATCGGGATCAGGCCGTGTCCGTCCGCAGAGGCACGGCGCTTCTGGATCATCGGAGGCAGTTCCTCGTTCAGGATGAAGTGGAGAACAAGGTGCCTTCCGAACTGTATTGGTTCATGCATACGCGGGCGAATATCGATATAGACGACATGGGAACCTCGGCCGTGTTGAGTTATGGCGACAAGCGTCTGCTGGTCAAAATCTTGTCCCCGGGAGAGGCGAAGTTCAGCGTCATGCCGGCTGAGCCCTTGCCTACCTCTCCGAATCCTTCCGGCCAGAATCCGAATATCGGGATCCGCAAGCTGGCCATCCATATGGAGGAGGTATTGAACACGACTATCAGCGTCTGGATGGTGCCTCTTATGCCGGGAGAGCCCCTGCCGCAGCAAGCGCCGGCGGTTGTTCCGCTCGATCAATGGCAGGTCATGGAAGGGGAGTTGGCCGAGGCAGGCGGAATAACGGTTGATGGTCAGCCGTTGGCCCGTTTCAAATCCAAGAAATATGTATATGAAATGGAACTGCCGGCGGATCAGGAGAAGCCCCCTGTTGTCAATGCCGTTCCATCTGTGGACGGGCATCAGGTTCATGTCCGGCAGGCGGAGCAAATTCCGGGTATGGCTCGCATAACCGTTACCGACCCTTCCGGTGTACGAAACGAGGGAGTCTATTATATCTACTTTACGAGCCAGGTCCAGTACGGGATTCCTGCTGACCGTCCTTCCTGGCCGGTAGCTTCGGTCGCCGCAAGCGAAGACGATGGCAACGTGCCGGAGAATACGATAGACGGCAATCTGGAGACGCGTTGGTCGGCCTCGGGCAAGCAATGGATAAGCTATGATCTGGGAGAGATCCGCGAAGTGACGGCCGTCAGCTTGGCCTGGTACAACGGCGATACCAGAACCAGCTTTTTCAACATTGAGGTTTCCGCAGACGGGGAGCAGTGGACGAAAGTATTCGACGGCTCCAGCTCAGGCAGAACCAAGGATCACGAGGTATATCCTATTGCTCCGGTGAATGCCCGTTATGTCCGGGTCAATGGATTCGGCAACAATCAGAATATGTGGAACAGCATTACCGAGACAGGGATTTACGGTCCTGCCTATGAGCTGGAACGGGTTGTCCTCTCCATCGACCAGGAGGAAATCAAGCGGAAAGACCGCGTTCCGCTGGAAATCCAAGGCTATCTCAATTCCTTCGAGCCTATCGATCTGGCGGGGGCGGAAATCCGTTACTTCACCACAGATTACAAGATAGCGAGGGTAGAAGACGGAATGGTCGTCACACAGAAGACGGGAACGGCGGAGATATGGGCCGAGGTTACTCTGAACGGCAAGAAGGTTACTTCCGAGCGATTGCAAATTCAAGTCGTCAAGAAAAACGGCAACGGTCCGAAGAACGGTGATTAACCGTTATAAAGACTCCGAGGCAAGGGGCTGTCCCAAAAAACGTCACATAAAACGGGAACATCCCCTTGGATATAGATTTCCGAATCGGTATAAGTCCCGTTATTCGGCGAACGAGACTCTGGGTATACTGTTCGATCCAAACAATTGATGCCATCCAGTTTATGGTATATACTATAGGGGTTCCGCCGAAACGCGCCCGTCCTTAGGACGGCGATAGCCGTTTATCCTTGTAATGGGAGCAAACAGTTTATAAAGAATGAGAGTTGATCCGTTTGACTGCAAGGAGAAAGTTAATACTACCGGTGCTTACGCTTCTATTGCTGGCAAGTGCCGCCTGGAATCTATATTTTATCAATCATAACATGACGGAACGTCAGCAAGCGGAGGTAGACCGGGGAAAGCAGTTAATTCTGCATTACTATGATGCGATTATGTTTGCCGGAATCCTGCGCGATGCCACCGGAAGCCTGCTGCAGGATCACGAGATGGAACAGAGGCTCAGCTATAAGTATCAGGCAGGCTTGGCTTACCGCTTCAATCAGGCCATCCCTGCTTTAATTGCTGGGGCGGAAGAGGTCAAGGGGGAGCCGTTCCGAACGATAAAATATACTCCTCAAGCCTGGTTCACGGAGATCAATAATGCGTTGGGGACGATAGGAAGTCACGAGGGGCCGCTGCAGGAGACGGAGTTGAATTACCTTCGCACCGCTCATGAGTTGTTCTCTCGGACGGCACAGCTTCTGGATGGCTATCATGTGGAGAATACGGCGGACAATTTGGCGCTTGCGATGGCCCGCGGAGGAAAGTGGGTCGATATTGTTGAGGAAATCAATGATATCTTTGCCGATGCGCCGGAGTTTCTGTTCACTTATCGATCTGATGCGGAATCCAAGTAGTTCGTCACGGCTTGCTAAAATTCGCTATGCTAGAGGGGCATTTCAATGGAAGAAGGCTTCGGAGGGTTGTGCTCCGAGGCCTTGATTCTTTCCGCATGTGGTTGACCACCGTCATGCGACGCCAAACACCGCGCGCTGGGAGTCGCGCGCGGTGTTTCGAGTCCTGTCTCTGCCTTATCTCTCTTTCTTTATGATCCCGAGTATGGTGGGAATTCTGTTTTTGTCATACTGTCCGGCAGGGGTTCGTAGACTGTATAGACTAGTCTATACAGATGGCATTTCTATGCCCGTAAGGAGGGAAGCAGACGATGTCAGTCGATTCCAGGGAGCTTCCTCTCGGCTCGTTACTGAAGGACCTGCTGCGGGAGCGTTCGCTCTCGATGCGGAAATTGAGTGAACGGACCGGTATTCATACAGCGACCATTTCACGGATTATCAATGGCAAACAGCAGGCCAAGCCGGACCATCTGCGCAAGCTGTCCGACCATTTGCAGGTGCCGGCGGAGCAGTTGTTTCGGGCGGCAGGCTATGCGGTCGGGGAGCCGCTGGAGGAAAATCCGTCTCAGATCGATGAAATCGTCTCGATTATTTATGAGGTGCTGGCCTCTTCCCAATGGTTCCACGAGCATTTTACGGTAGAGCGGATCGAACAGGAGCTGAACAAATACGAGCAATATGCCCGGACCAAGGAAGGGCAGCAGGTCATCCATAGCGATTTTCGGGCCAAGCTGGATCAGGTAAGCGGGGCGGGGCCTTTCATAAATCAATTAAGCGATATGTACCGAATCTATGAAGAGGGGCAGGCGTCGCCGGAGGAGCGGGCCGTTCTCGGCAGCGGGCTGCTTTATTTTATTTTATCGACCGATATTATACCGGATTATATCTTTCCGTTCGGCTATTTGGACGATGCCATAGCCGTTCATCTTGTACAGCGGAGGCTGAAGGAGATCACGGAATCCCGACTCCGTTCCGAAGGCTGAATGTTATGGAACAGGTTCGCTGCTTGAAGCGATGTTTGTTTGCTCGCACCGTGCATCTGAATGGGCGGAAAGTCCGTCCGATGCACTTTGTATTGTTTTCGAAAGCATAACCAAGAACGAACCCAATAAGAGGTCTGTTTCGTGAACATCATCCGTAATTGGGACCTAATAAAGGCAGCGATCACTTATTTCTAGCCGATAATCTCGGGGATAGGAAATAAATGGGGGGCACTTGTTTGACGCTATCTAATGGGCCACAATAAAAACAGCAGCCGGGCCTCCTATTGAAGGAAGGTCTTGGCCGCTGCTGCTTCCCGGGGCTGATTTCGACAGCTGAATCGTCCAACCAAGCTAGAAAGCGCCGGCACCGCCCCCACCCCCGGAATCGCCTCCGCCTCCACCACCTCCAGAGCTGCTGCCTCCCCCGGAGCTATACGAGCCCCCCCACGTACTCCAGGAATCATAGGTGTGATTGAAAGATTTCGTTGTACTATGCGGAATGGAGATTAGAGGGAACGCCTTCTCCAGCTCCTTGTAGCTCTCGAAGCTCGCATGATGCTTAGCGAACGGCTTGGAAATGTTGAGAATAAGAGCATACTGCATCAGCCGTTCCAACCGGGCAGCTTCTGTCCCTGCGGGGTACCTTTTACGTTTCAATGCTCTTCTCCATTTGGCCACGGCTGCTTTGTAGTGGGCACCTTCCGTAGTAGGGACTCGCAGCGGCAGCAGCAGCCGGAGAATCATGGACAGAAGGATCGTTCCTGTAAACAGAAATATAGCATGGCTAAAGGTGATCTGGGCGACGGTAAAGAAGCATATGACACCGTAGATCAAAAAAGTCCAGGTCGACCGCCATAATGCTATGGCGACTGCGGCAACCGCCCCAAGAATAACGCCGGCCCAGCCCATAGCGGTCCACGAGCTTACATCCGCATAGTAGAGATATAGGGTCATGGCATAGAGGAAGACGGTTAGAGTCGATACTACCCATGCAACCGCCTTATTGTTCTTGAAGAACGGTGCGAACCGTTCATGATGCAGCACCTTTTGTTTCCATGCCTCGAATCTCTCATCGAATTTCTTCTTTCTTCTGCGGTAAGCTTCCATCGCTTTTCCATTATTGCGTTCCTCTTTGGACGGTCCGGAGATGGATTCCAGAGAGAAGGAACGATTTCTTCCGGGTATATTCTTAAACAGCCAACCGACGAAATCCCGTTTCATATTCATTAAGCAGGCGTTGGTCGCCGGTGAATGTGAATCGGAACGTTTCCTTCGGTGCCTTCGGATCTTGTCTATAATGTAGACTGGCAGGAATTTTCCTGATTTCTATCCAGCCCTTTTGATATAAGGAAAATAGGCCGGCGGTAATGTCCTTTGGAATCAGTTTGCCGTTACGGTGTATATAAGCGACGAACAAAGGATCGAGGGCTTCCAGCTCATCCCGTGAAATATGCCTGCCGGCTAAGCCCGTCAGCTTGTAGGGAGTCAGCAGGGCGAAATATAGGATGCCCAGCAGAATTATGCAGGAAGCCATTTTTATTATGTCTTCCGCATAGGCCAGTTTTGCCCCGCGCTGCTCGTATCTGGTCTGCAGCTTCTGTTCCCTGGCGAGAATGGACTCCTTGCGGTTCTCTTCTGCAGTCAATGGGGAATCCGGCAGCCATTCCGCAGGGAACAACAGGCGGAACTCCGACTTCTGTCCGGCCGGCATCAGCTCCGTCTCGTAATGGATGGAACGGCCGGAAGTCCCGGTAATGTGGCCTCCTGTCTTATCATGAAAAAAATAGCTTACTTCCCCCGAGTCGACCGGTTGGGGCAGCATGATCTCGATGGACATGTTATGCAAATCGGTCTCATTATCCGAATCGAAGAAAGCCCAGTAGAATTCGGCGGTATCCGAATATTTCCAAACGGCATGATCCAGGCGGTACCGGTAGTAGACCTGCTTGATTTCGTCTTTCGACTTGGTATGGATCCGGTAAGTATTATCACTCAGCTCCGTTGTCAATTGATCAGCTTCCTTATAAGAAAAGCCGCCCAGCTTCGCGTTCGCAGGCGGAAGATAAGCTTCGAAAAACTCGACCCCATCATGACCGCCGCTCTTGAGCTTCCGCGTAGTACCGTTGAATTCTCCCTCAAATTGATAAGTATACAGTTCTTCGACGTACAGATCCCCATCTTCCAGGAGCTGCGCCCGAATATCCACCTTGTCGATGGTAAAGGAACGGCCTTCTTTGCATCCCGCCAACAGAGCCAAGATAACCACAAAGAAAACCAAGCCGATGGCCCTTCTCATCTCATCACTCCCCAAATCTATGTATTATGTATAAAGATGTATAGCAATTTATCTTGTATGGAAAGGAGATTCGCTGCCTGGTTGTATTTTATACGCAAGGGGAAGGGTTAGGATTCGATTCCTGGGCGGAAATGGTACTTTAGAATTAAGAAAAAATCCATTTTGTGGGAAATTGGGGGGGTATATCATACTAACTCAACTTTCGCAGAGCGAAAACCGGTTTAAATGCTTGATACAACCAAGGATAAACGGCTATCGCCGTCCTTTGGACAGGCGCGTTTACCTATGAAATATAAAAAAAGCTCCTAACGAAGCCATCTCGAAGATGAATAACCCGGTATTAGAGAAAGCTTTTTATGCCAGTTAGAAAGTTTGTTCCATTTTAATGCTTTAATGAACTTAAACTTTCTAATGTGGTAAGAACAGGTATAAGGTGAAAACTTATACTTTCTTGTATTTTGAAAAAGCAGCGGATTAAATACAAAAGTTGAAAAATAGAAAAACACCGCTTCGTTTGGTAAAGTGAGAGTGTCAAGCAATCACTGCCATAAAGAAGAGGTGTCCTCTATAGGATAGAGCAAATCGTACAACCGAATCAACTTCCAAATGAAATTAAACCGGCTTTCAAAGTACTGAAAGTGCTGCAACACTTGAAAATAGCAAGGGGATAACTGTCAGCGTCGTCTTTGTACGCCATCGTTCATCCGGGGCGGTGAAGACATCACAAAGACGAGCAAAAATACATTAAAATCGTGCCTTTTTCCAAAAAGAAGGCGAAAGACGCTCAAATGTGCAGGTCTTTTTCACAAAATGGGGCCATTTCGCAAAAAATCGCTCCAAAGACGTGCATTATTGCTCTAGAATCAGGTATGTGGCGACTTTTCTTCAAAAAGACGTGCATTATCGCTTTAGAATAGGGCACTCCGCGGTGTTTTCCAAAAAGACGTGCAGTTTTGCTTGTCTTACACCATCCGGCGGACGATCCGGGGTTTGCGATTATTCAGCACCGCTAGCACCGGAATTTTTCGTTTTATAGTGAACTCTTTTGGACATAAGCATTAGCTGTCTGAGAACAGTTTGCCGTCCGTTCCTCGGTGACCCCTTTCACGCCATATAGCGGGCCCGAGCGATTATACATCAATTTGAGTCGATTTGAAATACTTCAGCGAAAAGCTTGGCGTTATTACAGCGGAGGGCCCAAATAGTTGTCGATTGAAAAGCTGCCTTACTGCAGATTTGCCGCTGGAAGGCCGTAGTAAATGAGCAGGCTTTCTCCCATCAAAACGTAGCATGGCGTGAATAAATGGTTATCGTTAAAAAGCCGCCTTATTGCAGGCTTGCCGCTGGAAGGCCGTAGTAAATGAAATGGCACAACGTTTAAGGAGGGCTTGCTCGGAAGCCCTCCGAATGATACGGCATTTCAGCAGATACCGCCGCTCCCAGCCCTAGGCATATTTTTCAGAATAATCTCCGCTGCGCGCAGCCTGTTCTCCGGTTTGCCGTTGTTCAGCATGTCCTCCAGCACTCTCATTGCTTTCCGTTGAAGAGACTCGTAGGAAGAGACATCGGCTCCGATAGTGGAAGGGGAGCAGGCATCCGACATTTCCTTCCAACGGTGGCGGGCCTCTCTCTCGGTTTCCCGTTGTCTTTCCTCGGCGAATTTCTCTTTCGCCCAATAATCCATGAACATGGTTCCAGCCTCCTTATTGCTCTATAAAATTTACTGCTTATCAAGATTTTCTTTATTCGGCGGGTCTATCTTCTCGCTGTTCTCATCGAAGGAGAGCCCTCCTTGATTTTCGTCTTCGATATTGAACCAAGGTTCGTCAATTTCAAAAGCGACCGTAGAAATATAGTACAAATTTCCTTCATCCCCGCATTCTATTTCGGCTAGCTCAGCGACCAGCTTCCTGAATTTGCGCAGCCATTCTACGAATTGTTCTTCCGTTGCTCTTACCTCGGCTTGCATTGAAGTCCGGGGCCAGGAGTTCTTGTCGGGGGAAGTATGCTGAAAAGCTCGTTCGGGAGCGGAAAGAGCCCTTAACTTGGCACGGTCCAAGCTGGAGATCGTACTCTCCCGGAAGTAATCACTGACTTCTGTGGCATGGGGGAGCAGGTCGGGAGACGGAAAGAAGCCTCTGGCGACAGAACGGTAAAATTTCTGGATGATTCCGTTCTTCACTTCGGTCCGGTTGACCCGAATCAATTCGTTCTTTTCCAATTCATTGAGATGGTAATGGATTTTCGAACGGGGGATTTCCAGTTGCTGCGCCAGTTGTTGCCCGGTATAGGAGTTTTCAATCAACAGCATGACGATTCGGGCCCGGAACGGATCACTCAACGCTTTAAGCTGATCGAATTTATCGATCATTAAATAGGGTAGTTGATTCAATACTGTCACACATCCTCTTTAAATTACTCGGTCAAATATATTTACTCGTATTGTAATATATGACGGAATATTTTGTAAATAGGCAAAAAGAAAATAAATGGAAACAAAATAAAGAGGCACCTTGTTTAAGGTGCCCCGCTTTTTTTTGAACAGGATTAGTCTCCTGTACCCTCTTTGCTATCGCCGATATCGCTGCCGGGAGCTTCTTTATCCGTATCTCCCAGAGAATCGTTAAGCTTCCCGCCGGTTCCGAGATCTGTGCTTCCATTTTCAGAAGGAGTCGTTCCGGAATCTACAGGGCTGCCGCCTCCGTCTCCGCATCCGGTCAACACCAACATTACCGCCATGACTACCGACAACAACAAAAATCCGGTTTTCTTCACGTATTTCTCCTCCTTATCCATTCGAGGCATTCTGTTTGATTTGCCTTCATGAAGTTAATAAACATCAACAGGAGGATTGAAACTACAAAATGTTGAGAAATTTATCCAAAGGATGCTTTGCCAATTGGGTGACAATTCATTACACTATAAACAGAAGTTAGTCGAAGGGAGCTGGAGAATAGGAATGCAAGCAAAAGATGGGATGAATTACGCGCCGACCGGCAAGGCGAATGCCGTTTGCGGCAAAGGGGAATTTCAAATCGCCGCCATCGGTCTGGATCACGGACATATTTACGGGATGTGCAACGGCTTGCTGGAGGCAGGAGCCGAGTTGAAATGGGTATATGATCCGGACCCGGTGAAATGCGCCAATTTTCAAAAGCGCTATCCTCAGGTGCAGATTGCCGATAGCGAAGAAAGAATACTGAATGATCCGGAGATCAAGCTGGTGGCCGGGGCCAAAATTCCTTCCGAACGCTGTGCGTTGGGATTGCGGGTTATGGACCACGGCAAAGACTATTTCACCGACAAAGCTCCGTTCACTACATTGGAGCAGCTGGAGTCCGCCAGGGTGAAGGTTCGCGAAACCGGGCGCAAATATGCGGTGTACTACAGCGAGCGGCTGCATGTCGAAAGCTCCGTGTATGCCGAGCAGCTCATTCGTGAAGGAAGAATCGGCCGGGTTCTGCAGGTGCTGGGTCTCGGTCCGCACCGGTTGAATGCTTCATCGCGTCCGGATTGGTTTTTTCGGAAGGAGCAGTACGGGGGCATTCTATGTGATATCGGAAGCCATCAGATCGAACAGTTCCTTACCTTTGCCGGCGTGAAGGAAGCAGAGGTGGTCAGCAGCAAGGTAGCAAACTATCATAATAAACAGTATCCCGAGCTTGAGGATTTCGGAGATGCCACTCTGATAGGAGATAACGGAGCAACCCATTACTTCAGGGTAGACTGGTTTACTCCGGATGGCCTTGGGGTGTGGGGAGACGGGAGAACGATCATTCTGGGCACGGAAGGAACGATTGAGCTTCGCAAGTATACGGATGTGGCCAGAGATCCGCAAGGGGACCATGTTTATTTGGTTAACCGGGACGGGGAACAGCATATATCCGTCCGCGGCAAAGTCGGCTTCCCTTACTTCGGCCGGCTTATTCTGGACTGTCTGAACAGGACGGAGGAGGCCATGACTCAGGAGCATGCCTTCAAGGCCGCCGAGCTTTGTTTAATAGCCCAGAAGAAGGCCGTACGAGTCGAATAACCGGGAGGATGCAATCAACCAACGGTTATTAGGGAACGTTTTGCGTTACAATAGTACATTAGGATCCTGGTTTAAACTTAAGTCATGAATGTAAATTTGAAGTCATTCGAGTGTAGTGAAGGAGTTGTACCCTATGCGCCCGGAACCCAGGCACAAGATAGATATTCGCGCCTTGACCGTCTGGAGATGGGAGGGCGCCATTACGTCATTTCTGATGGCGGCGGCCGGCGGAGTTCTGCTGTTCTTGACCATTAAATTTGATTGGCCCTACTGGATTTCCGCCATAGTATGGGCATTGATTGCCATAGGGACGGTGTGGTTTGTCGTAATCGTTCCCAAGTGGAGCTGGCACCGCTGGCGCTATGAGATCCGCGAGGAAGAAATCGATTTGCAGAGAGGCATCATCTTCCGGACCCGAACGATTATTCCGATGGTCCGGGTGCAGCATGTCGATACGAATCAAGGACCGATTATGCGTAAATTCGGGCTGTCCACCGTAACTTTCTCCACGGCGGCAGGGGGCCATGAGATTCCCGCATTGGCCAATGAAACTGCTGATCAGGTCCGGGATCGGATTGCCGAGTTAGCGAGGGTTTCCAATGAAGACGTCTGAAGGAAAACGGCTTCATCCACTGAGTTCGGTTTTGCTGGCTCTGCGTGCGCTTAAAGATTTTCTTCTTCCTCTTCTGATCATTTTTGTTTCCCAGTTTTTCAGGGGGCAAAGCGCAACGGGAGAATATTCCTACAGAATCCTGTTCGGGGCCGTGTTCCTCGTTCTGGCTATCGTTTCGGGGATATGGTCATGGGCAGTATTTCGTTATGGGACTAAAGACGGCAAATTGTTTGTCTATCAAGGTGTATTTTTTAAGAAAAGGCAGTACATTCCTTATGAACGGATACAAAGCATTGATCTCACGGAAGGCCTGCTGCACAGATTGTTCGGCCTGGTCCGGGTGCAGGTTCAGACTGCGGGGGGCCAGAAGCCGGAAGCCGTCCTGACGGCGGTGACCAAGGAGGCTGCGGCTGATCTGCAGCTTGAACTGCGGGGCCGGAAGAGGGCTGAAGCGGTTCGGGACACGCAGGAATTGGGCGACGAACGGGAGAGAGAAGATGCGGATAGCGGTCCGGAGGAGAGGTTCGACTCACCCGCCGAGGTGCTCGAGCCTGCCAAGGACAATGTTATTATGCCTAAACCCAGCCGAAGGCTGCCGTTCGGGCAATTGTTCATTGCCGGACTTACTTCGGGGAGTCTGGGTGTCGCGTTTTCCCTTATATTTGCCGCCTTTACACAGCTGGATGAATGGTTCCCGAACTTATTTCTTTACAGCAATGTGGCCCGTTGGGGTTGGCGAATGCTGATCCTCGCGGTATTATGTATTTTATTGCTGGCTGTACTGGTCGCTATTCTGTCCGCTATGATCCGGTTCGCCAATTTTACCGTCACGCGGGACGGAGATGAGCTGCTTATCGAGCGGGGGCTGCTCGAAATCAAGAGGGTGACGCTGCCGATCAGAAGAATTCAGGCGATAGTGATTGTCGAGGAACCGGTTTGGCAGCCGTTCGGCCTGGCCTCCATCCAGGTGGAGAGTGTCGGGTATGGCAATGAGAAAGGGGAGTCCACCCTGTTGTTTCCTTTGCTGCGCAAAGATGAGATCAGAGATTTTCTTAAGGAATTTGCCCCCGTGTTTGTGCAGGAAGAGGATAAAGCTTATACTCCGGTATCCCGTAAAGCATTGCCCGGTTATTTGTTTCCCGTACCGGCCGTACTCGCCGTCCTTACATTAATTATAGGCTATTTTACAAAATGGGGGGCAATCGGCTGGGGATTGGTCGTTCTGTTCCTGCTGCTTGGCTGGTGGAAATATAAAACGGCAGGCTGGATCGTCGATGCGGATAAGGTTATTTTCCGATATCGGCGAATCAGCCGGATGACGGCCATCATTCCCAGAGGAAGGATCCAGTCTTACAGCGTCGGCCGCCATCCCTTCCAATTAAGGAAAGGGCTGTGCACGGCCAAAGCGACAGTCGCCTCAGGCGGGGGAGGCACCGAGTTTCGGATTAAAGGAATGCCGGCGGAGGAAGGGCTTGCCATTCTTGCCTGGTACCGAAGATGGAACGTCGGGCCCGGCCGTTCTGCCGATAACCGAGGAGGGTAAGCAATGAAAGCTTTGATTGTCATCGATTATACTTATGATTTTGTGGAAGGAAAGCTGCCCTGCGGCGAACCGGCCATAGCGATTGAAGGACGCATGGCGGAGTTGACGCGGGAATTTACAGAACGGGGAGACTTTGTCGTGATGGCGGTCGATTTGCACGAAGAGAATGACCCGGATCATCCGGAGACGCTCCTCTTTCCGCCGCACAATATCAGAGGAACCAGCGGCCGGGAATTATACGGTCAATTGAAAGAAGTGTACGACAAATACAAGGATCGCATTTACTGGATGGATAAAACAAGATACAGCGCTTTTCACGGTACGGATCTGGAGGCTCAGCTTAAGGAACGGGGAATTAAAGAGGTGCATCTTGTTGGAGTATGTACGGATATTTGTGTCCTGCATACTGCTGTTGAGGCTTATAACAAAGGCTTTCAAATCTTTATTCATCAGGATGCGGTGGCCAGCTTCAATCCGGCAGGACATGACTGGGCGCTTTCTCATTTCAGAGGAACATTGGGCGCTACGATTGTCAACGCCGGATCGGTCGTTAAGGAATAGGAGGACCCGCATTGGATTTAGCAAACTTAGCTTTGCATACGGATAAATATCAAATCAACATGATGTATGCGCATTGGTATAACGGAACCCACAACTGTAAAACCGTCTTTGACGCTTATTTTCGCAAGCTGCCCTTCGGCAATGGATTCGCGGTTTTCGCAGGGTTGGAAAGAATTGTTAATTATTTAAATGAATTGAAATTCGATGAAGCCGCGATTCAATATTTGGCCGGACAAGAGGAGCGGTACGATCCGAGATTTCTCGAGGAGCTTCGGAATTTCCGGTTTACCGGTAATCTTTATTCCATGGAAGAGGGGACTCTCGCGTTCCCGAATGAGCCTCTCATAAGAGTGGAAGCCAGGGTGTTCGAAGCTCAATTGATAGAGACGGCCATGCTTAACTTCATGAATTATCAGACGCTGCTGGCGACCAAAGCGGCAAGAATCAAGCAAGTGGCCGGCGACGATCAGCTGCTGGAGTTCGGAACACGACGTGCCCAGGAAGCCGATGCAGCGTTATGGGGGGCGCGGGCAGCTTATATTGCGGGCTTCGACGGTACCTCCAATGTGCTTGCGGGGATGAGGTTCGGCATCCCGACCAAAGGGACCCATGCTCACGCCTGGGTCCAGAGCCACGAATCCGAAGAGGAGGCATTCGAGCGTTTTGCCGCTGCACTGCCGGGACAGGTAATTCTGCTGGTAGATACCTATGATACGCTCAAGTCCGGAGTTCCGAACGCCATCAAGGTAGGCTTGAAGCTGAAGGAGCAGGGGAAGAAGCTGCTCGGAATTCGTCTGGACAGCGGAGATCTCGCTTACCTGTCCATAAGGGCAAGGCAAATGCTCGATGAAGCAGGGCTTAACGAGGTCAAGATTACCGCATCCAACGATTTGGACGAGAATACGATATTCAATCTGAAGGCCCAAGGGGCCAAGATTGATGTATGGGGAGTCGGGACTCAGTTGATTACAGCCGGAGACCAGCCCTCGCTGGGAGGGATTTACAAGCTGGTGGCCAGGGAGGTCGATGGGGAGTATGTTCCCGCGATCAAAATATCCGGAAATCCCGAGAAAATTACGACCCCGGGCATTAAAGAGGTTTATCGGATAGTCAACCGCGCAACAGGCAAGGCGGAAGGGGACTATATCGCTCTCCAGGGGGAGGAGGATGCCGTTCAGGGGCAGAGCCTCAAGCTGTTCAATCCGACCCATACATTCATTCGCAAGACGGTTGCCAATTATGATGCCTATCCGATACTTAAGCCGATTTATATAGAAGGGAAACAGGTTTATTCTCTTCCCGGTTTGGAACAAATCCGTCAGCATCACAAGGAGCAGCTAAAATTATTCTGGCCGGAATATTTGCGCAAGCTTAATCCGGAGCTGTATCCCGTATCATTGAGCCAGAAATTATGGAATATGAAGATGGAGCTGATAGACAAGCATCTGGGGCAACGGCCGTAAACTTGGAGCAGACCGGGACGCAATTCAGCGCCCCGAACGATTATGAGCAAGGGCGAAGATTGGCGGAACAGGCTCAATGACATTAGAAGGACCGGTCGGTTGACCGGTCCCCGTTGAGAGAAAAAGGATAATTTACATTTACTCTCTAATCCCGATTGCGGTTCGTCATCTGCTGCCATACTGATCCTAGAGCCGCCTCCCCGCCCTCGATCCGCTCTATGGCCATGTTAATCTGCATGCTTACTTCAAACTCGGGATCGTCCTTCGCCGCTTTCAAGGCCGGCAGGGCTGTCTCATCGCCGGTTTCATACAGAAACCGGGCCGCTCTCCAGCGGACAAGCTTGTTCGTATCCTTCAGGGCATCTGCCATTGGACCAATGGCAGCGGGATCACCAAGGTCGGACAGCGTATCTCCTGCCGTTCTGCGAACGGCCACGGTCTTGTCCTTCAAGGCCTTGAAGAGCAAGGGCAGCACTTCCGGAGTTTTAATATCGCCCAGGTATACGGTCGCCAACCGGCGGATGGACATCTGCGGATCATCCAGTGCCCGGGAGAGCAGGGGGATAGCTTCTTCGGTCGGCTCTATTCTTTCCAGAGCGGCATAGCGGGTCCGCCAATCGCTGCTCTCCATCGCCGAAGCCAGCTCATCCAGCGACGCGGCCTCTTCTACGACGGTTTCGCCGGGCGCTTGCTGGGCAGCCTGCTCGATCATAGCTTCCAGACGTTGCTGGTCGTAGGCTGCATCGTATTCGCGAACTACCTCTTCCAGAACGTCCTTAAGCTCTCCATAGCGGACGCCCTGCTCCTCCAATTTGCGTTCCTTGATCAAATTGGGAGAGGCCAGGCCGGCGGTCATGGCCGCTTGTGAGAAGCGCTCGGGGAGAGCGGCACGCTGTTCCTCCGTTCCGTTGCTCACCCGAATTTGCATGGGGATTCCGCGGAACGTCTGGACCAGCACCTTCACTTCACCGAAGGCTGCCGGGGCTTCCGCTTCAGGAGCCGGCCCGGCAGCCGAGCCGGCCACCGCCTGATCGCTCTCGCCGAGGATTTCCCTTGCCTCGGTGAGAATCCGCTGCCAGTCCCCTCTCGGGTGACGGTCAATGGCGATAAAATCGGCGGCGTGATAAATACCGGTCACGCCTTCAATGTCCAGAAGCCGCTGCAGGCTCTCGGGGGCTTGATCTTTATTAGTAGGGCTATATTCCTTGCGGACGCCGTCAGGAAGCTTCTCGTCCAGATTGATTTTCATCGAATTCGGACTAGGCGTCGGCTCGATAGATATGATTTTCATTAAAGCGCAACCTCCTTGCGTAATAAGGATTCATATTAAGGATACCATATTTTGCGCTAAAATCTGGTCTATAAAGTTTAACTCAAGGAATACCTACTACTTTAATATGTAGATTTTCCGGACAGGCTCGGGCAAAGAACGCTGCCCAAGGCCGCAGCCTTCCCGGCTTATCCCGGGATCGGGGGCCGGGGGGAAGGCTGCAGAGCTTACCGGACGGGTTTATTGTCGGAACGACTGAATAGCTGGCGGACGGTCCGGTTGAAATCTTCTACATAACCGTCCAGAGGGTATCCCTTCCAGCTTTCCTGTGCGTAGGTGTTCATTTGGTTAATGAAATCCCGGTTAGCGGAAATATACACCTGCTGGACAGAGGGATAGGCGGCTTTAATCCGCTCGGCAATAGACTGCTTGAAGCCGTGAGCCAGGCGGTCGGGGTCCTCGACGGTATCGTAGTTGTTAATTCCTGTTGCGAGATCCTCCGGATTTGCGTACTGGTTAAAGGTAAACGGGTTGTATCGGCCGAGTGAGGTGCCGGAATTGTTAGTTTCTTTGCGTGCAGATGTACTGCCTGTCGTTCCGGTGGCGGAGCTGTCAACGAGAATGGCACAGTAAGCATTGCGATCCGTCAGCATGACAATAGCGCTGTTGACGCCGTCCAATTCCTCCACTTCCCGGGACAAGCTTTGGCTGAACGCTAATGTCTTATTATCGTGGAAAGAAGCGCTCTGCTGCTTAATGCCGTAAGTTCTGTTGCCCTGCTCCTCCGCAGGGACCTCGATGCGGCTCCCATAATTGTTGGCGTTCCGGCGGTCGGCCTTCAGATCGTAACAGCCGCTTGTAATCAGAAGCATAATCGAGATGAAAACGAAACAGGCCGTACGATTTAAACGAGTATGCATGTTTTTCCTCCTTGTTGCGAATAATCGTTGTATAGATAGCATGGGTCAGGAAGTTCAAATTATGCCCATTCCCAGAAGGCAAAACCTGCATTTTCGAGATGGAAATGACAAAAACGGATGGCTCTAAACCGAGTCGTGGCAAGGATTTAGAACATTGTGTGAACTTTCCTAGGAAGATTGACAAACCTGTATAACGAATTTATAGTTAATACGTGATTAGGTTTCTTGACACGGTGCGCATCCATGGTGATAGCGGTTAAAACAGAAAATTGGGGTTGATAAAAGATGAATCGTTGGAAATTTGTATGGCGTCTAATGCCCCTGCTGGCGGTATTGGCGTTTTTGCTGACCGGGTGTGGCGAACCTAACCTTTCCGCGCTTGATCCCAAAGGGCCTGTAGCTAGGGAACAACTGTTCATGATAAAGCTCAGCATAGGGATCATGATTTTTGTGTTTGTGGTCGTAATATCCATCTACACCTACGTTCTTCTGCGTTTCACGAAACGTAAGGGAGATAAGGATATCATTCCGAAGCAGGTGGAAGGCAGCCACTTGCTGGAAGTGATCTGGACCGTCATTCCGATCATTCTGTTGATCATTCTTGCGGTTCCTACTGTTACGTATACATTTAAGCACTCAGAGGACTACACTCAGAACGACGATATTCTCCAGGTGAAGGTAACCGCGCATCAATTCTGGTGGCAGTTCGAGTATCCTCAATATGGAATTATCACCGCTCAAGACCTTGTAATTCCTGCGGGACAGCAAGTTTCGTTCCAAGTCACCGCTTCCGATGTTAACCACTCCTTCTGGATTCCTGCTCTTGGAGGGAAGATTGACACCAACCCCGGTATGATGAACGTCAGCCATCTGGAGGCAGACGAACCGGGAGTTTACCGTGGTAAATGTGCAGAGCTTTGCGGAGCTTCCCACGCCTTGATGGACTTCAAAGTAGTGGCGAAGACGGAGGCTGAATTCCAAGAATGGATCGACAAGATGAAGACACCTGCAACGATTACCGCTGAAGCATCTCAGGGAGAGCAAATTTTCAAAGACAACTGTCTGTCCTGCCATGCGGTCGGAGCAGAAGGCTTAAGCATGGGGCCTAACCTGACCGGATTCGCTGACCGTGAATTGGTCGCTGGCATCCTGGAACATAACGATGAGAACATAAAGAAATGGATTCGGGACCCGCAAGCCGTCAAGCCGGGCAATAAGATGCCTAAGATCAATTTGACGGAAGAGCAGCTGGATCAGCTTGTTAAATACTTAAATCAATTATCGTTGCAATAACGGACAGCTTTGAAAAAAGGAGGTAACCACGTTGGCTCAATCTCATGCGGTAAAACGTTACACCGGCTTAATGGATTGGTTAACTACGATTGACCATAAGAAAATAGGGATTCTATATTTCCTTGCAGGGGGAATGTTCTTCCTCATCGGGGGATTGGAAGCCCTCCTGATCCGGATTCAGCTTCTCTACCCCAACCTGGAAATTTTCGTTGGAGGCACGTTTAACCAGTTAATAACTATGCATGGTACGACCATGATCTTCTTGGCGGCCATGCCGATGCTTTTAGGTTTTATGAACGCTATCGTTCCTTTACAGATCGGTGCACGTGACGTAGCGTTCCCGTTCCTGAACTCTCTCGGATTTTGGCTGTTCTTCTTCGGCGGTCTGCTGCTGAACCTGAGCTGGTTCATGGGTGGGGCCCCGGACGCCGGATGGACCGCATACGTTCCGTTGTCTACAGATACCAGCTTGTTCGGAGTGGATTTCTACGTAGTCGGTTTGCAGATTTCCGGTTTGGGTACTCTGATTGGAGGAATTAACTTCCTCGTTACGATCGTAAATATGCGTGCTCCTGGAATGACTTACATGCGTATGCCGTTGTTTACGTGGACTGCATTTATTACTTCGGCATTGATTCTGTTTGCTTTCCCTGCGGTAACCGTAGGTTTGGTCCAGCTAATGTTCGACCGTCTGTTCGACGGAAACTTCTTTAATGTAGCCAAGGGTGGAAATATCGTTCTTTGGCAGCATATTTTCTGGATTTTCGGACACCCTGAGGTGTATATTCTGATCCTGCCGGCATTCGGGATCATCTCTGAAGTCGTCAGCACATTCTCCAAGAAGAGATTGTTCGGATACAGCTCCATGGTGTTCGCGACTATCCTGATTGGGTTCCTGGGCTTCATGGTTTGGGTTCACCATATGTATACGGTAGGAATGGGGCCTGTAGCTAACTCGATCTTTGCTGTAGCAACCATGGCTATCGCCGTACCGACCGGGATTAAAATCTTTAACTGGCTGTTCACGATGTGGGGAGGACAAATCCGCTTCACCGCCGCTAACCTGTGGGCGGTCGGATTCATTCCAACCTTCTTGATCGGCGGTATGACCGGGGTTATGTTATCTGTTCCTCCGGCTGACTTCCAATACCATGACTCTTACTTCGTTGTTGCTCACTTCCACTACACTATCGTAGGCGGAATGATGTTCGGTATCTTCGCAGGCTTCTACTACTGGTGGCCTAAGATGTTCGGACGTATGCTTAACGAAGGCCTGGGCAAGCTGCACTTCTGGACATTCTTTATCGGGTTCCATCTAACGTTCTTCCCGCAGCACTTCTTGGGCTTGATGGGAATGCCGCGCCGGGTATACACGTTCCTGCCGGGACAACAGCTCGAGCTGGGCAACTTCTTGAGTACGATAGGCGCTGCTTTGATGGGAGTCGGTGTAGTCGTATTCGTGCTCAACATCATTATTGCGGCCATGAAACCGGCAGATGCTCCTGCAGATCCGTGGGATGGCCGTACGCTGGAGTGGACGATTCCTTCTCCTGCTCCGGAGTATAACTTCAAGCAGCTTCCGCTCGTTCGCGGACTGGACGCTCTGTTCAAAGAGAAGATGGCAGGTAACAAAGAGATGACTCCGGCGGAGCCTCTGGGACCGATTCATATGCCGTCTCCATCGATTCTGCCGTTCATCATGTCGCTTGGGTTGTTTATTTCCGGATTCGGCTTCATGTTTGCCCGGTATGAATTCGACAGCAGCCTGATGAACACGCTGTTCGGCGATCACATTATTGCGATTTTCGGCCTTGCAATCTTCTTCCTGTGCATGATTATCCGTTCGTTCAAGGACGATCCGGGTTGGCATATTGAACTGGAGGAACTGCAAGGAAAGGGAGGTAAGGCTTAAATGGCAAATGCAAATCACATGAACGGCGCACTTCCTGCCCAACCGGAAAAAGCAACACTTGAAGGCAAAAATAAACTTCTGGCGTTCTGGTTCTTTCTAGGCGGCGAGACCGTCCTCTTCGGAACTCTGTTCGCGGGCTTTATCGCCCTTCGGAATCAGGTTCCGGAGGGGCCGACGGCCGACGAAATATTCAAGCTCGGCATGGTCGGTACCGCAACATTGATTCTTCTCACAAGCTCCTTGACGAGCGTGCTGGCTATGATCGCCATGCATAAGCACAAGGTCCAGGCTATGCTCGGATGGCTGATCGTTACCGTTATTCTCGGTTTGTCCTTCTTGGGTCTTGAGATTTATGAATTTGTGGAGTACGTTCATGAAGGCCATACATTTACAAGCAGCGCTTTCGGTACATCCTTCTACACCTTGGTCGGTTTCCACGGTGCGCACGTTGTATTCGGAACGATTTGGATTGCAATGCTGATTATTCAAGGCTTCAGAAAAGGATTAACGGTAGTGACCGCGCCTAAATTTTACGTAGCCAGCTTGTATTGGCACTATGTCGACGTAATTTGGGTATTTATCTTCACCGTAGTTTACTTAATGGGAAAGGTGGGTTAAACGGATGAGTTCAGAACAGCAATCTTCTGCGCCTAATGTACGTCATCGCGTTGAAGGCCCGAAAAACCATTATATTACGTATCTAGTCTCGATTTTATTGACGATGTTCGCTTTTGCCGCTGTGATCTACGGCGGCTTGAGCAAAGCATTTCTCGTATCCTTCCTGATTCTGCTGGCCATCGTCCAAGCGGTTTTCCAATTGGCGGTGTGGATGCATATGAAGGACAAAGATCACACCTTCCCGATTATTGGCATCATCTTCGGAGCCATCTTCGGAATGTGTGGAGTCGTAGCGGCATTATTTTGGATTTGGTGGTAAGTATTTATAGGGGGAGAGGCGGGATTAGATTAGACTGGTACCGCCTCTCTTTCTTTAAAATATAAGAAAGTATAAGTTTTGCATGCTTATTCAGTTCTTATATTTCATCGAGAAACTGTACGTCCTTGGACAAGGATGGCCGCCGTTTCTTCTTGGATAAAATGATGCTTTGGCTTTGTTAAACAGGAAAATAAGGGGGTAAAACCCGTGCCAAATACAGGACATATCCATCAAAACCCGGATTTCTTCGCTCTATGGAGACCTGACATTCTGCTGCTGGTGATTCTGGCCGGTGTCGTCTATTTTTATTTGATGGGCCCCGGGCGCAAATTTTTTGCAGAGTCGGGACCGGTAAGCGGAGGCACCAAGGCATTAATGATTACGGCGCTTGGCGTCTATTATCTGGCTCAGGGAACGCCGATCAATTATTACGGACACAGCCATTTGTTCAGTTCTCATATGCTGCAGATGTCTTTGATTTACCTCGTCTTCCCGCCTTTATTTTATTTGGGGCTGCCACATTGGCTTATAAAATCGATAATTGAGATTAAGTGGATCAAACCGTGGCTGTACCGGATTACTCATCCGCTTATTAGCGTGATTGTCTTTAACGCTTTATTTTCTTTCTACCACATTCCGACAATTTTTAACTATATTATGGAAGTTCATTATCTCCATCTAATCTATCATTGGGTTCTGATGCTGACGGCTTTCCAAATGTGGTTTCCGATTTTTGTCAAAGATCCGAAATGGAGCAGACTCAACGGTCTTCAGAAGATGGTGTATATGTTTGCCAACGGCGTCCTGTTGACTCCGGCTTGCGCTCTGTTAATTTTTACTCAAGTGTTGGTTTACGACGTGTATATGGGGGCACCGCAAACATTATTCTTCCTTCCTTCGTTAGATGACCAACAGATGGGCGGAGTCGTCATGAAGATTATGCAGGAGATTGTCTATGGAATTGTTCTGGCCTACAGCTTCTTCGAATGGTTCCGTTCGGAAAGGAAGAAGGAAGAGCAGATGGATCGGGATCTCCTGGAATCACTGCAGCCGATGAAGCGCAGCGAATCGGGGGAAACGCGGGATTCTGTATTAAATCCTAAACAAGTACCATCATCATAAATTAATGGGACGGGATGGCATTGAACTACTTACTTCCAACGATCAGCACCTCTTTTATCGTCATTAGCGCTGTTCTGGTAGCGATTGGCTGGTATCATATTCGTCAGAAAAACCGGATAGCGCACGAACGGTTTATGGTAGCCGGAGCGATATTTGCCGTTGCTTTTTTTATCGTATATGTATCGAGAACCATCTTTGCGGGAAATACCGCTATAGCCGAGAGTGCTCCTGATGCGGTAAGATCGTTTTATTATGTCTTCTTATTATTTCACATTGTGCTGGCAACGGTATCTGCGGTATTCGGAATTGTGACTTTAACTCTCGCTTATAAGAAAAGCTTTGCCAAGCACCGAAAACTCGGCCGTTGGACGGCTGTCATGTGGTTGATAACAGCTCCGACGGGAGTTATTGTTTATACTTTGCTCTATGTCCTCTATCCTGGGGGAGATACCAAGCCGGTCATTGACGCTATTTTTGGCTGGTAACCTTCTATACGCTAAATCAAATCTGCACTTAAAGGTGCAGATTTTTTTATGTTTGGCTTAGACTCATTAAGAAACGAGATATATAAATATAGCAAAAAGAACTGGCAACCAAGTATTTTACAGGCAGGAAGATTAGGAGAGCGTAGATAGATTTGGAGAGTATAAAGAAAATCGATGAATAGTATTGCATTACAGAATTCAAATCTGTATACTGTATATAACAATATATACAGTAATCACAGCATAAATATGGACTGGAAAACGGATAGAGAACAGAGGAGAAGGTGATCGTCGGTGGACAGGATGTTCATGTGGAAGAATGTCCGGTTTTTAATAAAATACGAAAGTGTTCGAACCGGTTGGGGATGGTTATGGACAACGATATTTTACTTTTTCTTTTCCCTGACGACTGTTTCTTTACTATACAGTCAGAGCTACACACTGTTTACTCGCTTTGCTGCCGATATATTCTTCTTGGCCGTTACGGGAACGATTGGGTTTACTTTCATGTCCAGAGATTATGGGAGCAATTGGTGGAAATCCCATGCTCTGTCCAAGAAACTGACGCTGCTTAAGAGCCTTCCCGTTACTACCTTTGAGATTGTTTTCAGCCGTTACATTGCATACTTACTGGTTTTTGTAATCATGAGTCTAGTTTATTTTGTCCCTCTATATTTTATAAGTCAATGGGAACTTCTTCCTCTCACGAGAGAGCAGTACATTTCCTTCGTGTTTATTTGGCTCGGATATTCATTGGCTTGCGGCGGCTTATATCTTCTGATGGAGCTCTCTCTTAAAGAGAGAACGTATTTTATATGCTGCGTGATTCATATGTTCCTTCTAATCTTTGTCGTGGCGGGACTGCAGTTGGCTGGAATTCATCTCGTGGAGGAAAGTATGGAACTGGCCGGCAAGAGCAGCATTCTGGCCCCCTTAATCAGTATAGCGGTTGGTGGGGTGATCCAAGCAGTCTGCTTGCGCATTTCCGTTCGACGGTTAGACTGGCGGGATGCAAGTTAGATTGTGCGGCAAGAGAATGGAGTGGAGGTGGGGATGATGCGCATTCCGGTCACAATTACTAATGATAGCGGTAAGCCTCTATATCATCAGATCAAGGAGCAGTTGAGAGCCATGATTCTAAGCAGACATTTGCCGGAAGGCATGCTACTGCCCTCTATTCGGGAATTCGCAGCGGATCTGTCCTGCAGTGTCATTACCATCCGCAGAGTGTATCAGGATTTGGAGCAGGAGGGATTGCTTTATACAAGACAAGGCACCGGCACATTTGTGGCCAGAGTGAGCGAAGAGGAACGGGAACGGTTCCGTAATGTGGCAGTCTATGAAGCTTTCCGTCAAGCAGTAGAGACAGGAAGACAGGTACAGTGCTCCTCCGATGAAATGAGATCCATTCTGGACGAGCTGCTGCAGGAGACAGAACCGAATTAATGGCGCTTGCGTCTTGTAGGACTATGAATAACCGAAGCGCTTCAAAATCTAGAAAGCATAGCCGTGTCCATGAGGCCGACTTAGAACATGATGGGCCTTTTTGCATGAAGGGTTGGAGAGCAAGCGTGTACCGAATTTTAAAGAAAAAAGGGGAGAGACTATGGAACCGGTATTGACCGTTTCAGATGTACGCAAGCATTACGATAATCGGTTTGTTCTCGGCCCGTTGAATTTCAGCCTGGAGCCGGGCTATATAACCGCCGTAGTAGGACCGAACGGCTCCGGCAAGAGCACGCTCTTCCGGATGCTGATGAGCCTGGCTTATCCCGACGAAGGCTCGATCCGTCTATTCGGCCGTTCCTACCCCGAGAATGGGGTGGAGATCAAGCGGAGGACAGGATATGTTCCTGAGCTTTCAGAATGGGACGATAGCTGGAGAACAGTTAAGGATGCTGTCCGCTTCTACTCGCATTGGTATCCAAACTGGCAGAAGGACCGATTCCAGGAATTGATGCAGCTTTATTCCTTGGATCCCAAGCTCCGTTTCAAAGGGATGTCCAAGGGGGTACGGAGAAAATTGTCCATTGCCCTGGCCATGGCCCATGACCCGGATCTGCTGCTTCTGGATGAACCTTCCTCCGGGCTGGATCCATTTGCTTCCCGGGCGATGGTGGAGGACATTCACCGCTTTATGGAAAGCGGCAGTAAATCGGTACTTATGGCTACGCATATCATGGACGAAGTTAAGAAGCTGGCCGACTATGTTATTTTTATATGTTACGGGCAGCAGTTAGGCATGTATGAGAAGGATGTCTTGCTGGATGAGTGGAAGGCGGTATGGGTGGAGCGCTCTTCCGACCGTTCGAAACAGTTTCCCGGCGTAATGGAAAGCTCGGGTTCGGGGCCTGTTCGAATCGTAACCAGTTCCTTCGAGGAAACGAGACAGGCTCTGGCCGAGGAAGGAAACCCGATTATTAAAACAGAGTCGCTTGAGCTGGAAGAAATTTTTTATCATTTAATGAATAAACACGGGGTATCTGCAGGAAAGGAAAGGGGAGCTGGATAATGGCAGGATTAGAAGTACACGAAATCATCAAGCGGTTCGGAGAGCATACGGCTGTCAATGGAGTCAGTCTGGAGGTCAAGGAAGGGGAAATCTTCGGGCTCCTGGGCGGTAATGGTGCCGGGAAGACGACGACGATGCGGATGGTCTTGGGGCTCATTGTCCCGGATAGCGGCAGAATCCTGTGGAAGGGACAGCCTTATAACGAGAGCTTGCGGAAGACGATGGGCTATTTGCCGGAGGAGCGGGGGCTGTATCCGAAGATCAAAGTGAGCGAACAAATCGTTTATCTGGCCGAACTACGGGGAGTGTCCCGCAAAACCGCGGATAAACATTTGAAGGAATGGCTCGATAAATTCGGAGTTCCGGAATATTACAATAAAAAGGTGGAAGAGCTGTCCAAAGGAAACCAGCAGAAAATCCAGTTTATAGCCTCGGTGATTCATAATCCGGATATTCTGATTCTGGATGAAGCTTTCAGCGGATTGGACCCGGTTAACGTGGAATTGCTCAAAAAGACGGTGTTGGAGCTAAGGGACCAAGGCAAGACGATCCTCTTCTCCAGCCACCGGATGGATCACGTGGAGGAGCTCTGCCAAAATATATGCATCCTTCATAAATCGAATGTGGTGCTGAAAGGCAATCTGAAGGAGATCAAGAGCTCGTTTCCTAAAGAACGCATTATTTTGGAGACGGACTCTAAGGTTACCGGCCTGGAGAAAATTGACGGCGTGAAGGCGGTTCTGCCACGGGAGAACGGTGTGGAGATTCGTATTTCCAAGATCGAATGCGCACAGCATATTTTGAAAACGGCCATGGAGCAGACCAATGTTTCCAGATTCCAGGTGTTGGAGCCTACCTTGAACGAAATCTTCATTAAGAAAGTAGGTAGCGGACATGAGTAATATGATGAGCGTTGTCCGGTTTACATTCAGAAACCGGTTTTTATCAAAAACGTCTTTAGTAACCACCATCATTTTTGCCGTAATCATAAGTATAGTCATTAATTTGCCTTACATTATTTCGTTATTTTCCTCCAATGAGGTGAAAGCGGTCGGGATAGCGGAGGGAAGCCGTTACTCTCAGGACATAGCTGCGTCTCTCAATCAACAGGAAGATGGAGAGCTGAAGATCGTGCTGCTGCCGGATGCCGGATCTCCGGAAGCCAATCTGCAGCAAGCGAAGGGCAAGATTGACAGCGGAGAAATATCAGGTTACCTGGAGCTGGTGGAAGAGAGAGGAACATTAGTTCAGGCGATCTACCATTCCGATGGCAGCCTGGGAACGGGTGAACAGTCGATTCTGACGACGGTTATGCAGTCCGTTAAGACAGAAGCGGTCGTTAAAGAGCTTGGATTGAGTCAGGAGCAGCTGGTCCGGCTGAACACACCGGTAGAGCTTAAAACGATGGAGATAAGTCCTCAAGAAGGGGGAATGGCAGAGAAGGACCCCGGGGAAAGGGCGATTGCTGTAGGGTTGGTCTATGTCCTCCTATTCCTGCTGTTCATGTCCGTCATGATGTACGGCAACCTGGTATCCACCGAAGTGACGGCGGAGAAGAGCTCTCGGGTAATGGAAATCCTGATTTCCAGCATTTCGCCCATGACGCAAATGTTCGGGAAAGTGATCGGGATGCTGCTGCTCGGGCTGGCACAAATCGCCATCTTCGCTGTAGTGGCGGCCATTAATCTACTGCTTCCGCATAATATAGAGATTCTAAGCTCCATGGGGATTCAGTTGAGTCAAATTCCGCTGCCGTTGATCGCAGGCTTTTTCTTCTTCTATCTGGCAGGGTTTCTGCTCTATGCGTTCCTGTTTGCGGCAGTCGGTTCTCTGGTCAGCCGGACGGAGGATCTCGGTCAGGCGGTCACCCCGCTTACGTTTATTCTGTTGGCCGGATTTTATATCGGCATGTTTGGCTTAAGCAGCCCGGACAGCACCTTCGTCACCGTGACGTCCTATATTCCTTTCTTTACGCCGATGATTATGTTCCTGCGTATAGGGGTCGGTGATCCGGCCCTGTGGGAGGTTGGGCTGTCCATAGTCATACTGATTGTATCCATCGGTTTCTTCGGATGGCTGTCGGCGAAGATTTACAGAGTAGGCGTTCTGATGTACGGCAAACGCCCTTCCTTGAAGGAAGTCCGCAAAGCGATGAAAGCCTATAAGGTTTAACGCTGTAAAAAGAAGACTGGAGCTTGGGCCACAGCAAGGAAGCCTCCAACCCGTTGTAAAGTGGGAATGGAGGCTTCTTTTTCTTGGAAATGATTGGCATTGGCAGCATGAAAAAAAGGCCAGACGGAAACTCCGTTGACCTAATCATTATGAAAGAACCCCGGGTTCTTTTTGAGTCCCCTAACGGATTTGGGCACAAGCTGTGGCCGCCGCTTCTGCGGACTCGAGCCCGAGCCAGAACAAAGCAAACTCGGATTTGAGTTCAGCGATCTCGGCCTCGTTGAACAAATCATGAATAAAGTAGTTGTTGTTCATTAACGGGTCCTCAATATTAAGCGCGCGCAGGTAGCTTTCGGTACATGCCGCTTGATTGACTTCCCGGATAACCGATAGGAAGGACGAGCGCTCATACATGGCCTGCTGTACGCCGGGATCCAGGGCCACTCGAATGAATTCGCGGGCCAGCTCGGGGGAGCTGGCCTCGGCAGGTATCATCAGCGCATTGGCCTGCAGCAGCGTAGCCTTCAACGGGCCGAACGGCAGCGGAGCGACTTCAGGCGTAAAGATGAGGCTCCGGTCCTTCCATCCGGACATTTCGAATGTTGTCGTTAGCGTCATGGCTGCTTTCTCGTACAGGAAAGGATTCGCGTCAGACTCGGGGTACATTGTGGCGATGCGCCGCCGGTACAGCATGTCCTGCAGCAGCGTCAGGGCTGTCCGCAGGCTGTTCTCCTTCAAGCCGCCCCCCTCCTTGGCTCCGCCGTTCTGCAGGGCAAGCACCGGCCAGCGGGAAATATAGGGGTAGACGGAAAAGCCGTAGCGAACGGGCATCCCGTTGCTGACATGAGTCAATCCCTCGGCGGCATTGAGAAAATCGTCCAGCGTCCAGGCTTCTGTCGGCCGGGGAATGTTATCATTCGCAAAAAGCTGTGGGTTGTATGCCAAAAATACCGGCGTGAAGGTTAACGGCGCCGCGATCAATTGGCCTTCATGACGAAACCGGTTTAGCAATTTCGGGTAAATGGTGTGCAGGCGATCTTCCAAAGCGGTCGTCACATCGGAAAAGGGAGCAAGGACGTCGCTGTCGGCAAGCTGCAAATCCGAAACCATGACGATGTCGGGACTGAGCCCCATTTCGGAGCTCGATTGGAACGATTTCCAGAAGTTCAAGGCCGGCAGGCTCAGCACCTTGACATTTACATGGGGATATCTCTTGGAGAATGCGTCGATGATGGCGGGCAGCCCGTTATCGACGAAGTGAGCCGGGTATGGAGTCAGAATTCGCAGTACATTCCTGTCTGATGGCGAGATGACGAGATCGGCGGGGACCATCGTGCCGAGACCCGGCCGTTTGATCACAAGTCCGTCATTCTGAAGCTGCTCCAGAGCTTTGCGTACCGAATTTCGGCTCATTTTGTAAAATTCGCACAGTTCGTTCTCCGGCAGCAGATAATCACCGGGCTTGACCAAGCCGGTCATGATCTGTTCTTTCAATGTATGGTACAGCCTCATGTACAGAAATTCGTTTTCCCTGCGCAAAATGATCCCTTCCCATCCTCGTAGTATTCAAGTATAATGGAATATGTATGGTACATGTTTTAAATTGTTGTTACCTAAGGATATCGTTCTTAGGACTAATAACAGTACGGCAAGCTTCGCAGATTAAATCGCTTAAACAACCATTAATTGTATCATTGTTCCACCGAAAAGAGAATGGATAACGCGAAAACAATAAAGAGAAAAGCTGCTGAATGGGTTGGAGGAGAGAGAAGCGGGGGGATTATAAGAGGGGAGTAGAGGGACGTGACGGCTGAGAGGAAAATGAGAGGAACGGAAACCGTTAGAGATGTACGAAACCATGGCTCAACCGATGAGGAGGGGGATTCCATCCGGAACGGGACGACGAGCCAGCAATGGAACAACCGCTTAAACAAGGTCATTCCTTGGGGATCAAGCACTTGCTCCAAGGCTCCGGAGCTTCTGCCCGAAGAACCGGGAGTTATCGTGAGAGGAGACGGCTGCAGGGTATGGGATGCGGATGGCAAGGAATATATCGACTTCCGCAATGGTTTGGGGCCGGTTACACTCGGCTATCGATTCCCGGCTGTGGATGAAGCATTGCGCAGACAGCTAGACAGCGGGATTTCGTTCGGCCATCCGCATCCTTTGGAAGCTGAAGTGGCGGAAATGCTGTGTGAGCTTATCCCGTGCGCCGATCAGGTCCGCTTCCTGAAGACCGGCGGGGAGGCCGTGGCTGCCGCGATTCGCATAGCCCGCCATTACACCGGGAGGGACCATATCGTCCAGGTCGGTTATAACGGCTGGCTGAACAGTCTGGCGGCCGGCGGTTCCCAGCTGCCGGGACGAGCGGCTGCCCAAGTGCCGGGAGTTCCGCGGGAGCTCAGCTCGCTCCATCATGCAGCCGCATGGAACGACATTCCGGCCATGGAGCGGCTGTTCGCCGACTACGGCGGACAGATAGCCGCTGTTGTCGTGGCCGCGGATTATGCGGCCATGCAGGAAGGGCCAGCCTATTACCCGGCACTTCGCGAGCTGGCCGGGAAGCATGGTGCGCTTCTTATTTTCGATGAAATCGTGACCGGGTTCCGAATCGCTATAGGCGGGGTTCAGGAGTATTTCGGCGTCGTCCCCGATCTGGCCGTGTTCAGCAAGGGAATAGCGAACGGAATGCCGTTATCGGCCATAGCCGGGCGGAAGGAGGTCATGGGGTGCTGTGACCGCGGCGGCGTGATTATCACCTCCACCTTCGGCGGAGAAACTCTATCGTTAGCTGCTGCCAAAGCGTGCATTAACACTTATGTCGAGCAAGACGTTGTTACCGGCTTATGGAAGCGCGGGGAGAGTATGTGGAAGGGG
The DNA here is from genome assembly GCF_007679495.1 of Paenibacillus sp. 32O-W. Taxonomy (GTDB): domain Bacteria; phylum Bacillota; class Bacilli; order Paenibacillales; family NBRC-103111; genus Paenibacillus_L; species Paenibacillus_L residui. The sequence continues at coordinate 12,649 of NZ_VEGP01000020.1, read as the reverse complement.
CTGAACGCTCTCTTTGAGCAACGGGATATTCCACTCTCTGTACAAGGCTTCTGGCCTTGTCCGGCATTCGTCAATCGTCCCGACATGGAAGGGAAGGCGGATGGGAGGCCGAAAGAAGGAATCCGGGAACGGTTCTTCCGGCTGGCTTATCGCCACGGGGTGTCGCTCTACAACATTTCGTATGTCAATTTCAGCCATGGCGAGCCGGATATCGATGAAGCCCTGACGAGACTGGAAAAGGCGTGCGAGGAATTGAACCGGTGGAGGGAAAGCCGATGATCGACGCGCATATTCACCTGGATGGCTCCGATCTTCATCCGGCCACACTGGAGGAAGGGGACCGGCTTGGCGTCCGGCTCTTCGTCGGCAGCTCAATCTGCAATTATGAACACTATCCTACATGGGAACAGGTGCGGCTAGCGAATGACGATATGGTCGCGGTCACCCGCCGCTACCCGGACCGGGTGGCCGGGTACTGCTATGTGAACCCGCGGCACGGGGAGAAAGCGCTTGCGGATTTTCGCCGCCGCATCGAGGATCAGGGAATGATCGGTCTGAAGCTATGGGTCGCGACGCTGTGCAACGATCCGTTGGCCTTTCCCTTCATCGAGCAGGCCATTGCCTATCGCGCGCCCATTCTTGTTCATTCCTGGCGCAAAGCGGTCGGACAGCTTCCGTACGAATCGACGGCCGGTCATGTGGCGGATCTCGCGCGCCGCTATCCGGAGGCCCGTATCATCATGGCCCACATGGGAGGACAGGTGGAAAGCGCGATGAATGTTATAGCTCCATACCCTAATGTAAGTACGGATACGTCCGGCACTCCGATCGGCGCGCATGAGGTCGCCTTAGCGGTCGAACGGCTCGGAGCGGATCGCGTCATTTTCGGCTCGGATCTTCCGGGCGCCTGTCTCGCCAGCAATCTCGGCAAGGTGCTCTGCGCAGGTTTATCGCCGGAGGCAGTGAAGCAGATTACCAAAGGGAACATGAGCAGATTGCTTGAGGAGGTGGCTGGATAATGAGAGATGGCTTGTCTTTCGAATCCTTCGTCAATGGTCGCGGGGTAGACGTCACGGCCTTCATTGGGCAATGGCCGTTTCGCTACTGGTCGCAGGCTTCGGCAGAAGACTTAATGATGATGGCTGACCGACTTGGACTTGTCGGGCTGTGCGTCAGCCATCTGGCCTCCGTCTTCGGCCATGATACCCGTTCCGGCAACGAGGCTTTGCTCGCGCAAGCGGCTGCCGATGAGCGGCTGTGGCCGTTCGTCGTGCTGAATCCGGCCGAGCCAGGCTGGGAAGCGGAGCTCGATTACGCCGAGCGGAATGGGGCGAGGGGCGTCCGGCTGCTCCCGGGCTATCACGGGTATGCGATCAATGGCCAACACGCCGCGGAGCTCATCGCCGCTTTGCGTGAGCGGGGGCTTCCGCTCTCGGTCATCGCCCGTCTGCAGGACGAGCGGCTGCAGCACCCGCGCTACCCGGCGGAAACCGTTCCCGTGCATGCAATTGCCGAGTTGATAGGAACATGCGGAGGCCACCCGCTGTTAATCAGCGGTCTCCGCGATTATGAGTGGGATGCCGTTATGAGATTCAGGACCTCCGATTGGCGGTTGGATCGCGTTATCTTCGATCTGTGGTATATCAACGGCCCGCTCGCGGTTATCGCCCAACTGTGTCAACGGGGGGGGAGCGGGGGCATTCGCTTATAGCTCATGCGCTCCTCTGCAGGAAATGGGAGCGACGGCACTTCAGCTAGCGGCGGCTAATATCAGCGAAGCGGATCGTCTGGCCCTATGTAGAGACAACGCTCTGCGGTTTCTTGGGATGAACGATTGCCCGGTAGGTTGAAATAGAATAAGGAATAGCAAAGTTGAAAGCCGGCTGTCTGGCCGGATTTTATGTTTTTAAAATATAGGAAAGTATAGGTTTCACCTGTCCTATATTTCATCGGTAAATGCGCCTGTCCAAAGGACGGCGATAGCCGTTTATCCTTGCTTCGGCCCCCCTTGCTTCGGGACGAGGCTTGGGTCTTATCTATCTTGACAGGATATGAACCAGAGGATATGATTCTTTCAAATACAGGACATGAGTATAGACGGGTGGTTAGGAAGGTTATGACGAGCAGCAAGCCAAGCCGCACGACATTTCGTGCACGGCTGGATGTTATGATCAACACGTTACGCAGCGATATTGTATCCGGCAAGCTTCCCATCGGCCAGTATTTGCCCTCCGAAAGAGCGCTGGCTTCCGAATTTCAACTGAGTAAAAACTCGGTCCGTCAGGGTCTGGAGCTTCTCGTTGCCGAAGGACTCGTTGAGAAAGTGCCCAGGATCGGCAACCGGGTTACTCAGCCTTATGCAGGGGATAGAATTACCCTTACATTCGGATACTACCCTTCCGTCGTTCGGGAAGCCGATCTGCACGGATTGTTGGATGATTTCCACAGGGAGCATCCGCATATCCGGGTCCGGCCTGTTCCGTTGACCTATGGTGAATATGATGATTTGAGCATGGTTTATATGGGCAATGATGTGCTGGACGTTCTTACCTTAAACCATACCGATTATCAGCGGATTTGTGAAAAGGAGAAGCTATCCCATCTGGAGCCGCTCGAAGCGGAGGATTCGGAAATCTATCCTTTTTTATCGCGGCTATTCACACAGGATGGAGTCAGTTATATCCGGCCGTTTCTTTTTACGCCTGTAATTCTGTGCTATAATCGCAGGCATTTTCGAGAGAAGCAGGTGCTTGAGCCTGACAGCAGCTGGACTTGGGATGATGTCATGCAGGCGGCCGTCAAGCTGAGCGACGGCAAGGACAGGTACGGCTTCTACTTTCATCTTCTGTCGGATAACCGGTGGCCGGTGTTTCTGCTGCAGAGCGGGGAGAAATTCGAGCGTAATGAAGAGGGGCGTTATGCGATCCGCCATACGAAGCTTCAGGAAAGCATGGTTCACTGCCGCAACCTGATCTATCACCAGGGGATTTTCCCGACATTCCTGTCCGAAAGCGATGCGGATGCGGAGCAATTGTTTATTTCCGGCAAGGTGTCGATGATCATGACCACTTATTTAAGCCTCAACCATATGCGGCATGCCAATTTTGACTTCGATGTCGCTCCGCTGCCCTATATGAACGAGGCTAGGTCTTTGCTGGTGGTGATCGGACTGGCGGTTAACCGTCATTCCAAGCAGAAGGAAGCGGCCAAGGTACTGGTCGATTATTTGCTCTCCTATTCCGCGCAGCTAAGGATTCGCAGAAATACGTTAAGCTTGCCGGCCCACAAACGGGCGGCTGAATGGACAGGCAAGGAGTCGCTGCCCCGGCCTTCCCGCTTTCATATGTACCGGGAGATCATTCCCTCGTTTCGTCTGGTGTCCGAATTAAACCTGAGCTTGGATGAGCTGGCAACGTTGCGTAATGAGCTGAAATGGTTTTGGTCTAACATGGAGGATGAGAATTCTTTGTGCCAGAGGCTGGAATCATTACTTTAAAGATTTAAAGGACCGGCACTGGTTCGACTGCCGATCGATTCTAAGGGAAGTGGGGCGGCCGCTTTTTTAAGGCTTAAGCTATTATGGATGGGGCCGGGGGCCACTTAACGACGACATGCAGAGCTGGAACGATTTGAGGCTGCAATGGCGCAGAAGAGCTTGAAATATATGGACAAACGCACAGGTCTCGCTATGGCCTTAACTATGACATGGTTGGCGTGAATGGCGAGACTGTGTGTTTGTATGCCATTATTGTCCAGTGGTTGCTTTATGCTGGCCGCTTTGCTATAATGTAATATAAGATACCTCAGTGATCTTGTTATTTTTTTAGCCAGCTATCTTGTATTGCAAGGGAGTGTGACTATGTCGACATCCACCCAGATGTTGAAGGGGGTACTGGAGGGCTGTTTGCTTGCTGTCATAGCGCGCGGCGAGACCTATGGATACGAAATGATAGAGAAGCTTGAGCGGTTTGGCTTTCACATGGTGAGCGAAGGCAGTATTTATCCCGTACTGATCCGAATGCAGAAGGAAGGTCTTGTTTCCACGGTTATGAAAGCATCGCCTACGGGGCCGAAGCGCAAATACTATTCGATCACCCCGGAAGGTCTGAAGGAATTGGCGGATTTCGAAGCTCGGTGGAAGGAGCTCTCTCAAGCCGTCAATGCGTTATTTGAGATAGATCATACTAAAGGAGGTTAAGCAATGTTATCTAAAAAAGCGGAGAAATTTCTATCCGACTTAAGAATGTACTTGACAACGTACGGTAAGAATGAGCAAGAAATTGAAGACATTGTGTCCGAGTTGGAGGATCATTTCGTTCAAGCGGAGAAGCATGGAAAGAACATTGAGGAAATAACAGGCGGCTCGCCGAAAGCCTATATGGATCAACTGAGAGTTGAAATGAAGACCGATCAGAAGGAAATAATGTCGACGCTGCTGCTCTTCTTCCCGCTGGCGCTGGCCTTCGTAATTCTGCCGGATGCTCTGCAAGGAAACGCAGTTTACACTCTGCTTGATATTATCGGCAATCTGACGGCTTTTGTGATCGGGTTGGGGATGTTTATTCTCTTCCTGCGGTTAGAAAGCTCCAGATCTCTCTCCAAAGCAGTCCGCATCGCGATGTACTGGGTAATAGGGTTTGTTCCCATGGGGATTTTCCTCGGCATCAAGCTGCTTAATCGGTTCATGGATTTAAGCCCCGTATTTATTGCAACGCCGTCCCAGAATTATATGATTGCCGCCGCCTGCGGAGTGTTCCTTATCGGGTATTCGATCTTTGCCAAGACGTGGGTCACCATTATCGTGCCTTGTATTATCATAGTTCCCGACTTTATCGCCGATCTCTTGACGACGTCTCCCCAGGATCGTGCTATAGTCAGTCTCGGAATCATGATTGGCCTGATTGTGCTTTACCTCGTATATTTAGTGATACAAAACAGACGAAAGGCTCAATGATTAAGCATCAATAAGACGAACCCCCGCCTTATGAGGGCCGCGAAGAACGGTCTCCAAGCGCGGGGGTTAATGCCTCTCAATATAAATTAACGATAAGTGCCTGTAGTAAATACTTTGTCGGCTGCAGAGAGGCCACCCTTAAATTCCACCTTCACTTCTTTAAGGCCGCCGATGTCCAGGTCTACCTTCTGGGACGTGCTGCCGGAGAGCATTACATGCTTGATGACCGTATCGTTAGCCCCATACACTTTTATTTCTACGTCTTTCTGAATTTCCAAGCCGAAAAATTGCAGCTCCAGCTTCTGATATTTTCCTTCCGGTACGAGCTTGAAGGACTTCTGTGCGGAATTAATGTCGTCAACGACTATCCCGGCCTTGTAATCCTGGCCATCCTGCACCGTATATTGCTTATCGGTGGTAGCCATGACATGACTGCTGTAGCCCAAGTCCATTTTGACATCGTTCATATGAACAGTGTCTTGTTTCTCGCCGAGAAGGACGGTCTGAGTGTCATTATCCCAGTCTACGGCGGTTCCGAGCGCTTCAGCCACCGCTCTTACAGGCAGATAGGTACTGCCGTTATAAGTGATAGGAACGAGCTTGTTGCCATCCTCATCCTTGGCCGTCCAGCTTTGTCCGTTAATTTTGAAGCTGATGCCCCAGTTGAGGTAGGCGGAGATGTTCTCCAACACTGGAGCGGCTGTTGCGCCAGCGACTAACCCGAACATTAGTGTGGCGGTGGATGCAAATACGACTGCTTTCTTCTTCACTGAAACAACCTCCCGAGTAAATGTTAGGTCCGCAATCCTTTCCCATCTTAAACTAAGCAGACTGGCAATGGGCCGCGGCAAATCTCCTGAATCCCGCCCCATGGGAAAGGTATAAGAATTGCAGAAAACTCCCTTCATTCTAAGGGAAGGGAATGGAAACATCAAGGAATTGCCGATTCCTGTCAGGGAAAATGAGTCTTATCTCTCATGGCTATTCCCGATCAAATGGTATTAAAAGCCTATTGCGCGGGAAATAAGGTCTTGTTATCTCCCGTTTTCGGATAGGGCTTACCCTATGGGGGAAAGCTGCTCCTTTGATGTGGCCTCAATCACCTCTATAAATTTCTGGATGGAATTGGTCAGGAATGATTCCGCGGAGCGAATGAACACCGTGCGGATCTGGCCGATTTCCTCCGGCACCGAATAGGCGCTCACCTTACCCAGCTCGCGAAAGGTGGCGGCCGCAGATTCCGGAACGAGGGTTATCCCCAAGCCGGCAGCTACGCTGCCAAGTATCGTCTCCAAAGTTCCGAATTCGATTTTTTTGACAGGTGTGATGCCCTCCAACTGCAGCCATTGCTCCAGCTTGGAACGGTAACCGCATCCCGAACCGAATACCAGCAGCGGCTTGTTGGTCAATTCATCCAGAGGGCTGGTGGCGCTCTTGTGTGTGACCAGTACCAGCTTCTCCTCGAACGCTTCATGCTGCACAATCTGGGGGTGGATAACCGGACCTGTGACGAAAGCCCCGTCCAAACGGTGGTTAATGACGTCCTGTACCAATTCCTCCGTGACGCCGGTAACCAGTGACAAATCTACCATGGGATAGCGATGATAATAGACTGACAGAATTTGCGGCAGCCGGAAAACCGTCTCTACCGTCCCGATTTCTACATTACCCGCCGGATGGTCGGGGTCTTGAAAAGCGCTTTGCATTTCCTTCATAGTAAAAATAATTTTATCCGAATACTCCAGAAGCCGCTTGCCTTCGGGCGTTAAAGTCATCCCCCGGCTGTGGCGGTAGAATAAGGAAGTATGCAGTTCTTTCTCCAACTGCTTAATTCTGGCGGTTACGTTCGATTGCACGTAATTCAACTGGCGGGCGGCCCCGCTTACGCTCCCTTGCTTGGCAACACTTTGAAATATAATCAGATCGCTAATCTCCATAACCCGGCCTCCCTCCTATCTATCAATAATAATGATAGATTCGTTCATTTTCAATCGTTTTACTTGATGTAAAATACCGGATATGATGGAAAGGCAGATTTTACGGACTACACGATGGATAGGAGAACGAGAGAACAAGATGAAGAGAGACCGTATAGTAATAGGGGGATTGCTTTGCCTGCTCGCCAGTATGTCCTGGGGGGCTATGTTTCCTGTTGCTCACAGCGCACTGAAGCATGTCGATGCGCTATATTTTTCTCTGATCCGGTATTCCGCGGTCACGGTCATTTTAATCGGGCTGCTTTGGTGGAAGGAGGGGAGGGAGGCCTTTCGCCTGGGGAAGGAAGGGAAGCGTCTGTGGTTCTTCGGAACGATGGCTTTCACGGTATATAACTTTGGTATTTTTCTCGGGCAGGACATGCTTGGCACATCAGGCATTATCATCGCCTCGATTATGGAAGCTCTCATGCCGATGCTGACGGTTGTTTTTATGTGGCTGTACAAAAATGTCCGGCCCAGCCGGTTCACTCTGGTTACCGTCAGTGTGGCTTTCACAGGAGTTATTCTTATCATTACTCACGGAGATTTGCATTCTCTGCTGCTGTCCTTCCATCAGATGCTGGCTATCGGCCTGATGCTGATAGCCGTGTTGGGCTGGTTATTGTACACTGTGGGAGGGGAGAGCTATCCCCGGTGGTCGGCCCTGCGCTACTCCACCTTAAGCTGTCTGCTCGGTACAGGCACCTCGGCAGTCATTGTCGCGGTATTGACATGGTTAGGTATTCTGAAGGCGCCGAGTATGGAGACAATCATGCTCATTGGCCCGGAGATGGGCTTTATGATCCTGTTTCCCGGAGTCATTGCTCTACTGAGCTGGAATTTGGGAGTCAAGCATCTTACTCCGATGAACGGAATTTTATTTATTAATTTTATCCCGGTGACCACGTTCGTAGTGAGTGCGGCCCAAGGCTACCAAATGACTCCGTACGATCTGAGCGGAACCCTGCTCGTCATGGGAGCGTTGGTCGCCAACAATCTGTACCAACGGAGGCTATCGAGGCCCGACGGGACACTGCGTCCCGAAAGTGTGGGTGCCGGTCTGACGTCCGCCAAGGCCGAGGCTTCAGCAAGCTAAGGCCTGACCAGACCAGGCTAAAGGCCGCGGTCTTGTGTCCAGGGCACAACTGCACTTCATACCTGCGGGTTTGGAATGAAACTGACGTAACTATCTTGGAAATTAAATCCGCTGGCTTGTTTTCACCATCTGGTGGTGCGGCCAAGCGGCATGAATGGGCGCCTAACTGTATTTCATGCAGGTAAATTCGTTGCAAGCGGAGCGGCACGTCTAACTGTATTTTGTACAGGTAGATTCAAGCGAATGGGCGAAAATTATCAAACTAACTGGATAAACTACAGTTAGAATGGGCAGCTTTGGGCGAAACGGCTGTTTTGGCGCAAACTAGCTGTAGGTTTTCCAGTTAGTTCCCATATTTCTTCCGAATATAGAAATCTAACTGTATGAAATCCATTTAGTTTTCAAATTTCACCCCAGATTCGGAGCAAGCTAGCTGCAAACCGCATGGAATAATTCCCCACATGCCATGAAAAGCGTCTGGTAAGGAACAATTTTACAACATCCCCGAAATTGCTTCATATAGAAGCTTTTCTTACCACATAGGATCGAATAATTTTCCACCCGGCAAAAAAAGCTGCCTCTAATACCGGGTTGTTCATCTTCTGTGCCGGGCTTCAATAGAAACTCCTTTTTACCCGGCCTGCTATCCTTGAGCCTCCCGAGATGCCTAACCCCTTACTTCACCGGGGGTAACTCCCCAATATTTGCGGAATACTTTAGTAAAATAGCTGACATCCTTATAACCGAGCGAGCGCGCCGTCTCCAAAACCTTCGTTCCCTCGTTCAGCCTTTCCATGGCCAGCTTCATTTTCTTGTCCAGCACATAGTGGGAGAATGACTGTCCGGTTTCCTGTTTAAACAATCGCGACAGGTAGAACGAATTGACATATAATCTCTGCGCTATCGTATGCAGGTTGATCGGCTGGTCGAGTTCGGCCTCGACGAATTTCATAATTTCCTCGACAATCTGGTGGCTGTTCGAGCTGCTGAGCTGTTTGGCATAGCGGGTTATGCTGCGGACCGTACTGTACAGCCATTGGACAATCTTCTCCTTCGTCTGCAGAGAATGCAGGTTTTGGAAATAAACATAATTGTCCCCGACGACTTCCTGCATCGCCCAGCCCTGGGAATGTACCGTCCTGACGAACAGGCTGCTGAAATACAGAGCGATCTCCCGCACCTGCTCTACAGATTGCGCCCGATGGATTCCCAGCCGGACCAGTTCATCGACGACTTCAATAGCTTTGTCCTCATTTCCGGCTTTCAATGCATTGGAGAGCATCTTTTCCAATGGCGGATTATACGGAATTTCCGCCATTCTGTCTTTCTGCCCTCGATAGGGGATGGCCAAATCATGCCCGTAAATGACTCTTTCCTGAAGCGCCCGGCGGGCTTGCTGATAGGACTCGAAGATGGATTCCTTGGAGGCGACCGCATTGCCGATTCCCGCACTAGCCGTTACCTTTAAGTATTCCTTCACGAGGACCAGCAGGCGGGAGGTAAGCCGGTGAATCTCCGTCATGAAATCACTGGATTTCCTCTCGTTCTTCTCCATAAACAGCAGGATGGTGGAATCATCGTAATCCTTCAGGACTTGGCAGGGAATGTCGTGTAAGTATTCCTTGGCCATCTGATTCAGGGAGAACCGGAGCAAGGAATTGTCTCTTTCGGTAAAGCGTGTCTCCGTTTCCTCCAAAGGGTCTATATCTACAATGATAACGGCGTAGTACTGGACCGAAGACAGATCGATCATAAGGTCCTGGCTGCGCTTTTCCAGCTCCCATCCGGTATATTGCCCCAGCACCCAGTTTAAATAAAAGTTGCTGCGCAATTCCGGCAGATGATCCTCCCAAGCTTTCTGCAGCTGCTCCTGCTTGTACAGAGCATCCAACTCCTGCTTGATCAATCGCTTGGCTTCCAGAACCGCATTCGTAATTTCCTTGAAGCCGGCCGGCTTTAACAAGTATTTCACGACATTAATTTCCACCGCTTTCTGGGCGTAGGAGAAGTCGTCATAACCGCTGAGGATAATAATCTTGACGCGGGGATTGGCCGCCGTAATCTGCTGGGCTACTGTCAGGCCGTCGACCTCCGGCATCTGGATATCCAGCAGGACGATATCCGGCTTGGTGATCTGGAAGAGCTCCAAGGCTTCGGCGCCGTTTTCCGCTGTTGCGACAACCTCGATGCCATGCTCATCCCACGGGATGTTGCGGGCCATATTGTCCAGCAATTGAATTTCATCATCGACGATCATCAAATCCACGGGCTCTAGTCCTCCTCTTGTCCTGTTCCGATCTCATAGCAGCTTTCCAAGGGAATGGTAATCGTAATGGCCGTTCCGACATTCAGTGTGCTTTCAATCTCCAAATCAGCCTGTTCCTTGTAGAACAGCTTCAAGCGTGCCTTCACATTCCTCAGACCGAAAAATTCATAGTAAACCGGCTGAATCCCGCTAAATTTCGCATAGTCATTATAAGAGACTTTATCCAACTGCCGACGAATGGCCGAGAGCTTCTCGCTGTCGATTCCTTTACCGTTATCTTCCACCGTTAGAATAAGGAGGCCATCCCGTATCCGGCTGGAAATCTTCAGTTCTCCCCCTTCCGGCTTCTTCTCCAGCCCATGAAGGATGGCATTCTCCACTAAAGGCTGCAGAATCAGCTTGAGAAGCGGAACCGGTTTACTCTCTTCTTCGATATCGAAGCGTACGCTGAAATGATCTGCATAGCGCAGCCGCTGAACCGTCAAATAATAGGTTAAATGCTCCACCGTCTCCTCAATGGTAAAGACATCCTTCCCTTTGCTTAGACTGGTCCGGAAAAATTTCGAAAGATTCAGTACCATTTCGCTGATTTCTTCAGCCTCGTAATTTTCTGCTTTCCAATAAATGGAGTCCAACGTATTGTACAGAAAATGCGGGTTAATCTGAGATTGCAGCAATCTCAATTCCGTTTTTGCCATCAATAGCTGCTGTTCATAATTATTTTTGATCAAGTCCCGATGCTCCTTTACCATATCATTGAATGAGCGGGTGACCTTGCCGAAATCGTCCTTTCGGTCCATAGGCAGGCGGGTATTCAAATTTCCCTGCCTCATTTGTTTCATGCCGTAGGCCAGAGAGGCAAGAGGGGACGATATTCCGCGATAGATGACCCATGCAATAATAACGGCTAGAACAATACTGACAGCAACTATATAGTAAGTGTATTGGCTTAAATGATTCGAAGACTGGTGAATGGCATGAATCGGCTGCAGCAGAATAAGAGACCATCCGGTTTCCTTGGAATTAATCCGCCGGATAAACAGCTCATTGTCATGATCCGTCGCCGTTTCGACCATTCCGTTCTTGGTGGTCAGAGTATCGGCCATAGAGGGCAGAGGCTCCTCCGTGGTGGACACTATCAACTGCATATTCTCATTGAACAGATAGACGTTCTCCTGCTCGGAGCCTGACAGATTGCTGATCATCTGCAGCAGCTTCTGCTTGTTGATCGTAAGCATCAGGACATTATTGGCGTCGGGGCTGAAATAATCCATCAACCGCATCAGAGTGACGCTCTTCGGACTGAAGATAGATTCCAGCTCTATATCGTAGCCGGGTTCATTGTGGCGTGGGACTAACCAGATGCCGGCCCCTTTATTATGGCTAATGACCGCCTGATACCATATCTGGGCTTCCAGATCCTCGATGCGCTTTCCTCCGAAACGGGTGGACAGAATAGTGCCGGATGAGGCATGCAGGATCGAAATTTGAGACAGTAAAGGATTAATCGTATTAATGTTGGTTATGCTGGCCAATACTTGACCGAAGTCGAAGTTGGACTGCGGAAGCGTCTTCGTATCCAGTTGGGTCAGCTTCTGATTGATATTGCCGTCCATGGCGACAATCATGGAGAGCTCTTCTACATTTTGTATGGTGAGATCAATGTATTCCATCGCTCCCGACATGGCGTTCTGTATGCGCTCGCTTACTTGCTGGTCGAGGATCGATTTCGATTTGAAGTTGGCATACAAACTAATGAAGACGAGTGGAATCAGAATGAGCAGAAAGTAAACCGTGAGACGAAGCTGGAGGGACTCAACCCACCGATTTGCAAACCAATGCAGTAATTTCATGGCAGACCTCCCAACCGGGAATGAAGTTGATCCTAAATTTCGAAAGCCCGTAATATCAAACACTGAATATAGTGGATCTGCCTCGCGGACTGTAAAAAAGTGGAGGTTTCCCAGTTCGTTCGGTTCAAGTCAACATTATGTGGATACACTTTCCCCCTCCCCAATGAAGAGGCTGCGATTTCTTCCATGTTAAATTTAGGGGTTTTCATTCCAAAAGTGCGATCCTGGCTTCAATTCGTTGCCATGCATACCGGTTTACAAAGTCTTTTGCCAGCTTGAGAATGATGTTGCGGCTATGGCGAATAATCGTTGCTGCGCAGTGGAAGAACTCTAATCGGAACCGAGCGATTGTGTAACCTTGATGTACCGGTTCGCAGCAACTTCGCTTGAATCGCTCGAACAAATTGTAGGCGAGTAATTTGATCAGCAAGTCGAGTTCATTCGCCTCAAATTCGCTCGTCGCAATTCTATCAATGGAGAAGCCGTTCTTCGCTTCCTTGATAT
>NZ_VEGP01000208.1 GCF_007679495.1 Paenibacillus sp. 32O-W | reverse complement strand
ATCGCCTCCCACAGGCAACAAGGTTTTACCTGTAGGTATTAGACATTTGTTTCCAAAATCCTTTAGTGCCATTTATAAGCTCCATTATTGGTAGCCTCGTGGGCGTCTAACTGGATTTCCTCCAGCTAGTTTGTACAAAATGGGGGATATCGCCCAAATTCATCCATTCTAAATGCTGTTTTTCCATTTAGACCCCCGTGCCTCTGGCCACGGCACCATCAGATGGTGAAAATGGATGGATTTTCAAGGTAGAATAGAGTTGAATTGCTTCAATAGTGTGAAATTTGAAAACTAAATGGATTT
>NZ_VEGP01000207.1 GCF_007679495.1 Paenibacillus sp. 32O-W | reverse complement strand
CACACCTGGTTTCCCAAGGGCCAACAAAAACAGATCCCGACGTACGGCAAGCACCGCGGCGTCAAGCTCATTGGCACTCTCGACTATGAGACGGGCGACATCTTCTGTGTAGAAGAAGAACAATATGATGCCAAGGTGTTTCTGTCGTTTCTTGAAAAAGTGGTCGAACGGTACCCGGAACAAAGAATCGTCATGGTGTTGGATAATGCGCGTATTCATCACGCGAAATTAATTCAGCCGTTCTTAAGGAAACATAAAAATCTGACCTTTATGTTCCTTCCACCGTACAGTCCGAAATTAAAT
>NZ_VEGP01000206.1 GCF_007679495.1 Paenibacillus sp. 32O-W | reverse complement strand
ATCTTCGCTGGAGATATGTTGGAAAAAGCATGTGTTTGTTCTAGTCACTTTGATGCCCGAAAAGGAACGTATGTGTGGTATAATGGGAACGAGGAACAAGTGTTCTGGTAAGGAGGGGGTGTTTCCATGATTCGTGCTCAAATTGTACGTTTCCATGCCTCGAAACGAGATGTCGAACGACTGTATGCCTGTAATCGCGAATCTGCCCGGGTGTGGAATATGTGCTTAGAGCTCGCTAAGAACTACCATTCGGAGCATCGGAAATGGATTTCGCAGTCAGCGCTTCAGAAGCAAACCAAACGCCAA
>NZ_VEGP01000205.1 GCF_007679495.1 Paenibacillus sp. 32O-W | reverse complement strand
GGTTATCCATCGGGACGATGGATAAGAAATATTTTTTATGTTTAAGCTCGGTGGAGGACGTAGCCCAAGCGAAGGCGCGGGAAGCGGTTTTTTATTCTACTTCCGGGCCATCATCCGGATAACGTTCCTCAAACAGATCTTGCAGCCTTTGTTTCACTAATGGATCACCGAAACCACGAATGACGCGATGTCCCCACCTTTCGTTATATTCAAGCGCGTCCAAGTAGATAATCTTTTCTGCGGCTTCGATGTTCGTCAGACTGTTCATAGGCCGCAGGCGCTTTCGGAATTCCTTTATCATCCGTT
>NZ_VEGP01000204.1 GCF_007679495.1 Paenibacillus sp. 32O-W | reverse complement strand
TTCGTCAAGACACGCAACATTGTAAAAGTCGAAAAGTCGATTCGTTTGCTTCATCGGAGATTAACGAATATCCGCACCAATCACATTCACCAAACGACGAGCGCGATAGCGAAAACCAAGCCAAGCGCTGTAGTGATGGAAGACTTAAATGTGAGCGGAATGATGAAGAACCGCCACTTGAGCAAGGCGATTGCCGGACAGAAGCTGCACGAGTTCATCCGGCAGATGAAATACAAGTGCGAGAAGATCGGCGCGAAATTTGTTCAAGCCGCCAAATGGTTCCCTTCATCGAAAATGTGCTCATGTTGT
>NZ_VEGP01000203.1 GCF_007679495.1 Paenibacillus sp. 32O-W | reverse complement strand
CCGTTTGTAATATGGGTCGTGCCAATGTTTTTGCATGCGGGCAGCAAATTGTTGACCCGGACCGGAATGAGCGAGCCCAGAGGAATTTGAAACGGCAGGCTCGGAACATCAATATACGTGCGCAGCCCCGTGCTCGGATGCAGATCGATCCGGTAGCAGCCGATGCCGACCGAATCCGGGTAATCTTCAGCCGTTAATCCCGGTCTGCATGCGGGACTCAGATGCTGCTCCACAACGGTCAATTCGGCCCGAATTCTTCTTGCCTCGCGGATGTACGGACTTTTGGCCAACCCGTCCTCCGTGCCGACAGCAT
>NZ_VEGP01000202.1 GCF_007679495.1 Paenibacillus sp. 32O-W | reverse complement strand
AAAAAAAATGAATTGGCAAGGGTCTAGTTTCGTATTGCCTAAAAGTTACTTTAAGCGTATCTAGATTTTCAAGGTAGAGTTGAATTGCTTCAATAGTGTGAAATTTGAAAACTAGATGGATTTCATACAGTTAGATTTCTATATTCGGGAGAAATATGAATACTAAATGGAAAACCTACAGCTAGTTTGCGCAAAAAGAGCCTTTTCGCCCGAACTTGCTCATTCTAACTGTAGTTTTTCCAGTTAGTTTGATCATTTTCGCCCATTCGCTTGAATCTACCTGTACAAAATACAGTTAGACGTGCCGCTCCGCTT
>NZ_VEGP01000201.1 GCF_007679495.1 Paenibacillus sp. 32O-W | reverse complement strand
AGCCCGGAGCTGATCGAACCCGCCACTTCTTCCAATGTCGTTCCTTGCTCATATTCCCGAACCGCACCATCCGGGAACGTTACTTTCACTGCCATATCAATTCAACCTCCTGTTAGATTTAACCAAAATAGGTGAAGATGGTTACGCTGATCTTCTCACGCCTTCGGCTCGATAAAGATGTCGATTAGGCTGAGGACTCGGCACACACAAAATTTAAAAAACAAAAAAACGCATCTCGCCCCAAAAGGGACGAGTGCGTTCTGCTCGTGGTTCCACCCTCATTCGATTCGCTGCCAACGCTGCTCCGTCCAATGGA
>NZ_VEGP01000200.1 GCF_007679495.1 Paenibacillus sp. 32O-W | reverse complement strand
ATTCCTGGCCCCGTGCAGATCCCGATGCTCTCTATACCCGCACGCACAGCGATAGTTCCTGGATGTTCGTTTATTGCACTTCCTGCAGACAGGACATGTCTGACTTGTATACGATTCATCGACGAGATGGAGTGCGATCCCTTCTCGTTCCAATTTATACGTCAAATACTGCTTCACCTTGCCCATGGACCAATTTGATAGCTTCTGCGCTTGCTTTCGGCTCACGCGTTTGTTCTTACGCGTATTCCGCTGCACGCCTTCGATATCGCCAAGATGAACATCCGATACCGACTGCTGTACACACCAATCCACAAATTGCT
>NZ_VEGP01000199.1 GCF_007679495.1 Paenibacillus sp. 32O-W | reverse complement strand
ACATCCTTTAAACGCGGTCGCTCATCCATGAAATACTCCGATAGGAGTTTTTCTCATATTTCATCGGTAAACGCGCCCGTCCTAAGGACGGCGTTAGCCGTTTATCCTTGCGAAAGTCGGTAACTACCTTGAAAATCCGTCTATTTTACCGTCTGCAGGCATCGTTGCAGGCGGAGCGGCACGTCTAACTGTATTTTGTACAGGTAGATTCAAGCGAATGTGCGAAAATGATCAAACTAACTGGAGAAACTACAGTTAAAATGGGCAACTTTGGGCGAAACGGCTGTTTTGGCGCAAACTAGCTGTAGGTTTTCCAGTTAGTT
>NZ_VEGP01000001.1 GCF_007679495.1 Paenibacillus sp. 32O-W | reverse complement strand
ATATCAAGGAAGCGAAGAACGGCTTCTCCATTGATAGAATTGCGACGAGCGAATTTGAGGCGAATGAACTCGACTTGTTGATCAAATTACTCGCCTACAATTTGTTCGAGCGATTCAAGCGAAGCTGCTGCGAACCGGTACATCAAGGTTACACAATCGCACGGTTCCGATTAGAGTTCTTCCATTGCGCAGCAACGATTATTCGGCATAGCCGCAACATCATTCTCAAGCTGGCGAAAGACTTTGCAAACCGGTATGCATGGCAACGAATAGAAGCCAGGATCGCACTTTTGGAATGAGAAAACCCTAAATTTAACATGGAAGAAGTCGCAGCCTCTTCAGTGGGGAGGGGGAAAGTGCATCTGCATAACGTTGATCTGAATCGAATGGACTGGGAAACCTCCACTTTTTTACAGTCCGCGAGGCAGATCCACTATATTCAGTGTTTGATATTACGGGCTTTCGAAATTTAGGTTCAAAATCTTGCGGCAGCGCAAGAGGGCATCGGCGTGATTGCAGGTAGTGTCCAAATTGCCGGTGCCCAAGAGCTGGGGACATATCTTTCAGAGGCAGAATCACTAAAGACACTCCTGCCAACCCTAAACGATATGCTTGCCCAACAATATGGTCTTGATGCAACAGAAGAAGCGGCTGTACAAATTGGGACCATGATCGGAAAGGTCATGGACGGTCAACTTGGTGCCCTTTCTCGGTATGGCTATAGCTGGACGGAAGCGCAAGAGAAAGTACTAAAATTTGGAACTGAAGCACAACGAGCAGCCATGTTAGTTGAAGTCATAGGGCAATCGGTTGGCGGTATGAATGCGGCACTAGCCGATACACCAGAGGGCAAAATGAGACAATTACAGGCTGCGATAGGGGGAGTCAGGGAAGAACTTGGACGAGAAATAGCACTACCAATGTATAACTGGGGAGTGCAATGGCTACTTAAGGCTATACCCACTTTGAAAAAGATTGTCACAGACACTTTGGAATCCATAAAGGATTCAATAGCAAGGAACAAAGAGAAGTTCGAGGAAATTAAGTCTACATTACTCGATATCAAGAATCGAATATTCGGAGCATTTGCTCCGGGTGGAGAAGGTGGTGGTGCGCTTGGATGGTTTATCTATACTGGCATCCCGGCCTTAGTAACGGGGACGGCGAATGTTCTCCGCGGTGTAACAGGTATATACAACTTTATACGTGATAATTGGTCTTTAATTGGACCTATTATATATGGAGTTGTTGGGGGGGTAGTTGCCTACAAGGGGGCGCTGATCATCGCGAATACATGGAACATACTGACAACGGCGTCACAAAAAGCCCTTGCCTGGTGGACAACGGTTTACGGAAATGCGGCGAAAAACAGTAGCGGTAAGGTGACTATCCTAACATTAGCTCAACATGGTCTAAATGCCGCTATGAGAGCAAATCCCATCGGTACGATTATTACCCTCCTTGGTTTGCTAGTGACAGCAGGAATATACGTAGTGGAGAACTGGGAGGAAATTAAACTGGCCGGAATGCAGACTTGGAATACAATAGTTGACGCCGCGGAATGGACAGTGAATGCTCTTGTCTGGTTAGGCAACATCCTCGTCCAGGCATTTGTTTTTGCTTGGGATGCAATCAAGTATTATGCGGGGATCACATGGAATTGGCTTGTGGACGTTACACAAGACGCAATCAACGACGAAATTAAAAGCGCAAATGAACTGATTAAAGCATTCCAGTATGCTTGGGGGGCTATAGAACACGGGGGTAAGAGTCTATGGAACGGCGTAGTAGCAGCGGCAGAAGAAGGATTAACATGGCTGCTCGGTCCGATCAATAAGGTTAGAAAGGCCTTGAAAATGGATGAGGTCTCTGTGGACTTTGGCTCTTTTAAGATAGAATCGAAAATGCCAAAGTGGGACGAGTTAGGGGATGTGATCCCGAGTGTAGATTTCGGGGCGGCAAAGGTAGAGGTTGAAAAACCTAAATGGGATAGTAATTTTCAATTGATCCCGACCGTAGACTACAGCTCGGGCAAATTTTCCGAGGATAGCCTGATGGCACAAAGAAGGAAGGTACAGGAGAAAAAGGGGGAGAGCGAAGGCAAACTGGCAGACGCTCTCGCAGCCAACACCGCCGCAATGGAAAGCAACACTCAGGCCACATCCGAGAACACCCAAGCAACGGGAGCCAATACCTCCGCAACTAAGGCGAATACTGCAAGACTGAAGGAAAACCTGAGTCCGATGGAGCTGGCTGACAGCCTATTGGGCCGGATCGAAAGGCATGTGTGGGGAACATGATTAATGTGTTTCTGTCTATCAATAACAACGAAGAAGTGTTGCAGTTGCCCGTGCCACCTAAAAAATACGCTGTACCAAGTCCGTGGAAAAATGAATTGGTGGACGGGCTACAGAGATCCATAGTTACCATTGGCATGAGAGAGTTGAGGACGGTTGAAATCGAATCCTTCTTTCCAGCAAAGGGACATGATTACCCATTCCTTCAGAGCCGGGAGTATTGGGGAATGGAGTATGTGGACATGATTGAAAGATGGCGGGAGCGAAGATATCCACTGAGACTAATCATATCTGACCAGAGCGGGGAACAGTCTCTCAATATGGCCGTGACGATGGATCTTTTTGAGTGGGGCACTCAGCAGGATGGAGATATATTTTTCACAATGAAAATGACCGAATTCGCTCTTATAGAGCTATCTGGGCGGTGATCATCTATTGTTTAAGCTTATTCTCATAAAAAACGATGGAGAGAGATCATACGACATTACACCGATTGTCGGTGCGATCACATGGGATTCCAACTTATCTCTCATGGCTGCTATGGAATTTGAGTTGATTTGGAATGACACAAGATTCTTCCCGTCCAATCCCTGTGATTTAGGTGATGTGGTCATCCTTTTGAAGGACGAGGAAGAGGTACACCGTGGTGTCATCGTTACGGAAAGCCGTACTGGTCGAGAGACGATCAAATACACTGTCTATGATTATGCTTGGTATCTAGGAAAATCCAAAAGCGTATACCAGTTCAATCGGATACCGGCATCCCAGGCTATCACTAAAATACTGAATGATTTTGGGATGCTGATCGGGGAAATACCGCCAATGAATACGATCATAGATGAAATATACCTTGAGAAAAGCCCGGCGGAGATAATCGATGACATTTACAAACGTCACGAGCGGGCAACAGGCAAGCGATATAATGTGGAAATGCGCCAAGGAAAAATCTATTTCGAAGAGATGCAAGAGCTTATTATCAAGGGAACCTTCAAGTTGGCCGATAACATTCCTCCCGAAGATGTGCTGTCCAATCCATTGGGAGCCGATCGGACAAGATCAATCGAAGAAATGAAAAACAGAGTAAAAATCCTTGTTGAAAGAGATGAGTCGAACAAGGACCAAGCGAAATACGAAGTTGTAGCAGCGGCGCAGAATGAAGAGTTAATCATGAAGTATGGCCTCCTGGAAGATGTATTTAAAATTGATGTTGAAGATATAGCAAAGGCGCGGGAGGTGGCCAGAATCCTTCTGGAACGACTGGCCCGCATCCAAGAGACAAATACCCTGAAGTTGATGGGTGACACTGCTTTTAAGGCTGGCCGGCTGCTGGATGTTGAAGAACCTGTCACTGGGATGAGTGGCAGGTTTATGATTTTATCCGTCAAACATCGATTGGAAAGTCAGATCCATACCATGGAGGTTGAGCTAGTACTTCCGGAAGAGGTGAAGTGATTTGGATGTTTTGGATCAGCTAGCGAAGACAATTGCAGACATATATAAAAAAAACCGTAACCCTCCAAGTACGGCACCGAGAATTGGCATTGTGGTCGAATCTGAGCCTCTCAAAATTAAGTGGGGCGATAACGTCATCATAACGCAAGATAAGCTTATCGTTCCGCAACTCTATACAGCCGGTTACGAAATACCAAACCGTTGGCAGGACCCGCATGGAAATATAGTGGATGATACCCTGATCTGGAGGGTTGAGCTGAAACCTAGTGATCAGGTAATGATAGCTCCTGATGAAGCTCTCAAGACCTGGTATCTTCTCTGCAAAATATGAAGGAGGTGGACATCTTGTCCAATCTTCCACAGATTACGCAACTGGAATTTCCGACCTCTGACATTGTACAGCGAACGGAAAAGCAGGCTGTTCACAGTACCTTTGATTGGGACTTTGAAAAGGGTGATTTCAAGTTGAAGGACGGCGCTGTGATTAAACTGACCGGCATAGAGTACCTGAAAGTGTGGATTCAGAAGGCGCTCCGTACTGTCAAGAATAGTTTGATTTATGCCGGAACGGGATACGGCAGCGAGCATCATTCGCTCATTGGTCGGAACTTCCATCCTGATTTTTCTCGTTCCGAGTATGAGCGGATGATTCGCGAAGCCTTGATGCAAAATGACGCGATTACCCAGGTAGATCAATTTTCTTTTACTCAAGTTGGGGCGAGACTTAAAATCACCTTTAATGTGGCAAGTATTTTTGGGCCAACAGAAGGGACGGTGACAGTATGACGAAGGATCAAATACTTGCTGATATGATCGATTCGGTCCCGGATGATTATGATAAGCGCCCGGGCAGCTTCATCTATGACGCCTTGGCTCCTGCTGCGGAGCAGTTTGCAAAAACAGATGACTCAATAAACGTGGTCAAAGACAAGCTTAGCATCGAAAACTTGTCCGGCAATGAGCTGGCGCAGCGCGTCAAGGAACGAACCGGGATTGAGAGGAAGCCAGCTACAAGAGCAGTCGGAACCGTGATAGTGACCGGTACGGGTACGATCCAGATAGGCGATCGTTTTGAGACGGCCGGAGGCATCCAGTTTCGGGCAACTGAGTCTAAAGATATATCAGGCAGTGGACAAGTGTCGATTGAAGCGGTCAAAGCCGGGAACAGCGGGAATGTAGCAGCGAACACGATTACACTTTTTCCTGTGACTTTGGCCGGTTTTACGGCAGTAACAAATCCTCTTCCAACAATGGATGGCTTTGAGGCTGAATCTGATGCCGATTTGTTACAACGCTACTATGAGCGAATACGAACCCCGGCAACGAGTGGAAATAAGGCTCACTATCTTAATTGGGCTAAAGAAGTCCCGGGTGTAGGAGACGCTAAAATCATTTCCTTGTGGAATGGTCCTAATACTGTCAAGGTTTTGATCATCGACAGTGACAAGCAGCCGGCCAGTGATACTATAGTCTCCGCTACACAGAATTATATAGATCCCGATATTACGGGGCTAGGCGATGGTGCGGCTCCAATCGGGGCTTTTTGTACTGTCGTCAGTGCTTCCGGGGTAGATATTAACGTAACCGTGAAGATCACGCTCGCTGAGGGATACACGCTGCAGCAAGCAAAGGATAACATATCTGACAGTCTGACGAAGTATTTTAAGGATATCGCTTTTGTTGAACCAATCGTCAGCTATGCCCGGGTTGGTGCAGCCATTTTGGAAAGTGCAGGGGTCGAGGATTATAGTGGACTCCAGGTGAACAGCGGCACAGAGAATATAACTATTGGAAACGAAGAAGTGGCCGTATTAGGGGTGTTGTACCTTGACACGTAGCCAAGAGATGATGAATCGTTTGCAGCCATTCCAGCGGCGATCTGCTATCTACAAAGCAATATTTGACGCGGAGGCTGGGCAGTTCGACAACCGGGACGCTGCTATAGAAGATTTGCACAGGCAGCTATCTATTGACACGGCCACATGGGCCCTAGCGATCTACGAGTATGAATTGGGCATTGTATCAGATAAAAACAAACCTCTGTCCGAACGCCGGTCCGTCATAAAATCGAAAATGCGCGGAACCGGAAAGGTGGATGCAGCATTGATCAAGCTTGTTGCCGATAGCTATGCAAATGGTGATGTGGAAGTCACTTTCGACGGGAACATCCGGATCAGGTTTACAAGCGTTTTGGGTGTGCCTCCGAATCTACCTGACTTGATCGCTGCCATTGATGATATCAAACCGGCACACCTAGCAGTGTTATATGTATATAAGTATCTATTAATTAATCAGGTGCACAAAGTAATGACTATTAACCAAATACAAGAAACCAAACTTAATAAATTCTCACCGTTCAGGGAGGTGCTATGATGGCCGGTAATACTCCTAATTTAGACCTGTATAAAAAAGACCCTTTGACAGACGGTAATGACTACTTTGATATTGATACAATGCTCAACGAGAATTGGGATAAAATCGACAACGCTGTTGGCGGTCAGGTGGTTCATTCCCCTCCCACTCCAGTAACTCTAACAGCCGGTACACAAACGATCAACGTGGATCGTGATACGCCTTTCGCTGTTTTAAACATCCAAGGCCTTACACGGGTGAATCTGCTTGGCCGGGATGGGAATTGTGAGGACTTAAAACCTTTTGGCAGAGTTAATGCTGCCATCGAATTAGATTCTAATAATAAACAATTCGGCAGTAACAGCCTTAAGGTGACGATATCAGCGACAACGGGGTACGGACAGCGTACACATGTCATCACAAAGAACACAGGAATGTATCTCTTTTGTGGGTACGTAAAAAATGGGAATCTTAGTGGCGGGGCACAGATTGAAATATCCGATAATACCTATGCTCGAAGATCGCAGAAGGTGACGGATACGGAAAAGTTTAATTTTGTATACGGCACAATCGATTCTTCTCTTTTCTCCAGTTCAACTGCTAGTTTTAATGCAATGGGGAGTGGTGCATCTGGAGAGTATGCTTATTTTGACGGCTTGGCAGTATATTGGATTCCTGCTGAAACAAAAACGGACATAGACAGCGGAAAAATTACCAGCGCGCAGATTGAGAACGAATATGGGTATGTAGACAGCCTCCAGAATGTCAATGCGGTGTATATCAATACTAAAGCGGAGGATGCAAGAGAATCCTACTTGTACCTTCCAACATGCCAACTTGCCTCCAATCTGGACGGCTCAGTGGCAGACAGGATGTACATGGACAATGAGGGTAAGCCAAGAGTTTTGAGACAGTATAGGCGCGTGGTATTGGATGGGAGTTTGAATTGGAACTATAACACCGCTCCTGTTGGAGGGAACTATAAAGAAGTCAGGTTTCCATTGACTGACAACCGACCTAATACAGGATACGTGGTTAAATATGACGGAAAGATAATCAACCCTGTAAACCCCCTTAACGGGCCTGACCAATTTAATCACAATAACGGATTTTTTAGAGTTACTATTCCTAACTCCGATAGCGGATGGGGGCCAGACTATACGCCTACTAAGGAAGAGGTCAAGGCGTATTTTTATGGGTGGAAGATGTGGCGAAGCGGTGAAGATTCGAAAACGAGCCAATATAACGGCGAAGGTACAAAGTATTGGGGCTATTGGGACGCAAACGGCAATATCGTAAATGGCACACCTGTGTTGCCGACAACTTCGGCATATACCAATTCCAATGCTGCGTATAAACCCTACTTCCTCCAATACCAACTTGCCACCGCTGTAGACGAACCACTGGAGTACGAAGGCAGCCTGATGCTCTATGAGGGAACGAATCAGGTTGAAGTCGGTACGGGGATTGTGGTGCGGGAGAAGGCGAATCCGCAAGGGTTTAATTCGGGAAATGCATATATTTACGTCATTAATTCGGTATTTGACGAAAGAGTGTCTGCTGGCAAACTAGATTTTAGAGCAGACAAATTACTTTCTATATATCGAAACAACAAACAAGATAAATACTGGATATTTGAATCGCCCGGAAAAACTTATGGCAATGAACAAGCAAAAATATATGATTATAACTATGATCCCTCTGCCGTCTACCAAGTCACGTACCTTGCTCTGGACACGTACAAGATCGGCATATCTCCGACAGAGATCAGCGCCGAGTATGCGGTAAATCTAAGGGGCACGGTTGATAGTTTGGTGGAAGGAAATAAGAATGCTCTGAGCCGGATCACGGTCCTTGAAAATGAAACGGCAATGAAGGAACAGCCGGAATGGATACAGGCTACACTGTTGAATGGGTGGGTTCAAAATAAGGGAGTTACTGAAACTCCGGTTGGATACAGAAAGACATCTGATGGAAAAAGAGTCCAACTAAGAGGGATTATAAAGGATGGGGTAGTCAATAAGGGAACACATTTATTCTTTTTGCCAGTTGACTACCAACCGAAATACAATAAAAATGCAGTTACTTGGTCTGCAACAGTAACCCCTAATGAGCCTGTGGCAACTCGTATTTTTATTGGCTCAAGATTAGGTGGCGATTCTTTACCAGGGGAAGTAAAACTGCAATCCTCTGGCGCGGGGAATCGGTGGTTGGTATTAGATGGGATTGAATTTGATCTAGAGGAGTAGGAGGTAGCGCCATGAAAGAAGCTGTTATAATCGATCTCGAAGGAAATGATACATTTAAACGAACGCTTGTTGCTGACCATGTGACAGGCGTTTTTCCTATCCAGGAGCCAGTCCCGGATACTGACGAGCTGGAACCGATGGAAGAAGCACCGGAAGTGCCAACAGAACCTGAAACCGTCCATGTTGGCTATACTGTAGCCGTCCCGGTGCCCCCTGGGCTGTTTAAGCCAAGATATGACCTTAAAGCTTGGCAAGCAGCTATGGAGCAGTACGAGCGGGATTTGAACGCCTGGAAGCAAGAACAGCAGCAACGGGATGAAGAAGAAGCGGAACCGTTGCCCCCGCCGGAGCCTGTAGACCTAGCCCAATTTTGGGTGGAGGGTTTAACGCCGGAGGAGATCGACGAGATCCGGAACCGGCCGCAGGAACCGAGCATCCCGGAGCGAGTCGAGAAAGTGGAGAACGATACTGCTCAAACAATGTTGGGACTGGTGGAAGTCTACGAGGCAAACGAAGCTACAGACGAAGAAAACAAGCAGTCTATGCTGGCCATGGTCGAGCTTTACGGGATAATAGAAGCCCAAGCCGAAGCAATCGAAGTTTTGCGTGCCGAAATGGCAGCCCTGAAAGGAGGTGAGGGGTGATGGTAGCA
Source organism: Paenibacillus sp. 32O-W (assembly GCF_007679495.1). Classification (GTDB taxonomy): domain Bacteria; phylum Bacillota; class Bacilli; order Paenibacillales; family NBRC-103111; genus Paenibacillus_L; species Paenibacillus_L residui. The sequence continues at coordinate 192,481 of NZ_VEGP01000001.1, read as the reverse complement.
GTATGCGTTACGCTTATTCTGGATGGGCTGATGACCTTTGTAGAAGTGCCTAAAACGTTGAAAACAAAGGTACAGACAGCCTTGGAAACGATGGGGCTGGACACAAACGGCCAGCCGATCAAAAGCGCCTAATAGCGCTATTTTTTATGCCCTCGGGATCCGGGGGCTATTCTTCTTGAGAACAGGGGGAGTCGCTATGGGCGATCCGCAAGCAGAGACGTTACAACGCCTTACGAGGGTAGAGACAAAGATAGATAATATTGAGGACAAGTTAGACAATGCGATCAACTCCCGAGACATAGCTATTGAGGCGCAACAGTCTGCAAAATCTGCTCATCGTCGACTTGATCGTATCGAGGACAATCAAAAATGGCTTTGGCGGAGTGTTGCAGGGTCCGTTATTACCATTGTAGGAGCTGCTATTATTGCGGCTATCAAATTAACTTAGGAGTGTGGGATAAATGGAATGGAACGTTATTTATGAAATGATCGATCCTAAATTGCTTATCGTCGTAGGTTTTTGTTGGGTACTTGGGTACGTGCTCAAGCAGACTCCTGCTGTACCTGATTGGTTGATCGTCTATTTGGTCACATTGGCCGCTGTGTTGCTCACTGTATGGATGTTTGGCTTTGGTGCGGAGTCGATCATCCAAGGAGTGCTTTGCGGAGCCTTTGCGGTCTATGGGCACCAGGTGATCAAGCAGAGCAAGGAGCGTGAAAAGCAATGAAATACATCATCGATCACATTCCCCAAAAAACGTCAAATAACCGACGACCAGGGTTACCCATGACTCCATCGACCATAACAATACACAACACTGGTAACCCATCCTCCAGTGCCCGAAACGAGCGTAATTGGCTCACCAATCCGTCAAACAAACGGACAGCATCATATCACATTGTTATTGACGAGCGAGAGGCTATAGAGTGCCTCCCGCTCAATGAATGCGCCTGGCATGCCGGGGATGGCAGTGGGATTAATAGCGGAAACCGGACAAGCATAGGGATTGAAATATGCGAATCTGGAGACTATGCACAGACGCTTGACAATGCAGCAACCTTGGTAGCAAAGATGCTGCAGGAGAGAGGATGGGGAGCGGATCGGCTCCGCAGGCATTTTGATTGGAGTGGAAAGATATGTCCCCGACTCATGTATGACGGCGGCCGCTGGACCGGATGGACGACCTTTGTCAATATGGTGCAGTACAAATTACGTAGCACAACCGGAGAGGAGGAGGAGCGTTTGGATCTTGAACAGTGGCAGTGGAAAATGCTTGGCGACGCCTTAGACAATATGTACAGAGATAGCGTCAACGGAAAAATGCAGCCACCGCTTATAACGGACTATACCTGGGTGGAAAAAGCCTATACCGGCCGGCTGAATGCATCGGAGCTGGCATGGTTGAATATGATAATCACAGCCAGACAAGTAGGAATAGAGGTATAAAAACTAACCCCCGTTAACTATTATGTAGCTAGCGGGGGATATTGCTTGTCATACATTTGCCACCTATAAGTGAGGGGTCATTTTAGATAGTCGCTTTTGGAATATGAAGTTGTGACGGAAATGACTATATATTTGTGTAGGACGGCCTTTTATTTATTTTAGTACAAGCACGTTGGTCTAATTCCTGAAATATAATGGATAATTGAAGCAAAGTTGCTTATAATAGAAATAAGGCGGTGGTTTATTATGAAACTTAAACGTCAAATCGGGAAAATCATTAGTAATGGTATTGTTGAAACAATGAAAGAAAAGGTTAAATTTGATGAAGATTTCTCGAAAACTTCAAATAGAATTGCCGAAATGAAAGCAGAAATGCAAGCAAAGAAGAAAGACAGGCAACTTATTCGAAATAGATAGCAACAGGTGATATGACTATATCGCCTTTATTAATTGTCTGTAATTCTGAAGTCATCGTTTCTATTGCTCCCCTTACAGCTTCGGATACTTCACTAAAAGACCCTCCGATAAACATATCACCGCTAAATGAATCAAACACTTTAGTAGCCCTGCCGATTAGAGTCATCTCTATATTAGATCCACTTCCGTATTTAAAATTTAGTTCACCGCTACTTTCCCTCAAATATTCTGTTTTCAACGGAGCTACGTAGCCATTTGTTTTTAAAAACAAAGTTGTTGGTAAAACTGAAGATAAATAGCTCATGAGTAATTCAAACAATTTCATTCCGTCCTCAACAGACTTTGGAAGAGCTTGTTTGTTTTTTTTACCAGATCCAGGCGGAATATTACTGGGACTTGACGTTAGCTTGATAATTTCCTTCATTATAGGTGTGTTAAATTGTTTAACTATAGATTCCAAATCAAAAAGATCGAATCGAGATGTGATTTTCACGTAATCACCCAAATAGTCAGAACCACTAGAGTTATCCAAGTCTACATGTACAAGCATATCCCTGTCCTCTAAATAGGAAAGAAACTCGTTTAAGGCATTGTCGTGAAGTTTCTTGGATATTATTTCTTTCCCGGCGTCCACCTGTGTTAACGAAATAGCCTCCTCTATCATTTTCCCGTTTTCGTATTTATAAGCAAGCGAACCATTTGGAGTCATCATAATCAAAGGGATACTAATAGATCCGCTTTTAAGTTCTGCGTTAATATTATGACCTGACTCCTTTCTAGTTAAATCTGCACTCATCTGGCTATCTTGTTGCGAGTGTTCATGAGTGGTGTCCACGGGAAGTCCTTTAAATGTTTGGGCCATAAAAGAGTTCATCAAGTCAGTATTTAAGTAGATAATTTCCTTCATTTTATCACCTTTTATAATCCCCATCGGCTGGGGGACTTGCTAAAATCATCCAGCAGACAACATTATACGACAAAAGTCCCATTTTGGCTAGATTTGGTAAAAAGACATAATAAAAACCCGCTTGGCCGTGTGGCTGGGCGGGGCTTATTTATAGTCACTTTCTTTCATGAATACCAAGATTACGCTTCAGGCCTTCTTGTAACACGTGGGAAAAATTCAAGTGCTGTTGTTCTGCAGCATCATTTAGCCATTTCGGGATTGTCAGCGTCTTTTTTACTGCTCGCGACTCCATCGCATCCCTTACGGTCGGCATATAGACCTGTACCTCACAAACAGCCTCATTCTCCTCAAGACCCTTTAATATGGAATCTAACGGCGACGGATCCGGAATCGGGTCATTATCTTGTTCCATTACATACAAGTATCCTTCCAATGCTTCCCTAGCTGCTGCATGGGCTTCCTCTGCCGTGTCACCGCACGTATTACATCCCGGTAGATCGGGAAAACGCACAGAAATACCTTCGCTGTCATGATGCAAAACCGCCCAAAATCTGTACATATCTTTTTTACTCAACATATATACCTCCTTGGGGGAGGGCATTAGCCCTCTAACCCCGCGCTTTTTAATATGCTCTTTTGAGTCTTTGGAGGGAAGCTATCTCTTGGGTGAGGTACCGTAATTTTTCCGGGCTTCGTTGGATGTTTAAAATAGTGGTGGCTCCCGTTAGCTCCTATTTCGAACCATCCATCCTCCTTAAGTAATTTGATAAGTTCCCTTGAATTATACGACTTCATGGCCTCCCTCCCTTACACTTTTATTATAACACGTATCATAAATACGTGTCAACGTATAAATTACACGTACTTAAATTCCCGAACGATTGGCAAAATGAGTATTAATCATTGATAACATATATGTACGGAAGAATTTGCTCACCTCGAAATGATTGCAACGATGGTCTACAAGCTGACCAAGGATGCAACGGTCGAGCAGCTGAAGGAGGCGGGGCTTGGGGATCATTATGCCGACCATGACAGAGCCCTGTTTTATCATAATGCGGCAGGGGTGCCATGGACCGCAACTTATATTCAAGCCAAGGGGGATCCGATTGCGGATTTGTATGAAGATATTGCCGCCGAAGAGAAGGCGAGAGCAACCTATCAATGGCTTATTGATATGACGGATGATGTCGATTTGCAGGACGGCTTGAAATTTTTAAGGGAAAGGGAAGTAGTGCATTCTATGCGCTTCCGTGAAGCCGTTGAGATTTTGAAAGCGGAGAGAGAGACCAAGAAGATATTTTAAAATAAAATATTAAAGGCGTTTCATGACTTTCATGACGCCTTTTTTTGCGTATTAGGGCGACTCGGGAGCAAAGGGGGTAATGAATGCAGTATAATGTAAATAATATATTTAGCTGTGATGGCATAATCAGGTTACATATTGCATTTATATTAAGCTGCAGGCTGGAGGTTTTATGGATGGGAAACTATCATTTAATTGGAATTAAAGGGTGTGGAATGAGCGCATTGGCGCAGATTCTGCATGATTTGGGACATAAGGTTCAGGGGGAGGATACTGAGGCTCCGCTTTTTACCCAAGCTCCTTTGGAAGCGAGAGGGATTCCCATCTTTCCGTTCGCCGAGGCACCGCTGTCCGACGATATGACGGCGATCGCATCGAACGCTTTCGCCGATTCGCATCCGGCCCTGGACCACTGTCGGCGGTTGGGATATCCGGTCCGGCGCTATCATCATTTTCTCGGAGAGTGGATGAAGGATTATATCAGTATAGCCGTTACCGGATCGCACGGGAAAACCACCACAACCGGAATGATGGCGCATGCGCTGGGAGGAGTGGAGCCGGTCTGCACTCTGATTGGAGACGGCACCGGCAAGGGGGAGAAGGATGCCCGGTTATTTGTATTTGAAAGCTGTGAATACAAGAGGCATTTTCTGGCGTACCGCCCCGAAATTGCGGTCATTACGAACATCGATTTCGATCACCCGGATTATTATGCCGACCTGTCGGATGTCCACAGCGCGTTCGAGGAGATGGCTTCGCTGGTTGGCCGTCTGCTCGTTGTATGCGGGGATGACCCGCATGTCCGGTCATTAAGAATAGATAAAGAGGTGCTGTACTACGGTTTCGAAGATCATAACCTGCTGAGAGCCTCGGCACCCGTAGCCGGGAGTAACGGCACCTCTTTCGAAGTGTACTGGCGCGGCGACGGAATAGGCCAGTTCACTATACCGGCCTATGGACGCCATAATGTGCTCAACGCCCTGGCGGTTATTGGAACGGCGCTTGTCCTGAATCTCGATTTGGAGCAAATAAAGCACCATATGGCTTCCTTCTCCGGAGTCAAGCGAAGATTTTCCGAGAAGGAATGGAAGAGCAATATCGTGATTGATGATTATGCCCATCATCCGTCCGAAATTAGAGCGACTCTGGAAGCGGTAAGAAGCAAATATCCGTTGAGAAGAATAGTGAGCGTATTTCAGCCTCATACGTTCAGCCGGCTGGAGAAGCTGATGGACGACTTCGCTCAATCCTTGCGGGGCGCAGACGATGTATACCTGTGTCAAATCTTCGGATCGGCGCGCGAGGAAGGCGGCACTGTCTCGATCGAGCAGCTGCGCGACCGGATTCCCAATGCCCGGCTTATTTCGGAATCCACGGTCAACAATTTATTAGACTATAAAGATTCGGTATTGGTATTTATGGGGGCCGGTGACATTCAGAAGTACCAGACGATCTTCGAAGGCTAGGCGAAGGGAGGACGGGGCATGAAGCTTAAGATTACATCCGATAATCCCCGTTCGGAGGACCCCCAGACGATTCTGAAGGAGATAGAAGCCGGTCTGCTGGAAGCCGGGGCAGTTGGCGGCAAGCACGAGTTGGTGGAGGACCGGAAGGCCGCTATTGCCCGGGCGGTTGCCGCGGCGGGTTCAGGGGATGTGGTGCTGATCGCGGGGAAAGGGCATGAAACGGTTCAGATTCTGAAGGACCGGACGATTCGTTTTGACGACAGGGAAGCGGCCAGGGAAGCGATACGCCAACGGATGACCTCCTAATCCGGCATTTAACATGGGGAGCCGATGGAACCCATTCTGGGCGGGCTGAGTATGATGGGGGAAAATGACAATGGAGGTAATCCCATGAAGCCTTATCCGGTTTATCCCTACTATGCCCACAAAACGGAGTGCAAGGTGAAGCCGATCGCATTCCCGCCACAGCATCAGGACCGGCAGCCCGGACTGGAATATCTGATGACACCCCGGCCAATTTCCGAAGACCCCGCCTATGTCGGCAGCGGGAAGCTGAAGGGGAAGGTCGCCCTGATTACTGGCGGAGACAGCGGGATCGGCCGCGCCGTTGCTATCGGGTTTGCCAAGGAGGGGGCCGACGTCGCCATTACCTACCTGTATGAAGACCGGGATGCGGAAGAGACGAAAGCCCGCATAGAAGCTATCGGGCGCCGCTGCCTGCCCATTCGTCTCGACATGCGGACCAAGCAGGCCTGCACGAATGCCGTTAACCGGGTGCTGCAAACGCTCGGAAAGCTGAATATTGTCATTAATAATCAAGGTGTGCAGTATCCCCGGCATAGTCTTCTGGACATCTCGGAGGAGCAGTTGGAGCAGACTTTTCGGACCAATATTTTCAGCTTCTTTTATGTAACCCAGGCTGCTCTCCCCCACTTGAAAGCCGGCGATGCAATTGTCAATACCACCTCGATTACCGCTTATCGGGGAGAAAAGACATTGATCGATTATTCTTCGACCAAAGGAGCGATAGTCTCGTTTACCCGTTCCCTCGCTCTATCCTTGGTGGAGCAAGGCATCCGGGTGAATGCGGTTGCTCCGGGCCCGATCTGGACGCCGCTGATTCCATCCAGCTATTCGGCGGATCGTGTTGCCACATTCGGAACGCAAACGCCGATGAAGAGAGCGGGTCAGCCCTTCGAGCTTGCCCCGGCCTATATTTATTTGGCCAGCGATGACTCGCGATATGTGACCGGTGAAACACTGCATGTGAACGGGGGAGATTTTGTCGCCACTTAATCGATTTTGTACGAAACTTTGAAATTTTCCGGGTGGACCAGGCTGGTAAACCATGGTTTAATAGAGGCTGTGGCTATTGTATGGTATCCGATTCAGGAGCAACAAGGATACTATTCGTAACATCATCAGGAAGGAAGTGCAACTTTTTGTCTATCAAACTGGAACGCCCGGAGGCCGTCATTTTTGACCTGGACGGCACACTATTTCAAGCAGAAACATTGATGATCCCCTCTTATTATGCCGCTTTCGACCATATGAGAGAAGAAGGGACCTATCAGGGAGAGACTCCTCCGGTGGAACGCCTGATCGGGGGACTGGGCATGCTGCTCTCCGATATTTGGGAAAGAGTGCTGCCTGGTGGCTCCAAGGAGCTTCATCATCGGGTAAACGAGCTGCTGCTGAAGTATCAGCAGGAGCTGTTGGATAAAGGGGAAGGCGTACTGTACCCCGGAGTGCCCGAAATGCTGCAGCGGCTTAAGAACGAAGGCATCCGGCTTTTTATCGCGAGCAACGGGATGGAGAACTATGTCAAATCCGTGGTTAAGTATAAAGGAATAGACAGTTATTTCGAAGGCTTGTACAGTGCGGGAGAATATAATACGCCCTCCAAGGTGGAGCTGGTTCGGCTGCTTATGGAAACAGAAGGCGTGCAGGGAGGCTGGATGGTCGGAGACCGTTCTTCCGACGTGGAGGCCGGACTCAAGAATGGCTTGAAGGTCGTTGGCTGCCGCTATGCGGAGTTCGGCAAGGAGAATGAGCTGGAAGGCTCTGATGTCGTCATTACCGATATCCGGCAGCTCCCGGACTATCTGCCGGAGTAAGGTTGATAACCGGCGAAGCCATGTCTTTCACGAAATCGATGTACATATGAGGATGGTCGGACCTATAGACCCGCCGAGAATATTGTTTGCCGGCCAGACTCCCGGAAATCGGCAAGGGGTTAGCATTAAGCTGAAGGGGGCTGGCCCAAAAGTAGTGGAATCGATTAGGGGCGTTTTCTTATGAAACCTGGAAACGTTATTTGGCTAAAAGAACCTCTCTGTATTTTTTAACGAAACTAGAGAGGCTGTCGATTCATTGTTGGAAAGGCGTTCAACAGGATGTTGCACTAGTGAAAAGTCCAACAATGAAAACGTAACGGATCTGAAAGCCCCTATTTCGTCAAAATAAGCGGTTTTTTTAGGCTAACGGACCTAGACGCCCTTATTTCATTGAAATCCTCATACTTTCGCCTGCATTTTTTGGAATAAGGTCATCCGATTCCGTTAAAATGACCGAAAGGCCCTTTTGGAGCGAATAAGGTCTCTGGGGTCCGTTAAAACCAAACCGTGCAGGATTTTCGCATGATCTTTGGTTGAACACCATTATCCGACAGTCTCCTAGAAATCGCTATTCACGAAAATAGTAGGTCATGGAGCATTACTATTTTCGGATAACAATATCAAGTTTCGTTATATTTTGAATGGCGTTGTTTTGGCGGCAATAGCGGTTCTCAGATTCGTTGACAAGACGGAAGAGGCAGTTTTACATGCCTGATCATACCATGTAACTCTACGAAAAGGTTCAGGCTCACAATATATTGAAAGTAGCAGGCATCCGCCTCGCTGCTTTCCTACAAAAGCAGCGCACAAAAAAAGTTGGAGCGGAAAATTTTACTTTCCCTCCAACTTTTTATTTTAGGGACTTTCTGGACAGCCCCTTAAATGTTGTATTGAGAACAGCGTAATCAAAGCAAAAATACGTCTGTTTCCCGAGAAGACTCTTAAACGGAAGAAATAGATGCAGGAATGCTTCTATTTCCTCCGATAAGTTCCGCAGTCCTTCCTACTGGAAAACTTTCCATCAGCCAGACATTTTCGGCTTCATATCCTCATCCGATTTTCCCGGCTCTTCATGATTCATGCTTACCACTGCATCACCTTTGCCATTATCCGGCCTTTCTGTATTCGTCATCGCGTGGCTCTTCGGCTTCTCCGGTTCATTATTATGCAGCCATATAGCATATTCCAGCGGCCGCCTCAATGCCTTTAAATAGGTTTGGTGCTGACCGATCCGGTGGAAAACTTCGCGGGACGGCTTAGGGTTGACCTCCAGCAGCCAGACCTTGCCTTTGCGGTCGACGGCCAGGTCCAGAGCCATCTCGCACAACTGTTTGAAGTGCCTTTCGAGATGGCGGACGACTTCGTGGCTTAACGAAGTCATGCTGTCGCGGATGGCCTTCACTTTATCCGCATCGAATCTTTTCCTCAGCAGAGCTTCCATTGAGGCGGCAGACCCTCCGCCGTGCAGATTGGAAGTGACGCTTCTGCTCGGGCCTATCCTTCCGGCACAGCCGGTTACCTCCCACTCCCCGTGACCGTTCTTCTGGATCAGCAGGCGAAAATCATGCACACGGCCATCCGGCAGTGTAATATCGATACCTTGCTGGATCAGATAGTGCTTCTTCAAATTCCAGTCGCTCAGCTTAACGGGAATTTGTTCGGGGCTCAGCAGAAGAGGTTCGATAATTTTCCGCTGACGGTTACGGCCCCGCAGCAAGAACCTTCCTCCTTCAGTTCTTCGCAGGCTTATAATCCCTCTGCCGCCGGTCCCGTCCTCAGGCTTCAGGTAAACCAGTGGGTATTTGCGGAGAAAGCGAAACAAATCCTCTTTCTGCTGATAGCGGACAGTTTCCGGCAGATGCTCGGCAATTTTCGGATTCCCCGCCAACAGCCGATGATTTCCCCATTTGTGATTCATGGGCAGATTAAGAAATTTCAAATGATGTCCGTATTTGGCCCGAAACTGTTTGAGCTGCTGAAAACGGTAGGTTCTTTGGAATCGGCACCGGTCATAAATGAGCTTCGGAAACGGCATCCATTTCCGAAGCCATTTACGCTGGCCGGCATCATAAATCAAGGCATGAATCAATTTTTTGGAGGAAGCCACGTCTTCCGGAGTGAAAATCATCACCGACAATCCCAGCTTGGCGCCCAGCAGGCAAAATTTTCTATAGACATGAAGCTCTTCAATCTGTCGGTTCCTCACATACAGGGTCATAATGCCGAGTGTCGCTTGTGTCACAAGTATCACCCGCTTACTTTTTTCTTGGCTTTACTTAAATAAAGGCTGTATTGGATGATTCGCTCCAACGATTTTTTGCGGATATCCGGCTCGTCAAATTTCATCGGCCGGGAATTGGCCTCGAAGAACCAGATCTGTCCGGAGGTATCTACTCCAAGGTCCATAGACATTTCTCCGAGGGTATGCCCCGAAGCTTTCTCAATCCGGCGCGCTATGGAGTAGGCAGCCTTCTTCACCTTCAGTAGGATGGAGCGCGCGGTCTCCTTGCCGAAGGTGGCGCTTAGACATTTTTCCGGCTCATCGATCGAGCCTCCGCGGGGCACATGGGTTGTAATGCTTAGCTTTCCTGCCACTCTGGCGCCGATCCCGGTGAGGCTCCAGCTTCCTTTGCGGTTTTTCTGCACCAGCACCCGCAGGTCGAACGGGCGGTTCTGGTAGCTGGACAGCCGGATGCCCTGCTGGATAATATAATCCTCCGAGCCAATCTGCTCCTTTAATACCGCCCATAGCTTGGGAAGGTGGGTATGAAGGGAAATATGGCTTTTCCGGAAGGTCTGGATGATTAAACGGTAAGAGTTCTTTGCCTTGGAACTTCCGGTTTCGATTCTCATAATTCCTTTGCCGGCTTTGCCTCGTGCCGGCTTCAGATAGACGGTGGGGAAATGCTTCAGGAACAGCTCCAAATCCTGCAGGCTAGTCAGCCGTTTCGTGGCAGGAATATATTTTTTGGTCGATTTTGTTTTGTTCAGCCATTCGAACAAGGTCCATTTGTTAAAAAAGAAAGGATTGAAAAGCCGGATGTGCGAATGCCGAAGCAAGGAATGAATCGTCTGCTGAACCTCCGGACGAAGTTCGTCCTTGCGTGTCGGAATCCGGTTGTAGATCACATCCGGCAGTGGAAGCATCATCTGGGTCCATGTTTTCGTCTCCGGATTATAGACGTAGCTGTTGATCCTCCGGTTCCACAGCTTGACGTCATCAACCGTTATGACATAGACAAATGCCCCCAATTCTTTGCCGCAGCGAATCAAATCTATGAAATTATAATGATTTCCGCGGAACGGTCTTTTTTCATCCGGCATAGTCAAGATAGCAATATTGGGCTGAGAATGGGAAGGCCATTCGTGTAAATGAAAATCCACCTATCCCTCCCTCCTCAGTTGAAAACGGCTTAAATACATACAGTGGTCGATGATATTGACGAGGGATGCCTTGCCTTGAGCCTTCAGAGAGGGATGCTTGAAGATGGACCGCCCCGGCTTGGCGTTCGCTTCGAACATCCAGATATTTTCGTTTTTGTCAATGCCGATATCGAAGCCCAGCTCTCCCAACGGGCGGGAATAATTCCTCTCAATCGACTCGGCCAGTTTAACGGCGACCTCTTTGGCATGATCCAGAATTTTGTCGCCTCTTGTGCCGAACACTCTGCTGAGCACCTGCTCGGGAGTCATTAGTTGGCCGCCGGTTCGGACGTGGGTCGTAACGCTGCCTTTGCCCGCCTTCTTGGCGCCTATTCCCGCCGCAACCCATTCATTGTTGCCGTCCTTGGTCATATGGAAGCGGAAATCGATCGGGCAGTTATCGATTTCGATCAGCCGTATTCCCTGCTGAACAACATAATATTGCAGCCGGACATTATGGGCTCTCAGCATTCTCATTAGCCCCTCGAACCTGGAGAAGCGGATCAGCACATTACCGCTGTTTCGGCGGAATCGGGCGAAATAGCCTCTCTCCGGATTGTAGGTCAACCGATAAATGCCGATTCCAAGGCTTCCTGCCGTAGGCTTCAGATAAACGAACCGGTGCTTCTCCAGCATTTCGCGAATGAGGTCCGGGGTGGGGCGGTTATGAGATTCCGGAACATATTTATTTGCCTCATCTGCTTCCAGCAGCCGGTAGACGTCCGATTTGTCGAAGAAGCTCCAGTTGAACAAAGGAATTCTTCTGCGCACAAACTTGGCTTTGAAATCCTCCATAGACATGCTTTTTTCCGCGCTGCGGCTCGGAAGACGGTTGTAGATGACATCCGGAAGCGGGACGGTCTTGCGCACCCATCTGCCGCCCGAACCCGGAAAATAGCCGGTAATGACCTCTTCTTCCCAATTGACATTGCGCGGAGAGAACACGAAATAAAAAGCCGGGCGGTCTCCGGCCGCTCGCAGAAATTCTTTAATAAAGCCGGTTCTCGCGCCGAAAGGAAGAACCGGGTTATTGCTGGTGTAGGTCATTATGCCGATGAGCGGGCCGAATTGCAGATCCCGTCCGGTAGTGCTCTTGACCATACATTTGCCTCCTGACGGCAGCCGGATGGCAGAGGCTACGGATTGCGGGACGACAACGAAGCTCCCTTTGCGATTAATGATGCGTACCGGCTGTGTGGAAGTGCGGTTGCCGAATCGGAGTGTAATCGAACGGGAAGTGCTTAATTGCAGTTGTTTGCTCAGGGAGCGAGTGACCGTAACCGCTCTTTCCGATTGCTGTGAAATTAGGATATTGCAAGTTGTCAAACTCATTGGGTACCCTCCTAAGGGTTTTACGGAGTAAAACCTTCATCGAAAGCGTAAGCTGACATTGGCATGGGGCAGCCTTGCAAGCCCCCTTATTCACTCATTTATAGTTAAAGACGGTTTAATTCCGGTGGTTCCTTGAGAGCGGAGGGGGAAACGAAGGCGGTGATTCCTCCATATATGATCTCCTCGCTGCGCAAGCAAGTAGGAAGCATAGGCCATCGGGTAAGCAAGAGAGTTACGTCTGGCTTCTTCGTCGCACAATAACCGAAACACCGATCTTCCCGGCTTGGAATTGACCTCGATCAACCAGATCCTGCCGTCCTGATCCACTCCGAAGTCGATTCCCAGCTCGGCCAGCCTGCCAAAATGCCCTTCAAGATGCTCTGCTATAAGAAGGGAAAGGCTGCGCAGGAGTGCACATTTTTCTTTCCCCCGCTCCGTGCCAAATTGTTCCTGCAGGAACGGCTCGGCCGCTTCAGCGCTCCCCCCGCCGTGCAGGTTCGCTGTTACACTTCCTGAAGATCCCCGGCGGACAGCCATTCCTGTTAACGTCCACCTGCCTTCTCCATTCTTCTGGACAAGTGAACGAACGTCATACACATCCCCGGAACGGGAAATCAGGTTAAGATAAGGCTGAAGCAGATACCGCCGGCTGGCAAAGCGGCGGACCCACGAAACAAGGTCGTTCACTGAATGAAACTTGTGAGCAAAAGGCTTGTTATTGAAATCCCGTCCTTCCAGGTAATAGAGCCCGCTGTCTTCTTGTTTTATAATGCGGATAGCCCCTTTGCCTTGGGTGCCCGAGTCAGGCTTGAGAAATGCGGAAGAACAGCTTCCGAACCATGATACGAGGAGGGAGGCATCCTGCAGCCGGACCGTTCTCGGCACCAGCCTTCTAAGTCCCGGTTCGCGAAGAAGTGCCTGATAGACTTTCCATTTGCCTGCCAATCCATTGCCGAGAAGAATAAAGTCCTGTTTTCTTCTTAATTCTACTAACGAAGAGCGGTACCGAAGCAGCCCACGGGCATCCTTCTGGAAAACTCTGTCATAAACCAGGTCGGGCAATGGTACAGTCTCCTCACTCCATGTCCCAGCGGCAGCCGAATACCGATATCCGATCATTCCGGTGCCTTCGCTCATCGAAGACGAGGGGGTAATTACGTATACATCCAGCCCCAGCCGGTTCCCTTGCCGGATGAGAAGTGAATAGAAGCCGGAATCAACAAACCATGGGAGGTCTGCTTCTTCGCCAACGAGTATGCCAACCCGGTTATGATCGGTAATATTCATAGGGGGCCACCTTTCAAGTTTTCGCCAGATGCTGGGCGTATTCGACTATCCGTTTGACCGATGGTCTGATTTTGGTCTGTACCAGAGCGGAATTGTCCTCTTTGGACGGCTTGGAGTTAACTTCAAGCAGCCATACGCGGCCTTGGATATCCAGGGCCAGGTCTACCCCCAGCTCACCGAAATGCTCGGGGATTTTGTCATCCAGGCCTACGGCTATCGCAAGTGCGGCCTTACGCAATTTCAGGTGGGCGGAAGCCCGGCCCTGCGAGGCCAGATTAGAACGGGCTATTGCATTCCCGACGGAGGTCAGACTGCCGCCTCTGGCCAAATTGGACACAAAATTGTTGCTGCCGGCGATTCTTCCGACAATGGAAGTCACAGACCAGCTTCCTTTCTTATTCTTCTGCACCAGGGCGCGAAAATCGATGGGGCGTCCGGCGCAATCGATTAGCCGCAAACCTTGCTGAATTTGATACTTGGATTTCCGCAATCTTCCCGATATGGCGGAGTACAACTTCTTAAGAGTAGGAAAGCTAAGTTTACGCATCCCCACCGATTGGTTAAAATGACAATGATAGCCGTTAGCGCTCCGGGAGATGCGGATGATCCCTTTACCCAAACTCCCGGTTACCGGCTTGAGGAACACGATGCTGTGTTTATTGCACATGGATTTAAGCATGTCGAAGCCGGAGAAGGAATACGATTCCGGCAGATAGACCCGCATTGCGGGAACTTGCTTCAGTGCATGAAACACTTCGGTTTTGTTCAAATATTTTTCGTTAAAGATCGAGGAATGGTAACGTGTTTTGATCTCTCTAATCATCTGCTGAACTTTGGCGCTGTTTTCCAGCTTGCGGGTCGTGAGGCGGTTGTATACGCAATCCGGTACCGGAAAGGAGGCTTTGCTCCATTGGCTCCGGTAAACCCACCCGTTCAGCCTGTCTCCTTGAATAGGCAAATCCTCGGGAGTGAAGAAATACACCATTCCGCCCAGCTTCGCGCAGGCCAGCGACAATTCCCGGCAGAACGCGGTATTAGATCCGAAGGGCCGGTCCGGGGTCTGTGAAGTGACCCGGCTGATCATCACGCCGATTAACGGACCTATGCGGATCGTCTGTGTATCAGGCCGGTAGTTTAGACTAAGCTTATCTCCATGCGTCAAATTGAATGTGCCGGCAAGCGATTCGCTCATCCGCAAGGAAGTAGGTCTGGCCGCGGGCACTACTCTGACTTCCTGCTTCATCGAGCCGAATTGAAGGGTGACGCTGTGTTGGGTCGGAATGTTCAGTTTTTTGACGAGGGCTTCCTTGAGAACGACCGTCTGGCTGTCCAGGCGGCTGCTGTTTTTTGTGTGTATCGTTACTTTTATACTCGCCATGGGTAAGTCCCCCTCCACCGCTGTCTGCATCTTTGGTATATTTAACTAATTCATCATATGAGGACATAATTTTCTTGGTGATTGGAAAATGCCCATCTTACAGGAAAGGAGCCTGCCATGAAGGAGCTTATTACAATATTGATTGCAGTAACCGTTGCAGCATTCGTCGGCGGGATAACCAATCACTTGGCTATCAAAATGCTGTTCCATCCGCGGGAGGCGATTACCATTCGCGGCCGCCGTCTACCTTTTACCCCCGGGCTGATTCCGAAACGGAAGGCGGAAATCGGCCAGTCTTTGGGCAAAATCGTCGCAGAGCATCTGGTTACAACCCAGGGCCTGGCTTCACTTCTTCAAAAACCGGTTTTCGTAGGCCGGGTGGAAGAGAAGCTGAATCAGTGGATCCATCAATGGGCCGAGAGCGAGGAAACGGTGGAGCAGCTGGCGCAGCGCATCTGGACTCCGGAGCAGCTAAAGGAGGGCAGGGAGCAGTTGGCCCGCTGGCTGCGGGATAAGTCCGCGCAAGCAGTCCATGCTTTCTGGGACCGCCATGAATTGTCTGAGCTGACCTTAGACAGGCTGGTTCCGGATTGGTCGGAAAGCCGCAAGCAGGAGCTAATTCGTTGGGGCTCGGAAATCTTCGTGGAGAAAATGAAAGCGGAGCTTCAATCGCCGAAGGGAGAGCAGATGCTGCGCAAGCTGACGGTCCAGTTCATGGAGCAGGCAGGCGGCTTCCTCGGGACGCTTGCGGGAATTTTCATGGATGAGGACAAAATAGCCGGCAAGGTCCGCAGCGCCTTGTACAAGCAGTTGGATTCTGAGGAATTCCGCAGCACTTTGGCGGATTTCATGCAGAGGAAGCTACAGCAGATCGAGAAGATCACGCTCAAGCAAATAATCGGATACTGCACCGGGCAGGATGCGCGCGAATGGGCAGGCATTCAGGCCGCCTCGCGCTTGCCGTGGGAGGAGTGGCTGGATCGCGTCGGCGGCCTGCAGCTGCGCGAGTTGATTGGACCAAGGAAGGCATGGATGCTCGAGAGGGTCCCCGGCCTCACTTTCCGTGTGCTCGGGACGCTGTCTCAGAACATGGATAAAATGGTCGGAGCCATCAATCTTCCGGCTTTGGTAGAGGAAGAAGTGGAGAAATTCCCGGTAGAGCAGCTGGAGAACATTATATTAAGCGTGTCCGGTAAGGAATTCCGTGCGATTACATGGCTTGGTGTGCTGCTGGGGGGATTCATAGGCCTGTTCCAGTCCATTCTGATGCTTTGGGTGCGGTGAGGGGAACAGGGAGAATTTTAGCTGGAGAATGAATACGACAAAAAAAGGTTACGAAGAACGAGCATAAAGCCATACACTGTTATTGTGTATTGATAAGGAACAGAAACGATATCGCGAATTCGGGAAATGGATTTGAAGTTCCGAAAACTGTGCGTTTTGCGCGATCACCTTATCTTGGCGTGAAACGAATTTATGGAAGATTAAGGAGGAAAATAATGAATATTCATGACAAAGCCCGCGAGTTGGCGCAAGCGATTAAAGGCAGCGGCGAGTTTCTGCAAGCCAAGGAGGCCAAACAGGCCATCGACGCCGATCCCGATTCCAAGCGGATGCTCGATGATTTTCGGGCGAAGCAGCTTGAACTGCAGAGCAGGTTGATGACGGGAGAAAGGCCTGCCCAGGAGGAAATGGAAAACATGGAGAAGCTTTATGAAGTCATTTCGCTGAATTTGAATATCCGTCGGCTGATGGAGGCCGAGAAGCGGTTGTCGGTCATTTTTGAAGATGTGCAAAAAATTCTGGGGGAATCGCTGCAGGAATTGTACAAGTAGTCATACCCCCCCTTCTCTCCGCATAAGTTAAAATAGAAGTTTGATGTGAGAAGCCGGAAGTTAAGAAGCGGGTTTCGAGGCGGTTATTAACTTCCGTAACGGAGAGGAGTGCTTCCCGCATGAAGGGATTCAAGAATGTGATTTATCTGAGCCTGGCTCTCGGCATGCTGATGTATGCCGTCCCGCAGTTGGAGGTTGGCGGAGGCTGGACGATGGCCACCGTATTCAGCATCGTCTGGATTGGATTTGCGCTGTTGATTGTCGGCGCACAGCTTCATCATATCCTTGGGGTAGACGAGGAAACGCGGCAGGAGCTGGGTAAAATCAAGCAGATGAGAAGATGGCAGATGAAGCAGCGTCTGGAAGGGAAAGGGAAGCTTTTGCAGATGCGAAAATAGCCGGAAGTAGTTTCGGTGACACACAGGGAAGGCCGGCCGCAGGATATGAAGTCCTGCGGTTTTTTTGTACTTATAGCATTAATAAGAAGGACTGGCGAACTTCCCCAAGAAGCGAGGCAGATACAAGGGCACGTATCTTTCCATTTTATTGGAAAAATGTGTCGATTAAAAGCAATAGTGCAGGCCATATCACCTCCCGCATTGAAACAGTTATCCGTTTCATACTATAATGATTATCACAGTATGATACAGTAACGAACCGATGGGGTGTAACAGATGGAATATTCTGCTCAGGAAGATACATTAACAAAGCACGAAACCATTTTAAGATATATAACCCAGCTAAAAGTGGGCAGCAAAATATCCGTACGCAAAATCGCCAAAGAAATGGGGGTCAGCGAAGGGACCGCATATCGGGCGATCAAGGAGGCGGAAAGTCAGGGATTGGTCAGCACCAAGGACCGCATCGGCTCGGTTCGCATTGAGAAAAAACAGCGTCACAATATCGATAAGCTCACCTACGGGGAAGTGGTCAATATTGTTGACGGGGAAGTGCTCGGCGGCGCGGACGGGCTTCATAAGTCGCTGAACAAGTTCGTGATTGGAGCGATGCAGGAGGAAGCTATGCTGCGTTATATCGAGGCCGGCAATCTGCTGATCGTCGGCAACCGGCAGAAGGCGCAGCAAATCGCGCTCGAGACCGGCGCAGCGGTTCTTATTACGGGCGGCTTCGAGCCGAGTCCCGAGATTGTTCAGCTGGCCGATGAGCTCGGGCTGCCGATCATCTCCAGCAGCTACGATACGTTCACGGTGGCTTCGATGATCAACCGGGCGATTTATGACCGTCTGATCAAGAAGAAGATCATGCTGGTTCAGGACATCATCTCCCCGCAAAGCATCGTGTATGCACTAAAGAGCAGCCAGAAAGTGAAGGAACTGCGGCAGCTTATCGAGGAGAGCGGCCATAACCGGTTCCCGGTTGTAGACGAATGGAATCGCGTAGTCGGAATGGTCACTTCCAAGCATCTGGTCGATGCCGGGCCGGAGCAGACGGTGGACCGGGTGATGACCCGAAATCCGATAACGATCCATCTCCAGGCAACGATTGCTTCCGCCGCCCATCTTATGGTGTGGGAAGGCATTGAACTGCTGCCGGTCATTGACGCCAACCGCAAAATAGTCGGGGTCATCAGCCGCAAGGATGTTCTTAAGGTGATGCAGTATATCCAGAGACAGCCGCAAATCGGGGAGACATTCGAGGATTTGATCTGGAGCGGTTTTGAAGAAATGAAGTCGGAGGACGGAACCATCTGGTTCAAGGGTATGGTTACCCCGCAAATGACCAACCATCTGGGAGCGGCTTCGGCCGGAGTATTGACGACATTGATGACACAAGCCGCTTATCGGGCGGTTCAGAATAGCCGCAAAGGGGATCTGGTCATCGACAACATCTCCACCTATTACCTGCGTCCGGTCCAAATGGAGACGGAGGTAGAAATTCGGCCCAACGTCATCGAAGTAAGCCGTAAATATGGAAAAATCGATGTCGAAATTTATCACGGAGGGCAATTGGTGGCCAAAGCAATGGTCACGGCTCAAATGTTTGACCAGGCCTAGACGGAAACCATACTTGGGGAGGAAAGCTTCCAAAGGGGCCGGGCCCCCGAATACGATCAGGGATAGACTTCAGAGGCCTGCAGCTCTTTTGGAATGTTTGGATAAGAAGATGTTTACGTAAAAAGGTATTAATGCGAGCTTTTTTTGTAGGACGAGTAATTTTTGAACCCGGCATAGGCGTTAAATAGCCCCAACAGCAAAAAAACAGCGCCGATCGCTCCGCGCAGGAAACTGGGGTCGAACAGGGTAAATTGTGTCAGGGCGACGAAAATCAGCATAAAGCCCATGGAGATGTTCATCTTGGCGGCCTCTATTCTCTTGGTCTGCGGGTCTCTGCGGGTTCGGTAACGTATGCTGTATAGGACCGAGGCCGCAAGCGTAGCGAGGACAAGGAAAAACAGGAAATAGTGATACCAGTTCATAGCTGCGATCATCCTTTTAGGTCGTTTTTCTTAACTGTACTGATTTTCCCGCCAAAAATCAATTTCGGGCCAGCGGTTTCGCCCGAAACCATACCCGCAATTCCGACTGAACGAGCATAAGCGTCGTAACCTCCACCCGGTAGTCCTTGTCATAAATACCGGGGTATGGCTTCTCGATCAGCTTCATGTACAGCTTCGGATCTTTCTTGAAATCCGCCACCGGCTTGCCGCTCAAAACCTTTAAATCCTCGTGGACCCTCTTCTCCAGCTCGACCTTCGACAGGTCGTCCAGCGTATGCCCTTCCTCCAGATGGACGAAAATTCCCCCGATGTACGCCGCCTGCTTTCTGTTTTTGCTATAGGTTTCTATTTCGTTCCTCAATTCCCGGATTTCCTGCTCCAGGTCCGCATTGCGGCTGGCCAGCAGGGAGAAGTTCTGCTGGTAGATGCCCATGAAGAGAGCGGCGCCAATAATGACGCCCGCCAGGAATAAGCCGAACCGGGCCAGCCAATGCCGATAACGGTCGAAATTGGGCACTCTCATGACGACCCGCTGCCCTCGCAGATCCATTGGATCAGGTGGTAAGCCATCTGAGCCCCGATGAACGCCACGATGAAATATAGAATCTGTTTAATCGCGGGCGACAGATAGCCTTCGGTAAAGTTAAATTCAATGACCCGCAGAGGGTCGATGGTTCCTCCGACGGCGGCTACCATGGCCCATATTTTAATATTCTCCGCTATTTTGAGCATATAGACGGCTGGAGGCTGAAGGATAAAGACGGCCGCCATCCCGCCAAGCATGCTGCCCCCGAGTACGATTCCGAAGGCGATGAAAAAATCCATGGTCAGCTTAGTTAAGAAAGTGGTCATGATAACCCCATCCTTTGCCGTTTGTCCTATAATTCTATATGTATGACAGACCTGTCCGGCATAGAAGACAGGCCGGTTAAAAAAACGGCGGCCGGAGCGCAACTTACAGATTGTGTTTGATTAAGGTTATCATTTTTACAGTACAGAATCAGAGCTTACGGAGGATTCCGGAGGGCAGAGGAATAAGCGGAAAGAGTGGAGCGGGAAAAAAGAGTAAAGAGATACGAATAACGGATGCGAATGTGGGTTCGCCTCTTGCCGCGGAATATGATAAAATAGTAGGCAGAAGTTAAAGAGAGGGAGAACGGAAAATGAACGGCTTCGTACATCTTCATGTTCATAGTGAATATAGCTTGCTGGACGGGGCGGCAAGAATCGAGGAATTAGTGGACCAGGCCGCCCGGCTCGGCATGTCGTCCCTTGCCCTTACGGATCACGGAGTTATGTATGGGGCGATCGCTTTCTACAAAGCGTGTGTTCAGCGGGGAATCAAGCCTATTATTGGCTGTGAGATGTATTTCACAAGCGGTTCTCTGCATGATAAAGGTTCGCGGCAGGAGCAGCCGATTTATCACCTCATTCTTCTGGCCAAGAACGAGACCGGCTACCGGAATTTAATGAAGCTTTGTTCTATCGGCCATCTCGAAGGATTCCATTACAAGCCGCGGATCGACCATGAACATTTGGCAAGGTACTCCGAAGGCTTGATCTGCCTGAGCTCTTGTCTTGGAGGGGAAATTTCCCAGCTTCTGCTTCATGATCAATACGAGCAGGCGAAGGCTGCGGCGGAGAGATATTACGGGATCTTCGGCGAGGATTACTATTTGGAGATCCAGGATCACGGCCTGACGGAACAGAAGAAGGTTATGCAGGAGATGATCCGCCTGAGCCGGGAAACCGGAATCCCGCTGGTGGCGACCAACGATGTCCATTATGTCAGACCGGAAGATCACGCGGTGCAAGATATTCTCATTTGCATCGGCACCGGTAAGACAATGGATGACCCGGAGCGCTTTCGGATGGAGACGTCGCAGCTTTACTTGAAGAGCGGCGAAGAGATGACCCGTCTGTTCGTCCATGTTCCGGAAGCTGTATCGAATACGGAGGCCATCGCTGACAAATGCCGGCTGGAGCTGGAGTTCGGGCGGGCGATTCTTCCGAGATTCGAGCCGATCCCGCAGGGGATGTCGGCCGGAGATTATCTTGCCGTGCTGTGCAGGGAAGGATTGGAGCGACGCTACGCCGGCCGCGGGGAATGGGCGGATGAGGATTATCGCAGGACGCTGGAGGAACGGCTGGCCTATGAGCTCAGCATCATCGATAAGATGGGCTTCTCCGATTATTTCCTGATCGTGTGGGACTTCATCCGCTTCGCCCATGAGCGGGGAATTGCAACCGGGCCCGGCAGGGGGTCGTCTGCCGGCAGTCTCGTCGCCTATGTATTGAACATTACGAATGTGGACCCGATCCGTTACCGTTTGTTCTTCGAACGCTTCCTGAACCCGGAGAGGGTATCGATGCCGGATATTGATATCGACTTCAGCGATTTGCGAAGGGATGAAGTGATCGGGTACGTCACGCGTAAATATGGGGCGGAGCATGTGGCCCATATTATTACATTCGGAACGATGGCGGCGAGAGGCGCCGTCCGCGATGTCGGACGGGTGCTCAATATGCCCTATAACGAAGTGGACCGCGCGGCGAAGATGATTCCGAATGCGATGGGCATCTCGCTGGAGAGGGCGCTTGAGGTCAATCCTGAGCTGCAGGAATTATGCAAGCAGAATGCCAGAACGGCGGAATTGATAGACCTGGCCCGTAAAGTGGAAGGGATGCCCCGCCATGCTTCAACGCATGCAGCCGGAATAGTCATTTCCCGTGAACCGCTGACCAACTACGTTCCGCTGCAGGAGGGGGCCGAGGGCACCACTCTGACCCAGTATACGATGGAGCATCTGGAAGCGGTCGGAATGCTCAAGATGGATTTTCTCGGCTTGAGGACCCTCTCGATTATTGAGCGAACATTGAAATTTGTGGAGGAGCAATGCGGGAAGCACATTGATTTCTCCCACTCCTTATACGACGATCCGGATACTTACCGGCTTCTTGGCAGAGGGGATACGACAGGGATATTCCAATTGGAATCCCCCGGGATGCGCCGGGTGCTGAAGGAATTGAAGCCATCGGAATTTGAGGACATCATTTCGGTGAATGCTCTGTACCGTCCGGGGCCGATGGATTTTATTCCGAAATATATTCAAGCCAAGCACGGATTGATCGAAGTGGAATATCCGCATGAATCGCTCGTGCCAATACTTAAAGATACTTACGGGATCATCGTATACCAGGAGCAGATCATGCAAATCGCGGCTACGATGGCCGGCTTCAGTCTCGGCCAGGCGGACTTGCTGAGGAGAGCCGTCAGCAAGAAGAAGCGCGAGGTGCTGGACGAACAGCGTGCTTTCTTCGTAGCGGGCAGCGTGCAGCAAGGACGCACCGAGGAGGAAGCCAACCGGGTCTACGATATGATCGTCCGTTTTGCCGATTACGGCTTTCCCCGGGCGCATGCCACGGCTTACGGGGTGCTGGCCTATCAGACGGCCTACCTGAAGGCGCATTATCCGGTGCAATTTATGGCCTCTATGCTGACGGCGGTTATGGGCAGTCACCGCAAAGTGGCCGAATACGTCGATGAATGCCGCCGGATGGGCATCGTCGTGCTGCCGCCGGACGTCAATGAGAGCGGCTATTATTTCACTCCGGCCAGGCTGTCAGATCAGTCCGGGGGAGCGAGTGCAGATTCCCGCGATAGCGGCATGCCGGAGCAGCCTGCGCAGGAACATGGGAATTCCCCGCTCCCGCCGGGGGCAACGGAGGATATGGGAGCGCCGGTTCTTCCAGCGTCAGATTCCGGAAGGATAGGGAATGTTCCGGAAGAAGGGGAGCGAGCCGGGGACGCGGGTGAATTCATAGGCCGCGGGGGCTTCGACTGCATCCGCTTCGGGCTGGCCGCCATCAAGAATGTCGGAGCACAGGCGATTGAAGCGATAGTTAAAGCAAGGGAAGAGCGGCCGTTCGAGGATCTGCTCGATTTCTGCCGCCGCGTGGATTTGCGGGTCTGCAACAAGCGTGTTATCGAATCGCTGATCCAGGCCGGTGCCTTCGGCTCTCTGCCCGGCCATCGCGCCCAGTTGCTGGCCGTCCTGGATGAAACGGTCGAGGCGGCGGTGAAGTGGAAGAAGGAAAGCGACGATTTGCAGCTTCACCTGTTTGGCTTTACCGAGGAAGCCAACTGGACTATCGAGTATCCGGACGTGCAGCCCTACACCAGGATGCAGCAGCTGGAGATGGAGAAGGAGCTGCTGGGCCTGTATCTGTCGGGGCATCCGCTGGACGGATACGAGAACCGGCTGCGCGAAGCGGAGACCGACGCCATACATCTGCTGCCCGAGCTGCCGGATAACAGTCAGGTAGCTGTAGTCGGCATGGTAGTTTCCGTGAGATTGATCGTGACGAAGAAGGGGCAGCAGATGGCTTTCATGGAGTTGGAGGACCGGATCGACCGGGTCGAGACCGTTATTTTTCCCGAAGCCTGGAAAAAGTACGGAAGCCTGGTCGATAAGGGCAAGCTGCTGCTGGTCAAAGCCCGGCTGCAGCATCAGGACGACGCCGTCAAGCTGCTCGCCGACCAGCTGTACACGCTGGAGGATGAAGCCGCCTGGAGCGAGCTCAGGCGGCTTCAGCTCCAGCGGCAGCGCCCGCTTGGCGGAGCTGTGGCGGGCGCCGGCGCAGCAGGGGGCGCGGCAGGGCGCGGCGCGTCCGGGCGGGGGCCGGCGCCGGTGAGCGCAGCCCAAGCGCCTGCGCAGGGGCGGCGCCCCGCCGCCGAAGCGGCGTCCGCGCGCAGCGCCGGCGGGCCCGCGGCGAACGCGCAGCCGGCCCCGCCGCGAGCCGGCACGGCGCCGCCAAGGGCAGCGCGCGGCGTCGGCGCCGCTTCGGCTGCGCCGGGCGGCGCTGCCGATTCGCGCGGGCGGGCGCAGCAGCGGGTCTATATCAAGATAGACCCGCTGCATGAAGCGCCGCACACGCTCGAATCGCTGCAGAGCCTGCTGCAGGCGCAGCCGGGGCTGCTGCCGGTCGTGCTGTTCTACGAGCGCGAACAGCGAACGGTCATGCTGAGCGAACGATATCGGGTCAAGCCTTCCCCGCTTCTTTTTCAGCAAATTGAAAAGCTCCTAGGCGAAGGAACGGTTAAAGTAAAGTGAAAAAGTAAGGCTTGACCGGGTACGCATTGGAACCATGTGCATGACCGGGTACGCTCTGGAACCATAGTGCCTTAGAGGAATAAGCTTTGCTGACGGCTTCACATGGTTAGTCATCCATACTAATATTAAAGCACTCCAAGGGTCTTTGTCGTTCGCCGCGGCAAAGACTCTTTCTCGTATAATTTCTAGTCACGAAATTCCTGCGATAATACATCAATTTATAAGCGATTCAGACACTTATGGAGAAAAGCCTGCGAAAATACATTAATTTCGACATCAATTCACCCGATCACCCTTGGAACGAGAAAAAAAGATGTATTTTAGCAGGCTTTGCTGCGGACACGGGACCCAACGGCTAAAAGCATGCAGAATTGCAGGCTTTTAAACCCTAGATATCAAATAGAGGAAGGTTAGACGCCGACTCTGCTGGTGTGCGGACGGAATACGCTTCGGAGGCCGAACGTTTCTTTGTAGGCCGGATGACTTTCGTGGTATAGTAAAAAAGAACTAAGCTGCGCGAAAGCTTCCTCCGTTTTAAAGTAATAATACAGGCTGTTGAGAAAAATAGCTCGCGGAGCATGTCTGTTAGTTGTACGATTATTCGCGGCATTCGCATGTCTGTTCGAAGACCATGAATGATTTCGTACATAACGCACCCGTTCGCATTCATCCGTCGTGCATTTGTATCTCTTTAGAGTAAAGTAGACGATTTCTCAACAACCTGAAAAATTCCTTTTTATTTCTTTGCTTCGGCGGTGTTGGCCAAAGGGAGAATGGGATTGAGTTGCCCGATAGTATTCCGGGGATTGGCAAACCGGCCGCAACCTTGGAATGGGCATAGGATGAAAGTTAAGATTTCGTTCACACCTGTGTCCAATAATTGTCCATTTTCATGTTTTCTCACGCTTTCCCGCGTATTTATAACGGTTCCATCGGCTCCAGGGCGACTTGTCTTTGTTGCTATAAAAAGACGGGTTATGGTATCATTAATCCATTGTATAGGCTATATGAAGCAGGAGTTAGGGAGGTTATCGGCCATGTGGACAGTTATTTATATCGCTCCGACGGCCAAAATAGCGGATCGCATAAAGGAGAAGCTGACGGAAGAAGGGTTCCTCGTTCAAGTTCGGGCCATCAGCTTAACCAAGAATCAGTATGAAATTTTGGTTCCGGAAGGAGAACTGGAGGAAGTTCAGGAAGTTCTTAATTCCATTCTGCATCGGTAATCATCCTGCTGAAATTAACGCCTGGTGAGGTGTAAACGTGCTAAAGGATTTTTTTTACAAGAAAAAAAAGTACGCCACAATTCCTTCTGAAAGGGCAAAAAAGGAAATTCCCGAAGGAATCGCTAATAAATGCCCTAAGTGCGGTGCGATTCAATTCAGCACGGAGCTGGAAAAGAACCTGAAGGTCTGCGCTTCCTGCGGTTATCATTTTATCTTAAACGGTATGGAACGGATACAGATGACCCTGGATGACGGACGTCTGTTTGAATTTGACAGTGATATGATTTCGGCCGATCCTCTTGAATTCCCGGGGTATCCCGAGAAGGTCGGAAAGATGATCGAGAAGACGGGCAGCAAGGATGCGGTCATTACCGGAGAAGGAACGATCGGGGGCTATCCCGTCGTTATTTGTGTGATGAGCTTTGATTTTTTCAGCGGAACGCTTGGCAGTGTGGTTGGAGAGAAGATCACCCGGGCGATCGAAGCGGCCATGCAGAAGAAGTACCCGTTGATTATTTTTTCCACTTCTGGAGGGGCCCGCATGCAGGAGAGCATATTGGCTCTTATGCAAATGGCCAAAACCAGTGCCGCTCTAAGCAAGTTTCACGAGCAAGGCGGTCTTTATATCTCCGTACTTACAGAACCGACCTTGGGCGGGGTAAGCGCCAGCTTTGCCATGCTCGGCGATTATGTGTTGGCCGAACCGGGAGCCATTATCGGTTTTGCCGGAAGAAGGGTCATTGAACAGACGATTCGGCAGAAGCTTCCAGACAATTTCCAGACGGCTGAGTTCAATCTGCAGCACGGTCAGTTGGATAAAGTAGTTCATCGGAAAGAATTGAGGACGGTTTTGACGCAAATTTTGGACATGCACACGGTGAAGGAGGTGTCTTCCGATGGCAGGTGATTTGCCGTTTGAGCAGCCTCTGGCGGAATTGCGTGCGAAAATTGAAGAGCTGCGCAGGTTTGGCAGCGACAAGAATATCGATTTCACCGAAGAAATTATGCGGCTGGAAGAAAGATATGCGCGGCTGGAGGAAGAAATCTACACCGAAATTTCCGTGCAGCAGAAGCTGCAAATTGCCCGTTTTCCCATGCGGCCAACCACCCTGGATTACATACAGAACGTATTTACCGATTTTCTGGAGCTGCATGGGGACCGTTTGTACCGGGATGATTTGGCCATCGTCGGAGGACTGGCGAAGCTTAACGGTGTGCCGGTTACAGTGGTCGGCCATCAGAAAGGCAAGGACACCAAGGATAACATCGCCCGTAATTTCGGCATGCCCCATCCCGAAGGCTTTCGCAAGGCGCTTCGCCTGATGCAGCAGGCCGACAAGTTCAAGCGGCCGATTATAACCTTCATTGATACGAGCGGGGCTTATCCCGGAGGAGCGGCGGAAGAACGGGGACAAGCTGAAGCCATTGCGCGGAATCTGAGAGAAATGGCATCTTTCAAGGTGCCTATTATTTGTGTGGTCATCGGAGAAGGCGGCAGCGGGGGAGCATTGGCACTGGGCGTCGGTAACCGTGTGCTGATGCTTGAGCATGCCATCTATTCGGTCATTTCGCCGGAAGGTGCCGCTTCCATTCTGTTTAAAGACAGCACCAAGGCGCTGCAGGCAGCGGAAACGATGAAAATTACGGCCCAGGATATTTTGAAACTTGGAGTAATCGATGAAATCATCCCCGAGCCCAAGGGGGGAGCGCATCGCAATCTGGAGGAGCAATCCAGGAACATCAAAGAAATGCTTTGGAAACATCTCGAGGAGCTTGTCGCATTATCCGCGGACGAGCTACGGGAGGACCGCTATCGCAAATTCCGCTCGATAGGAGAAGTAGCCTTGTATCAGAATGGCTGACCGGAAATCATGGGAAGCGCCTATAAACACCATATTGCTATCTTTTATAGTCATCCTTGGCGGCAGTATTTAACTGCGGAGGATTGTTGAACTTACAGGAGGAACAGAACTATGCGTAAAGCTAAAATTGTATGTACGATCGGACCGGCCAGCGAAGCACCGGAAATGCTTGGCAAATTGATGCAGGCGGGAATGAATGTGGCCCGTCTTAATTTCTCTCATGGGGATTTCGAGGAGCATGGGGCGAGAATTCGCAATATCCGCGAAGTGTCAAAGCGGTTGAACAAGAACGTTGCGCTGCTTCTTGATACGAAAGGGCCGGAGATTCGGATCGGCAAGCTTGCGGAAGAACCGATTGAACTCGTGCAGAATGAGCGTATAGTGCTTACTACCGAGGAAATTCTGGGGGATAAGCATCGCATCTCCGTAACGTACAAGGATCTGCCTTCCGATGTTTCCATCGGCTCCACCATTCTGATTGACGATGGGTTGGTCGGGCTGGAAGTAGTGGGGATCCGCGGCACCGAGATCGAGTGCGTCATTGTTAACGGCGGACAAATCAAGAGCAAGAAGGGCGTCAATGTACCGGGAGTGAGTACGTCCCTACCGGGAATTACCGAGAAGGATGCCAACGATATTGTGTTCGGGATCGAGCAGGGGGTAGATTTCATCGCAGCTTCTTTCGTTCGTAAAGCAAGTGACGTGATGGAAATTCGCGAGCTGCTGGAGAAGCATAATGCCAGCCATATTCAAATCATATCCAAGATTGAGAATAGGGAAGGCGTAGAGAATCTGGATGAAATTCTGGAGGTATCGGACGGTCTGATGGTCGCCCGTGGGGACCTTGGGGTGGAAATCCCGGCCGAAGAAGTGCCGCTGGTCCAGAAGATGATGATCCGAAAATGTAACGAGGCAGGCAAGCCGGTTATTACCGCTACGCAAATGCTGGATTCGATGCAGCGGAATCCGCGCCCTACACGTGCAGAGGCGAACGATGTCGCCAATGCCATTCTGGATGGATCGGATGCGGTTATGCTGTCCGGAGAGACGGCCGCGGGCAAATATCCGGTGGAATCGGTAGAGACCATGGCACGGATAGCCGAAAAAGCGGAAACGGCCTTAAATCACAAAGAAATTCTCGAGAGACAGCGTAAAGCCCAACAAGTCACGGTTACGGAATCTATCAGTCAAGCGGTGGCCAATTCTGCGCTGGATCTGCAAGCCAAAGCGATTATTACACCGACGGAAAGCGGTTATACAGCCAGAATGGTTGCCAAGTACCGTCCGAAGTCGCCGATCGTAGCCTATACTCCTTCAGAGCAAACTATGCGTAAGCTGTCTCTGGTA
This sequence comes from Paenibacillus sp. 32O-W, assembly GCF_007679495.1. Taxonomy (GTDB): domain Bacteria; phylum Bacillota; class Bacilli; order Paenibacillales; family NBRC-103111; genus Paenibacillus_L; species Paenibacillus_L residui. Next base: position 163,559 of record NZ_VEGP01000001.1, on the reverse strand, counting down.
TGGGGGGTTATTCCGGTTCTGGGGCATAAGGCTAAAACGACCGACGAAATGATCGAATTCGGAATTGAAGGCGGTATGAAGGAAGGTCTTTTCCGGCTTGGTGATCTGGTGATTATTACTGCAGGCTTGCCGGTTGGACAGTCCGGAACGACCAATCTTATTAAGGTTCATCATGTCGGACAGCTGATTGCCAAAGGCCAGGGTTTGGGAACGCAATGCTCCACCGGCCAAATCGTAACCGCCCGCACTCCTGAAGAAGCGAATGCCAAGATGACGGAAGGCTCTATTCTGGTTGCCGTATCGACCGATAAGGAATACATGCCTGCGATTGAGAAGGCGGCCGCGGTGATTACGGAGACCGGGGGAATTACTTCACATGCCGCTGTTGTCTGCCTGAGCTTGGGCATCCCGGTTATTGTAGGAGTCGAGAATGCGTTTGAAGTGCTGCATGACGGATTGGAAGCAACCGTTTATGCCGAGATGGGCTTCATTTACTCCGGCAAGGCCAACGTCATATAGGTCGATGGAAACACGCCTGGGAAAGGGCGTGTTTTTGCCGTGCTTCGTGGTGGGATTGACTTCGTTATAAGAAGACATGCACTTTTGATTGTCTTTTCTTATAGTGTAAATGAGTCTGGAGATGGGGCTTAACATGAAGTTCGGTTACCCGTGACTCAAACCGGCTGTCGTATGCTGCGTATAAACCTGCTTGAGCGTTACAATTCCTACAGGAGGTGGTCCAATGAATCGATGGCACGTTCATTCCATCCGTGTCCGGTATGAGGAAACGGATCAAATGGGGGTTGTCTATCATGCAAACTATTTGACATGGTTTGAAATCGGCCGAACGGAAATGATAAGAGAGACGGGTTTTACATACCGTGAGTTGGAAGCCAACCGTCTTCTGCTTCCGCTCGTTGAAGCTTCCATGAAGTTCAAGCAGCCCGCAAGATATGACGATGAAGTGGCGATTTATACACGTATGGCGGATGTGACCCCCATCTCTATTGTATTCGAGTCGCAAGTCCGCAGAGCAGAGGGGGGTGAAGCGGAGAGTGGGAGGCAGGCGGATGTCGATGACCAGCCAGAAGGAGAGCTGTTGGTCAGCGGCATGACCAAGCATATTTGGGTCAATCCGGAATGGAAGCCGGTCCGGCTTGACCGGCAATTTCCCGAGCTATATGAACGGCTGCCTGTAAATCGGTAGAAAGGAAGATGCGGATGCTCAGATGGATAATCGTTCTGCTGATAGTCGTTCCCGCTTTGGAAATTTGGGGAATTCTTTCGGTCGGAAGATGGATTGGCGGCTGGCAAACGTTTCTTTTGATCGTCCTGACCGGACTGATCGGAGCTTATCTGGCCAAGAGAGAAGGGCGTAAGGTGTGGGAATACGCACAGCACCAAATGTCTCTCGGCTACAGTCCGACAGCTTCGATACTCGATGGCATTATCATTTTTGTCGGAGGAGTTTTTCTTCTTGCCCCCGGTTTTATAACGGATATCATTGGCTTGATCCTTCTGCTTCCATTTACTCGCCCGGTTGTCAAGCGCTGGCTCTATTATTGGCTGGAGAAGCAAATCCGGAATGGAAAATTCACCTTTATCATCCGCAGGTAAATGGAAGAATTAGAGCCGGTAAGATGATAATAAGATTTCAAGCTTTTTATACTCGAAATCAAAAAAGACTTTAATTGGTATCTGACTTGTATTAAAATTTGTTTATGGTACCGATAATGAACTTTTATAGCCCCACTGTTCACTTCTTCGACAAAATCCTTTATGATAAAAGGAGTTAGAGAAGTACAACACTTGTGAAATAAAATATTTATTGCAAACAAAGGAGAGAGATAGGGATGACGGCGACAAAAGGCCTGGAAGGAATCGTCGCAACTACTTCCTCAATAAGCTCAATTATTGATGGTGTGCTGACCTACCGCGGGATCAATATCGACGATTTGGCGGAGAAGGCAACCTTTGAAGAAGTTGTCTATTTGCTTTGGTACGGGAAGCTTCCGAACCAAGCGGAGCTGGATCAGCTACATAGGGATTTGAGTGCTAACAGCAGCGTCCCGAGCGAAGTGATTGAGCAAATCAAGCTGTACCCGAAAAACACGAACTCCATGGCTGCTCTAAGGTCCGCCGTGTCGAGCCTTGCGCTCTATGACAACGAGGCTAACGACATGAGTAAAGAAGCGAATGTACGCAAAGCGATTCGCTTGCAGGCACAGCTGCCTACTCTGATTGCCGCATTCGCAAGAATCCGGGAAGGCCAGGAGCCGATCGCCCCGAAATCCGGTGCCTCCATTGCAGAGAATTTCTTGTATATGCTGACTGGCGAACAGCCTGATCCAATAGCGGTAAATGCCCTGGATAAAGCCCTTGTTCTCCATGCAGATCACGAGTTGAACGCATCGACATTCGCTGCCCGCGTAACGGTAGCCACTCTGTCCGATATTTATTCCGGGGTGACCTCGGCAATCGGCGCATTGAAGGGACCTCTTCACGGGGGGGCCAACGAGGCGGTTATGGCTATGCTTGAAGAAGTGGGCTCGATCGACAATGTCGAGAGCTATGTTAACCGCAAGCTGGAGAATAAAGAGAAGCTGATGGGATTTGGTCACAGGGTCTACAAGAATGGAGATCCCCGTGCCAAGCATCTGATGAAAATGTCCAAGGAACTGGGCAAAATTACGAACAATATGAAGTGGTACGATATGTCGGTCAAGATGGAAGAAATGGTTACCCGTTTGAAGGGACTCAAGCCGAATGTCGATTTCTATTCCGCTTCTGTTTATACTTCACTCGGCATTCCGAGAGATCTGTTTACGCCGATTTTTGCCATTAGCCGGACATCGGGCTGGACAGCTCATATTCTGGAACAATACGATAACAATCGTCTGATTCGTCCTCGTGCGGAATATACAGGCCCGGTGGGCACGCCGTACGTACCGATCGAGCAGCGTTAATAATTTACAGAGTGCAATCTGCGCTCCAGACCTTACGGGCCGTGCGAATCGTACCGAAACGCCTTCCCGTTTATCCGTACGTTCTCGACCGGTTTACTCTGCTAATACATTAAAGAGGAGGAAATAAAATCATGGCTCAATTCGAACAATTTTCCCTGCCGACCGAAGGCGAGAAGATTACTATTAAAGACAGCGTACTTCAGGTACCTAACAACCCGATCATTCCTTTTATCGAAGGAGATGGCACGGGACGCGATATTTGGCGGGCTTCCAAGCGTGTTCTGGACGCCGCTGTAGAGAAAGCTTACAAAGGCGAGAAGAAGATCGCATGGTATGAAGTATATGCAGGGGAGAAAGCATTCAACAAGTTCAATTCCTGGCTCCCTAACGATACTTTGACGGCTATCCGTGAATATATCGTTGCTATCAAAGGTCCTCTGACTACTCCGATCGGCGGCGGTATTCGTTCTTTGAACGTGGCGCTTCGTCAGGAGCTGGATTTGTATGTTTGCCTTCGTCCGGTACGTTATTTCAATGGAGTTCCTTCTCCGGTTAAACGCCCTGATCTTGTTGATATGGTTATTTTCCGGGAGAATACGGAAGATATTTATGCCGGAATCGAGTATAAGGAAGGCACACCGGAAGTTAAGAAAGTGATCGAGTTTCTGCAGAAAGAAATGGGAGTTAACAAAATCCGTTTCCCGGAAACGTCCGGTATCGGAATCAAGCCCGTTTCCAAGGAAGGATCTTCCCGCCTGATCCGTGCGGCGATTGAGTATGCTCTGCAGCATGGACGCAAGAGCGTTACTTTGGTGCACAAAGGCAACATCATGAAGTTTACAGAAGGAGCCTTCAAGAACTGGGGCTACGAGCTGGCGGAGCAAGAGTTCGGTGATAAGGTGTTCACTTGGGCCGAGTATGATCGCATCAAGGAAGAGAAAGGCACCGACGCTGCTAACGAAGCTCAGAAAGCGGCAGAAGCTGCCGGCAAGATCATCGTGAAGGACGCTATTGCCGATATTGCTCTGCAGCAGGTGCTGACCCGTCCGACCGATTTCGATGTCATCGCTACTCTTAATTTGAACGGGGACTATCTGTCTGACGCTTTGGCTGCACAAGTTGGAGGAATCGGAATTGCACCGGGAGCGAATATTAACTATGTAACCGGACATGCTATTTTCGAAGCCACCCATGGTACGGCGCCTAAGTATGCGGATAAAGACGTAGTTAATCCGGGATCGGTTATTCTGTCCGGAGTTATGATGCTGGAGCATCTTGGCTGGCAAGAAGCGGCTAACCTGATTTACAAAGGTATGGAGACCGCTATTAATAACAAAACGGTTACCTATGACTTTGCCCGCCTGATGGAAGGCGCGACTGAAGTGAAATGCTCCGAGTTCGCGGATGAAATTATCAAGCATCTTGGATAAGTTAGACGCAGTTAATCTTTTAGAGCCCGTTTCTTAAGAAACGGGTTCCCCAATTTATGAAATCTCCACATAAATCTCTGAGTGAAAGGATCTGTTATCCATGGCTATCCGTCGCAAAAAGCTGTCTGTTATCGGTGCCGGTTTCACTGGAGCTACTACTGCATTAATGCTTGCCCAGAAAGAATTGGGCGACGTCGTACTTCTCGATATTCCCCAACTGGAGAATCCGACCAAAGGAAAGGCGCTGGACATGTTGGAAGCAAGCCCGGTACAAGGATTCGACAGCAACATTATCGGTACTTCCAATTATGAAGACACCGCTAATTCCGACATTGTCATCATTACAGCAGGTATTGCCCGCAAGCCCGGCATGAGCCGTGATGATTTGGTCAATACCAATGCCGGAATTATGAAATCGGTTTGTGAGAATGTTAAAAAATACAGTCCGGAATCGATCGTCATCATTCTAAGCAACCCGGTGGATGCTATGACTTATGTGGCCTATCAGACATTGGGCTTTCCGAAGAACCGCGTGATCGGTCAATCCGGAGTTCTGGATACCGCCCGCTACTGCACGTTCATTGCACAGGAGCTTAATGTATCGGTTGAGGACGTTCGCGGATTCGTATTGGGAGGACACGGTGACGATATGGTTCCGCTGGTCCGTTATTCCAATGTTGGCGGAATTCCGATTGAGAAGCTGATTCCCGCGGACCGGATCGAAGCGATCGTCCAACGGACCCGTACCGGCGGCGGAGAAATCGTTAACCTGCTCGGCAACGGCAGCGCCTACTACGCACCGGCTGCATCCCTTGTTCAGATGACGGAAGCCATCGTTAAGGACAAGAAACGCATCCTGCCGGCGATTGCCCTCCTTGAGGGGGAATACGGCTATGACAATCTGTTCATGGGCGTTCCGACGATTCTGGGTGGAGACGGAATCGAGAAAGTGTTCGAGCTTGAATTGACTGCCGAAGAGAAAGCGGCGCTTGACAAATCCGCTGATTCGGTACGCAATGTAATTAAAGTCGTGGAAGGCAACTGATGATTCAAGCTGTTCCGGTATGGCTCACTGCTCCGGGGCAGCTTTTTTCCATTAAGCTTCATCCGGCCACAATTTCCTATACCCTCGTATAGCACGAACCTTTGGCTATATTGTGTCCGGCAAGTAAAAAATGTGCAGTCCGCCCTTGGGACAAGTTGTAAGCCTGACAGGCATTTAGTATACTGATAGAGTACATAACTCAAACATTCAATAGGAGGGCTTTCATGGTCAGTTTTATTTTATTTCTGCACCTGTTAGGCTCCATTGGGATGGGGTTTTATCTGCTCTTTCCTTTTCTTCTGATGAAAAAAGGGGAGGAAGGTTTGGCTCAGACGGTTGGCAATTATAATACGGCAAACCGGGTAGGGCAGATATTGCTGCTCGTCCAGTTTTTGACCGGAGGATACATGATTTCCCAAGCCAGTTATTCTACGGCCTGGATGATCGTCGTTATTCTGCTCGTCGTCGTTATCGGCGGTCTAACCGGCATGTTGGGCAAGAAGTTGAAGTCGGCTCGGGAGGCTCTCAGCTCCGGCAAGGCTGCGGCCGAAGCGGGAATGGGAGAGGTGCAAACATTTTCCTGGCTGATTGCCCTGAGCTTCCTTGTCATGATCATCCTGATGAGTTACCCATTCTAAGGAAAGAAAAACGCTGGAGAGCCAGTCCTATTCGGACAGCTCGTCCAGCGTTTTTTCGAAGCTGGGTGCCAAATACTCAAGGAAATACCGGACCTCCGGCAGATCAAGCTCTATCATAGACTGCTCAATCTGTTTCTTGGCAACGGCGAACTCCCGGTTTCCCGTAGACAGCTCCGTCACACATTTGATATATGCATCCAACAGGTCAGCCGCCTTGACGATGACCCGCAGTTCTTCATCCTGTCCGCCTTCCAGCAAAGGACGGTAAGCATCCTTCAACTGAGGGGGCATCATGGACAGCAGCTTCTTGGAAGCGTGCCGCTCGATCTCGCGGAAGCTGGACAAGATGTCCTCGTTCTGATGCTTGACTGGTGTCGGGATATCGCCGGTGAACACCTCAGCCGCGTCATGGAACAGTGCCATTGATACGGCCTTGTCCACCGGCAAGCTTCGCCCGTAAACCTCGTTGGCAATCGTACAGAGCACATGGGTCAGCATCGCCACATGAAAGGAATGCTCCGCCACGTTCTCGCTTACGACATTGCGCATCAGACTCCATCGTTTAATATATCTTAGCCGGTACATATACGCGAAAAAATGGGAGTCCATAAGCCCCTCCTTTCCCCAACCCTTCCAACTTGATTATCCGCCAGACGTTCCCGCACATCATGACTCAAACAATAGCTTCTCGATATCGCTCCACCTGGCATAGGCTTTGCCCTCGATAACCTGAACGGGCTGTCCGATCGTTAAGCTGTTATTCTGGTGAAGAACGGTACGGCTCCCGGGACGAAGCTTCCATTCTCTGCCTTCATAACGAATAACGATCAGCCCCTCGCTATCCTCAGCTACTTCACCGCCCCAGTTCTCTACCATTTCCCTGAGCGGAATACGGTCATAGTTATGATGAACTGCCTGAATCTGGTTCTGAATCGATTTGTGCAGCTTGGCCGGCGAAATGTACGGGCCTCCCGCATTAATTCTTGGAATCGCGAGCCTGTCGGTCTGCCGTGTAGCCATTCCGGGTGCGATCGTGAATGCATACTCAATTCCCGCTGAGTGCAGCGCCTCAGCCGCATCCCGATCATAGATTCCGAAAGGATAAGCCAAGGAATCGATTGGCGATGGGTTAACCTGCTCCAGTACCGATCGGCAGGTTCTGGTGTCGGTCATTATCCGCTGCCGGTAATCCTCTTCGCTCTCCCGCTTGCCGCTATCCAGATCCAGTCTTGCTGTTAACAGCGCCTGGCCATCCACTTTGTCATGCAAGGCATGAGTATGACACTGCACCTCAATCCTGCCGGGGGCTGCGGCGATCATTTCCGCAATTTGCTGTTGAGACATTGCCGGAATATAGCTCGCTTGCGGATTTAACGTGTCCTTCGTAATGGCGAAATTAACCGCAGGAATATTCAATTGGGATAATACAGGATAAGCATTGCTGTAGAAGCTCTCATATCCATCGTCAAAGGTGACCAGCACGGCGTTGTCGGGGACGGGGCCGCCGGCTAAGTACTGTTTGAATTGATCGAGTGTAATAAATTGGTAGCCCTGTTGCTGTAAATAGGTCAATTGCCTCTGAAAAAGATCAACCGTGATCGTGCCGGAGCTTTGTATGGTGTCATCGACGTGATGATACATGATGACAGCGACTTGTTCGCGGTACATAGTATTCGGCTGATAGGCCGAAAGGGAGGAGACCAATAAGGTCAAGCCGATAATCGTTACAAACAAGCTGCGCACAAAGAATTTAATCATTTCCATTCTCCTTACTTTGGCAGATACCTTATCAGTATATCAATTTAATTATCAACATACTATATTGTCATAAACATTTGCTATGCCAAAAGCAAGTCAATAATATTTTATCGAATGATAAGCATTTAGATTGATTCATTATTGATGAATAATAAAAACTATACCTATTAAAAGGTTCGGTATTAAAGATTAAATTTAGTAAAGATACATTGATTAATTCCTGTGAACGATGTTTAATGCACTTCAGGCAGCAAATTAGCGCTACTATGGAAAGGAAGAGTGAGTTGGGATAATGGAAACCTACCGATTGGGTTTTGATAAGCGCAGGTATATTTATTACGAGGAAGTGAGGGGATGTAGCAAAGTTTGACGGAAATCTGAGGAAAAGGAGCGATTTGGTTGTGCATAGCTTGACTGCGGTGATGAGTAAAATTTGCATTCAGAATTACTGTAGGGAGTACTGAAAGTCTTTATGAGCAAGCGCCACATTTCGCTTTTGATCGTGTGAAACTTGTGAGAGTCAATAATATCATTTAAAGGTGGTTTTAATCTCAGGCCATCTAAATTGATAAATTTTCGCCGATCTCCTTATACGCCTACGCTCTGGGATCGACGACAATGAATATTTTGGAAACTAACCGTTGGATCTAGATGATGTTTTTTGCATGGTTAAGATTCTATAACAATAGCAGGAATTATTATATTATCGATATTTATGGACAGTGCCAAAAGCTATCGCATGGTGGCAATGGACATTCAGAGAAAAATCCCATACAGTAATCATCGCTATTCGGTGAGACGGTAGATAAATTAAAAACTAATGCAGTAATAACAAATAACCCAGCTAATTTTTTCATTCTTTTCACCTCCCATTTCCAAAATATTACATTTTATTATATCAAACATTCGATATATGTCAAGGTCAGATGATGCCGAGGAACACTATTACGCTGTTTTCAGATGGAATACGACTTAACTGTTTTTCTATAGAGTTTATAGATAGAACTGACTCTCTCCTATTATTTCTAATTTTTAAATAAATTTGGGTAAGCAGGAAATCAAATTGGATTGACTAGATTTTTGAAAATAGGCCAAATTCGCACTTGTCAACTTTGAAATCCAACTAGACAAATGGGACGTTTCCAAAGGCATTGCAAACTAAAGCTGATCGATTCGACAGGAGTAAGATTGCTCTCATCCTTTCTAACTGGGCCTATTAGGAATTACTGAATTTCTTCTAATGAGGAAAATCCGTGAGAAAGAATGATCATTCGACTCTCCCGTAATATGATATAATTATAAGCGTGTGTTCTATCGTGAAGTTTCATTGCAAAACAGGAGAGGAGTCTTAATCACATGCGGCATTTTCAAGAGAGCGTGTACCGACTAATCGTAGAAACGTCAACTAACTTGCCGGGGGATGTCCGTCAAGCGATTCGCAAGGCCCGCGAGCTGGAGGATAAAGGGACCCGGGCGGCCTTGTCTCTGTCTACCATTGCCAATAATATTGAAATGGCGGAGTACAATGTTTCCCCTATTTGTCAGGATACGGGGATGCCTACTTTTATTATCCACGTTCCGGTCGGAGCCAATCAGATAGTAATGAAGCAGCAAATTTATGAAGCCGTGAAGCGGGCGACTCAGGACAGCAAGCTGCGTCCGAATTCCGTTGATTCGCTGACCGGAGCGAACAGCGGCGATAATCTCGGGCCGGGAACGCCGGTCATTCATTTCGAGCAATGGGAAAGAGACGATATCGAGATGAAGCTGATCTTGAAGGGCGGCGGCTGCGAGAATAAAAATATTCAATACAGCCTTCCTGCTGAGCTGGAAGGTGTCGGCAAAGCCGGGCGCGATCTGGACGGTATTCGCAAATGTATTATGCATGCCGTTTATCAGGCGCAAGGACAGGGCTGCAGCGCGGGCTTTATCGGCGTGGGCATCGGCGGCGACCGCACGACCGGCTATGAGCTGGCCAAGCAGCAGCTGTTCCGCAGGGTGGATGATGTGAATCCGGTCGAGGAGCTGCGCCAATTAGAAGAGTACGTGATGGAGAATGCGAACAAGCTCGGCATCGGGACGATGGGCTTCGGCGGCGAAGTGACACTGCTCGGATGCAAAATTGGAGTGATGAACCGGCTGCCGGCCAGCTTCTTCGTTTCCGTAGCCTACAACTGCTGGGCTTATCGCCGTCAAGGGGTTATTCTGGATGCCTCTACGGGCGAGATCAAAGAATGGCAATACTCGGCCGGTGAGAAGGTGGATGTGACCTTGGGCGAAGCGGAAAGCGCCGCAGCGGATCAAGGCGGGGAGCGCCGTCAGGTCGTTCTTCAGACGCCCATCACCGAGGAACAAATTCGCGAGCTGCGGGTAGGCGACGTCGTTGTCATTAACGGTCTGATCCATACCGGCCGCGATGCTTTGCACAAGTATCTGATGGATCATGATTCGCCTGTCGATTTGAACGGATCCGTTATTTACCATTGCGGACCGGTTATGCAGAAGGATGAGAACGGCGAGTGGCATGTGAAGGCTGCCGGACCGACAACGAGTATTCGGGAAGAGCCTTATCAAGGGGATATTCTGAAGAAATTCGGAATCCGCGCCGTAATCGGCAAAGGCGGAATGGGGCCGAAGACGCTTAAGGCTCTGCAGGAGCATGGAGCCGTCTACCTCAATGCCATCGGCGGGGCGGCGCAATATTACGCACAATGTCTGAAGAAGGTGGAAGGCGTAGACTTCATGGAGTTCGGTATTCCGGAAGCGATGTGGCACCTGCAGACGGAAGGCTTCGCTGCCATTGTTACGATGGATTCTCATGGAAACAGCCTGCATGCCGACGTGGAGAAAGATTCTCTCGAGAAGCTTGCTCAGTTCAAGGAGCCGGTTTTCAAATAAATGATATTCGAATCTTATTATATTTAAAAAAGGTGGTCGGGCAGAGCGTTCTGTCCGACTTTTTTTCGGATTCTATTTACAGTTGCGGGACACCCGACTTTATTTCTTTACAATTTCTCAACAATCGGATTTGTCGGGTTCGGTGGATTTTCGCGGCAGCTCGGGTTACGATAAAGCTATCTAGTCATGGACAGCCATCTTGCGCGGAGGAACGAAGAGATGAATAAATTCAGAACCCGATTGACGGTTATTTTTATCATTATGATTGGCTTGTCGGTAACGGCAGCGGGAATTCTGGCTGCCAAGCTGCAGGAAAACACCTATATTCAAGCCCAGCGTGAAAATATGGAGAGAGAGCTGCATCTCATCGTGTCGACCTTTGATTGGGTGGCTTCGGGGACGGATGAGGAATTGATACGGCTATACAACGAGCGGATCAGCCAGCTCAAGCAGTCGGCGGATGCCCGGATTACGGTCATTCGGGCGGACGGCCGGGTGTTGGGGGACTCGGATCACGATCCCTTGACCATGGATAACCATCTGGACCGGGAAGAGGTGCAGGAGGCGATCCGATCCGGCTCGGGACATTCTATCCGCTACAGCGATACTTTAGGCCATAATATGCTGTACGTGGTCATTGCGAGCGATGCTTCGGATCAGCCTTTCGGGTATATCCGGATGGCCAGAGATTTGAGCGTTGTCGAATCCTCCCTGCGCAAGCTATGGTTATTCTTGGGCGGCGGTCTGGCCGTATTGTTTCTATTGGCAGGTGTGATCTCCTATCGATTGGCTCATAATATGACCAGACCTTTGGAGAAGATTATCAGGGTAGCGCAGCAAATCTCGCACCGTGATGCCCGATCCCGGGTAACCGTCACCCGCAATGACGAGATTGGAATGCTGGGCCGCGCCATCAACACGATGGCGGACAGTCTGCAGAGGCAGGTTCACCGGATTCAAGAGAATGAAAGCCGCCTGAAGAGCGTTCTGGACAACATGCCGAGCGGGGTGATGATGGCCGATCTAAGCGGCAAAATCGTGCTGTTGAACCGTGCGGTGGAGGATATTCTCGGATTCGCGGCGGAAGAGCTGCGAGGCACGGTATATACCGAAGCCAAGCTGCCGTTCGAGCTGAAGCAGATGATCCGGGAATGCTTGGAAACTCATGACCCGATTCATGATGAAATGATCGTCTATTTTCCAGAGGAGCGGATTTTGGAGGCGAATATCAGTCCGATGGCGCGGAACGACGAAGAATGGTCCGGAATTCTCATCGTGCTGCATAACATGACTGCGGTCCGCAGGCTGGAACGGATGCGGAGCGAATTTGTCGCCAACGTTTCCCATGAATTGAAAACACCGGTCGCCGCGGTCAAAGGCTTTGCCGAAACACTGCTGGCGGGAGCCATGGATGATAAAGAGACGGCCAAGTCGTTCCTGCAGATTATCTATGATGAGAGCGAACGCCTTAACCGGTTGATCGGCGATATTCTCGAATTGTCCAAAATCGAGTCACGACGGATTCCGCTGCAGTTCTCTCCCATTGAGATGGAGCATTTTGTGGAGCAGACTGTTCATGTCGTCAGTGCGGAAGCGGACAAAAGGGGGATTCGCCTCGAATCCTCGGTTCCGCCGAACTTGTTCCTGGAGGCGGATGAAGACAGGCTGAGACAGATCATGATCAATCTTCTGTCTAACGGGATTAATTACACCCCGGAAGGGGGAAGGGTCAGAATAGACGTCGAGCCCGTTGAACAGGAAGAGGGTCCCGAAAGCTATGAACGGGTAAGAATAACGATAAGCGATACCGGAATCGGCATTCCGAAAAAAGACCTTCCCCGCATCTTCGAACGCTTCTACCGGGTAGATAAGGCCCGTTCGAGAAGCTCGGGAGGTACCGGGTTGGGGCTGTCCATTGTCAAGCATTTGGTCGAGCTTCATAAGGGGACGATTTCCGTAGAAAGCGATGCGGGACTTGGCTCCCGGTTTACTATCGAGCTGCCGGTTATTCATGATTCCTGAACCCGGCTTAACAAAACAATGCCGTTCAAGCTATAATGGAATCAGTTGGACGTTTGACGAATGGGGGATGGGTTCTGGAATGACTCATAAAATATTAATCATAGAAGATGAACCCACGCTGGCCAGACTGCTGTCCTACAATCTGTCGCAGGAAGGCTATGAGGTTCAATTGGCGGACCACGGCAGTGAAGGGTTGAGGACAGCGCTGCACGGTTTGCATGATTTGATCGTCCTCGATATTATGCTGCCGGGGATGAACGGCTTCGAAATTTTGTCCAGGCTTCGCCAGCACGGAATTCGTACGCCGATCATCATATTGACCGCCCGCAACGCGGAAGAAGAGGTTGTTCAGGGCCTGAAGTATGGCGCGGACGATTACATTACGAAGCCTTTCGGAGTCGCGGAGCTATTGGCCAGGGTGTCAGCTGTGCTGCGGAGGACCGGGAATGAGGGCTCCGGCGTCAGCCAGGAAAATAACGGGGAGAAGATAATCCGCGTGGGAGAGTTGGCCATCTACCCGGAGAAATATGAGGTGGTCCTGCACGGGGAGCCTATCACCCTTCGTCCGAAGGAATTCGAAGTGCTGCTGTATTTGGTGCAGAGGCCGGGGGTCGTCATTACCCGCGATGATCTGATGAATGCCGTATGGGGCTTCGATTACATCGGAGGACAGCGAACGGTTGACGTCCATGTCAGCTCCTTGCGCAAGAAGCTTGAGATGAATCAGCAATCGGTACAGATTGAATCCATTCGCGGTGTCGGCTATAAATTAGTCGCCCGAAAAGAGAAGACCCACTGAGTATTTCCACACAAAGTACTGACGAACTTCTCCAAGAAGCGAGGCCGATAATAATAGCATAAGTACACTTAATTTACCACGTTATTGGAGAAATGTTCCATTTTTAAACTCCGAATCCGTTGGAGTGCGGACGGAATAAGCTGCGAAGGCATACGTCACTGTATGGGCTTATGTTATGCCCGCAATGGGATGGATCTATTAAGAGATGCAGGCAAGATCATGGTTGAAGGTATTTTTAAATAGAGGAGGCCGTGATGATGCGTAAATTGCGATGGGGTGTACTGGGAACCGGTAAGATTATTTCCAAGGCGGGAGTGGCCATTCACAAGGCCGCGAATAGCGAATGGTTAGGCATAGCCGGACGCCATGCTGAAACGGGGCGGGAGGCCGCGGAGAAATACGGGCTCGAACACCGGTACAACAGCTACCGGGAATTGATCGAAGATCCGGACATTGATGCGGTCTATATTGCTTTATTAAATCATCTACATAAAGAATGGGCGATTGATGCGCTGCAAGCGGGGAAGCACGTGCTGCTGGAGAAGCCGTTCACGCTAAATGCACGGGAAGCGAAGGAAGTCGCCGACACCGCCAAAGCTAACGGAGTGCAGATTATGGAAGCGCATTCTTGGCGATTTCAGGAAGCATATCATGGTGTCAAAGCTTTGCTTGAAGAAGGAGTTATCGGCGATCTCGGAATGATGTGCAGCCATTTCTCATTTATGGCTCCGTCGGACAGCACCCGTTGGGTGCGCGAATGGGGCGGAGGCGCTTTGTATGACATAGGCTGCTATCCGATAGCTTGGAGCCGCTTTCTGATGGGGGCAGAGCCGGAAGCGGTTGAATGTCATATGGTCATGTCTTCTACCGGAGTGGATACCCGTTTTATCGGCACCTTGTATTATCCCGACGGGAGAGTCGCCCATTGCAGCGCTGCCTTCGATATGGCCAACGGCTCCGGCTTCGAGCTGTATGGAACGAGGGGAAGACTATCGTTGAATTCCCGCGTTCAACCGGAGAGCGTCACTCTGACAGCGGAGTATTCCGGTATGGAACGCCAGTGGACTTCGGACAGGATTCAGCCTTATGTCCATCAGGTCCAAGGCTTTGCCGATGCCATATTGAACGGCCGTCCCGTTCCTTATTCCGTCGAGGACGCCATCCAGCAAATGACGATTATGGATGCATTATTTCGTGCCAATGAGGAGCGGACCCGCATTTACCTTAACGATACCGCTAAATGATGTCGGCTTAACAGGAAGCGGCGCGGCGCGTTAATCGATTTGGGAGCACATGCACTTGATACGACACTATAAACTCAAAATAATAAACCGGCCCTGCCGTCAGGCTAAGGCCGGTTTTTCTGCAGTTACTTATTCTTTAGGTTTAAAATGCGGCCCCCAGAGAAACAAGATGATAATAGAAATGACAATCACCAGAGGAGGCGCGATCATGATTAGAAAGAAGTCCATCCCAATCATCCTTTCTTCGAGGTTTTTCCTTGCACATATTTGCTGTCGAACAGAAACAACCGCATGATCAGGAACAACGAAGGAATCAGCAGAACCAATCCGGCAATGAAGGCGACAATCAAGGCAATGGCCATCGTTTCGTTAGTAAATCCGTCGTAAATCGTAATGTACGGATACAACAGGTAAGGCAAGTGGGCCGCCCCGTATCCGAAGAAAGCGAAGGCGTATTGCAGGATGACAAAGATAAATGCCGTTCCATACCTGCGCCCTTTCCACAGAAAGAAGAAAACGACGAGAAAACAAAGGAACGATAGGACGAACATCCACGACAGATCGACCATTCTGTTAAAATGCTCCGGATTGTGTTGGCTGATAAAGAAGAAAACGAACAGGCTGGCAAGTATCGTCGGCATGCTCCAGGCAAGGGCATATTTACGCAGGATGCCGAGAGCGGCATCATCCTTCGCTCTGGAAGCATAATAGGTCAGGAATGTTGCCGAGATATACAAGACGCTGACGATGGCCAGCATCACGACGGCCCATGAATAAGGGCTCAGGAACAGCTTGTTGTACAGGAAAGTAATTTTTCCGTCGACTACGGAGATATAGCCTCCCTCGGAGATCGTCAGCACGGTCGAAAGCGAGGCCGGGATAAGAAGCCCCGTAGCGCCATAGAGAAAGGCGTAAATCCGGCTGTTCCTGGCTCCGTAGGTGCCGAAGGCGTAATAAGATCCGCGAATGGCCAGCAGAATAATCGCGATGCTTCCCGGAAGCAGCAGAGCCGTTCCGAAATAATAAGCCGTGTCCGGGAAAAAACCGATAATGCCAACGAAGAAAAAGACGAGAAACACATTGGTGACTTCCCATACGGGAGATAAATAGCGTTCAATAACCCCTTGGATAATATGCCTCTTGCCCGTAATCATACTGGAATAGCTGAAGAAGCCGGCCCCGAAATCGATGGAAGCCACGATCAGATATCCGAACAAAAAAATCCACAAAACGGTTATCCCTACAACTTCGTAGCTCATTGAAGATAACCTCCTTCTGCCGCGCCCTCCTCCAGCTCTTTCTCAGCCGGGTGGTTGCGGAACAGCTTTCTCAGCACCTTAATGCAGGTTATAGCCAGTACAAGATACAATAAGCTGAACAATATAAGCATAGTTCCTACGTGCTCGGATGTCGTAGCTCCTTCCACCGTTTTCATATATCCTCGCAAGATCCAGGGCTGACGTCCGACTTCCGCGAAGATCCAGCCGAATTCGATAGCCAGGATGGCTAACGGGCCGCTGGCCACGATGAGCCTCAGCAAGGTACGGCGATGCGGGTTCCACGATTTTTTGTACTGCAGAACCATATAAACGCAGGAGATCAAGGCGAGGAAGACGCCGATCATAACCATTCCGTCGAACAAATAGTGAATATAGAGCGGCGGGCGCTCGTCTTCCGGAAAATCGTTCAAGCCGATCACTTCGGTGTTCGGCATGCCATGAGCCAGTATGCTGAGAGCATAAGGAATCTCAATGGCGTATTTGACCTGATTATCTTCCGTGAGAATACCCCCTAATATGAGGGGAGCCTTTTCGATAGTTTCAAAATGCCATTCGGCCGCAGCGAGCTTCTCCGGCTGGTATTTGGCGAGAAATTTACCTGAGAAATCACCGATCACCGCCGTCGAAATGGAGAAAATAAACGCCGCTGTCATCGTCAGATTTAATGCTTTTTTATAGTAGACGTGATCCCGTTTCTTCAACAGGGAGAAAGCCGCTATCGCAGCGAGAATAAAAGCGCTGGTCATATAGGCGGACGACAGGACATGGGAGACCTTAGTCGGTGTGGCCGGATTGAACATGGCCGCCAACGGCTGAATGTCCACAAGCTTGTTGTCTTGAAGCGTAAACCCTTGCGGTGTATTCATGAACGAATTGACGGTCGTGATAAAGAAAGCCGAAGCAGAAGAACCGATGACAACCGGAATGACGAGCAGGAAATGAGTGAAGCGGGATTTGAACCTGTCCCATGTATACAGATAAATTCCTAAGAAAATCGCTTCAAAGAAGAAAGCAAATGTCTCCATGAACAACGGCAAAGAAATAACCTGGCCGGCAACCTGCATGAAGCTCGGCCACAGCAAGCTCAGTTGCAGCCCGATAGCTGTTCCGGTTACAACGCCGATCGCTACCGTAATGACAAATCCCCGGGCCCAGCGTCTGGCAAGTAAAATATAATGGGGGTCCTTGCGGCGGATGCCCGTCCACTCGGCAAGAGCGATCATGAGAGGCACCCCGACGCCGACCGTTGCGAATATAATATGGAAACCGAGTGTTAAAGCCGTAAGAATTCTGCTGTATAAAGCCGGATCATTTGCAAACATGGCGTGAACTCCTTTCTCCCGTCAGGGTCAGAATAATCTTCTCAATAAGGCCAGCAGCATAACGGAAGCGGTGATGATGCACAGTACGATCAGCTTTTTTTCCTGTTTTTTATAATGGTTCATTCGGCTTCTTCCTTTCCATTAGCCAGAATTAATCCTCTTATCTATATATTAAGCTGAAAAGTGTGATCTTTTTCACATATATTGTGAGGA
Organism: Paenibacillus sp. 32O-W; assembly: GCF_007679495.1. Taxonomy (GTDB): domain Bacteria; phylum Bacillota; class Bacilli; order Paenibacillales; family NBRC-103111; genus Paenibacillus_L; species Paenibacillus_L residui. Next base: position 145,944 of record NZ_VEGP01000001.1, on the reverse strand, counting down.
GTTCATGTCAACTTGTTTACAAACTGATGAATATTGCATGGCAGCTTGGTGACACAGGTATTCGGAAGCAGATTGGCAAGTGTCATTGATGCCGGGGAATGTCTTCACTGGAGACGGGTACTTGTCCATAGGCGCAACAGAAATAGTCGGTCGGTTCCACCAGATGTACGGGAACAAGGAAAAGCAAAGAAGCCGGGGGAAACCTTTGGCTTCTTTGCTTTTGTCAGTGCATGCGAAGATTGCAGGCCGTTTATTGACACTCGATTTATAAACGCTTATTCCGAACGTTTTTTGTCGGATTCGTAAATTGTAGGGGTGCCGAAAGGCTGGAACGATGAAATTTCTTCCTCGCCCAATCCAAAGGCCGTTTTACCGGATTTGGATTCCGCATGGGCGCCAAGTCCGTAGGGCATAACGTTTGGCAGTCCTGCGGCCTGCATGTTAGCCTCGTACGGCATGAAATTGGGCAATCCTGCGGCCTGCATGTTAGCCTCGTACGGCATGAAATGGGGCAGTCCTGCGGCCTGCACGTTAGCCTCGTACGGCATGAAATGGGGCAGTCCTGCGGCCTGCACGTTAGCCGAGTGCGGCATCACATTGGGAAGCCCGGCGGCCTGCACGTTAGCCGAGTACGGCATCACATTGGGAAGCCCGGCGGCCTGCATGTTAGCCGAGTAAGGCTTCACATTGGATTGGCCGGCAGCCTGCATGTTAGCGGAGAACGGCATCACATTGGGCTGACCAGTAGCCTGCATGTTAGCGGAGAACGGCATGACATTGGGCTGACCTGCGGCCTGCATATTAGCGGAGAACGGCATGACATTGGGCTGACCTGCGGCCTGCATATTAGCGGAGAACGGCATGACATTGGGCTGACCTGCGGCCTGCATGTTAGCGGAGAACGGCATCACATTGTGATGGCCGAAATCATCCGGCTCTTGACCATACGGCATTATGGTAGGGGTGTATCCAGGCGCACCATATGTTTCATAGGGCATCGAATAAGGATGGAAGCCTCCCTCTTCGGCAAGGCCATGAAGTCCGGGATAACCCGGGGATTTGGACTTCCCGCCGGTTTGCAGCGGACCGATATTCGGCGCCGCCTGATAAGGCATCACCTGTGCAGGTGCGTTGGACATCGCCGAGTACGGTGCCGTTTGTTCCTTATATAATGTCTCGGTATGCATGCTGTGAAGTTTGGGGATGCCTACGACCTGACCGGCGCTTAAAGTCTGTGAACCTTTAAGATGAGGGTTCATCGTGCTAATGATTTGTGCCGGAACGTTGTAGGTTTCCGCCAGCCTTCCTAAGGTGTCTCCGTCCTCACACATATGCTGAGTGTAGAAGCTTTCATTCCTCTCATCGTCCTCACGGAAAAACGGGAAGAAGAACGGGGTCAGGAAGAAGAATGGAAAGAAGCGGCGCGGAAAAAAGAACGGACTGAAAAACGGGAAAAACTGTCTTTCGTCAAAACCTTGTGTCGTCGATGACTCAAATGAAGCACTCATGAATCGATCCTCCCAATCATTTCTGTTTGTTTTTTAAATATAGGCCATTATATGTGCGAATTCATGAACTGGTTCAATCGCCCGCCCATTTGGGCTTGCCAGAAGATTTTACATTCGCTTAACGAAACGATTGTTTTCCATTAACAAACCGTTGTTACGATGGAATTGTTAAGAACGAAGAGCATTTTTAAAAAGGGAGGACTCATGAATGTTTAAAAAGGTGACGAAAAAAGGTTTAAGCTTGGCTTTATCTGCCGTCCTGGCAGTAGGATTATTGGCCGGATGCGGCGGCAAAGAACCGGCGGGTAACGCGGGAGCGAATCCAAGCCCATCCCCGACGGCAACGGCACAAGCGAATGAGCCGGATAAAAATCCGGAAATCAGCGGCATGGTGACTTCCTCCGGATCAACGGCTCTCCTGCCCCTCGTTAAGCAAGCGGCGGAAGATTTTATGGCGAAGCATGAGAAGGTAACCATCAACGTGACCGGCGGAGGTTCCGGAACCGGAGTCAAGAATGTGGCGGACGGAACGTCGCATATCGGAAATTCGGACGTAGAGGCCGACGAGCAGTATAAAGATATTCTGATAGATCATATCGTAGCGATCGCTCCGTTCGCACTTATTGTTCATAAGGACGTAACGGTCGACAATTTGACGAAGCAGCAGGCGGCGGACATTTACATGGGGAAAATCACGAACTGGAAGGAAGTTGGCGGGGAGGACAAGCCAATCGTGCTCGTTCACCGTCAGGACAGCTCCGGTTCCCGTAAAATCATTCGCAAGCTGATTCTCGACGGGCAGGAATTTTCCAAAGAGGGAGTTACCCAGGATTCCAGCAAGACGGTCGTAGAAGCGGTTGCTTCGACCGAAGCGTCTATCGGCTATGTTGATACACCTTACTTGAACGATCAGGTCAAGGCTCTGAAAATCGACGGTGTCGCGTTTTCCAAAGAGACTATCAAGGACGGCACCTATAAGCTTTATGGAGAGGAGCACATGTATACGAAAGGACAGCCGGAAGGAGCCACGAAAGCCTTCCTGGATTATATCATGAGCGATGAATTCCAGAATGAAAAGGTGGAGAAGCTTGGATTTCTGCCGGCCAACCTGTTGAAATAATAGCGATCATTCCGAAACTTTCAGGCCAAACGGTTCTTCTTTTGTGAAGGATCGTTTGGCTGTTTTGATGAAGGAGCAATTCCTGTTATGGCAGCCTTTTTTAAAGTTCGGGGCTCCCCGCAAAGTACCGGAATACGCTTCGAAGGCCATGCGTCATTTTGTGGGATATTTTACAGGGCTCCCCGCAAAGTACCCGGAATAAGCTTCGAAGGCTGCGCGTCACTTTGTGGGGGATTATAGGGATACGTTGGAAGCTTTTTTTATATATTTCATAAAGATTGAAGGGCAGCGGCGAAACAAAGAGAGGGTTGGGGCTCATTTTTACAATGCGTTAACAAAAGCTTGATTCTCCTCTAACATAGTTCCCTTATGATGAAATTACTTGAAAAAAAGATTTGCCGGGACATCTGATCGAGATGTACGAAGGGGGATTATCATTTGGCTTACAAAATAGAGGACAAGTTGGAGGAGGTTAAGTCCGTTGCACCGGAGAGCGGCGGCACGGCTCGCTGGACCCATAACCAGAACAGTAAGGACACGGTGATGAGGTGGCTGTTTATCGTTAGCGCTTCTTTAGTCTCCGTTATCATTTTTTCAATTATATTGTTCGTAGGCTTTCAAGGAACACAGGTGTTTAAAGATGTCTCTTTCGCACAGCTTTTTCTGTCTACGGACTGGAGTCCGTTATCGGATACTCCCAAGTTCGGTATTCTGTCCTTCCTGTTCAGCACCTTGCTGTTGACTCTGCTGTCGGTCATCCTGTCCGTGCCGATTGCCTTGTCAGGAGCGGTGTTCATGGCCAAGATCGCTCCGAAATGGATGAGGGAACTGATGAGGCCGGCAGCCGACTTGTTCGTCGGAATTCCATCGGTCGTATACGGACTGATCGGACTGACGGTGCTCGTTCCTTTCCTGGGCAAAACGTTCGGAGGTGCGGGATACGGTATACTGCCAGCAGCTATTATTCTGGCCGTCATGATCCTTCCTACTATTCTATCCATCTCCGAGGATGCTATCCGCAGCTTGCCGGGCAGGCTGGAAGAGGCGTCCCTGGCGCTGGGAGCCACCCGCTGGCAAACCATCTGGAAGGTGCTGCTTCCCGCAGCCAGGCCGGGGATACTGACTGCCATTATTCTCGGAATGGGGCGGGCTATCGGAGAAACTATGGCTGTCTTCATGGTCATCGGTAACTCGCCTAAAATGCCCGGATCGCTGCTCGATTCCACAACCGTATTGACGACCGCGATTGTAAAAGATATGGGCAACACGTTCTACGGCACGGCCTGGAACAACGCGCTCTATATGATGGCGCTGGTCCTGCTCGTCATTTCCATGCTGCTGATCATCATTATCCGAGTCGTCGCCAAAAGGAGTGAACTGCGTTGAAGCTTAGCAAAACAACCGATCGTATTGCGACCGTCTATTTTTGGGTGATGGGGATCGTGATCGTTGCCATTCTGGCCTGGTTTCTGATTCGGATTCTGGGTGACGGGCTGCCTCATATTTCCTGGAGCTTCGTGACCGGTAAGCCTTCGGAAATGATGGCGGGAGGGGGAGTAGGTCCCCAATTGTTCAACTCCTTCTACATTCTGTTCCTGTCTCTGGCGTTCTCGCTCCCGATTGGGGTCGGAGCCGGAATATACCTGGCCGTATACGCTAAGAAAAATAAATTTACGGAGCTGGTCCGCATATCCGTCGAGGCACTGTCCTCTGTTCCGTCGATAGTCTTCGGGCTGTTCGGGGCGCTGTTGTTCGTCAGCCTGATGGGTCTGAAATTTTCCATCCTGGCGGGGGCGCTTACACTGTCGCTGCTGAACCTTCCCGTATTGGTGCGGGTGACGGAGGAAGCCATTCGTTCCGTCCCGGAATCCTACTGGGAAGCCTCGCTGGCGTTAGGCTCCACACGCTGGCAGGCGATCCGCAAGGTGCTTATCCCGGCTTCCCTGCCCGGGCTTATAACCGGGATTACCCTTGTATCGGGCCGGGCGCTTGGGGAAACCGCGTTATTGATCTATACAGCGGGGCTGTCGGTTTCGCGAACCTTTCCCGATTTCAACCCGTTGGTGATGGGGGAAACCTTGGCGCTTCATCTGTGGTATTCCGGTTCCAGCTCGCTCGCTCCGGATGCTAAAGAAATAGCTAAAGCGAGCGCCGCGCTGCTCGTAATTATCGTATTGGTATTTAATTTGCTCATAGCCATTCCAAGCCGAATACTGCAAAAAAGGCTGTCAGGAGGGAAATAACCGGTGGGTCAAACAGAGAAAATCAAAGTGGAACGATTAAATTTGCATTATGGAACAAACCAGGCTTTGTACGATATTGAAATGAACATTCCGGAAAATTCGATTTGTGCCTTGATCGGGCCTTCCGGCTGCGGGAAATCCACCTTCCTGCGGACGCTGAACCGGATGAACGACCTTATTGAGGGCGTCAAAATAACCGGGGAAGTCAAGGTTGACGGCCGTAATATTTACTCGCCGGACACCGATGTCGTCTCCTTGCGCAAGCGGGTGGGGATGGTTTTCCAGCGGCCGAATCCTTTTCCCATGAGCATATTTGATAATGTGGCTTATGGACCGCGAATTCACGGAACGAAGAAGAAGGCTGTCCTTAACGAAATTGTGGAGCGCAGTCTGAAGCAGGCGGCTCTATGGGATGAGGTCAAGGACCGTTTGCACAAATCCGCGCTGGGCTTGTCCGGAGGACAGCAGCAGAGGCTGTGCATTGCCCGTCTGCTGGCAGTGGAACCGGACGTTCTGTTGATGGATGAGCCGACCTCGGCCCTCGATCCGATTTCCACCTTGAAGGTGGAAGAATTGACGCAAAATCTGAAAGAACGGTACACCATTATCATTGTTACTCACAACATGCAGCAGGCCGCCCGGATTTCCGATTATACTTCATTTTTCCTGAACGGGTATTTGGTGGAGACGGACAAAACCGACAAAATGTTTACGGCCCCGGGAGATCAGCGTACGGAAGATTATATCACTGGCCGATTCGGCTAAAGGACCGGCGGAGGAAATTTAGGAGGGAGAAGAAATGGATACTCGCCCGAATTACCGGCAATCGTTGGCTGAATTGCAGCGATATCTGATGAAGATGGGGAACGAGGTCGAGCAGCAGATCCAACAGGCTGTTCAATCCTTGACCGATCTGGATGAGCGGAAAGCGAAGGAGACTGTGAGCCGCGACGATTCGATCGATGATATGATGATGAGAATTGAAGAGCGCTGTTTACGGCTTATCGCCCTGCAGCAGCCTATGGCTACGGATTTAAGAATTATTGGCATGACGCTGAAGATCGCCATCGATTTGGAACGGATTGCCGATCATGCGGTCGATATCGCCAAGGTTACGCTTCGATTGTCCGGTGAGAAGCTGGTCAAACCGCTCGTCGACATTCCAAGGATGGCCGAAGCCGCCATGGGGATGGTCAAGGACAGCTTGCTGGCCTTTACCGAGAGAGATATCCAGCGTGCGGCCGCCCTGGCCGAGCAGGATGATGTTGTCGACCATATCTACAGCTCCATGCTCCAGGAAATTACCGGCATGCTGGGCAAGGAACCTTCATCGAACCGGCAATGGATCCACCTTCTTCTGGTCGCCAATTATTTGGAACGGGTAGCCGATCATGCGACCAATATCGGAGAAGGAGTCATTTATCTGGTCACCGGCAAGCGCAAAGATCTCAATTTGTAATCCGGTCAGATTACAGCAGCACTGTCAATTGTTCGAGTTTACGAATAACGGCTACTTTTTTGCTCCCTATTTTTCTGAGGGAGCTTTTGTCTTTATGCCCGGGATTTAACCAGATCGCATCCATACCGGCACGGAGCGCACCGATTACATCGTTGGGCCATGAATTCCCGACCATAAGCGCCTGTTTGGGAGTGACCTTCATAGCCTGCATGGCATGGACGAAGATAGCCGCATGGGGCTTGCGCTTATCTTTCTGCTGGGAAGTGAATAAGTGTTCGGGAGGGAAAAATTTGTCCAGCCCGAGAGCGGTTAAATGCCGCTCCTGCTTCTCTCGCCGGCCGTTGCTGATGATGGCCAGCCGATAGCGGGGAGCCAAGTATTCCAAAGTATCGAGAACTCCCGGAAACAGCTTGGGCGATTGCTGCGCTCTTGCGTCGATCCGCTGCAGCAAGGATTGAATAAAGGATGGCTCCTGAGGGAGAGGGAGCGGTTTCAAAGCAGCGGCAAGAGAGCTTTGCCTTAACTGCAGACGGGAAGCGGAGGTACGTTTTTTGGAGCCGGCTCTCGATTTGTATTCGGAGTGAAACTTCGCCAGCGCCTGCCTGGCTATCCCATCTCTCTCAACGGAAAACCAACGGTCTGTGTATTCCTGCAGCACTTCGATGAAGCTTTCGTTATAGGCCGAGTCGGGGTCAAGCAAGGTTTGATTCATATCGAAGAAGATGACCCTCTTCCTCTCCGGCGTAAATAAACGTTTCAATTAACGTTCACCTCGGGCGTCGAATTTTGTAACTGCTCACTCTATCCCTATGCGGGCTTCAACTAATTTATCCTGCCGCTTTCATGCCCTGTCTATCGTATGCTATGATGAAATAAGAATGAATAATGGGGTGTGTGCGCATGAGCAAATTAATATTAATTGATGGTAATAGCATTGCCAACCGCGCTTTCTACGCTTTACCCTTGTTGACCAATTCGAGCGGACTGCACACCAATGCCGTCTACGGATTTACGACCATGCTGCTCAAATTGATCGAGGAGCAGCAGCCGACGCATTTCATGGTCGCCTTCGATGCCGGCAAGGTTACGTTCAGACATAAAGATTATAAAGAATATAAAGGCGGAAGAGCGAAGACGCCGCCTGAGCTGTCCGAGCAGTTTCCCCTGCTCAAAGAGCTGCTCCAAGCCTTCGGAATCACTCAATTTGAACTGGAAGGATACGAAGCGGACGATATTATCGGAACCCTGACCCGTCAAGCGGATGAACAGGGCATTAACGTGCTGGTAGTTACCGGGGATAAGGACATGCTGCAGCTGGCATCCCCGCAGGTCACTATCGCCCTGACGCGCAAGGGCATAAGCGAGGTAGAATTGTACGATCCTGCAGCCATTGAGGAGAAGTACGGTCTTAAGCCTCTGCAAATTATTGATTTGAAGGGTCTGATGGGCGATTCCTCCGATAATATACCGGGAATTCCCGGTGTGGGAGAGAAGACCGCGCTCAAGCTGCTTCATCAATATGGCAGTGTGGAAGAAGTGCTTGCCCATGCGGACGAATTGAAGGGCAAGATGCAGGAGAAGGTTAAGACTCATGCGGAGGATGCCCGGATGAGCAAGGAGTTGGCCACCATCTTCCGGGAGGTCCCGATGGAGTTGACCTTGGACGAGATGGCGTACTCCGGAAGCGAGGGACAAGCACTCGCTTCTATGTTCCAGAAGCTGGAATTCAAATCTTTGCTGGATAAGATGGATTTCACCGCCGAGGAAGCGGGAGAAGAGCCGGCTGAGGAGCTTGAATGCCAATGGGTGGATACGTCAGCCGCCGCTGCCTTCGCGGACAAGCTGAAGACGGTAAGCGCCATCTATGTGGAAGTGATCGGGGACAATCCGCATTATGCGGAAGTGGTCGGCATTTCCTTCTATGACGGAGAGACCGCCTATTATGCTCCTCTCGATGTGATTCTGTCGGAGGAAGGGGCGCCGATTCGCGCTTGGTTGTCCGACCCTTCGAAGAAGGTGGCATCGTACGATGTGCATCGGGCGGATGTGGCGCTGTCCTGGCAAGGCATAGAGCTGCGAGGCTGCTCGTTCGATGTGCAGCTCGCCGGTTATTTGCTGGATCCGACGGAAGCGAGCCATACGTTAGCCGCTATTGCCTCCAAATTTTCCGTCGGTGGGCTGAAGGAAGACGAAGCGGTGTACGGCAAGGGGGCTAAATTCAAGCTGCCGGATTCGGAGACGCTGAATAACCATCTTGGGCGCAAAGCGGAAGTGATCGCCAGGGTAACCCCGGTTCTGGAGAAAGCTCTGGAGGACAGCGAGATGGCCAAGCTGTTCCATGAGCTTGAGCTTCCTCTGTCCGCCGTGCTGGCCGGGATGGAGAAGCAAGGAATTCTCGTACACTCGGAAGAGCTGAGGACGCTTGGGGTCGAGCTGAATGAGCGCATCCAGGATTTAATGAAGACCATCTATGACTTGGCCGGAGGAGAATTCAATATCAACTCTCCCAAGCAGCTGGGCGAGGTTCTGTTTGACAAGCTGCAGCTTCCCGTGATCAAAAAAACGAAAACCGGTTATTCCACCGATGCGGAAGTGCTGGAGAAGCTGGCTTCGCGCCACGAAATTGTGCAGCATTTGCTTAATTACCGCCAACTGGCCAAGCTCCAGTCAACTTATATTGAGGGGCTGTTAAAAGAAGTTAACGAACAGACCGGAAAAATTCACACTTATTATAAACAAACGATTGCAGCCACCGGCAGACTCAGCAGCCAATACCCGAACCTGCAGAACATTCCCATCCGGCTGGAGGAAGGCCGCAAAATCCGTAAAGTCTTCGTTCCGTCGGAACCCGGCTGGTCTATTCTCGCGGCCGACTACTCGCAGATTGAGCTGCGGGTGCTCGCTCATATTTCGCAGGACGAGAAGCTGATGGAAGCTTTCCATCATAATATGGACATTCATACCAAGACGGCAATGGACGTATTCGGAGTTGCTGAGGAAGACGTGGATTCCAACATGCGCCGCTCTGCGAAGGCCGTTAATTTCGGAATTGTATATGGAATCAGCGATTACGGACTATCGCAAAATTTGGATATTACCCGAGCGGAAGCGGCCCGGTTTATCGAGCAGTATTTTTCCGTCTTCCAGGGGGTTCGCCGATATATGGAAGAGATTGTAATGAAAGCCCGCAAGGACGGCTTCGTAACGACCCTTCTCCAGAGGCGCCGTTATTTGCCGGAAATTAATGCGTCCAACTACAATCTTCGCTCCTTCGCGGAACGCACCGCCATGAACACGCCGATCCAAGGGACGGCAGCGGATATTATCAAGCTGGCCATGGTCCAGATCGCCGACCGCTTGAAGCGGGAGAAGCTGGCCAGCCGCATGCTGCTGCAGGTTCATGACGAGCTGGTGTTCGAGGTGCCTGATAATGAATTGGAGACTATGAAGCAGCTGGTTCCTGAAATGATGGAAAAAGCGATTAATCTGGACGTACCGCTGCGGGCCGATGTAAGCTGCGGAAGGAACTGGTACGAGGCCAAGTAGCCGGCCGGGTGGCAATCGCCCCGGTGTTGAGGTATGCTCAGTAATGTGAAGAACTGAATGGCCGGAGGTGAACAAGATGCCAGAGCTTCCAGAGGTAGAAACTGTAGTTCAAACATTAAACAAGCTCGTTAAAGGAAAGAACATCAACGAAGTCAGCGTCCATTTGGCGCGTATTATACAGCGGCCGTCCGACCCGGATGAGTTCTGTGCCATTCTGAGGGGAAGGTCTATACACAATATTGAGCGGAGAGGGAAGTTCATCCGTTTTCTTCTGGACGGTCTTGTTCTCGTCTCCCACTTGCGGATGGAGGGGCGCTATGGTCTCTACCAATCGGATGAACCGGTAGAGAAGCATACGCATGTTATTTTTCATTTTGATGACGGTACGGAGCTGCGCTACAAGGATGTGCGGCAATTCGGAACGATGCATTTATTCTCCCCCGGAGAAGAATTTGTCCAGCCTCCCTTGCATAAGCTTGGACTAGAGCCGCTCGGTCCCGAGTTTACGTTCGAGGCGTTCCGTGAGCAAATTTCTCCTCGCTCCACGAAAATCAAGCCGCTGCTGCTGAATCAGGAACGGATTGCAGGAATAGGCAATATCTATGCGGATGAAGCCTTGTTCAGGGCCGGTATTCATCCGGAACGAACGGCGGATTCCCTCACACGTAAAGAATTGCTCCGGCTGCATGAAGCGATCATAGAGACGCTTCAGGAAGCGGTGAGTGCCGGCGGGTCCTCTATCAAATCGTATGTCAACGGCCAAGGAGAAATGGGCATGTTTCAGCAGAGTTTGAATGTTTATGGCCGTAAGGATATGCCCTGCAACGAATGCGGACAGCTTGTTGCCAAAACCGTTCTTGGAGGAAGAGGGACGCATTACTGTCCTTCGTGCCAACCGTTAAAAAGGCGCAAAGTCCGCCGATAAACAGACCGGAGACGGGCCTGCTTCCCGCTTCGGTATCCGTCCATTCCTGCGATAAGCATGCAGTGGGCCCTGTATCCCGGGCATGCACAGAATAACGGCTTCTCCCATATGATGAAACTGACTCGCCTAACCGAGGACTTTATTCCCGGAATAGGAAAGGTCCCGTCAGGCGGGCGGTCTTCACGGGAGGGATGCAGGGATGATGGCGACATCATTAATCATATTGGCATTAGCTGTAAGCTTGGATGGGTTCGGTGTAGGGATTACATATGGTTTGAGACGGATCAGAATCCAGGCCTTCTCCATAATAATCATTGCTATTTGCTCCGGGTTGACCATTCTTCTATCCATGCAAATAGGGGGCTTGCTGTCCCGGCTATTTTCCCCGTCAGCAGCCAGTGCGCTAGGAGCCTTCATTCTGATCGGCATTGGAATCTGGTCTTTATATCAAATGCTGTCCAAAAAAGACGAGTCCAACGAAAATTCCGATTCCGGAAAACCGGAGCATGAGCCGGCGGTCTCTTCATCTGCCCATGTAAATAAAGCCATTGTCAGGATTGAACTCAAACGGTTGGGGCTGGTCATCCAAATTTTAAAAACCCCTTCGGCCGCTGATTTGGACCGTTCCGGGGTCATCTCCCCCTCAGAAGCGGCCTTGCTTGGCCTGGCTTTGTCTCTGGACGCTTTCGGGGCGGGTATAGGAGCGGCGTTATTAGGCTATAATCCTTATGTCACTTCTGCGGTTATCGCTATTTCCAGCGGTCTGTTTATTGCCGCGGGGCTTTATGCGGGCTTGCGTTTTGCGGGGTTTGGCTGGATGCGGAAATTATCGCTGCTGCCAGGTTGTTTTTTAATTATGATGGGGATTTCCAAGCTGTTTTGAAAAGACCGAGATGGGCGGGTAAGACACAGGCCGAAGGTTATATATGAAGCAACGGGATTTGTCTTATATTACTGTGTTTATAGACTATTATTGGGAGTGCAGCTTTTATGAATATAGGTTTGACTGGAGGAATAGCCAGCGGCAAATCAACCGTAGCCTCTATACTTGTTGAGCGGGGAGCGGTATTGGTTGATGCAGATCGGATTGCCCGGGAGGTAGTGCTTCCCGGAACCGAGCTGTTGGAGCAGGTTGCGAACCGTTTCGGACAAGCTATTCTTAATCCGGACGGTTCCCTGAACCGCAAGAAGCTTGGAGAAATCGTATTTGCGGATGACGCAGCGCGCAAAGATCTGGAGGGCTTGCTGCATCCGCAAATCCGATTGGGTATGAAACAAAGAATGCAGGAGGCGGAGGATACGGATCCCGGCCGATTGGTCGTTGTGGATGTGCCGCTTCTCTATGAATCCGGTCTTCAGCATATGTTCGAGCAGGTAATGGTGGTCTATGTTCCCCGTTCAAAGCAATTGGAGAGACTGATGGCGCGGGACGGAATTAACGCAGCACAGGCGGAGCAGAGACTAAACGCTCAGATGGATATCGAGAAGAAAAAAGAGCTGGCCGACATTGTTATTAACAATGAGGGAAGCTTGACGGATACGATACGACAAATTGACCACTTTATAGAAGGAAAGGGGCTCTGATGAAAAGAAGACGGAAGCGAAGCCGGTTATGGTTCGTACTTTCATTTATTGTAGTGATCGTTGTCTTATTCTACAACAGCAATTGGCTTGGCAAGCTCGTTCATCCGATTCACTACCAGAAGGAAATTTTTCAGTTTGCGGAGCAGAACGGATTGGACCCTTATTTGGTAGCCGCCATTATCCGGGTGGAAAGCAACTTTAATCCCGATGCGGAATCGAAGAAAGGTGCTGTCGGGCTGATGCAGCTAATGCCGGACACGGCCGACTGGATATTGGAGAAGGAAGGATTTAGCACGTATGATTTCAAAGATTTGCGAAATCCGGAGCTTAATATTCAGGCAGGCACGAGATATCTGAATTTCTTGTTTGAATATTTTAACAATAATCGATTTGAGGTATTGGCTGCATACAACGCGGGGCAGGGCAATGTGAAGAAGTGGAAGGAAAGCGGAATTTGGGACGGAACCTTGCAGGACGTGGATCGTATTCCATTCCGCGAAACTAAAAAATATGTCAGCTCTGTCGACTATTATTATAAGAAGTATATGGAAATCTACGCTAAAGAAAGGTAATATTGAAAGCATCGGACAAGCTCCGTAAGGAGCTCGCCGATGCATGAGGTACAAGACTAAAGAATTCCTTAATGGTTACCGCCAGACAGTTGTTGCTCAGCGATTTGTACCAGACGACGGGTGATATGACCTCCGATTGCACCTGCATCACGAGTAGCCATGTTACCCATGTAACCGTCTTGAGGAATGGCGATACCCAGTTCCTGAGCTACTTCGTATTTTAATTGATCCAATGCAGCGTTAGCTTGAGGAACAACCAATTGGTTGCTGCTCCGAGATTGTCCTTGTGCCATGTTGTTCACCTCCTTGTCGGTTGGTAATTCTATTATGTGCGCTTTGTTTGGGATCATAACAGGGAACGTCTGGTAAGAAGAATCGCAAATGGGAGAACGGGAAGAAGGAGGGACTCAAGTTGAAATGTCCATTTTGTGATCATTCGGGCACTAAAGTATTAGATTCGCGAGCCGCTAACGAGAATAAATCGATTCGCCGGCGCAGAGAATGCGAGAAATGCTTCCGCCGCTTTACAACGTTCGAGATGGTGGAGGAAACACCGCTAGTCGTCATCAAGAAGGATGGAAGCAGGGAAGAATTTAACCGCGAGAAAATTTTAAGAGGCTTGATCCGCGCTTGTGAGAAAAGGCCAGTTTCCATGGAAACATTGGAGAAGATGGTTTCCGAAGTGGAGAAACAGATTCGGAATACAGCCCGCAATGAAGTAGAAAGCCGGGAAATTGGCGAGATTCTGATGAACCAGCTCTATCCTGTGGATGAGGTGGCCTACGTTCGCTTCGCTTCAGTTTACCGGCAATTTAAAGATATTAACATGTTTATGAAAGAACTGAACCAGATCCTGACTAAGCACCAGCCGGATCCTAACGATGCCCCCTGAATAAATAACGCGGACACGGGTAATTTACGCGAGTCGCGTTATTTTTTTGTATAAAGAGCAGAACTCATCCCGGATTAAACAAATTAGGAGTTTCTCTCTTCCGGTAGAACACAACCGGCATCCGTGCATGCCGCACTGTCCTCTGATCCGCCGATGACGGTAAGCGGATTCTCTTCACCCCAGGCTTTCTGCAATGCCTCCAGGAACACTTCACTTGGCTGTGCCCCGGATACCGCGTATTTACGATTAATCACGAAGAAAGGAACGCCCCTTACGCCAATCTGGCTTGCTTCCCGTTCATCATTTCGCACTTCATCGGCATACTTGCTGCTGTCATTCAGAACCCGAAGGGCCTCCTCGCGATCCAGGCCGACCTCTGCGGCCAAGTCTGCCAATGTTTCATGATGGCCGACGTGCAGCCCATCGGTAAAGTGAGCTTTCAGCAATCGCTCGGTCAACTCTTTATTCTTGCCTTGGGAAGCCGCGTAATGAGTCAGACGATGAGCATCGAAGGTATTGGTCTGGATCGTGCGGTCGAAGTAGAAATCAAGGCCGACCGCCTTGGCTTGCTGCGCTATTTGGTTCGTATTGGCAATGGCCTGATCACGGCTCATTCCATACTTGGCCGCAAGCATGTCATATACGCTCGGATTGCCGTCACGGCTGGCATTGGGATCCAATTCAAAGCTCCTATAAATCACTTCTACCGATTCCTTATTGGCAAACTGCTGCAGCCCGGCTTCGAACCGGCGCTTGCCGATGTAACAGAACGGACATACATAATCCGACCAAATTTCCACTTTCATTTTTTTCTAACCTCCAAATTTTGATAATAATAAGTATGCACATGCGGTGAAAACTAAATTATAGCACCAATTGGATTATTCCTGACAGATCTTAACAAGGATTAGACGAAGGTACGGTTGAATTTGGTCAACAATTTTCCGAAGGTATGGCAATCTTCATCGGACCAATCCTTCAATTTTTCCGTTACCCTTGCTAATCTAGCCCGCTTGCTTTCATCCAGTTCCTTGGCTCCCAAATCCGTAATTTGCAGAGAGAAGGATCTTCGATCTTGGGGGTCTGGAGTTCTATAGATGTATCCCTTCTGCTCCAGGGCCGCAGCTTGCCTGCTGACTGTGGAAATATCCAACCGGAATTCGTCTGCGAGAGCCTTGACGCCGGCGGAACCGTGAGCAGAAATTTGATGCAATAACAGGTATGCGGACCGGTCGAGGGTTCCGATTTTCTTGTCAGACGCAATGGAATTGATATGACGAACCAGAATAGCCAGCTCCAGCTCTATAGTTTCCAACGATCTCGGGTCCAATTTTTTGTATCACCTCACAACAGAAGCTGCTTAATGCTCATACTCATGGTAGCATAATGGTTCATTTTTTCAAATTACAGCTAATGAAAGCAGGTTTATTGACATGAAAATATATAGTTGTATAATACAATAATGTAGTTTCATTATACAACTTATTTTGTTTTCTTTGAAATTTAACTTTAATCGGAGAGGAACAGGTATATGTCATATCAGAATTCGACAGAAGGCAGTTCATCCAATGCGCCTCTTTATGAAGAGGGGAGCCTTCTTAAACAGCCCAAGGCGGTTTGGGCGGTATTTTTCGCATGTATTATTGCTTTCATGGGCTTAGGCCTGATAGACCCGATTTTGCTGGCTATTGCCGATCAGTTGGAAGCAACCCCCAGTGAAGTCTCTTTGCTTTTTACAAGCTATAATGCGGTCATGGCGGTTGCCATGTTAATAACGGGAGCTATCTCATCGAGGCTCGGAATCAAGCTGACACTGCTCGCCGGTATAGTAATTATCGCAATTTTCTCCTGTCTCGGCGGCCTCTCTAATGGAATATGGCCTCTTATCGGTTTGAGGGGAGGCTGGGGGCTGGGCAACGCGCTGTTTGTCGCGACGGCTCTGACCGCGATTGTTACTTTGTCCAAATCCGGTACGGCTAAAGCTATTATTTTGTACGAAGCGGCGATTGGACTAGGCATTTCGATAGGTCCGCTGCTTGGCGGCGAGCTCGGTTCCATTTCTTGGAGAGGACCCTTCCTGGGAGTGGCCGGGTTGATGGTCATTGCTTTCGTCAGCCTGCTTATTCTTATGCCGAAATCCCAGGTACCGCAGGCCGGGAAGCTTCCAAAAACCTCACTGCTCGATCCGTTCCGGGCAATGAAACATCGATCTCTTGTCGTTCTTGGAGTAACGGCTTGCCTGTATAATTTCGGTTTCTTTACATTACTGGCTTACGCGCCATTCGTTATGGGCTTGAGTGAACGGGGATTAGGCTATGTATTTTTGGGATGGGGCTTATTGTTGGCAATAACATCGGTATTTATGGCGCCGAGGCTGCAGCAGAGGTTCGGAACGATTAAATCCATGTGTGCCATGCTGATCTTGTTTGGCGTAGACCTGCTGGCCATGGGCATCTGGACTTCTACTCAGTGGTTAATCATCGCGGCCGTTATCATCGCCGGAGCCCTGTTGGGGAACAATAACACACTCATCACCACGGCGGTAATGAATGCCGCTCCTGTCGAACGTTCCACCGCGTCCGCCGTATACAGTTTCCTTCGTTTTCTTGGCGGGGCGGTTGCGCCGTTCCTGGCAGGAAAGCTCGCGGAATGGTACAATCCCCATGTTCCTTTCGTAGTAGGTGCGGTTTTCGTAGTGCTGTCCGTTTTCTTTGTGCTGGCAAACCGAAAGCACCTCAACCATGTTGACGATATGGAATCCGGTCATTAATTTTCCAATATTTCAAAAGGGCTGCTTTTTGTCTTTGCAGCCCTTTTTTTCAATGGAGGATTTCAATTTATGAAGTTCGAAAATTTCCTAACTCATCCGATAACTGCAAGGCCAGACGGTCCAATTCTTCCGCCAGCTCCGTCAGCCGGTGGATGGAATGGCCCTGTTGCTCCACGGTGGCGGATACCTCTTCGGTCCCGGCTGCCGTTTCTTCCGTAATTGAGGTTGTCGTTTCCATGGCCTGCAGAATTCTCTCTTTCTGCTGTGTGGTGTCCAATATCGCCGCCGCAATGCTCCGAATCTGCTCCGTATTGGACTGAACGGTGCTCAGAATGGTTCGGAAAGCCGAGTCCGTATCCGATACAGCCGATTCCTGGCGCTGCATTAGGCGATGAGCCTCCTCAATCACGGTCATCGTATGCTTGGATTCGCGGCCGATTTCATCTATGATTTCGTCTATTCGGGCAACAGCGCTTTGGGATTGGTCGGCCAGCTTTCTGACTTCTCCGGCGACAACGGTAAATCCTCTGCCGGCCTCTCCGGCGCGTGCCGCTTCGATGGAAGCATTGAGCGCAAGCAAATTCGTCTGGGCGGAAATTTCGGATACCGTACCGATAATTTCGCTGATTTGCGCTGTCCGGTCGTTCAAAGTCGTTATCGCATCGACTATTTGTTCCATGGAACGGTTCGTGTGGGCTGATTGCTCCTTAAGCTCCATGACCGTATTCATTCCGTCCCTGGATACCATTTGCATTTGCTCTGATTCCGTCTCCAGAGACCGGCTCTGGGCTTCGATTTCGGTCAGCCGTTCAGCCAATTGATAGATCGCTTCCGAAGTTTGCTCCACCAATTCCGCTTGATGTCCCGCTCCCAGGGCAATCTGATCCACGGTTCTCGTAATTTCCGTGCTGGCTGCCTGATTTTCCTGCGAATTTGCGACCAGTGTCCGGGACGCTTCCTGCACTTTAGCCGAAATCCGATCGATGCCGCCAATCATGTTTCGTATTTTCATTACCATACTGTTAAATACCCCGGCCAGCTGTCCTAATTCGTCTTTGCGATCAAGCCGGATTTGCAGGTTCAAGTTCCCTTGCTCAACTTCTTTCATCGAATTCATCAAGCTATGGAGCGGTTTGGTTATTCGTCTGGCAAAAACGAAAGAAACAAGGACTACAATGATCAGCACGATAACCGTCATGATCGTAAGCGGCATAATCAATTGCTTGGCCTCTTGTTCAAACTCATTTACATAAACCGTTCCCGCCAGCTTCCAATCGGTCGTCGGATTGGTGGTGAAGCTGAATTTTTTATCTTCTCCGTAGAAGTTATAGGAGATGGTTCCTTGTTCGCCGGCCTCCATCATTTTAATATAATATTCTTCCTGCGTTACATCCGCCCCGTTTAATTGGCTGTCGGGATGATACAGGAAGGTTCCCTTATCATCGAACAATATAGCATATCCGGCATGGCCGATTTGAATATTTTTCACCAAATCGATCAACTCATTCAGCGTTATATCAATAGCCAGCACCCCCCACGGCTTTCCGTCCCGGACCAATGTTTTGGCGGCGCTTATGACCAGAGAGCCATCCGTGGCCGTTACATAGGGTTCCGTCCAGATCACCTGTCCTTCATTCCGGACGGCCTCCTCATACCAGGGACGCGTGCGCGGATCAAAGCCGGGTGGCAACGATTGTCCCTCAGGATACAGAAAAATATCGCCTTCCGCTGTGCCCAGATAGATATTTGTAATATCATTGTTGGCTGTATGATACATCCCGAACACAGACATTAAACCGGATTGATCCTCCGGCTGTTGAGAGAAACCGCCAACCACCCCGTTGTCGGAAATAGCCGTTAACTGGTTTTCGAATTTTCTGAAGAAACGCTCGAACATCCGGTTGGTTTCCTCGATGGAATATCCGACATTTTTGGTCAGTGTGTCTACAGTCATATTTACGCTGAAATAGTAACTCGCGGAGGATAGAATGACGGCCGCCAGCAGAGTTAGTGCCAGGAAAGGAATGAGAATTTGCTGCTGCAATTTTAAATTTTTCATACGTACCCCCGAAGTTTGAAGTGGTTGCGAATATTCTAGTTATTTAGTCGGAACAACTAGAAGTATTTTCTATTATATAGACGAAAAGACCTATAAAAATAGTCTATAGACGCAGGGAATTATGAAATTTTTGTTAATAAACTGTTTATTTTTTGTAATGTAAGGAATTTTCTATAAGAAATTAAGCAAAATATAAGTGGCGAGGTATAGGCTGCCTACAACTCATAATAATAAAGGGCTTGAAGGTCCGAACAGATTCAGGAGGCCACAATGAACGAGGGTAATCAGAAAACCGAGCATGATCTTACCTTGACTAACCGGCAAGGGCATCCCGTCACAAACAATCAAAATTTAAGAACGGTAGGAAATCGCGGTCCGGCAACTTTGGAAAACTATGATTTTATCGAGAAAATCAGCCATTTCGACCGTGAGCGCATCCCGGAGCGTGTGGTTCATGCCCGCGGAGCGGGGGCCCACGGCTACTTCGAAGCTTATGGAACGGTAGGGAACGAGCCTGTATCCAAATACACACGTGCCAAGTTATTTCAAGAGAAGGGCAAGCGCACCCCTGTATTCGTCCGGTTCTCGACCGTAATCCATGGCGGACATTCCCCGGAGACGCTTAGAGATCCCCGCGGATTTGCCGTTAAATTCTATACGGAGGATGGAAACTGGGATTTGGTGGGGAATAACTTGAAAATTTTCTTCATCCGCGATGCGGTCAAATTTCCGGATATGATCCATGCCTTTAAACCGGACCCGATTACGAATATTCAGGATTCTGAAAGGTTCTTCGACTTTTGCGCCAATTCTCCCGAAAGCTTCCACATGGTAACGTTTGTTTATTCCCCTTGGGGGATTCCGGCCAACTATCGTATGATGCAGGGCTCGGGCGTCAATACATATAAGTGGGTAAACAGCGAAGGGGAAGCCGTTCTGGTCAAATATCATTGGGAGCCCAAGCAGGGGATCAAAAATTTGACGATGAAGGAAGCTGCAGAAATTCAGGCAGTCAATTTCAATCATGCTACCCAGGATTTATATGAAGCGATTGAGCGCGGGGATTATCCGGAATGGGAGCTGCTGGTGCAGATCATGAGTGACGGGGAACATCCCGAGCTTGATTTCGACCCGTTGGACGACACGAAGCTGTGGCCTGAAGATCAGTTTCCGTGGCTGCCGGTCGGCAAAATGGTGTTAAACCGCAATCCGGAAGATTATTTCAACGAAGTAGAGCAAGTAGCCTTCGGTACGGGGGTGCTGGTGGACGGGCTGGATTTCTCCGATGACAAGATGCTTCAGGGTCGGACATTTTCCTATTCCGATACGCAGCGCTACCGTGTAGGCGCGAATTATTTGCAGCTGCCCATCAACTCGCCCAAGAAGAGGGTGGCCACCAACCAAAGCGGCGGCCAAATGCAGTACAGGGTGGACCGTGCCCCGGGGCAAAATCCTCATATTAACTATGAGCCATCGTTGCTGGGCGGCCTGAAGGAAGCTGAGCAGGCAGGGAAGGAATATACTCCCCAGGTCGAAGGCAGGCTGGTGCGCCAATCCATCGACCGGCAGAGCAATACGAAGCAGGCGGGTGAAACCTACCGCAGGTTCGAGGAATGGGAACGGGCCGAATTAATCGCGAATCTGGTGGCCGATCTTTCCCGCTGCGATAAACGAATACAGGATAAAATGATCGCTCTCGCAGAGGAAGCGGATGAAGAATACGGTCGCCGTCTGAGAGAGGGATTGGCGAATGCGCCGCAGGGCGGATCGAGTCAGAAGCCGCTCGGCAACAGGGAAGGGGACAAGGCTCCTCAGCAAGCCGTGGACAAAGGCCACGAGGCCGAGCCGTATTAAGTGAAACGCAATTTAGAAAAAAGCCCGCCTTGCAGTCGTTCTGCAGGCGGGCTATAAAGCTTTGATAAGTATCTGGCATCCTTGGCGAACCCGTATGGCCTCCAAGGCCTGTTTTTATTCTTCGCCTTGTCTTCCAGCGTAATAAGGCTCTCCCGGATCGAGATCGATAACAACTCGCCGAGGTGCAGCCAGCGCATATTGATGCTCGCATCGCCAGCGCATATCTTCGGTGAAGCCGATCGTCTCCCCGTCAGCGATAACATCTCCATTATTAAATAAATAATACCCGATATTAATTAAATGGTCGCCTACCTCGTTGGGGTCCAAATCGTAGAAGTGACACTGAACATCGGGGATGCCGAGAGCGGCAAGTCCTACCGTATCCATCAATCCTTCGGGGCGATTGCTGCCGGTTCCTTCCACATTGTAGAATCGTAAATTCATTGCGCCATATAAAGCGGCTCCTTCTTCCACTGCAGCCAAATACTCTTTGGGCTCAACCAGCTTGTCGCTCTCACGGAAGTAAATCGCATCGCAAGGCGCCGCTTCCAATATCGCTTTAAGGGCGCCAGTGAACAGCTCTAATCTCGATTTGGGATCAAGTCCGGAAGCCATCATGTCCGACATAAGTAATGAATGGCTGCACTCGCTTAGTGTCTGTGCGGCTTCCTTCCAATGCCAGCATTGCTGGATCGCTGTCTCATAGTCCGTGACCGGCCGGTTATCAATATTCATTAAGCTGGTCTGGGCGGGCATTTCTCCATCTGAATACCGAACCATATAGTTTAAATGGAAGAAATGCAGCAATTGCTCCTTTTCGGTTTCGTAGGCTTCCCAAACCGCTAGTCCGGCGGCATCGGCTTCCTCTAGTTCCGGCTGCTCCGTTTTGCCAGTGTAAAGCTCCATTTTCTTATAGAGTAAGTCCCGGTCAATCTCAGGCCGTTGTTTGTATTTAAGTTCAACCGTGTAAACCCGTGCAAATCCGAAATCCCTATCTTCTTCAAGCATATCGTTCATTTAACTTGTCTCCTTTGTCCCCTTCATGATTGTTCGGCCCGTATGGCGATCCCCTTCTATAACCTAGAGTAAAAAGTATGGTTATAGCGCCCCGCAAGCAAATCTTCCTTGCTGATGACAGATGAAAAGTATGGTTCATAACATTCCCATCCCCGTCAATGACTTCAATAATGTTATTCGTACGCTCTTATGCGCTGCGTTTGGCGGCCGCGGCCCGATTCGCATGCCGCTGCGACCAATAGGCCAGACTCATCGTGGCGAGCAGAAGGAGGCCTGTTGCCCAGAAGACGGCATGAATCGAGAACACGCCGCTAATGGCGCCGCCGACGAGCGGTCCCAGCATGCCGCCTAGTTGGTTCGCCGTCTGATTCAAGCTAAAGGCCCGTCCGCGGAACTCACTCTCCGTAGTGCGTACGACCAAGCCGTTTAGCGCCGGGAATACCGCACAGAAGAAAATACCGTACGCAAACCGGATAATAGAGAACCACCAGATGTTATGGAATGGAATTTGCAGCAAGGTTCCGATTCCTCCGGCTAGCAGACCGATAAGCAATATTTTGTGAAAACCTACCCGGTCGGCCAGCTTTCCCCAGCGGGGAGCGAACATAATGCTCGCGACTCCGACCAGCGAGAACACAATTCCTGCGGCCAGCGAAGCGTCCTTCGTCGGAATGCCAAGCTCGACTATGTAGAGCGGCAGTACCGGTTCGATCGTCATAACGGAAAACTGGGTGCATAACGTCAGCACGACAATGACGATAAACGGCTTGTTCTGCACCGCAATGCCGATCGTATGGATGATCGAGCTGCTGTCTTTGCTCGGCACGAAGGACTCCTCTTTCACCCAAAAAATAATGAGAATCGTCGCGATAAAGCAAAGCACCCCGGCGCTGCCGAATGCAATCCGGTTATCGAAAATTTTGGACAGTACGCCGCCCAGCATCGGTCCCATAATGCTTCCGGTTGCCGTAGCCGTTGATATCATTGACAGGGCATACCCTACCTTTTTCTCCGGAGTGTTCGTCCCCACAAGCGCTATCGCTCCTGGAATGAAGCCGGACAGCAAGCCTTGCAGCAGCCGAAGCGCAAGCAATTGATACGGATTAGTCACGAATGCGGTCAAAAGATAAATAACACATAGGGCGATACCTGCCCGGATAATCATCGGCTTGCGCCCGTATTTATCTCCGATCGCGCCCCAGAAAGGTGATGACACGGCCCCTGCCAAAAAAGCGCTGCTGAACAAAATTCCGGACCATAGCTCGATATGATCCTTCACCCCAATTTGCAGCAAAAACAGAGGCAGAAACGGAATGACCATCGAAAAGCTGGACGATACGATGAATGAGCCGAACCATAAGATCCATAAATTTTTCTTCCATGTTTCCATACATGATCACTTCCGAAGTATTCTATTTGCCGCAGGTTACTGGCCGTTATAACTATGAGCAACGATTTCTATCGGGCCGAACATTTTAATAGACTTTATTATACACCAATCCCCCCATTCTGCAATTTTCAATTAATCCATAAGCCTATTTCCAAGTATGCACAAGAAAAGATAGGCATTGAAACTTTAGGGCAATTTCACAAGCGAAAGCACCGCTCAAATGAACGGAATCGGATCAATCCTCAATTTCACAACTCTCAATTTCGCCTTGATTCTGAATAAATTTCAATGCTATACTCGAGTCAAACGGTCATGAAGCACATGCCGCTTTGATACTTAAAAGTATCGAGGCGGCATTTTTATTTTGTTTTGTGGAAAGGGGGCGAGCTTCATGTTTATGAAACAATATGAGATTTGGATGCAGAAGCAAATTGAACAGGAGAAGAACCATCGAAGACGTGAGTTGTTACAAAAAGGACTCAGCCACGGAACTGTGGAGTTGTTGCGTTCGATCTGGTATCCGGTTGTCGGTAACTTCGATCATTTGTATCCTGAATGGGAGGTCCGCGATTTCAATAATGGGTATCGGTATCTCGATTTGGCTTTCTTGCCAGGAGGTGCTAAAGGAGATATAGAAATTCAAGATTACCGATCGCATGCCAGAGATTTGGATACACGTCGTTTCAAAGACTTGTGTCGCAGACAAAGCTTGTTGTCGCTTGATGATTGGGTCTTTTTGCCGATTGCGTATTTGTCAATTCAAGAAGAACCGGAGTTTTGTAAGCAGTTAATCTTATCGTTCATTGGGAAGATTCTTTCGTTCGAGGTGGATGTCCGGCTGAACAGTATGGAGGCGGAAACAGTGCGATATGCGCGAAGACTTTTGAGGCCATTTACACCAACGGAGCTTGCGAGGCATCTTCGAGTAACTGATCGTTACGCCCGTAAGGTGCTGCATGACTTGGTGGAGAAACAACATTTGATAGTGGTTGGAGGAAAATTGAGATTTCGGACGTATCAGTTGAATATTGGCAGTAACTTAAGGACTTTAGGGGGATAAGGAAGGGAAGAGGAGAGGAAAGAGAAAGCCTGCGGAACTGAGAGACGTTATTCAACGAAATATCGCCATTTTTTAAAGTTAACGGAACTGTACGCCGTTATTGGCTGCAATTCGCGAAGTATTGCCATCGAAATAAGCAAATAACGGTACTGAGTTCCGTTAGGATTAAAATGCTGCCAAAATCAATGAAATAAGGTCGCTGACTTCCGCTACTGTCACCAGAGCCTGGGGCATGTCCGAATCCCGATTGAACTTGCTGACGAAGCTTATTCGAAGAAGACTCTTAGCGGAAGATTCAGACGCCGATTTCTTACCCCACAAAGTGAAGAGCCGCTTCGAAGCGAAATCCGACTACTTTGCGGGGACCCCAGTGAACTTTCATGCCGCGCGGACGAACCCCCGGGGTTCGCTCCCCCATAACCCAGTAACGAAGAAAGAGGCTGATCCCCAGGGATCAACCTCTTTCTTCGTTATGGAGCCTACTTCAAGGGGCATGTCCGAATCCCGATTGAACTTGCTGACGAAGCATATTCGAAGAGGACTTTTAGCGGAAGATTCAGACGCCGTGCTCCTCCGCTTCGCTCCGTCCGCGCGGACGAACCCCCGGGGTTCGCTCCCAAGGCTCCGAAAAACAAATAACCGATCCATTAGGATCGATTATTTGTCTATGGAGCCTAGGGGGATCGAACCCCTGACCTCATCGCTGCCAGCGATGCGCTCTCCCAGCTGAGCTAAGGCCCCTCATGGCTACCTTTATCATTATATCCGGGAGCATACGGAAATGCAAGTCCGCACATTAAAGTTCTAAAATTCTAACAATTTCATTATTTAATTCATCTTTTAATGAGCTTCCGATTTTTAATGTTCGGCATATAACCCGGCGGCAATTGGGGATAATTTAAGAATACCCGTTTGCTTAATTCGATGATAATGGAACCTTCGGAAGGAGAGGGCATAATGGTTTTTTACATTTCGTTAATCCTTATCGGTTTGTTCGTATTATGGGGAGTGTTTTACCCGGAGCATCTTTCGGCTACAGCCAACGCAACATTCGAGTTTACTATAAGCACCTTCGGCTGGTTCTATTTATTGGTTACGCTAGGTTTTCTTATCTTTAGCTTATATATCGCCTTCAGTAAATACGGAACGATTCGGTTGGGGGATGACGACGATGAGCCGGAATACTCGAATATCAGCTGGTTTGCCATGTTGTTTAGCGCCGGAATGGGGATCGGCCTTGTCTTCTGGGGAGTAGCCGAACCACTTTCCCATTACCTGGTCCCTCCGGAAGGGGCGCTGGGGGGGACGGCCCAAGCCGCGCGGTTGGCCATGAGATATTCCTTCTTTCATTGGGGGCTTCATCCCTGGGCGATTTATTCCGTCATTTCACTAGCTCTGGCTTATTTCAAATTTCGTAAAGGCTACAGAGGGCTTATCAGCGCGACCTTTACTCCATTATTGGGAGATAGAGTGAATGGACCGATCGGCAAAGGAATCGATATCCTGGCCATACTGGCCACGGTATTCGGAGTGGCTACCTCCCTGGGACTCGGTACGCTGCAGATTGGAGGCGGCCTAAATCACTTGTTCCATATACCTAATGTGGTATGGACGCAAATCATCATTATAGCAGCGGTTACAGTTCTTTACTTGATTTCCGCGACTGCCGGTCTGGATAAGGGGATCAAAACGATAAGCAACATCAATTTGCTCATAGCCGTAGGCTTGATGCTGTTTGTGCTAATGACGGGCCCCACTTCGTTCATATTTGATACGTTTACCTCCACGCTCGGAGGA
The DNA here is from genome assembly GCF_007679495.1 of Paenibacillus sp. 32O-W. Lineage (GTDB taxonomy): Bacteria > Bacillota > Bacilli > Paenibacillales > NBRC-103111 > Paenibacillus_L > Paenibacillus_L residui. The sequence goes on along the minus strand of NZ_VEGP01000001.1, from coordinate 120,148 downwards.
TATTTGCAAAATGTCGTTCAGATGAGTTTAAGGCTGTCGCCTTTCACCGAAAGCACATGGATCGGCACATGGACCTTGTTTTATTGGTCGTGGTGGATTGCCTGGGCTCCCTTCGTCGGAATGTTCATTGCCAGAGTGTCCAAAGGCAGAACCATACGAGAATTTATTCTTGGGGTATTAATCATTCCCAGTGCATTCGGCTTTGTCTGGTTTTCCGTATTTGGCGCCACTGGCCTTAAGCTGGAAATCTTCGACGGGGCTAATCTGGCCGAAGCCGTGCAGCGGGATGTGACGAGCGCATTGTTTATTATGCTGGAGCAGCTTCCTCTGGGGACAATAATAGCCGGTTTGGCGACAATATTAATCATTACGTTTTTTGTTACATCGGCCGATTCCGCCACCTTCGTTCTCGGGATGTTATCCAGCAAGGGGGCATTGAACCCTTCCGCCAAGGTTAAGCTGATATGGGGGATTCTGCAATCAACCATTGCCGTCGTACTGCTCCTTAGCGGAGGGCTGAACGGTCTTCAGACGGCTTCCATTGTTGCGGCCCTTCCCTTTGCATTGATTATGGTTTTTATGTGCTTTTCTATCCAAAAGGCGCTGAACGAGGACTATAAGCAAATCCGCAGAAAAGAAAAGGAACGATTGAAAAAGCTGGAAGCTCTCCTTCTTAGGGAGCCCTAAGATACGCTTCAAATACCCATAGGTTGTCTTTATGCCCGGGGTGGAGCTTCTGCGCTTCCCTCCGAAACGGATGGATATACTCGAGGCGGCCTCGCTGGGCTTTTGCCCAACGCAGCACCTTTGTGAAAGAGGCCCCACCTGTGATATGATGTTCAGCAGTACGCCCCAAGTTAGTACGGCTCATTCTTATAGGGATTCACGGTCCAAAATGAAATCAGCCCAATGTACCTAGACTCCAAAGAGGGTATTCCATATCCAAGGGAGACTTATTATAATTTATTTTTAAACCCCTATTGCATACCTTAGGGGGGTATGGTAATATGAATATGTAACAAGGAGGGATTTCTCATGGATCACTTGATGGATGACTTAATGGACGACACTCATGCCTGTGCTTCCGGAGATGAAAGGAAGAGTCATCATTCTGATAAAATCAAATCCAATCTGATTACCCGGCTGAACCGGATTGAAGGGCAAATCCGCGGAATTAAAGGGATGATTGAGAGAGATACTTATTGTGATGATGTACTTAACCAAATTGCCGCTATTCAGTCCGCATTGAATGGTGTAGGGAAGATGCTGTTGGAAGGGCATATGAGAAGCTGTGTGGTAGAAAGAATTCAAGAAGGCGATCATGATGTGATCGACGAGTTGTTAAAGACCGTCAATAAGCTTATGAAATAAATTACACGAATAAGGAGAGGTTTGTTATGAAATCCATCGTTCTGAAAGTGGAAGGAATGTCCTGCAATCATTGCGTTAATTCGATAGAAGGTGCATTGAAGAAGATTGGTGCTGCCGGTAAAGTCGATTTGGAGGGGAAGACCGTCGCAGTTGAATTTGACGAGTCCAAACTGACGGAAGATGCGATTAGAAGCGCCATTGAAGATCAAGGGTACGATGTAGCCTAACGTCGCTGGTTAGTACAACCCCGGGAGAGTATGTCAGCCCGAGGGACGATGACATCAGCGATAGCTTAACTAATCCTGGCTTCGAGCCGAACCAGTACGACGAAAGATTAATCTCAGAACATTGGTGAATTCTATAAATAACCTGTATGCTCCGTTCAGGAGCTTTTCTTCCCTCAATTATATACCCTACTGGGGTATGGTGTTTACTTATCTAGAGAGGTGTTTCCGATGGATGCCAAAGAAGCAGTAAAATCAACTAAAAATACGACCTACCAAATAACGGGGATGACCTGTGCAGCATGTGCTAATCGAATCGAAAAAGGATTGGCCAAAATGGACGGAGTCGAGTCGGCGAACGTCAATTTTGCCCTGGAAAAAGCAACGGTAGTGTATCATCCGGATAAAGTCGATTCCGAGCAGTTGGAGCATAAGATTCAGCAATTGGGTTACAACACCGTAAAGCAATCCGTTGAGCTGCAAATCTCCGGAATGACTTGTGCCGCCTGCGCGTCCCGAATTGAAAAGGGGCTGAACAAGCTGCCTGGCGTCACCAAAGCGACGGTTAATTTCGCTTTGGAAACGGCGCATGTCGATTATTCGGAAGATGAGGTAAAGCTGGAAGATTTGCAGAGGAAGGTTGAAGACCTGGGCTATAAGGCTGTTTTGAAGGAAGAAGCGACCGGGACCGATCACAGGAAAAAGGAAATCAAAATTCAGCTAACGAAATTGATTGTTTCGGCGATATTATCGCTGCCGCTGTTATGGTCGATGGTCAGCCATTTCCGGTTTACTTCGTTTATCTGGATTCCTGATTTATTTATGAATCCCTGGTTCCAGTTCGCTCTGGCAACCCCCGTTCAATTTATTATTGGATGGCAGTTTTATGTCGGAGCTTACAAGGCTCTGCGGAACAAAAGCGCGAATATGGATGTGCTAGCAGCACTCGGGACATCCGCGGCTTATTTCTACAGTCTCTATCTAACGACCAGATGGAGCGGCAATGCGCATCATTCGGTTGATTTGTATTATGAAACAAGTGCCGTCCTTATTACGCTAATTATTCTCGGTAAAGTGTTCGAAGCGTTGGCCAAGGGCCGGACATCAGAAGCGATCAAGAAGCTGATGGGGCTTCAAGCCAAGTCGGCTCGCGTGCTGCGCGATGGACAGGAGATGGATGTTCCTGTCGAACAAGTGGTTGTCGGAGATATCGTCCTTGTGAAACCGGGGGAGAAAATTCCGGTAGACGGCGAAGTGTTGGAAGGACAATCAGCCGTCGACGAATCGATGCTGACCGGAGAGAGCATACCGGTAGAGAAGCATGCCGGAGACCGGGTCATCGGTGCGACCTTGAACAAAAATGGTTCTCTTCGCTTCCGGGCAACCCAGGTAGGGAAAGAGACGGCGTTGGCACAAATTATAAAAGTCGTGGAGGAAGCCCAAGGCTCGAAGGCTCCTATTCAAAGAGTGGCCGACCGGATTTCGGGAATATTTGTACCGATTGTCGTTGGCATTGCTCTTGTCGCTTTTCTCTTATGGTACTTTATCATCGATCCGGGACAGTTTGCCGGTGCGCTGGAGAAAGCGATCGCTGTACTCGTTATCGCTTGTCCTTGTGCTCTCGGGCTGGCGACCCCTACCTCGATTATGGCCGGGTCCGGCCGTGCGGCGGAAGCCGGAATTCTGTTCAAGGGAGGAGAGCATCTGGAATCCGTTCACCGGATTACAACCGTTGTTCTCGATAAGACAGGGACCGTCACCAAAGGCAAGCCGGAGCTGACGGATGTGTTACCGGCTTCGGGTGTGGAGCGTATACGGTTCCTTCAATGGCTCGGAGCGGCCGAGAGATTGTCGGAGCATCCCTTGGCGGAAGCCATCGTTGCGGGAATTTCCGAGCAAGGGATAGCGATGCCGGAGGCACAGCAGTTCGAAGCGGTTCCCGGATACGGGATCCGTGCCAAGGTCGAAGATCGAGACCTTCTGGTCGGGACTGTGAAACTGATGGATCGGTTCGACATATCCATTCCTTCCGAAGCGATAGAGGAGAAGGAAAGAATGGAGAACACCGGCAAGACAGTCATGCTTGCAGCCGCAGACGGACGTTATGCGGGCATGGTGGCAGTGGCCGATACGCTCAAGGAGACCTCGCGGGAGGCTGTAGCGCGGCTGCGGGAGATGGGGCTCACCGTCATTATGCTCACAGGCGATAACGAGAGAACGGCTCAAGCGATTGCCAAGCAGGCAGGGATAGACCGCGTCCTGGCCGAAGTGCTGCCTGAGGAGAAAGCAGAGCAGGTGAAGAAGCTTCAAGCGGCAGGGGAGAAAGTCGCTATGGTCGGGGATGGCATCAACGATGCTCCGGCATTGGCGACAGCGGATATCGGCATGGCTATCGGGACCGGAACGGATGTCGCTATGGAAGCTGCGGACGTAACGTTAATGAGAGGCGATCTGAGGAGCATACCGGACGCCATCTATATGAGCCGCAAAACGATGAATAATATCAAGCAGAATCTGTTCTGGGCATTGGCCTATAATTCTCTGGGCATCCCGATTGCGGCAGCGGGGTTCCTCGCACCATGGGTAGCCGGGGCCGCCATGGCTCTTAGCTCGGTATCCGTTGTATTGAATGCCTTGAGATTGCAGAGGGTAAAGCTGTAACCAAACTCGGCAACAAAATGGAATCAAATTCTTTTAAGCCGGTCTCCATATAGGGGATCGGCTTTTTTTCCAACTTATGCTACTATGTAAGGGAAATCTGATGCAGGGGGGATAAGTATGTTGAAAATCGGAATGGCCAGCTTCTGGCATGTGCATGCCGAGGATTATGCCCGCCAGGTAGAAAACCATCCTCATACGCAAATAGCTGCTGTCTGGGACGAAAATCCTGAGAGGGGCCAAGCGGCAGCGAATGCCAAAGGGGTCCAGTTTTACGAACGTTATGAAGACATGCTGGCACAAGTGGATGCGGTTGTTGTGGATGCGCCTACGACCATGCACAAAGAGGTAATTGTTGCCGCTGCTGAAGCGGGCAAACATATTTTTACCGAGAAAGTCATTGCCCCGACCTGGCAGGAAGTGAAAGCCATTCTGGAAGCGGTCCGGGCTAACGCCGTGAGGCTGATGGTTTCTCTGCCGAGGTTATATTTCGGATATACCTTGGCTGTCCGCGAGATGGCGGCACAGGGGCTGTTCGGCCAAGTGACGCTGGTCCGTTCCCGCTTATCCCACAACGGTGCTATTCCTACGAATCAATCCGCGACAGGCTGGCTTCCTGCCCATTTCTACAGCAAAGAGGAGTGCGGGGGAGGAGCCATGATCGATTTGGGCTGCCACCCGATGTATTTGACCCGTCTGCTGCTAGGAATGCCGGAGACCGTCAGTGCCACCTACGGGTACATAACCGGAAGGGAAGTGGAGGATAATGCCGTCAGCGTCCTCCAATGCGGCAACGGAGCCGTCGGGATCGTCGAAGCGGGCTTTGTTAACCGCTTCTCCCCGTTCGCTCTGGAGGTTCACGGAACTGAAGGCAGTTTGCTTTACTCTTCCCATGACGGGAAAATGATGTTTCGCAGCAGCGTTAAGGGGGAAGACTACGCTAAGGAATGGCAAATCCGCGAATCGATCCCTCAGGATGCCCCGACGGCATTCTATCAATGGATTGAGCATATCCACAAGGGAACCGATGCGGAGGAGAATATTCAACTGGCCGTTGATCTAACCAAGCTGATGGAGGCGTCGAACCGGTCTGTGCAGGAGGGCAGACCGATTGCAATCCGCGATCTGAATTGACAAGGGTTTTATAGCGCAGTCTAATATTCGTGAGGACTTAGGCAACCTGCATTCGTGAACTCCCCTCGAAGCGGTCAAACCATTCAGACCCAAATTCGGGCCGTTTCAGGGGGAGGTCCCATATCGATGTTGTTAGGGAAAGTCATCTTATGCATAAACGGGCCAGAACGGAGGAAACAAGAAGCAGCGTAACCGTCCTTGGTCGAATTTTCAACACACTATGTTATGAAAGGAGCGCTACCGATGAATCCGGCAGCCAAATGGATGATTATTGGCGGTATAATCCTGATTGTATTGGGCTTGCTTTGGCAAGTCGGGGGGCGTTATTTGAATCTGGGCAGGATTCCTGGAGATATCGTCGTGGAGAAAGAAAACTTCAAATTTTATTTTCCGGTTGTAACCTGTCTCCTCATAAGCGCCGCGGGCTCTCTCATTCTGTATCTGATCCGCATGTTTAACAAATAAAGATCGCTTCCCGTTCAAATAAAAAAACGGATTGCCCGTACTTCAGTCGGACAATCCGGGTCTGCATTCCGTCCCTTCCTCGCTTCTCGTATAGGCGATGAGATGAACATGCTCCCCCATCCGGCCCCGGATTTTGTCTTCCAGCTTTATCAGATCGTTCAGAAGCTCGTCATGCCCGTTGAAATCGGTAAGCATATATTCTTTATTGTTCTCTGTCATTGAATGGTTCAACTCCTTACGGAAGAATGTTTTTCCTTGTAAAAGATCGTTATCGGCACGAAAAACTTCCTCTAATACCGGGTTATTCATCTTCGAAGAGGCTTCGTTAGGAGTTTTTTTTATTGTCGCCCCCGATTTCTTCAATTATTCTGATTGCCCGTAGAATTTTAACGGATGCGGATTCGGATTTCATTAAAGAAGTCCCCTTCATAGTCCTTGGGCATGCGCACCTGCAGCACTCCTTTTTTAAGGACGGCCTTGGCGGATTCCCCTATCACATTTTTGGGAAGGCGGACTACGCGGCTTTTGGCAGATAAGCCGTTGAGCTTTAATGAATTATGGCCGACGAATAGCTTTAGGTTACGCGGGTTAATATGGTCCGGTATTTTAATTTTGACGATAAGGTCGTCTTGAGTTTCCACCAATTCATGCTCCAGTCCGTTTTTGCTTTTAATTTTTCCCGGTCCTTTCAGGATTTGCTTGACATAGTTCTCCACCCAAGAGGACTCTGCTTGCGCCCGTTGTTTTAAAGCTTCCGCCATGAATGGAAGAGGCCCCCCGAATAACTTCTCCAGCGACTTCCAGTCGAACGAACCGGAGTTTCTATCGCTCATTTCCGAATTCTCCTTTCTGTCCGTATATTAATTTCCTGAGCAAATCGTACACCAGGCAAACTTGGGTCTAGGCGGAGGAAGCTGATCACTGCAGCCTCATCATTCTGCTAATCAGTATACGGGCTTGATGCCCAAAAGGGCACTTAATGGTTAACGCCTAACGCTTTTTTTTCTGGGATAGATTGCCGGTTTAAGGTGTTCTCCTTCGGATTGCAGCGGCAAGGCAATTATATGAACCTCTGGGTATTTATCTACATACAATAGGTTATATGCAAATGACTTCTTCAGGGAACCGTTCCAATTGAGCCGAAAAGGAGGTCAAATCCGTGCCTTCCATCGTCGGAAACGTTAAAATACTAAGCGTTGACTCGGGAGGGATAGTCCAATTCGGTGATGCTGTCTTTCTGTCACCCGTCAGCACATCAAAAACATTTGCCGGTGCAGGCTCCTTCATAACGGGCGATCTTCCATTAACCAACAGCGGAATAAGCGCTACGAATACCAATGATCCTGATTTGGTCGATACGTCTTCGGCGAAGGCGGGATCGGGATGAATTTGACTGTTCATCAGAATATAACTATTCATACGATTCGAATCGGGGCGGTTACTAATTCTTCAGTCCTGCAAATAGGCAGTGCGGGAGTGATTAAGTCGCTGTCCAATCTGTACAACACCGGGGGATTTACCAAGCCCGCTCCGGAAGTGAGTGCGGTATCCTCCGTTTCTCTAGTCCCTCTGCCCGGGCCTTCATGACGGGGTAGGTTCGTTCAGAGGCATGGCCTGTTCCATGTACCGCATACATTAAATAAACGGGAGGTGTGCGGGATGTATAACGATCCTCGGCTCATGAGGTGGCTTCAGGATGTATATAATTTCTTGGCCCGGCAGCAGGAGAAAATGGAGCGCATGGAAGAGATGATTATCGAGATTCGTGAGGATATACGTGAATTTAAAAGCAACAAAATGACACATGTGGAGAGAATAGAGTACCATTTCGACCAACTGAAGGTAGAGACACTGGAAGGAACTTTGAACATAGGATTAACTCCGAACGGCAAAGGCATTGAAGAATTAGCCGTTCCTTCCAACGGGGAGCCCGGAGGTGAGGAGGGAGAGGATGTCCCTTTTTTCCCCAAGCTTAAAGAGCAGTTGGACCGCTATATTGATATGGAGATTCCCAGAGAGGTCAGCAGCTTCGAAGCCCATTACGGCGTTCAAGTGCCGGATGAGGTGCGATTTGCCATGATTGAGGACATACGTCGGCAGGTGGGGCCGAGAATAGTTGTTTACATCCAAAGGCTGCATAAGGATTCGTCGGATGACTCCGCCGTTGAGAAAGACATATTAGACAGGGTCAAGCGGGATATCCGGTTGGCCATTGAGCAATATTTTGAAAAACAGTATGGGAAGGCAGTGAGGAAACATGAAGATGACTGTGGTTAATAAGGAAATCAAAGTAGGACAGATAAGGGTAATTGGTGTTACAACTTCTTCGGTTTTATTGGTGGGAGACACGGAGAGGATCAGTCTCGCTTCCGCATTCGATACTCCGCCCGAAGCTTTCGTCGTGGGGCCGTTCGTACCATTATCCGCTGCAAGGTAAAGTTTATGAAGCAGGCCCGAATTTCCTTGGTTGGTTTCTTCAAGGTTATTGAGATTAAACTGAGCTCCATTGTCCAGTTTGGGGATTCGCTCTGCTTGACGCCGGAAACGAAGGTTCTGGCAGTGCTGCGCAGCCAGTCCTCATATTACGGGGATGAAGGAGATTTCTCCTCCCCGATATTCACGAATCCAATCCCCGGCCCATCGCTCGATGAAGAGCTTGAGATGGAAATCATTAACGAATCCCCTTATATCAAGGTTGAAGCGATCAAAATTATTGGAGTCTCAGCTTCCGGAATAGTACAGATAGGCTCTAACCAATGCATCGATGCCGAAAGCAGGATCAAGCATATCCGCCAAATGATCCGGGAAGACCTTCCTCTGCAGATGGGAACTGCCGCAGTAGAAGCAGTCGAAGCGGCCGCCGCCGGTTCGGGCGCTGCAATCGGGAACGGACGAAAGGGGGGATAGCGGCATACCTGCTGCAATTTCTATAGCATTTTGTGCTTGCGCAAAGTACGGATCAGCTTCCAATAAGTATAGTCTTTTTGGGAATATAGACTGCGGACATCCTGCACCCATTCCGGAATTTCTTGGGTTACCGCGAGCTTCTGCATAGATTTGACCGTTCCTTTTAACTCATTCCGCTTTTTCTCCAAATCTTTGCGAACGGACAGAAGAGACTGTTTAAGCTCCAGTACTTCTTTTTTGGATAAAGGGCGGTTTTTCTTTTTAGGACTTCCATTTTCCACACTTTCACTCAAGGATGTTCATCTCCTTCAACGATATATTTCATTGTATGCGGCCTTCGCCCGCCTGGTATAGACGTAAGCCCAGATTTGAATATGTCCTAACGGGGTGATATCCTAATGCTAGATACAAGCTAGAGAAGAATAGACAAAGGAGCATTCGCCAATGAATTCGATTCTTAAATGGGACGGTCACACCCATACCGCATTCTGTCCTCATGGCACCTCGGCAGAGCTCGGACTTTATCTCGACCGGGCGGTCCAACTGGGATTTACCCGTTATACGGTGAGCGAACATTCTCCATTGCCGAAGCACTGGACGAAGAACGAGCAGCTGCAGCGGGAGCTGGCTATGGAAGCGAGCGAGCTGCCGGCATACTTTGATTATGTAAAAAATTACAAGAATCGCTATGAAGGAGTACTGGAAATTTGGACCGGAATGGAAATAGATTATTTGCCCGGCAAGCCCCAGTATTCTCTGGAATTGGCCGAACAATGCCATCATGAGGTGGAGGATTGGGTGGTCTCCCTCCATTTCCTGCCTGGCAAAGATGGAATGAGATGCTTAGATTATACACCGCAGGACTTCGAGGAAGGGTTAATCGCCTACTACGGCTCGATGGAGAAAGTAGTAGACGAATATTATAATGAACTGGAGCAGGCAGTGGCCTTGGCGGCCAAACTCCCGGGCAGCCGCCGGTTGGGTCATGTCAATTTGATAGAGAAGTTCCATAAGGCGCTTCCTCCGATCGATCCGGATCAGATCCGGAAGCGGCTGGACGGGCTTCTTCCGAAGCTGGCCGAGGCAGGCGTGGGCATTGATGTCAATACTGCAGGCTTGAGAGTTCCGACCTGCGGCCAGCCGTACGTTCCCGGATGGTTTATCGGCAGATGTCTGGAAATGGGGATTCCGCTTGTTTTCGGATCGGATGCCCATCGTCCGGAGCATGTCGGCGAGGGATGGAATTACTATGAGGAATCCATTGCCTCCTTCCGATCGGCCCGACCTTAATGTAGAAGGATAGTCGGAAGGGTTGGAAGCCGATAAATATAACTAGCGTTCTAAGTCAGTAAAGTGATCTTGGTAGATTTGCGCTTGTTCTTTTTACAAAGGCCCGATATTGACCGCTTCCTTCCGGCCTTTCTTTCATGTATAATGTTTTTCGGATGGGTCCGTCTTTGATATAACGTCCGTTATTGAGGAGGGAATATCAGATGGAGGAGGGAGGTTGCAAAATGACCGTCACGAAGAAAGATATAGCGGATTATTTAGGTATTTCCAGAACAGCGGTGTCTTTGGTTCTCAATAATACACCGAACAGCACCGTTTCGGAGGAAACGCGAAGGAGCATTCTGCAGGCCGCTAAAGAACTCGGTTACCGGGACAGCGAAATTTACCCCAAAATATGCTATATTCTGTATAACCGCGAACCGGACGACCCCTTGTATATTCACGACCTTCGGGTGATCGAAAATGTAGCAAGCCAACATGGGTACAGGCTGATTTTCATGAATGTTCGCTCCAGTACGAATGATTTCAACATGCTTTCCAAGTATCTCGGAAACAAGGAGGTTTCCGGAATCGTTCTGACCGGAGATATAGATGACGACATTTTGGATATCATGGAGGATGCGGCAGTTCCTTATGTTGTTTATAGCGGTGTGTCCTCGAATAGAACCGATGTGAATGTCATTGTTACGGACGTGGTCAAAATTGCATATGAGGCAACGAAATATTTGACGGATCTGGGGCATGTCCGAATTGCCTTGTTCAGCGGCAGCCTGGATACGTTGGTTCATCAGCAGACGTTGGCCGGCTACCGCAAAGCGCTGGAGGAGGCCGGATTACCCTATGATATCTCGTTAGTCCAGGTCAGTAAGGAAGAGGATGGATACGAGCTGGCCTCGAGAATGGAAATACTTGAAATTGACTACTCCGCCGCTTTTTGCGTTAACACCGTCATTCAATTCGGAGCGCTGCAGAAGCTTAAGGACCTTGGATTTCAGGTTCCCAGGAAGATCAGCCTCGTCGGCTGGGGATATTCGGAGCTTGTCAAGATGAGTGTTCCGAATTTAACAACGTTATATATCGGTCCGGAAGAGAAGGAAATCGTTGTGAAACGGCTGATTGAAATTATCAATGAAGGGGATAAGGATCGCCGTACCATTTATTTGAAGGATACGGTCATCCACGAAGGCGGGACAGCCGCTTTATACCGTTCGGGAAGTTGAGTTAAATGTTATTTATAAGGCAGGAATAGCGAAGGGCGGAAACGCCCTTTTTTGTTTGCTTCGGCAAGTACATAACAAATGTTATTTTATTATTGACGACAAATATAACGCGTGTTAATATGATATGGAAACGATTACTCATTCCTTTTTTAGTAAGAATTGACAAGGGGGAAGGTTTATGCAAGGTAAATGGGGGAAAGCGGCATCTGTCCTTATGGCGGGAGTAGTAGCTGCCAGTTTGACGGCATGCGGCAAAGAAGAGAAGCCGGCGTCAAGTCCGAATGCAAGCCCGAGCCCGAGCTCGGAGCCTTCTGAAAGCGCTGCACCGAAAACAGTTTCGCTGGATTGGCTTACTTATCAGTACGGTCCGGTGGACAACGATGCGCCGATTAAGAAGTTCGTGGAAGACAAATTTAATGTCAAGCTTAACATTTGGTATATGGACGTCACCCAGAGGGAGCAGCTTCTCGGCACGAAGCTTGCTTCGGGCGAAATTCCGGATTTTATGACCGTTTATTCGGGGGCGGATTTGCAGAAGTTCTATACCCAAGGGGTAACGGTAGGCTACACGGAAGAAGAGCTTAACCAGTATATGCCCAATTATAAGAAGCTGGTGGACTCTTACGATCCGAAAATTTGGGATTACGTGAAATATGACGGGAAGTACATAGGTATCCCGAGCATTAACAGCGATGGGGTATACAGTTTGGCTACAGCCTGGAGACAGGATTGGCTTGAGAAGGTAGGCATTACGGAAGTGCCGGAGACGCTTGAGGAGTACAAGGAAGCCTTGGTGAAATTCCGCAATGATGATCCGGACGGCAACAATAAGAAGGATACTTACGGGATGTCCAATTCCGGAATGACGAATGTTTACGGCGCTTACGGAGTCTACCCGGAATTCTGGACGATTCGCGACGGACAGATCGTCTGGAGCGGAATTCTTCCCGAAACGAAGAAGGCATTGGAAACGCTGAGAGAGTGGAAGCAGGAGGATTTGATCAGCCCGGAATGGGTTATCGGAGAGAACACCGGAGGCTATTGGGCGATCTCCCATGACTTTGTCAACGGCAAAATCGGAGTATCCTCCCACGGTTCTTATTATCACTGGTCTCCAGCCGATCCGGAAACGAATTTCCTGGGCGGCGACAACACCAAGATGCTGGCGGAAGTGACCAAAGGTGAAGGCAAGATTGCCTACGGCAAACCTCCGGTAGGGCCGGACGGCAAATTCGGAAACATAACGCCTGGTCTGGTCGGAGGTACTTATATGGCGTTCGGTAAAGATGCCGCAGATGATGAGACGAGACATCGGATTATGCAAATTTGGGATACAGTTTACGGAGATTTCGACACCTTCGTGAAAGTGAAATATGGCGATAAAGGTGTACACCATGACAATGGTCCGGACGGACATACGATCGTTATGAAGGAAGGCTTCAAGACCAATGAGGAAATGGCGAAGATCGGAGCGCATATTACATTCTCTCCTTTTGCCCAGCCTGAGTTCTCGAAGAAGCTGCAGGATCCGAAACGGGTCGGAGCCAACGATAAGTACTTCAAGTTCGAGGGAGCCGGCTATGAGAACGCAGTGAAGTCCCCGCTTCCGTCCGACAGCAAATATTCCAAAAACCTGATCAAGCTTCAGCAGGATACGTTCACCGCGATCATTAATGGAGAGAAGCCGTTGGAGGAATTCGATAAATTCGTCGAGGAGTGGAAGAGCTCTGGAGGAGACCAGTTGACCAAAGAAGCTAACGAATGGTATCAGTCCTTGAAATAATCCAGATTCATAAAAGCGGCCAGCAGGTGGTTCTTTGGCCGCTTTTTCCGTTAGGAGTGAGGGTATGAACGGGAAAATAACAACATCAAGCACGCTTCCTTCTCCAAACATGAGACCGGGAAGAATGAGAACGTGGCTTAAATCCTATTGGAAGCATAAATATTTGTTAATTATGCTGCTGCCATGTTTGCTGTATTTTATTATATTCAAGTATTTGCCGATGTACGGAATCATTCTGGCGTTTAAAGAATACCGGTTCATTGACGGGGTGTTCGGCAGCCCCTGGAACGGAATTCAAAATTTTGTCGATCTGTTTACAGGCAGGGATTTTCCGAAGGCTTTCCGCAACACGATCATCATCAGCTTCTACAAGCTGGTGTTCGGATTTCCGGCTCCCATTATATTGGCGATTCTGCTTAACGAGCTGAGAGTCATTTTGTTTAAAAAATTCGTCCAAACCTTAAGCTACCTGCCCCACTTCTTATCCTGGGTCGTCCTGGCAGGGATTTTCATGGAAATTTTCTCGCCTACGCGTGGAGTCGTCAACTATATCATCACCTCGCTGGGAGGAGACGCCATCTTCTTCTTCGGTGACAAGAACTGGTTCCGGACACTACTCGTCAGCACCGAAGTCTGGAAAGGTGTCGGATGGGGCTCCATCATCTATCTGGCTGCGCTGTCGGGAATCGATCCTTCCCTGTACGAGGCGGCTATTGTAGACGGAGCCAACCGGTGGAAGCAGATGATCCATATCACTCTGCCCTCCTTGATCCCGGTCATTACGATCATGTTTATCTTTGCCGTCGGAGGCATTATCAATGACGATTTCGACCAGGTGTTCAACTTCTATAATCCGGCTGTATATGAGGTGGGAGACGTGTTAAGCACCTATACCTACCGAATCGGGATCACCGAGATGCAGTACGGGCTGGCGACGGCCTCCGGATTGTTCATCAACGTCATCGCCTTCGTGCTGATTATTATAACGAACACGATCGTCAAGCGATTCAGCGACTACGGCATCTGGTGAGGAGTGATTAAACGATGTCCATGACTATAGGTAAGAAATCGTTCGGGGAGAAAGCGTTCGACACCTTTAACGTCGTCTTTCTGACTTTGTTTGCTTTCACGGCCGTTTACCCCTTTATCGATGTACTGGTGGTTTCCTTCAGCACACCGGCTGCGGCGAACGTTTACGGCTTGAAGCTGTGGCCCAGAGAATTCTCGGCGGAGGCGTATAAAGCCGTCTTCGACAACCGGATGATTTGGGTCGGATACTATAACACCGTTTATCGGACGGTGCTCGGAACATTCCTGAACGTTATTTTCACCGTTCTGTGCGCCTATCCGTTATCGAAGAAATATTTGCCCAACCGCAATCTGTTCACCATGATGATTGTTTTCACCATGTTTTTCAGCGGCGGCCTGATCCCCAACTACTTGCTCGTCAAGGAGCTGGGATTGCTGGACAACCGGATGGCGCTCATTCTTCCGGGACTGATCGCGGCTTTCTCGATGATCATTGTCCGGAATTACTTCATGTCGCTACCCGAAGAAATAGAAGAGTCGGCGAAGATGGACGGAGCGAACGACTTCCGCGTCTTGTTCTCGATCGTGCTTCCGGTCTCCAAGCCTATCATTGCTACGATTGCGCTGTGGTATGCGGTCGCACACTGGAACGCCTGGTTCGACTCTCTCTTGTATATTTCGAATCCGGAGAAGACGGTGCTCGGGAATGTGCTGCGCAAAATTGTCATTGAAGGCTCGGCGCAGTTTCAGCAGTTCGAATCCTACGATCCGACGAGGGAAAATGCGGTGACGCCGGACATTATCAAGGCGGCAACGATTATGGTCGCCACGATTCCGATTATTTGCGTATACCCGTTTGTACAGAAATATTTTGTTAAAGGCATCATGATCGGTTCTCTGAAAGGATAGAAAGGGAGTGAAACGATGACAACCGTCCGGCCGAAGCACGGATTTTATTTTACGGTTCAGGATGTAGAGCAGGCTAAGCGCAATCTGGACTCCCATGCCTGGGCGCGGGAAGCCTATCAAGCCTGGAAAAGAAGGTGCGACTCGTTCCTGGAGCTCGACGACCAATTAATCTATGACTGTGTCCTGAGCATGCAGGACCAGACTTTTGCTTATGGAATTGCCGGCTGTCCCGATTGTGGACAGCCCTTTCCCATGAATCTGGAGGAGCAGCGGCCCATGTTCTCCGACATTAGACAGTTTCCCCGCAAGTTGCTGACCTGTCCCCACTGCCGGATGACCTTCCCTAATGACAGGTATCCGGATACTGGTCACGGGTTCGAAAAGAACGGCAAAGGATATTATCCGGTAGGCATGTGGAATTTCTTTATCGCGGGCGATTGGTTCGGCGGAGTCCGAGATCACGAAGGAATGGTTACGAAGCTTACTTATTTATACATGCTGACGGGAGAAGAGCGATATGCGCATAAAGCGCTTGTACTGCTCGATGCTTTCTCCGCGATACTGCCCGGCACGATCGGGCCGCGGGATTTCACCCCGTTCGGCAGTGATTTTGAAATCGGCCGGCTGCATATGCTGACAAGCATCGTGCATCGGATCAAAGTATGCATCGCCCACGATTACGATTGGCTGTACCGGCTGCCCGAGCTGGACAGCCCTTCTCCCGCCTTGAGCCGATTGGGCAGAACGGGGACGATGCGCGCCTGCATCGAAACGATGCTGAATGATTACATGCTGACCGAGCCGGGAGGACCGGTCTACGATCTGAGCGGCGGCAATCTTACGAACCTGCAGAATCATGAATCCGACGGAGTGAGGGCTATGCTGGCCGTCGGGCTCGTACTGGATAATGAGGATTATTTGCGGTGGGGAGTGCAGGCGGTCGAAGCTTACTTCTATAACGCGATTGGCCGGGACGGAATGTATTATGAAGGCTCCTATGGGTACAGCCTGTTTACCGGCTCGGTTTTTCTGGATGTAGCCCTGCTGGCCATGAGAGCATCCGGCGAGGAGCAGCTTAAACAATTTCATCCGTTTGACTGCAGCCGGTTCTTCCAATTTTCCGTTCGCAACCATCTCGATGTGTTATGCCAGGGACATCTTCCCTGCTTTGGGGACTGGGGCAGAGATACCCGTCAAAGCACAGAGCCGGACCGCAAGCTTCTGGTCGATACTTACCGGGCGGCGTCGTTCTTTAACCAGTTTTCCCCGGACCCGGACATGAAGAGGGAAGCGATGCAATGCATGGAGAAGCTGTACGCTGCGGCGGTTCCGGAGCTCGGCGGCCGGGGGATTGATTTATTCTTTGCCCATCCGCCGAGTCCCCGGACAGACGGGTTAGAACGGCCGAGAGGGAATACAGTCAAGGGCCAGTTCGGCTTGGCGATTGCCAGGGATGCCAACGATACGACCTTATTGATGAGAGTAGGGCAAAACAACACCCACGCGCACGACGATGTCCTCGGCCTTAATTTTTATGCCCACGGCAAAGAAATTTCGGCCGATATAGGCTATGGCATTTATGGAACGAACGGCCATTTCGGTTGGGGGACGAAAGCGATCGCCCATAACACCGTTGTCGTCAATCGGGACCGAGAGTTAAAGCGGGGGCAACTGTACAAGCGGTTCGCCGGCGGGGAATGCTCTGTTATTTACGAGGACGGTTACTTGTCCGCGATTGAAGGCCAGGCTCCGGCATTGTATGATATCGATGCTTACCAGAGAATGGCCGCTGCCGTTCCGATCGGCGATCAGGCTTCGTACATAGCCGATTTTTTCTATGTTCAAGGCGCGGAAATGTGTGACTACGCTTTCCATGCCTTTCACGAGGACAGTGAATT
Organism: Paenibacillus sp. 32O-W; assembly: GCF_007679495.1. Classification (GTDB taxonomy): domain Bacteria; phylum Bacillota; class Bacilli; order Paenibacillales; family NBRC-103111; genus Paenibacillus_L; species Paenibacillus_L residui. The sequence goes on along the minus strand of NZ_VEGP01000001.1, from coordinate 103,260 downwards.
AGCAGTAAACGGGGTACGGCAGGCAGCGGAGCACTGGACTCTGGCCGGGGTGGATGCGGAGGAGAAGCCGTATTTCGATTATCCGGGCAAGAGCTTCGGGGAGCGGCTGTCGACGGGTGAGACATTCACCCATGCCCTTGATGGGGAGAAGCTGCAGGCCTGGACTCCCGAACCGAATAACGGCTATGGGTACATCTATGCCGTTCGGGAGCATGCAGCCGAGGGGCGGACTGTAAGCGCCACATGGACCTCCAGCCAAGGCGGCGTGCTGAACTGGCACGGGATTTGCGTGCCGCAGGACCGGATATTGAGCGGACAATGTCCGAGCTTAGAAGGAACGGTCCAGCATCCCGTGCTCATCATCCGCAGCGAGGAGCGGGCCAAGCAGTATGCAGCCGTTTATCAGGCTATCAGCGCGGATGAGGCCGGGCCGAAAGTGACCGGATTGGAGCCGCTGAAGGCGTACGGTGAGCTCGTTACCGCCTTCCGTGTGAAGCTGGACAACGGCTTGGAGGATTACTGGGCATACAGTCCGCAGGATCAGACGATCAAGGTTGAAACTCCCTACGGCGAATGGCGGATCGAAGGCCGCTGCGCCTGGATGCGGTTGGACGAAGAGGGCCGGATGACCGCCCAGTCGCTCATTCGGGCCGATCATGCGGAATTCCGGGAGGCCACCGGGCAAGCGGAAGCGCGGAAGTGGCTGCCGGTGGAGCAAGTGGACATTCATGCGGAGACCATCTGGGTGAAGGCCGATCAGCCGCGGGAGCTTCCTCAATATGTGAAGATCCGTTCCGGTGCAGGTCCCGCTTCCATATATCCTGTACGCTCCATGCATCAGGATGCGGGGCTGCTGAAAATTACGTTGAAGGATTCGGTCATTTTGTCCAAAGGGATTGTCCGGCAGATCGAGGATGGAGGAATCGATACGGTTTATCCTCTGCCGCTCGGGTTCGACCTTTCCTCCGAAGGTGTGACTCCTTTCCGCGGCAAAGCGATGAAAGGCTATTCCGGAGGAGAGGCAATCATTACCGGAGTGGATCATTTGAAGCGATTGCGAGTAGACATCGTGAAGCCTTTTCATTTGGAGGAAAAATTCGACATTGTCGACGTACAAATTGGAGATTTTATTCAATTTATCTGAGAAATCGCTCCCGAAATGATGAAAATTGGTTGAATCCTGCCAACGTTTGGGCTAAATTAAGAGAAGATAGATTATGATGGGAGAGGATTTGTGATGGAGAAAATGAAAATTGGCGTCATCGGTGCCGGGTCCATTTCGGGAGTGCACTTGGAGGCATACCACAACAATCCGGAAGTGGAAATTTATGCGATTTGTGATTTGAACGAGGAAAGAGCCAAGGCGAAGGCCGAGAAATACGGCGCATCGAAAGTATTCACCGATTATAACGAGCTTCTGGCCCTGCCGGAAATCGAAGCGGTCAGCGTCTGCACCTGGAATAATTCCCATGCTCCCATCAGCATCGCGGCTTTGAACGCCGGCAAGAATGTGCTTGTCGAGAAGCCTCTTTGCAAAACAGTTGAGGAAGCTCTGCAGGTAGAAGAAGCGGTCAAGCGCAGCGGTAAAGTGCTGCAAGTAGGTTTCGTCAGACGCTATGGAAGCAACACGAAGGTGCTGAAGGAATTTATCGACAACGGCGACCTTGGAGAAATTTATTATGCCAAGGCTTCCTGTCTGCGCCGATTGGGGAATCCCGGAGGCTGGTTCGCGGACAAGGAGCGTTCCGGCGGCGGTCCTCTGATCGACATCGGTGTCCATGTTATTGATCTGGCTTGGTATCTGATGGGCAGACCGAAGGTGCAGTCGATCACCGGAAATGCTTATAACAAGCTTGGAAACCGTAACAATGTGAAAAATTTGAGCTTCTACCGTGCTGCGGACTACGATGCGGACAAGAACACCGTCGAGGATGCGGCCAACGCCTTGATCCGTTTCGAGAATGGGGCTTCCCTGATGGTCGATGTCAGCTTTACGCTGCATGCGAAGAAGGACGAATTGACCGTGAAGCTCTACGGGACCAAAGGCGGAGCCGAAGTGGAGCCGGAGCTGACGATCGTTACCGAGAAGTACGATACGATTTTGAATGTATCTCCTCAGGTCGATCATCCGACATTCGATTTTGCCGGAGGCTTCCAGAACGAGATCAACCACTTCATCGACGCTTGCAAAGGGCGCAAAGAAACGCTCAGCCCGGTACAAGACGGCGTCGAGATGATGAAAATTCTTTGCGGGATTTATGAATCCAGCGAGCAGGGCAAAGAAATCCGATTCTAATATTGAATTTCAAGGACTTATACAGCATACTTCATCCGTCGGCCTGTGGCCGGCGGATTTTTATTACCCCATGAAGGGAAAAATTGTACTACATTTTCGATTGGCTTTATTATACAGAACCCTTTTCTTGCTCTTAGTTAGTCAAATCAGAGATGCTGCATCCTCAACAGTACCTCTTCAACGGACTCGTTAGCTCCTCGTCAGCACCTCGCTAGAGCTTCGTCAGTCCCTCGTTAACTCCTCGTTAGCATCTCTCCAGCGCGTCGCCCCCACATTAGTGCCTCGTTAGCTCTCGCCAGCGCATCGTCTCCACGTTAGTGCCTCGTTAGCATCTCTCCAGCACATCGTCAGTCCGACGTTAATACCTCGTTAGTTCCTTGTCAGACCGCCCCCCTTCTTAGGTTATCTAGCCGGCCCCCTGTTCCTATGCATCTCTTTGCCAAGATATTGGACTGTTATCCCCTTGTCTCAGAAAGGAACAATGTTTCAAATTATTCTGCTGGTTCTCATCCATTTTCTACCCGGAAGCTACTATGAGAAAGGGAAAGAGACGAAGGGAGGTGAGAGGCATGAATCCCCGGTTTAAAGGAACTGAGCAAATGGGATAACAGTCAAAAGAAGGTGAAAGGCACGAAATCACCGATTATAAAGAAACTGAGTAAATGGGATAGTAGTCAAAAGAAGGTGAAAGGCGCGAAATCTCCGGTTTAAAGAAACTGAGTGAAGGGGATAGTAGCCGAAAGGAGGCGAGAGGCATGAAATCTCCGGTTATAAAGAAACTGAGTAAATGGGATAGCAGTCAAAAGGAGGAGAAAGGTACGAAATCTCCGGTTATAAAGAAACTGAGTAAACGGGATAGCAGTCAAAAGAAGGGGAAAGGCGCGAAATCTCCGGTTTAAAGAAACTGAGTAAAGGGGATAGCAGTCAAAAGGAGGGGGAAGGTACGAATCTCCGATTAAAAGAAACTGAGTGAAGGGGAAAGCAATCAAAAGAGGAAAGAGGTACAAAGCCTCCTTGAAAGACACTGAGTGAAAAGGGGTAACGACCAAAGCAAGCTTGATTGTTAACAAAGTCAAGCCGCGATGTACGGACAGACTTCAAGGACTCGCAAAAATGCAGGTCTTTTTGGGGATTTTGTGTAAAATCAGCAAATGACGAGCAAATGTGCAGGTCTTTTTAGTGATTTGGCCGATTTTCGGGATTTTCTTGAGAAAGACCTGCAGAATTGTTGGTCTTTCCGGGCTTTTAGCTAAATTCCGGAAAAAGACCTGCAGAATTGTTGGCCTTTCCGGGTTTAAACGGTTTCCTGGAGAAAGACCTGCAATTTCTCGTCTTTGCTGTTGTAGGCCATGCCTTATTTGATGTACAAAAAAGGCGGTGACACATACTACAGGCTAACTATCCGCCAGCCACCCTACGGCCAACAACACGAATGAACACCAGCGGGCCATGGCGGCCGTTCGTAACACAACTGTGCGAACCGGGGCGGGGGACTCTGTATAAGCATTTAAGACCGGCACCCGAACGGGCCGGCCTGTTTTTCGCCTAACGAGATTAGGAACGGGATGCGTTTGTCGTATGGGTCTCGGCAAATTCCGAATATTTCCTTTCCTTCGACTCCCAATAGCCAATTCCGAACAGGACGGCGATGATCGGAAAAACAACGAGCCGAATGATCGCGAATTGCCAGAACAGATCGTGCATGGAAATAAGTTCCAAGAGTGTAAGGATGACAGCCGTGGAAAGACCGAAGCCCAGTATGCAATAATTAACCAGAAATTTGGACTTTCCCATTTGCCGTTTCTTTTTCCACTGAAGAGCTTGACGTTCGTTCATAACGGGCCCCCTTTCTATCTCCTACCTATTTATTGTAACCCGCCGGCAATTTCGAGGCAATTCTACTTTGCAACAACTTTGTGCCAAAATCGTTAGTTGTTGATATACTTATAATTAACTAACACGATCGGCACCTATGGACAAATATGGGGAGAAGGGTGAAATTCCATTATGAGGATCGTTCAGACGAAACACGCGGTTGTTCAAGAGGAACTGCTGGCCCCTTTTGGCTTTAAAGGAGGTTACATAGATGAACTGTGGCAATCCGTTGTACTGCTGGCCAATGAAACGGGGGAGATTGGAGCAGGAACCGGCGTGCAAAGCGTGCTGTGGTCGGATGCCGATGTCTTTACCCGGCTGGGCGGGCAGAAGGGCAACGAAATCATGGTCCGAATGACGACGGCAGCACTGGATGCAGTCCTGGGTAAGGAGTACAGCGATCCCTTTGCCCTTCTGGAGCATGTTCTGCCGCAGGTTTATGAATATGGCCGGGGGCATAGCCACCCGGATCTTCGCTTGACCTTTGCTCTCAATTCGTTGGTTCCCGTTGATTTTGCCTCGTGGCAATTATTTGCCCGGCAGAGCGGGATATCCTCGTTCGATCAGCTCATCCCGGAGGAGTACCGTGCTCCTTTGTCCAGCAGACATTCCGCGCTGGCCAGTACTCCTCTGATTCCTTATGGCATGCCGGAGGAAGAAATCATCCGTTTGCTGGAGGAAGGCTATTTCGTGTTGAAAATCAAGCTGGGAGCGGATCCGAAGCAGAATGGCGATCGAAGCGAGATGCTCGAGTGGGACAAACAGAGACTGGAAACCGTCCATAGGTTGGCCGGCGAGAGGTCAAGCGAATTTACGGAGAGCGGGAGGATCGTCTACTATTTGGATGCGAACGGGCGCTATGATCATAAAGATCGGCTTCTCTCATTATTGGAGCATGCCGACCACATTGGAGCGTTGGAGCGGATCGTTCTGCTGGAAGAGCCCTTCCCAGAGAACGATGAGACGGAGGTAGCGGATCTCCCCGTTCGCATTGCGGCGGATGAGAGCGTGCACAACGAAGAGGACGCGCTGGCCAGAATAGAGCTTGGCTACGGAGCTATTGCTTTGAAACCGGTAGCCAAAACATTGAGCGTCAGCCTGAAAATGGCCAAGCTGGCGCATGAACGGGGCATTCCTTGCTTCTGCGCGGATTTGACGGCAAATCCGTGGATGGTCGATTGGAATAAGAATGTGGCTGCCCGGCTGAAGCCCATTCCGGGACTTAAGACGGGCCTGCTGGAGTCCAACGGTCACCAGAATTACCGGAGGTGGGAGGAGATGCGCCGGCATCACCCTCACGGTCAAGCCGAGTGGACCGAATCCACCCGGGGAATCTTCCGGTTGACTGAGGCTTTCTACTCGGTGAACGGAGGGATACTCGACCGCAGCGAAGCCTATGAGCAGATCGCCACACAAGGAGACCGGCGCGGGTAGGGGATAGCCGGGATACGCAGTATTTATTCATGACGAACTTTATGTCCGGAACCTTAGACGTACTTCTATGAAAGAAACAGCCCGATTTTCCTTCGCTGGAAGGGTTCATATAAGGGATTGTTGAAAAATGATAAAATCTCCTTTTGGGTGAGGCAGAGTTTCTTTGATATAATAAAATAGTTGTGAAAGAAATAGCTATCGGTCTGCGTTAGGGAAGATTAGGAGGAGTGACTATTGAGAAACATTTTTGTGTTTGCACTGCTCTGGTGGCTGATAGGCAATCCATTCATTGCCATTATCATTCTTTTCGTGGTTCTCTACTGGCTTGACCGTAAGTTTCTGGGACTGTCGCCCAGCATTACCAAGCCGTTTCGGCAAAGCCGGAGGCTGAGTCAACTTCGTCAGGAGCTGCGGCTGCAGCCGCATCAAACCAGCGCCAAGCTGGAAGCCGCCTATCTGCTTATCGGCAAGAAGAAATATAGGGAAGCACTGTCCTATTTGGAGGAAATCGAGCCCATGATGGAGGAATCGGCAGATGTCCAATTTGGCATCGGACTGTGCCGGTTGAAGCTGGGAGAACTTGAGAGCGGAGAGCGCAGCATGCTCCGCAGCATTGAGCTAAATCCGCGCATCCGCTACGGGGAGCCTTTTCTAAGACTGGGTGAAGCGTTTGCGGAATCCAAGCCGGACCAAGCGCTGGCTTACCTGGAGCAATTCAGGGAGGTTCACTCCTCCTCCTGCGAGGCGTATTATCGGCTTGGACAGCTTTACGACAGGCTCGGACGCCGGCAAGAAGCCCGCCAAGCCTATGCGGAGACATTGGATATCTACCGGGGACTGCCAAAGTATAAGAAACGATCGGAACGGCGTTGGGCGCTGCTGGCCAGGATGAAGGGCGGCTAGCTTCGGTTTGTCGGGCATTCCTGCAACGTATCACAACCTTTTTTTCAGCCCAGATGGCTAATAACAGAATGACACGGGAGATGAATTTAGATGTCCATGGAATATCCGATGCAAGCGATCGTTCTGATTGTCGTAGTTGCAGTCACCTTCGTATCCATGTTTATATGGACTAAAATGAAAAAAAGAAAGTAGGCTGTCAAATGTACTATATTAACAGGGAGCAGCTGGAACAGCTGCTCGAATTTTTGCCCGTCATCAGCGAGGCATGTGAACAATTGAAGGATAATTGGAATGGAATCTTGCTGGATGGGTTAGCTCAGGAACGTATTCTTCATCTGGCGATTGAGAGCGTGACCGATGTCGGCAGCCTTCTGATCGATGCGTTTATGATGAGAGACGCCAGCAGCTATGAGGATATTGTAGAAATTTTGCTGGGAGAAAATGTGTTTGACCGTGAAATCGGGGAACCGCTGATCGAACTCGTCAAGCTGCGCAAACCGCTTGTTCAGGAATATATGAAGTTGGATAGGGATGGATTACATCCGTTAATCGGTGACCTGCCGGCTATATTGAAGGAGTTCGCTCCTTCCGTCCGGCAGTTCGTCCGTAAAGAGCTTGGTGAGTAGGCTGCCTTTAGATACTCAACATTTTGGTTTGTTTAATTTACTATCCGCTCCAAATGCGATACAATGGCATTACAGGTGGTGATCAGGATGAGTAAAGAGCAGGAATCATCCACTCGCAGATTGCTGTTGACGATGATGAAGACGGACGGCCCAATGAGCGTTAGCGAAATGGCCAAGCAGTTGGGAATAACGGAGATGGCTGTTCGCCGTCACTTGAATACATTGGAGCGGGACGGTCTGGTCGAAACCCGGTTGTCCCGTCAGGCAATGGGCAGGCCGACGCACTTATACTCGCTGACAGAATCGGCAGATGAATTCTTTCCGAAGAACTACCATCAATTAACGTTAGATCTGCTGCATGAGCTTGTAACCGAGGACGGCGAGGAGAAGATCGGACGTCTGTTCCAGCTTCGCAAGGAGAAGCTGCTCGGCAAATACCGCGAACAGATGGAGGGTAAATCCTTGTCGGAAAGAGTGGCTCTTCTGGCGGATATACAGAATGCTAACGGATATATGGTGCAGTGGGAGCACAAGGAAGACGGGTTCGTATTTACCGAGTTTAACTGTCCCATCTCACAGGTAGCCCGGCAATATAATGAAGCATGCAGCTGCGAGCTGGCGTTGTTCGAGGGATTGCTGGGAGCGGAGGTCAATCGCACGGAATGCATAACGAGCGGCGGACGCAGATGCACCTATCTGATCGGAAAGCAGCCGGTGAAATCAGTCTCGGAAGGTTAAGAGAAGCTTCTCCTGTTTTTCATAATCCAAGAAATTAAAGACAGCCCGATTCTTCTGCAGGCAGGAGGGTTCAGGCTGTCTTTCTTGACTTTAGCAGGGAAGAAAATACTTCATAGAGGCAACTAGCAGAGCACCAGCCGGAGCCCTTCGTGAGCGAGCTTGCATCGTTCCGGCAATTCGTAGCGCTCTGATTCGTTCAGGTCGATGCCATGGGACAGATGAGTGAAGAACACCCGCTCCGGGTTCATTTCCTCGACAAGCTGCAGAGCTTCCACGATATCATAGACCGATCGCGTGTCCGGATCCGCTTCCTCTTTATAGAAATTTGTCCCGAGAATAAGCAGCTGGAGGTTCTCGAGAGGCCGTTTCTCCTCCGGGCTCAGCCGAATCGAATCGGGACAGTACACCCATTGATATCCGGGCTTGGAGAAGTGATAGGCATAGGAAAATCCATTCCTGCCATGGCATACCCTCCAGGGAAAAATCCGCCACTCTCCGAACGAAAATCCGTCATCCACTTCTTGGTATACAAGCTGATTCTCCAGCCAAGGGAAGAAGCCGTGAAGTGACTGCAGCACTTCGGCAGGAGCGTATACATGGCCTTTCTTCCGGCGCCACCGGCACAAATCGGCATATTCCGGAAGACCGCCGATATGATCGTAATGGGCGTGGGTGATCAATAAATGATCGAGGTCTCTCATTCGCATCCGTTCCATCTGACTTCCCCAGGTGGGACCGCAGTCGATGATCATTTGCCCCCCTCCACATTCCAGCAGGACGGAGGAACGGGTCCGCCTGTTGAGGCCACCCGTTCTTGCCTCGGTGCATACCTCGCAGTCACAATAGACTCGCGGCACTCCCATGGAATCACCGGTGCCCAGGAAGGTCAGCCTATCCATTAGCCTCATCCCCGTTCATTGTGCTGGCTGCCTGAATTTGCCGGGTTAAGCGGGCGGCCTTATCACGAAGCGCGTTATAATTGCCGTTGTCCATTTCCTTCAGGCTGATAAGGGAGCCGCCAACTCCGACGGCATAGCAGCCTATGTCCAGATAGTCCCGCACATTATCCTCGCGAATCCCTCCGACCGCAATCATGGGAATGCGGTTTAGCGGAGCCATCAGCTCCTTCAGATAAGGCAAGCCGAGTCCCGAGCTTGGGAAGATCTTAATTGCTGTCGCTCCGGCTTTCCATGCGCGAACGATTTCCGTCGGAGTCATCGCTCCGGGGAAGATGGGAATCCCTTCTTTGGCGGCATAGCGGATCACGTCTTCATCCGTATTGGGGGTAACGAGGAAGGATGCTCCAGCCCGAACGGCCTCTTGCGCATCATCCGAATCCAGCACCGTTCCGGCCCCTATATACATCCTGTCGCCCAGCCTCTCTTGCAAATCTTGAATCATCATGAGAGCATCAGGGGTATTTAAGGTCACTTCCATAACCGTTATTCCGCCTTGAAGCAGTGCTTCCGCTGCAGGTACAATCTGTTCGCGTTTGACCCCTCTGGCAATGGCTATCAGCCGTGTTTTCTTAATTTGCTGCAGGCCTTGCTCGCGGTTCATCGTATCCCTCCTTGTTGGCTTCTTCTGCATTATACCTTCTGCCGATATGCTCGATCAAACGGTTTCGGGAAACGAAATCTCCCATTTCTTTAGCTGCTTTTTTGTGATACGCTCAATAAAGAAAGCTCCGGGCTTCTTGATGGCCGGCCTGTATCTATTGCGACAAATCCGGGTCAGGAGAGCCATTTTACCGGAATTAAACCGTTTATTTGTTATCGGGAGAGATTCCCGGATACAATGATAATAGAAGAAGGAAAGGATGAGAGCTTCCATGAGTCAAGAGGAACGGATTAAATTAACTTCATTATCAACTAAAGGAGGCTGCGGCTGCAAAATCGGACCGGCCGATCTTGCACAGGTGCTGCGTGGATTGCCCCAGTCGGAGTCTAATCCGAACCTGCTGGTCGGCCTGGATACTAGCGATGATGCGGGAGTGTACAAGCTGAACGACGAACTGGCGCTTGTACAAACCGTTGATTTCTTCACGCCGATCGTCGACGACCCGTATTCTTTCGGACAGGTGGCCGCGGCCAATGCCATAAGCGATATTTATGCGATGGGCGGCAAGCCGCTGACGGCCTTGAATATCGTCGCGTTTCCGATTCGCAAGCTGGACAAGCAGGTGCTGACCGAGATTTTGCGCGGAGCGGGGGATAAGATGAAGGAAGCCGGAGTAACACTGGTCGGCGGCCATTCCATCGATGATAACGAGCCCAAATTCGGGCTGGCGGTAACCGGGGTGATCCATCCGGATAGAGTCAGAACCAATGCCGGGGCGAAGCCGGGAGATCGGCTCATTCTGACCAAGCCTATTGGCGTAGGGATTTTGACCACCTCCATCAAGAAGGACCTGTTGAGCGAGGAAGAGGTAAACCGGGTGACCCAAGTGATGACTACCCTTAACAAGAAGGCCGCAGAGACGATGGAGCCCTACGGAGTTAATGCTTGTACGGATGTAACGGGCTTCGGCTTGTTGGGTCATGCATACGAAATGGCCAATGGAAGCGGGGTAGGCATACGCATCAATCACAAGAGTGTACCTGTGCTCCCCCGGGTCCGTGAGCTGGCCGAAGCAGGCCAGGTGCCTGGCGGCACCAAAAATAACTACGCCCATCTGGAGGGGAAGGTTACCTTTGACGAATCGATAGACCAGATCGGACAATGGATTCTATGTGACGCCGTTACATCGGGAGGCTTGTTGATTTCGGTTCCCGAAGCGGAAGCCGACGCTCTCCTTCAGAAGCTGTTGGAGGCGGGAGTGGAAGCGGCTCTCATCGGAGAAGTGACGGCAGACCATCCGGGAAGGATTATCGTTCAGTAGATGCATACTAGATGAGGTGACCTCTGATGTTTCAAGATATAACGATAGAACAGCTTTTGGAGCGCCGCCAGTCGGACGAGCTGCTCCTGATCGACGTTCGCTCCCCGAGCGAATTTGAGGAATCTACCATTCCCGGAAGCTTGAACATTCCGATCTTTACGGATGAGGAACGCAAGGAAGTAGGAACCCTTTACAAGCAGGTAAGCATACAGGCTGCCAAAGATAAAGGATTGGAGATCGTATCGCGGAAGCTTCCGGCTTTTATCAAGCAATTTGAGGCGCTGGGTGAGCGTCCGAAGGCCGTATTCTGCTGGCGGGGCGGGATGCGCAGCAAGACGACTGCAACCGTACTGTCATTAATGGGAATCCGGGCTCAACGGTTGGTTGGCGGGTATAGGGCGTACCGGAAATGGGTCGTTTCTATGCTCGATTCTTTTCAACTAACCTCCAAATGTATTGTTATTCATGGCTATACCGGAACCGGTAAGACGGAAATTTTGCGAGGATTGGCCAAACAGGGCTTCCCTGTGCTGGATTTGGAAGAGCTTGCCGGCCATAGAGGCTCAATCTTCGGCCATATCGGCAAAAAACCGAGCAACCAGAAAAATTTCGAATCCATGCTGATCCAGGAGCTGCTGAAATATAAGGATGCGCCTTATTTGCTGATGGAGGCCGAGAGTAAGAGAATCGGCAAAGTGGTTCTGCCCGATTTCCTGGTGGAGGGAAAGAAAAGGGGCGAGCATTATATGATTGAAATTCCCTGGGACGTTCGGGTTAGGAACATCCTTAACGATTATAAGCCGGAGGAGCACAAGGAAATGTGCATGGAAGCTTTCCAACGGATCAAGAACCGCATCCATACGCCGGCTGCGCAGCAGATCGAAAACTGCCTCAAGGAGGAGCGGTACGGCGAAGCCGTCTCCCTGCTTCTAGAATATTATTATGATCCGCGTTATGACCATGCGGGACTGCAATATAACGGTGAAAGCAGAAGTATTCAGGCAGGCTCCGTTCAGGAAGCGACAGACAAGATTGCGGCACTGCTGCGGATGCGTACCGACCGGGCAAATCCGGTTCGGGAGCAGGTAACTAAATAAGCCTAAGCCCCATTTATCATAATTACGGCCCAAAGCCAGAATTTTGTCACCACATAGGAATTCTCAAGTTCTTTTCAGTGTTAATGTGTTGAAGATCGAGGATTCCTATTGGCATAACAAGCTGTCTCCAATACCGGGTTATTCATCTTCAAGAAGCACCGTTAGGAGCTTTTTTTATGAAAATTTGAATATTTGCGAAGTTTTTCCTGTTTTGCTGTGTCAAAATGAAATTACTAACTTATAATATTAGTAGTATATGGGCATCTACCCATCGGCGGAAGGAAGGGAGGAGTTCTATTGGCTGCTTGGGAGATTTGCTTGGCGGTCATTACAGCCAGCATCGTTGTTCTTGTCTTTTATTTAGTCCGTATTATTCAAACTGCGAAAAAATCATTGGAGATTACGCAAGAGACATTGCAGAAGGTTCAACAGGAGCTGGCTGAGGTTAGCAAGGAGACAACCCACCTCCTTAGATCCACTGAAGCGGTAACGAACGATATTCACGAGAAATTGAGGACTCTGGACCCCGTCTGCCGTTCGATCGGCGAGACCGGAGAAGCCTTGCGGCAGGTAACGAATTCCGTCCGTCAGGTTTCAACGGCGGTCGCCACCTCCGCGAATACCGCTCAGAAAGCCATTCAGAGCAGTCGGGTAACCGATTTGATTGAATGGGCCGTATCCGGTGCCCAGCTATGGTCAGCCTGGAAGGAATACAGAGGGTCCAAGAACAAATCCAAATCTTAAGGAGAGTTGATACCATGTCTAACAAAATGAACGGAAAAGATTTTTTGGTGGGAGCCATGGTTGGTAGTGTGATTGGCGCGGTGACGGCTTTGCTGCTGGCTCCGAAATCCGGACGGGAGTTGCGCAAAGATATCGCGGATCAGGCGCAGCAGTTAAGCGACAAAACCCAGAAAATCGCCGGCAATATCGGGCATCAGACCAGTGAATGGTTCGGTAAGGCTAAAGAAGTAGCGGGTACGGTAGTGGAAGAAGTGAAGGCCTGGAAGGAAGCCGGCAAAGAAGTGGCTGTGACCGCTTTGGAAGAGGCGGAAGGGAAAGTGGCGGAAGAACGGGCGAAGCTGGAAGCGGATATGGAGGAGAGCAAGAAAGAATAACGATTGCTTGAAGAAGGGGCCGGCAGGGCCCCTTTTTTACCACATTAGAAAGTTTAAGTTCATTAAAGCATTAAAGTGGAACAAACTTTCTAATTGGCATAAAAAGCTTCCTCTAATACCGGGTTATTCATCTTCGAGATGGCTCCGTTAGGAGCTTTTTTTAATATAAATGTATAAGATTTGCATGCTTATTCCGTTCTTAGTCTTAGATTGTGAAGAAACAGAGAATCTGGTAAGCTTGGATTATTCATATGTTTCTATGAGGCTTATGCGGGAGGAAATTACATGAACTGGAGAAAGTTCGTACTCAACAACGGTCTGCATTTGAGCTTTGCGGTCGCGCTGGTAGCGACGATGGGAAGCTTGTATTTATCCGAAATTCTCCGATACGAACCATGCAAGCTTTGCTGGATACAAAGAATTTTCATGTATCCGATGGTAGTTTTGTTTGCTGTCGCCACGGTCAGGAAGGATTATAAAGTGTATACTTATGCTCTGCCGCTAGCGATCGGAGGAGGCCTTTTCTCAATCTATCATTATTCCATTCAGAAGATTCCTTTTTTACAAGATTCGGCCGCTTCATGTGGTCTGGTTCCCTGTAATACCGATGCGCTGGATTGGTTCGGCTTCATTACCATTCCGCTGCTTGCTCTTATAGCTTTTATTATCATAGCCGTTCTTCAATGGCTTATCCGTAAAGCTCAATAAAGGGCCTGTGAGATATCCGCGCAGCAGGATGATTTTACTAGAGGTCTGCTAGAAGTCACAACCAGAGGTGATTACGATAAAGATCAAGTTTACAGCCTATATAGCCGTACTCGTAACTGCGTCAGCGTTATTGCAGGCCTGTTCCGGAGCAAGCCGTCCCGCTCTGCCGGAGGATACTCCAACAGTTACAGCAAGCCCTTCGCCAAGACCTTCCGAAGCTCCTGCGGAGACGCCTGCTGCTTCACCATCGCCGAGTCCGTCCGTCACGCCGGAAGGAACTCCCGAGCCTTCGGATACACCGGAGCCTGCTCCGACCGAATCGCCGAAGCCTTCTCTCACGCCCGCACCCACCCCGCAGCAGACGGCCAAGCCAGAGCCTTCTCCGGCTCCGGAAGACCCAAGCCGCAAAGCGGTCTCCTGGTACTATATGAAGAAGGGCAAGGGGGAAGTGCCCGGATTTCCGTCTGAAACCAAGCAGTATAAACCAGAGCACAGGGTAATCTATGTCGGAACGGGCAAGAAGGTCTATCTTACCTTCGATACGGGCGGACCGCTCGGGGATGTGGATAAGATGCTGCAGACGCTCAAGGACAATGATGTTAAAGCGAATTATTTCCTGGCCGGCTATAATGTGAAGAAGCATCCGGATTTCCTTAAGAGGCTTGTAGAGGAAGGGCATTTGGTGGGCAATCATACGATGACTCACAAGGACCTGACCACCCTGACGGATGAGCAGGTGAAGCAGGACCTGGAGGAATATGAACGCATGTATGAGGAAATTACAGGTGAGCCGATTCCGCGCTTCTTTCGGTTCCCTTATGGAAAATATAGCTTGCATCTGCTGGATCTAGTTTCCGGGATGGATTATTCCTCGGTATTCTGGTCTACGGCAATGAGAGATTGGGAGCCCAGGGAGAATGGGGCAGAAGATCCGTATAACGACATAATGAATAATCTGCATGACGGCAATATTATTTTGATGCATCAAGGCTCCGAGGAAAATATTGAAGCGCTGGACCGCATTATTAAGGCCATCAAGGAAGAAGGCTACGAATTTGGGCTTCTGACCGATTTTGAGCAGTGAACCGCAGGCCGTACGCCGATAAACCCCTTACCTTCGGCGGGAACAGGATGATCCCGACAGTGTATTTGAGCGCTACAGACAAGGACGCTTTGGAAGTCACTTACATAGTCTATAAGGAAAGCAGCTAGTTATTTTACAGCAAAGGAAGCGTATAAATGTGCAGCGTGCCATAGCTATATTGGATTCTGGGGTGGGTGGATTGACTGTCGTCAAGGAAGTGATGAGACAGCTCCCAAGGGAAAAAATTATTTATTTCGGCGATACGGCCAGAACCCCTTACGGGCCCCGTTCACCAGAGGAAGTCTTAATGTTTACCCGGCAAATCGTTGATTATTTATTGCAATTCGGGCCGAAGATGATTGTCATTGCCTGTAACACAGCTACCGCTGTAGCGCTTCAGGAAGTCCGCAAATCCGTCTCTGTCCCAGTGGTAGGAGTCATACACCCGGGGGCTCGGACCGCGATCAAAACAACACGCACCGGGATAGTCGGGGTCATCGGAACCGAAGGAACGATTCGAAGCGGTGCTTATGAGCAAGCCCTTCAGGAAATTTCCCCGCAGACGGAAGTGTTAAGCTTGGCCTGCCCGACCTTCGTTACGTTAGTGGAACGGGGATTGTTCAACGGGGAAGAGGTGCGTAAGGAGATTGGATGCGTTCTGGAGTTATTCCGTAAGCAGCCTATGGATTGCCTCATTCTCGGATGCACTCATTACCCGTTCCTGGCCGACGTGATAGGAGAGGTTATGGGGCCGGAAGTATCCTTAATCAATTCCGCGGAAGAAACCGCCAGGGAAATAAGCACCATCTTGTCCCACAGCGGACAATTGGCTTTAACGGGTGAGCAGCCTATCCATCAATTTTTTTGCAGTGGGGACCCGAAGCTCTTTCAGAGGATTGCTCAAAGCTGGTTGGAGGAGCAAATTAAAGTCACACCCATTGTTTGGCAGGTTTCCCGACTCTATTAATTTAGATTCGGCATGAAGGATATAATTTCATCATATGTTTAGGGCATAGGCCATCTTCTGTGGAGGTGGGGTTTATGCCCTTTTCTTATGTCGTGCAAAAAGGAGATACGCTGTACCGGATAGGACGAAAATACGCGCTCTCGGTACCGGCTTTGCTTGCGGCCAACCCGCAATTATCGGAGCAGGACTACCTGGTTCCCGGGCAAGTCATCGTGATTCCAGACCGGACAACGAATCAGTACGTTATTCAGGCGGGAGATACCTTCTATTATATTGCCCGCCGGTTTAATATCGAGCTGAATGATCTGCTTGCGGCGAATCCGGGAATCAACCCGCGATATTTGCGCATCGGACAAACTATTGTACTGCCCCCTGGCCGTGGAATGTCCATTGTGAATACGAATGCGCCTTACGGTTATAGGGAAATGATGGAGGACTTGGAACTGCTGAAACAGAGGTATCCTTTCCTGGAAATCGTTGTGATCGGCTATAGTGTCATGGGAAAACCGATACCGGCCGTTAAAATTGGCGGGGGAACGAGAAGGGTGCACTATAACGGGTCCTTCCATGCCAATGAATGGATCACGACCCTGCTGCTGATGAAGTTTATCGAGGAATACAGCTCGGCATATGCCGCTGGAGGAAGGATCAGGGGGAGGGATGCCGCTGAATTGTACCGGCAGACTTCTCTCTGGATCGTGCCTATGGTTAACCCGGACGGGGTGGAGCTGGTTCAGGAAGGAGTCACCCCTCAGCATCCGTTCTACCGGGAGCTGCTGCAATGGAACGAAGGATCGTACGATTTCTCGGGCTGGAAGGCAAATATTCGCGGCGTGGACTTGAACGACCAGTATCCCGCGTTCTGGGAAGTGGAGAAGGAACGACGGGAAGTCCCCGGACCCGGGCCGAGAGATTATCCCGGAACGGCGCCGCTTACGGAGCCGGAGGCCATCGCTGTTGCCCAATTTACGAGGAATAACGATTTTCGTCTGGTCATCGCCTTCCATACCCAAGGAAGAGAAATCTACTGGAATTACCGCGACCTGGAGCCGCCTGAATCGGAGGGAATCGCCGAGCGGTTCGCACGTGTGAGCGGATACCGGCCGGTCAGGCTGACAGGAAGCGATGCGGGTTATAAAGACTGGTTCATTCTGGAGTTTCGGAGGCCCGGATTTACGGTAGAGGCCGGGCAAGGAACGAATCCGCTGCCCATCAGCCAATTCCCGCAAATCTATAACGATGTGATCGGGATCATGCTGGAAGGGCTTGTCGTGTAAGAGGGGCCGATCAAGGCCGAATGGTCACTTCAGTACGGATTCCGACCAGGCGGGCAAGCTCCAGCACATCCTTATTATGCATTCGGATGCAGCCTTTGGACACCTGCTGCCCAATGGAAGACGGCTGGTTCGTTCCATGAATGCCGTAATGGGGCTTCGACAATCCCAGCCAGAAAGCTCCGTACGGCCCTCCGGGATTCGCTTGCTTATTAATAATCGTGAAATGTCCGACTGGTGTAGCGGAGACGATTTTACCGATACCGACGGGAAATTCCCGGACGACTTGGTCATTCTCCAGCAAGTACAGCTTCCGGTCGGACAAATCAACAATGATGCGATAGGCCGGCACACGATCTCCTCCTTATCCTAATCAAGCAATCCTGTGCTTGTCATCAGTCTATGTTTGGAGGAGTGCCCGGGTGCATGGAATTACAGTTCAAGGGCGTGATATTCTTCGATATATCCACACGAAGCATAGACGCCATGCGGCCAGAAATAAATAGACAAACACAAGAGCAACAGGCGCAAAGGTAGTGAAAGCCGGTTTGTTATATAAAATCCAGCGCAGAGCTAACGCCAGAGGATGGGTAATGATCCACGCGCATGCGGTAACGATGGCCGCTTTGCCGTATCCGGAATAAGCGGTGCGGCGGTAAGCTCCTGTCCATAAAGCGATGACAGGCCATACCAATAGATAGGGCATCGCAACGATGACTACGTCCCAGAGAGACAAGCCCATCCTGTGCTCCAAACCTCCCAGCATTGTAAATAAGAGAAGAACGGCCCAATCTCCTGCCAGAAGCAAGAGAACAGCCGTCCTGGATCTTTTCTTAACGTGCTTCATGGTTTGCTTTCTCCTCTCGGGAGGCTGCCAATAAGACCGGCGAAGGCTCTGAGCGGGCTAAGAATCCGAATCTTGAATGCCTCCGCCTCGACGCAAGGTGATCAGTGACTTTAGCTTGGCAAACACCTCAACCGCTTTCCCCATTTCTTCCTCCGTCAATTCGCATAGATATTCACGGAACCAGGCACCTCTTGCTTCGCGAATTTGATTGACCGTTTCCCGCCCTTTCTCCGTAATGGAGAAGAGCACGACCCTCCGGTCTTGCTCTGAGCGCTCCCTCGTAATAAATCCCATATTGACCAGCTTGTCGGTCATCCCGGTTACGGCCCCGGAAGTGATTCCTATGTGACTAGCTATATCCGTAGCTTTGCAGTAAGGAATTCTGGATAGAAGAATCAGCAGAAAAATCTGCCCATCCGCCAATTGGACCTTTCCTTTGATTTGCCGGAGCTCGTGTCCGACAAGATGGACGAATTCACCGGCCAAGCCCTCCAATTGGTCCAGTAACTCATTCTTTCTAGAGTTGTGCTTGTCGTTGATCCGATGAGTCATAACTTCACTCCTTAACTGCCCGCTAATAATAAATCGATAAATGACTTGCGCATGGGACGATCCAATACAACCGTCGGAAGAAACGTTACCTCCGCAGCCGACCTGCCTCACGATTGCAGCCGGTAAAGTACTCGGCTAAATCATAAGGAAATTGCCATATGATGTCAAGTGATAGGATAGAAGCAATAAAGATGTCTAAACATTTCCGAGTATGGCACAATAGACATAGGAAGGAAATCCCGGCCAGGAGGGAAAATTCATGCGCAAGCTTCTGTCTCTAAAGCATTGGTCCCATGTCTTCCGAAAAGTATACCGTCTTCTTGCTGCCTCCCAGGTTCCCCTGAGGGTGAAGCTGCTCTTTCTCATCCCGGTATTGCTGTATTGGGTGCTGCCTGATGTACTCCCATTCATGCCGCTGGATGATATCGCCGTTACTATGCTGGCAGCGAACTGGTTCGCCGACCGAATAGGCAGCAAATATTTGGGCCCGGACAAGACGGAGTAATCATTGCCCTTACTCATATTCTTCTTCGGGGAGACGGATCCAGCTTTTTAAATAGCCCTGCTCATACAAAGCCTTAAGAGTAATAATAAGAATCGGCGACAGAATCAGGCCGGCCACGCCGAACAGAGACAAGGAGATAATCATAAAGGAAAGCATCGTGAAGGCTGATACTCCCAGCGTATCTCCGGTGATCTTGGGCTCCAGCAATTGCCGGACAATAATGACGGTGGCGAACAGGACCGTTAACCAAATCGCCATGGTCGTCTGGCCGACGATAAATAAATAAATGATCCAGGGGATGAAAACGGTCGATACGCCGAGCAGCGGCAGCAGATCAAAAATAGCCATCAACAGCGAAATCGAAAAGGCATTCTTCACTCCAAGCACGAGCAGGGCGGCGAAGATGACGATGAACGTGACCGAAATCATTTTGAGCTGGGCCTTTAAATAGCCGCCGATTCCGAGCAGAACGTTCTCCTTGATGAACTGGAAGGCCTTCTTGAAAGTTTTGGGTGTATGGGTTTGGGCAAGTCGTTTCCAGTTCTCGCTTTCAATGCTGAGAAAATAGGCCAGAATAATCCCGATCAGGAAATTGACGAGAAAGGTCGAGACGGAAGTCAACCCGGTGAACAGGGCATTTAAGAAGCCGGTAGCTAATTTACCTCCCCTTTCAATAATGGTCGAGGAGAATTCCTTGGCTCTCTCTATCCATTCCGGGGAGACATTGCTCAGCTTCTCCTGCCAGAAGTCTACGTTGTTAACGATTTGTTCCTGAAGGATACGCTGATAAACCGGAATTTTCTCTACAAGATTGTAAATTTGGCTCGTGAAGATCGCGCCGAGTCCGGTCAGGATGGCAAGAATGACGAGAATGAACACCAGGGTGGAGATGGTGGAAGCGATCGACTTTTTCACTCCCTTGCGGTGCAGGAACTTGGCCAACGGTTCAATAATGACATAGATTGCCAGAGCGAAAAAGATCGGAGTCGCAATTTTGTACAAATAGCTGAACAGGAGCATGAACAAGTAAATGGTAATGCCTATCAAGGCGATGTCAAAGATGGTTTTGTAATATTTTCGATAGAACGACTGCATGACAGTGCTTTCACCTCGTTATATTAAGGGTGTTAGATCCGGCAACAAGATACCATAATGTTATCATAGTCGAAAAAATCGATAGTTACCACATGGAAAGACATGATACAATAGCAGTATGGGCAATTAGGTTATAATTTAGTTACAGGCTAAATGAGAGGATGAAAACTATGAAATGTAAAATTACCCGCAATGCGGCTAAAAAAATTTTGCAAGAACTGAACAAGGAAGAGAACAAAGAGCTGAAACTGAGGGTCCTGGTTACTCACAAGCATGGAGACCACGCCCACTACGGCCTCGATTTGGACAAGCACGGGGATAATGATGAAATCATCATGACCGATAAAGAGATTGAGGTGCTGCTGGACCGAAACGAGCCGTTGCTGGATGGAGTAAAGATCGATTATTTGTATCTTCCTCAGGAAGGTTTCGTTATTACCAACCCGTCCAAAGGCAACCACGGAGATCACTAGCGCTTTAGGAGGTAGAGCCAGGGATGGCCAGGAACGATATTCGAATATGCGAGAAATGCAGACACACGAAAGTGAAGACGCTTGTCCCCAAGCTGGAGAAGCTTGCACCCGGTACGGAAATTAAAATCGGCTGCAAATCGTACTGCGGCCCGTGTATCCGGAACGCTTTTATTTTTGTCAACGGTCGCTACGTGACCGCTCCGACGGAGGATGAAGCGGTGGAGAAAGCGAAGAAGTACATCAGGACATAAACCGGGAGAGCCTTGCTGCACCCATTGAAAACCGCCCGAATCCGAAAGAACATACTTACGGAGACGGACGGTTTTTATTTATATATAAGAAAGTATAAGTTTTCATCTATACCGGTTCTTACCACATTAGAAAGTTTAAGTTCATTAAAGCATTAAAATGGAACAAACTTTCTAATTGGCATAAAAAGCTACCTTTAAAACCGGGTTATTCGTCTTCGAAGAGGCTCCGTTAGGAGCTTTTTTTATATTTCATCGGTAAACGCGCCCGTCCTAAGGACGGCGATAGCCGTTTATCCCTGATATTTGAGTTTTTATATGAATTCCATGGCAGTTATATGGGGTTAAGTGAAGCCTTCTATCCTATTTTCCGGTGTTTGCCGCTGCAAACTTTACAATGACGGCCAATTTCTACTATAGTTAGAGAAACTAACTTTAAAGACAGGGTCAGGAGGGAATTCCCGTGCAACGAATTACACGACTTATGAAATCTTGGATGCCGTTTGTTTTGCTACTGGGTATTATGCTGTTTGTCAGAACGAATGTGGGACAGGCTGCCTACATACCTTCGGAATCCATGCTGCCTACCCTCAATGTGCACGATATTCTAATCATTGACAAGACGGTCAAACCGGACAAGTTACAATTTGGAGACATAGTTGTCTTCTACCCGCCGGAAGAAGCTCAGCTCGACAAAAAGCTCATTAAGCGCCTGATCGGCTTGCCGGGAGACACTATAGAAATAACGGAAGGAAAGCTATATCGCAACGGGGTAAAGGTAGAAGAGAGCTACATTAAGGAATCGATGCAGTATTATTTCGGCCCGGTAACTGTTCCGGATGAGCATTATTTATTCCTGGGCGACAACCGGAATGAGAGTCTGGATTCTCATCTGTGGTCGAACCCGTTTGTGGAGAGCAAACGAATTATAGGCAGGGCGGTTTTTCGGATCTTTCCTTTCGACCAAATCGAATCGATTCATTAGCCGGATTATTGTTAGGGAGGCCGTGATAACTCCCCGGTGCAAAATTCAACCGGTGTGCTGACGGCGGATAGACGTATCTATGATCATTATCAGCCTATTTTTGGTAGAAAATAGATTCCTGTCTACCAAAAACTAGTTATAGGTCCAACCCTAAAACAGAGTCAACTCATAAGATAAACCAATTCCATAGGGAGGTGTCTTCATTGAGTTGTCTCATAGTCCGCAAGAAAAAGTCCGTTAGACTATGTCCGTCGTCAAAGGGAGTTTCCGGCGTTAGTGAAAAAAAGGCTGAAAAATTGCGCGAGCTGCGCAAATTACGCGCGGAAATAGCTGCACTCCGCAGACTGCGGAGGCGGCGCGGCCTGCAAGGTCCTCCGGGTCCGCAAGGTCCGCAAGGTCCAATCGGTCCGCAAGGCCCCGCTGGTCCGCAGGGCCCGCAGGGAGTTCCGGGGACCCCGGGAGCACCCAGTACGAACGGTTTGTCGGCCTTTGCCCATTTCTTCAGAACTTCCACTCTTATCGATATCATCGGACCAGGGGCTGCGGTTCCGTTCAACAATACAGGAGCTGTCGGAGGAACGGCTATCACACTCGCCACTCCAACCGACATCGTTATCTCTGAACCGGGCAGCTATCGTGTCACCTTCATTGTGAATACCGCGGGAGTATCGTTGTTGGGATCGTTCTCTCTAGAACTGGATGGTGCTCCGGTTCCTTCTCCGGCCGCAGTATTTACTCTGGTTTCCGCAGGACTGCCTGTTTTGGGAGACGTCATTGTCAATGTTCCGGCAGGAACCCACATACTTCAGCTTGTGAACACAGGCCTTCTGGGAGTATCCTTGGTAGCGCTGAGTGCGATCAGCGCAAACATCGTCATCGAGAAGCTGACTCCTTAATTCGGAATGAACTCCCACAAGATTCAAGAATAAGAGAATATTGAAGATTGCTTCGATCATAACTCCACTACTAAGTAGTGGGGTTATTTCTCTTAATTGCAATATATGTTAGAAGGGAGAAATGGTGTCCGCGAAAGTGCGATTTCTTCGAAAATCCACTGCTGCTGAGCGGCCCGTTTAATAGATTCATTCGTCATATTTCCGCGCAACCCAACATATTTTTCATTGGAAGCTTAATTCGTTCCAGCATGAAGGAGGCGGAAGATAGGATGGAAGATATTCTGGCGGCGGATCGTTCAACGGATGTGCTGTTCGAACACCGTTTTTGGCTGCAGGTGCTGGGGGATCATGCACGCTTCATCTACGATTCCCTTACGGCGGAGGAAGGGAAGGCTCTAGGTGCTGCAAAGTATTTTATCAAGACGTTCGACGAACTGCTTAAGCAAGCCCGATCCAACCTGAATGCGAATGACATCATGAAGCTTAACCAGACAGCTTATTGGAGAGCCTGCGAGCTCCGTGCTTTCAAGTTGAATTTGCTGGAAAGAATGTTGATGCATGATATCCGGTTTCACTTGCCTCCAACCTTCGTCAATCATATGGTTAATGAATTAGAGGAATACTTGCGGATTCTGCAGGCGATTATGACTACTGGGAAAGTTCCCGCTTTCCATCCGGTGCATCTTCATCAGCTTTGGCTTGTGGATGCGGTAGGGCATGCCGAATCGATTAAAAGCTCCGTGGATATGGTGGAAAAACGGTTGATTGCCAAAAGCGGCGCCTTCGCCCATCATTTCTCGGATCTCTACAGCAAAGCAGTAGAGATGGCCGGCTATTTGCGTACCAATTTGCGAAGATATCCGGCATTAAGCCGATTTAACAAAGAAGTCGAACTGGAGATGACATTGTTCCGCGAGTTTCTTCAGGAACTGGAGGAGATGGGTCTCAATGCGGAGCTCCTTGGAACGCTGCAGCCGCTAATGGCGGATCATATGGCGCGGGAGGAATGCTATTATCTGATTAAACTTGCCCAGGTTTCCGAAACGAAGTCTCCTGCCTGTGATCCTACGAAACCTAGAGTAGAGTAATCGTTAAAATAACCCCGCTCTTCTCCCATATGCTATACTTTTCCTTGAGAGAACAAGCTGCGCAGGACTGGCGGACAGTTCGATAGGAAAGGAATGGCAATGAAAGAAAAAATACTTATTGTGGACGATGAACCCGAAATCGTCGATTTTATACGCGATGCGCTTCTGGATGACGGTTATGAGGTTGCGGCCGCTTATAACGGAGAGCAGGTATTCGAGCGGCTTGCGGCCCGGCCGGATTTAATCATTCTGGATGTGATGATGCCCGGTATGAACGGATGGGAAGTATGTCATGCCATTCGTGGAAGAGTATCGTGCCCGATCCTGTTCCTGAGTGCCCGACATGGCGAGGAGGACCGGATTAGAGGGCTGATGGTCGGCGGGGACGATTATATGGTCAAGCCTTTCAGCATCAAGGAGATGAAAGCCCGCATCAAGGCTCACTTACGCCGTGAGCAAAGAAATCGTACAGACAGGAGCCGCCTCATTCTTCATGACGGTGAGCTGGCCCTCGATACGGAAAGCTATGAGCTGTATATTCGAGACCAGCGGATTTCACTGACCGTTCGTGAATTCGAAATCGTCCAATTCCTGCTTATGCACCCCCATCAGGTGTTTTCCCGCGAGCAAATCTATGAAAAAGTATGGGGGCTGAACGCGGAAGGAGATTCTTCGACCATTACCGAGCATATTAAAAAAATCAGGGCGAAGCTGGCCGAAGCCGATCCGGATAGAACTTACATCAGTACCGTATGGGGAATCGGCTACCGATGGGGGAGAGGCTGATCATCATGAACAAATTTACGTTCCGCAGCCAATTCACCATTGCCTTGATCCTCACCCTGATATTGAGCATTATCTGTACCGTGGCGGTATGGGGGGGGGGAGTCTCAAATTTCTTATCCACATGACCAATGTTATGAGTTTGTCGAACAAAAATATCGAGAATTTCCCGGAGGTCTTCCGCGTCGGTTTTGTTATCTTGTTTGTACTGGGGAATATGGCGGCTCCCTTCGTATTTATCCTTCTGTTCACCCTTCTTTTTGCCCGAAGAATAGGTAAGCGGCTGGTCCCTCCGATCGTTCAGTTAATAAACGGAGCTGGCCGAATCCAGAGGAACGAGCTGGATTTCACCTTGTCCGTAACGGGAGGATCCAAGGAATTAGTGCAGCTGACGGAAGCCTTCGAGGAAATGAGAAGCTCCCTTCATCAATCCCTGTCCGCCCAGTGGAAGATGGAGCAGGAACGCCGGGATATGGTGGCTGCTATTGCGCATGATTTGCGCACCCCCCTGACGATTATACAGGGACACGTGGACAATTTGCTGGAGAATAAAGCTAAGCAGGCCGAACGTCTGGACAGCTACCTGCTGACGATTCGCAAAAATACGGACCGGGCGGTTCGCTTGCTGGACGATATGGACATCGTCTCGGAAATCGATCAGCCGGATTTTTCTTTGTCGGTTCGTTCGCTGGACGTGGTTGTTTTTTGCCGGGAAAAGGCGGAGGAATACCGGACCATTTGCTCTGCCAAATCATTGCATTTCCAAGCAGAAATACAAGTCGCGGACGGGTGCGACGGTTGGTTCAGAGCTGACGGGCTCCGATTGGAGCAAATGCTGGATAATGTCATCAGCAACAGCATTCGTCTTACTCCGGAAGGAGGGAAGATTGAATGGCGCGTGGAAATCGGTCCGGAATCCGTCGTTCTGGAGGTGAGCGATACCGGCCCGGGCTTCGCCGAGGCCGATCTGCTCCATATGTTCGAGAAGTTTTATCAAGGGGACGCATCCCGTTCCATTCACAAAGGTCATGCGGGGTTAGGATTATATATCGTGAAGACGCTGGCGGAGAAGCACGGAGGGAGTGTATCCGCTGGAAACCGCCCGGGAGGGGGAGCTTATGTGCAAATCCGGATCAGCGCGCAGACGTAATCCCTTTTTTTCGTAGCGGAGAAAGGGAGCGATAGGTAGCTATCCTCCAGACCCATTCCAGAGGGCCCATCCGGAATTTGCGAAGCCATAGAGCGCTCAGCACCATTTGCAAGAGAAATACGGCTATCGCCAGCAGCGATCCCGCCAATGGCCCTGCCTGCCCGTACAGTCCCAGGCCATAATGGTAAAAAATCAGCGTACAGAGGACGGATTGCAAAATATAATTCGTGAACGCCATACGGCCGACATTGGCCAGCGGTCTTAGCGCTCTTTGCCATGACGGCTTCTGTATAAGTAGCGCGAGTCCTGTAATATAGAACAGGCCGATGGACGGATTACCGATCAAATAGCGGATCACGTCCAGTCTATTGATCCATCCGCCGGCATTCGTTCCGACAGTCTGCTCCAGAACAATGGGGAGGAGTGTGGATACAAACCCGAAGCTTCCTGTCCAGATGCAGATTCGAATAAGGACAGACCGATTGCCCGATAGATTATGAAATAACTTCCTTTTGGCGATATAGGATCCCATCAGAAACAATCCGAGGATTTGCGGATAGAAAGCAATTTGATTCAATGCGCTGGCATACCAATCCGACACTCTCTGCCGCTGAATTTCCCCAAAAGTTCCGCCGCCATAAATCGCTTGATCCCTCTCAATCCATTGCAGGACAAGCTGTTTAAATTCCGGGCTTAGCCGGGGGGTGGCTCCGGCGTTCCCTCCGCTAAACAGCATCAGCGCGGGAATCAGCATTAGGAAGCTGACAGACCAGACCAGCAAGGTTTTAGGCTTGCATTTGTGGAACAGCAGCAGAATGAATCCCAACAAGGCGTAATGAACGAGAATATCTCCGAACCAGATAAACCATCCGTGAATAAGTCCGAAGATCAATAACGCCAGCAGTCTCCGCAAATATAACGGGACAAATCTTCTGCCCTTCTCCAAGGCACGGTCTTTAAAAAGAATCATGCCGTATCCGAACAAGAAGGAGAAGATGGCGATGAATTTACCGTCAACCATTATACTAAGGATCGACTTGGCCGCCTGGTTCCAGAAGTCCGGCCAGAGGTTGATCTGGAATTGAATCGCCTGCAGGGAGCTGCTGTAGAACGTCATATTGACCAGCAGGATGCCGAGTATAGCCAATCCTCGGGCGATATCCAGCAGTTGGATTCGTTCGTTGGCTGCAACGGGTTGCATAGAAATCATCCTTCCATATTAATGATTTGCATGCCGGAGAGGGCTCCGGCCGCAAATTCATTGTAAGGACCATTTCTAAAGAATCTATAAAGAAAAGCTTCAATCAGACTTCTTTATAGCGAAAATAGGTCAGGCCGGACAGGAAAAAGAGAACGAACCCGCCGACGATGACGAAGAGCAGCGTTTCCAGCGATACATTGAACGCCCCATACTTGTCCGGGGAGACCGACAGCATCGATAAGACCGGCTGGGCCCACGGATAGTACGGTCCATAGGTTGAGGATTTCACGATAAGCATATTCGGAATCGTGAAAATCACATTGATCGCCAGCGGAGCCGCAAAGCTTGCCCAGGCAGTCGATACGAACATTTGCAAGGCGGCGAGAGGCAGTGTAGCCACCCATCCTGCAAAAATGCCGGGACCTATCAACTCCCAAGGAAAAGCCTCTCCAATCCCGCGCGCATACCCGGCGGCCAGCAGCACGAGAAGATATAAGAGCTGCGTAAGAGCCAGCAGCAGGATCACCACGAAGAATTTGGCCGTATATAGCGTGCCTCGGGACAAGGGAAGGGTGAGAAGCTGCTTCCAGCCGCCGGCAGCGTGCTCGTAACGGCATACGAAGGCGGCAAAGACACCCGTCAATAATGGAAGAAACATAAAAGCATGCAGACTGGCTGTCATCGTAAACAAGTACAGCCAAGGAGGCAGCGTTTCATCTAAAGGAAGTAACAATCCGGTGAAAGCCGATATGGCGGGACTGATAAAAATAAGCAGCCATATGTTCGATTTGCGCATTTTCAGCCATTCCGAGCTAAGCACCTTCAGAAAGGTCCTCATCATTAATTCACATCCCGTCTAGCAAAATGGATTGAACCGAGAAGAAAGATCATCAAGCCGACAGCCAGGCCTGTAATTACCGAATATTCGGGAATATTTGCTTTGTTTTCCAACAGAGGCAGCTTCCACATAAACCAGTCCGGAAAGGAAAAAGCCCATGGGGACAGAATTGCACCCGCTATGCCGAACGTTAACGGAAAGGCTTGATTTTTCATGATTACCGACAACCAAAGCTGCAGAGCCAATATCGGAAAGGCGGCAATAAACGGGTAGAAGCTGATCTTGGCTACATCCAGAATGGGGATATCCATTCCGAATTTCAAAAGCAGGCCGAGCCCGATTGTCCCTATGGCGAGAAGTACGCAGGAAACGAACAGCAGAGCGATACACAGCGTAAATTTGGCGCTAAACACCGAGAACCGTGAAATCGGCAGTGCCAGAAGCTGTTTCCATGAACTCATCTGATGCTCAATGTTGGCAATCATCGAGGCCAAAATCGTCATTCCCAGCAGCAAAGTAACGGGGAGCAGATGTTGTATGTCGGTAAGAAATCCTCCCCAAAGATCGGACGCATGAATTTTGGTCAAGTAATCATAACGCAGGCCGTAATTAGCGGCTTGCAGGGCTATGACCCCGAACGGGCCGAGGAAAATCAGAAACCAGATCGCTTTTCTGCGGATTTTGAGAAAATCGGCCGCCAAGACCCGTCTCATCATAAGCTGTTCCCCTCCCCGACCATTTCGAGGAAAATGTCTTCGAGAGATCGTTTCTGTTCCTCTACCCGGTATATCGAATGACGGGCAAGCACCAGCAGTTCGACAACCTCGGCCACTTTGCTCTCCGGTATACTGTCAAGCAGCAGCGCTCCTTCCTGCAATTCGACATGACACCCCGTCGAGGCTATAATCCGCCGTCCGTGCTCCGGATCGGATAGGACTATGCGGATCTTGCTTTTGGTCCGTTTCCGAAGATTGTCGATGCTATCCTCGAACAGCATGGAACCGTTGCGGATAATACCGACCCGGTTAGCCATTTGCTCTACTTCGCTCAACAGGTGACTGGACACGAGAACGGTAATCCCGTGTTCTCCCGGCATTTTTTTAATGAGCTCACGGACTTCGAGTATGCCTGCGGGGTCCAGGCCGTTGGTCGGCTCGTCCAGAATAAGAAGCTCCGGGTTACCGAGCAGTGCCGCAGCGATGCCAAGCCGCTGCTTCATCCCTAACGAGAATCCTTTGACCGGACGTTTGGCTTCCTGTTGAAGCCGGACAATGGACAGCACTTCGTCGATCCGTGTCTTCGGTACATCCAGGATCCGGCGTAAGGCCTCCAAATTTTCGTAGGCGGACAAATGCCCGTAGTAAGACGGATATTCGACTAAAGAACCGATTTTACGAAGAATGGACAGCTTTTCCTTGCGCAAGTCCTTGCCGAATATTCTGATGGACCCGTGAGAGGGCTTGATTAATCCAAGCAGCATGCGGATGGTAGTCGTTTTGCCCGCTCCGTTCGGACCGAGGAAGCCGTAGATGTCGCCTTTGTTGATTTTTAGGCTGACCTGGTCTACGGCTTTTTTCGACGGGT
Organism: Paenibacillus sp. 32O-W; assembly: GCF_007679495.1. Lineage (GTDB taxonomy): Bacteria > Bacillota > Bacilli > Paenibacillales > NBRC-103111 > Paenibacillus_L > Paenibacillus_L residui. The sequence continues at coordinate 74,014 of NZ_VEGP01000001.1, read as the reverse complement.
AGTGCTTGGACAGGTTATAAGTTTGGATAACGAAATCACTCATTGTGCTCACCTCGACCTTAATCTTAACGGCCGAAGGTTAAAGTCAGGGGGGTCTGTTGTTTAAATTTCGTTTAAAAAAATGAGGTGAACTAACGAAAAGACAAAGGGGGGGGAGCCGAAGCGGCTCCGGGAAAAGCGGATATGGAGCGAAGGGTTATATATTCCGTTTGGGATACAGTGAAATAACGGTACCCTCCGATGAACTGGAGACGTCCCAATTCAAGTTCATCTCCTTGACCATGATCGAGACGATCGTCAGGCCGATTCCGGCGCCTTTGTGCCCGGATGCCGCCCTCATTCCGGGGCCTCTATCTGCAATGACGATAGCTGTAGCCCCGTTCCTTACTTCTGCGCGTATACCGACATATTGCCCTGTTCCGGCATGTCGGACAACGTTCTGGAGCAGATTATCCAGAATGCGGATGAACCACTGAGGATCGACCATCCATATCGCGGCCTTGTCCGGCAGATCGACTTCCACCTGGATCTGCTCCTTCTCAAAGACCGGATACCAGGATGCTATGGAAGTACGGGTCAGGCGGATTACGTCGCTTTCTTCCATTTGCAGCGGGTACTTCCCGGCGGACAGGAGGGTGTAGGACATTAGATTTTCAATCAACTGCGCCAAATATTCAGTTTTCTCTTCAATGAGGGCAAGCGATTGTCTGCCGGATTCCGTCAACGTCTCCTTGTGCAAGGAATAGGCATGCCCCCGGATCGTCGTCAGCGGGGTTCGGATGTCATGCGATAAGTTGGCGATGAGCTGCTTGCGCAGTTCTTCTTCCTCCTGTTCCCGCTGCCGGCCGCTCGTTAGTTGTCCGATCATATGATTAAACGAATGCTCCAGTTGGCTGATTTCATCCTTCTTGTCCACTTCAACGGGCCGGGGTATGCCGGCATCGTCAGGGAGGGTCATCGCTTCCTGAAGCCGGATTAGCCGTCTGCGGATTTTGTAGAAGAACAGCCAGGATGCAAACAGGAAGAAGACGAAGATGGAGCATACAATCGCGTACAGAATACGGTTGTCCAGTGTGGCCAGCCATTCTGTTCGCATCAATGAACGCGGAATCTGAATGACCATGAAACCTTGATTCGAGTCCCGGCCGAGCAGTGAGACAACGGTGAACGGATCGGCTTCAATCCCTCTGTTGTCCTTCATGAACCGTATAATCTCCCCCGGCATCCATCGTTTCGGAAGGCCTTCCTGTTCGGGAAGCATCAGCTTCGTCTCGCCCGCGGCATCGACCCAGAACATAGAGGCGAGAGGATATTGCTCCTTCAGTTCTTGCAGCCGCTGACCGATAGCCGCCTCCGACTGCCCGTCAAGCTGTGCGGCTTCGTTATGCCACATTTGCTCGATGGTTTGTCCATTTTCATAAATATTGTCGGGAGAGGACGGTTGGGTAAAAAGCTGCGGCGAGTAGTAAAGAAGGCCGGCGAGCGGGACGAGAACCGGCCACATGCACAAGGCGATCAGCACGATCAGCAAATACCGGGCTAACAGAGAATGACGGAATTTCATGATCTTACCCGGTATCCGATGCCCCGAATCGTCTCAATGATTTCCGGGTTGCCGGGATCCCGCTCGATTTTTTCGCGCAGATAGCGAATGTGCACCATTAATGTTTTATCCCCTTCCAGATAGGGCTCCCCCCATACCGACTCATATATTTGCTCTTTGGTCAGAACTTGATTAGGGTGACGCAGTAAATAGGTGAAGATTTGAAATTGTTTGCCGGTTAGTACGATGTCTCCCCCGGTCCGTGTATCCAGAAACCGGTTTTCTTCCGGATAGATATGGAGATGGCCGAGCTGGAGGAAGGAGGGGGTCATTTTGCCATAACGCCTAAGCAGCACTTCTATTCTAGCGGCCAGCTCATCGGGATGGAACGGCTTGGTCACATAGTCGTCCGCGAACTGCAACCCCTGCAGCTTATCCTCGATCGAGGACCGCGCCGAAATCATCAGGACAGGCGTATCGGGATACTCCTTCTTCAATCTTTGGCCGATGGAGAAGCCATCGAGCCCGGGAAGCATGACATCCAGCAGGACGAGGTCCGTATCCGGCATGTGATTCGCCGCTTGTTCTCCGGAAGTCAGCCAGATCACCCGGAAGCCGCGATCTGTCAAATCATCGCTAACCCACCTGCCGATTTCCTGGTCATCTTCGAGAAATAAAACCTGTTTGCTCATCTTCTATCAGGCCCTTTCCATGCATCTGTTAAAATTATAGCATGTTCCGATAACCGGAGCAGCGTAAGCGCCTTGGAGCCGATCCTGTTCAATAAATAATAAGCTCCGCCAGCGAACGTGCAATCAAAAATCCCCGCCTTCCTTAAAGAGGAAAGCGGGGAAAGCTTGAATCTTATTTCTCGGATTGCTTCTGGAGTGCCGCCTTTAACGCATCTCCAAGACTGTTCGACAGGCCTTCGTTATCACTATACTGCTGAATCAGCTTTCGGTTCATTCTGGCGGCCGCCTTGCCTCCGCCGCTATCGCTTAATGATTCTACAATATTGCACGGACGGCATTGGACGTATTTGCCGGCTTTCCCTTCGTGAATCTCCATCTTCTTGTGGCATTGGGGACATCTCTTGTTAACCAGCTTCGGTTCTGCCGCCCGGCGAAATCCGCATTCCCGATTCGGGCAGACGAGCATTTTGCCGCGCTTGGTCTTTCTTTCCTCCATATTTTGTCCGCATTCCGGGCATTTCTTATGGGTTAAATTATGCGGTCTATATTCGATCGTGCTTTGCTTAACCTCACTCACCATCCGAATGGTCTGCTTCCGGATATTTTCCAGGAACCGCTCCATCTGTCCTTGACCTTTGGCAATTCGCTCCAGCTCGATCTCCCATTGGGCGGTCAATTCGGGAGAACGAAGCTCCTCGGATGCGAGCTCGATCAACTGCCAGCCTTTGCCCGTCGGAACCAGACTGTTTCCTTGGCGCTCAATCGTATCGGTGTTGAGCAGCTTCTCAATAATATCCGCACGGGTGGCCGGCGTACCCAGGTTGTGCTTCTCCATCTGGGTGAGCAGGGTCGCTTCCGTATAACGGGCCGGAGGCTTGGTGAAGCGTCCGGTTTCCTGGCAGCGTTTGACCGTAATCTTACCCTGCGGCTTCAATTCCGGCAGTAGCTGGGAAGAGGGTTCATCGGAAGACGCATCGTTATCGGCATCCTCTTCATTAAAATCGCTTGCCCCGTACACTTCCTTCCATCCGGTCTCCTTCATTTGCTTGCCCGTTGCCCAGAACGTCTCTTTCTCCACCTCGATTTGCACCGTTGTCTGGTCGTAGCGGCACGGAGGGTAGAACAGCGCCAGAAACCGGCGGACGATCAAATCATACAGCTTCCGTTCTTCGTTAGACAGAAGGTTGAGCTGCAGGGGCTGCTCGGTCGGAATGATGGCGTGATGGTCGCTTACCTTGCTGTCATCGACAATCCGCTTCGTCACTTTGAGAGGCTTCTGCAGCAGGGGCCGGGCCAACGGCGCATATGGGCCTACGGCAACGCTTTGGACCCGGCCTTTCAAGGTAGAGACCATATCCGCAGTGAGGTACCGTGAATCCGTCCGCGGGTAAGTGACCAGCTTATGCTGCTCATACAGGCGCTGCAGGACGCTAGAGGTCTGCTTGGCGGAGAAGCTGTATCGTTTGTTGGCGTCCCGCTGCAATTCCGTCAAATCGTAGGCCAAGGGCTGCGGAATCGTTTTTTCCGTCTTCTTAATCTGAATGATTTGTCCGGTGCGGCCCTGAACCTTGTTGCGGATCGCTTCGGCCTGCGACCGGTCGAAAATTCTCGGCTCTCCCGAACCGGGCTTGCGCCATATGCCCTGGAAGCTTCCAAAATCGGCTTGCACCGTCCAATACTCAACCGGCTGGAACTTGCGAATTTCGTTCTCGCGCTGAATAATGGTGGCCAGTGTCGGAGTTTGCACCCTTCCCGCAGCCAACTGGGCATTATATTTGCTGGTAAGCGCCCGGGTAATATTCAGGCCGATCAGCCAATCGGCTTCGGACCGGCACACAGCCGATTGATATAGTCGGTTGTATTGCGATCCCGGTTTCAACTGGGCGAAGCCTTCCTTGATGGCGCGGTCGGTCTGCGAGGAGATCCACAGCCGTTTAAACGGCTTTTTCCAGCGGATCAATTCCATAATCCAGCGGGCAACGAGCTCTCCTTCTCTTCCGGCGTCGGTAGCGATGACCAGCTCCTTCAGGTCGTTCCTCCGGCTGAGCCTTTCGATAGCTTTGAACTGGTGAGAGGTTTCGCGGATGACCTTCAATTTCATTTTGGACGGAATGATCGGCAGGTCCTCGAGTTTCCAGGTGGAGAACTTCGAATCATAATCCTCCGGCTCCGCTAAGGTGACGAGATGTCCCAAAGCCCAGGTAACAACGTAGTCCGCACCTTCATAATGGGACTTGTGCTTCTGGCGGGCACCGAGCACGCGGGCTATTTCTTTGGCAACGCTTGGCTTTTCGGCAAGTACTAACGTTTTCATCATGGCTCTCCTTAAACGCTTATGTTTCGGCATTTCAGCCTTAACTCTGTCAGCCCATTGTAACAAAAGGAGCGGACTTTGGACAAGGAGGCGTTTCTTCGCTTCGTTCTTTCCAATTTCAGAGACTCAGAGATGGGGAGGCCGGATTTGTGCGCAAATGTCATAGCTAACTCGCTCGCTGAATTGCTTCTTCTGTGCCCATTGGACTATTATCCCTTCGGCTCAGAAAATTCCACGCTAAAGGACTTGATACATTTACGAGAAAATGAAAGGATTGAGCGTTCTCAGAGAACGATTTCTGACTCAAGGGGATAATAAATCGAAGGGCCGGGAAAAGAACATCCGGATAGAGAAAACATCCGGTTAGACAAACCCGGAGAAGGATAGAAAGTACGGTTTGGGAGAAATGGGCATGGACATAAAAACGGCATGACCGCTAAGTAACCCGATCATGCCGTAGTTTGACACTCGACTCGGACGTTTAACTTGAAAAACCGTCTATTTCGTTTTCTTCTGGTGCCGTACTCGCCGAATGGCGTATCTAACTGGATTTCATGCAGTTAGTTTGCTCCTCTTGGAGCGAAAGACGGTAACTAAGTGGAAAAACTACAGCTAGTTTGTGCAAAAAAGGCGATTTCAGCAAAAACCTTCAATATTAACTGTAGTTTTTCCATTTACTTCAATCCTTTTCTCCCATTCGCTTGAATTTACCTACATAAATTACAGTTAAATCGCCCAAGACCAATTAGAAAGCAATGGTTTTCTATTTGTGCGGCATATACATTCTTACCTTTAAATCGATTTTCGCTCTGCGAAAGTAAAGGCTCCGTTAGGTTTTTTTAACACAATAGAATTATAAGTTTCTGTATCCTGAATAGCTTCAAATTCTAATTGGCGATAAAAACCTCGTTAAAACGCGGTCGTTCACCCACGAAATACTCCAACAGCAGTTTTTCATTGCTGCAGATCGTTCTGCTCCGATGCTGCCTCCTTAGGTTTGCGGGGAGGAAGGGGACCGAAATATTGAAATAAAGTACATTCGATCCGCCCGTTAAACAGCTTGCGGCGTTTGGTCGGGGGCTGCGCCCAGTAATGCTCAAGCTGCTTGGTCGGACTGAGCACGAATGCCGACCAGGTAGGCAACTCATGAAAGACGGAGCCCAACTGTCGAAGTGCTTTTTCCGCTGCGGAGCGATCTCCCAATCTCTCGCCGTATGGAGGATTGGTGATAATGCAGCCGTAATCGCCGTTCGGCCGGATTTTGGCTACGGGAGTGACTTCAAAGCGGAGTTCTTTGCCTACACCTGCGCTTTTGGCCGCGGCTTTAGCCACTTCGATGGCGCTGGGATCGATGTCGGAGCCGGTAATTTGCAGCTCTATGTCATCGCGCACCAGGTCATAAGCTTCTTCCCGTGCCTGCTGCCATATTTGATCCGGCACTGCGGGCCAATGCTCGGATGGGAATGAACGCCGGATTCCCGGAGCGATATTCCAGCCCAACAGCGCCGCTTCGACCGGGATGGTGCCTGAGCCGCAGAACGGATCATACAGCGGCCTCTCCGGATTCCAACGGCTCAGGAGAAGCATGGCCGCGGCCAAGGTTTCCTTAAGCGGAGCTTCGGTGACCAGCTTCCGGTAACCCCGCTTATGCAGGCTGGGACCCGTCGTATCCAGGGTCAGCGTGGCAATGTCATTCAGAAGCGATACTTCAATAACATATCTTGCGCCGGTCTCTTCGAACCATTCCTTCCGGTAGCGCTGCTTCATTTTCTCAACGATTGCTTTCTTGACAATACCTTGGCAGGCCGGCACGCTGGACAGCTGCGATTTATGGGAGCGGCCCTCGACCGGAAATTCCCCGTTGGCCGGAATCCAGGATGGCCAGTCCAGCGCTTTCGTTCCTTCGAACAGTTCATCGAAAGTAGTCGCCCTAAATTCGCCCATTCGGATCAGAATGCGGTCAGCCGTCCGCAGCCATAGGTTGGTTCGGCATATGGCCAGCTCATCTCCTCGGAAAATGATCCTGCCGTTCTCCACCATCATATCTTCATACCCGAGCTCCTTGAGCTCCCGGGCAACTATAGATTCCAGGCCCATAGGACAAGTTGCGATTAATTCGATCTCATTCACCCCATTTGTACAATCCTGTTTGCCGTATTGTTCTTCCCTACAAAAAACCATACAATACTTAAGTATAGGATAATCTGCCCTGCGTGACAAACACTTCGAGGGACAAGGAGGATGACAGAATATGAGTGCTTTGGATGAAGAAAAATATGCGGAGTCTCTGCTTGGGCCGGACCCGGATCTGGAAAGGGTGCTCGAGAGAATTCGCAAGAAGGATATGCCGGAAGTCTCCATTGCACCGGGGTATGGCAAGCTGCTTACGATACTGGTGAGAATAAGCGGAGCCCAACAAATTCTTGAAATCGGAGCATTGGGAGGATACAGCGGAATATGTCTGGCGCGCGGTTTGGGAGATGGTGGGCAGCTGGTTTCTCTGGAGCTGAAGCCCGAGTATGCGGAATTGGCCCGGTATCATATGGAGGAAGCCGGTTTAGGGGATAAGGTGGAATACCGCATAGGAGAGGCGCTGATTTCTCTGGAGGCACTCGCTGTGGAGGGGAGAACCTTCGACTTTTTCTTCATTGATGCGGACAAAGGAAATTACCCTGCCTATCTGGACTGGGCCATAAAATTGGCCAACCCGGGCGCGATCATCGTAGGAGACAACACTTTCATGCGGGGAAAAACGGTTAATCCCGAAAAACAAGGAAATTCGGTCGTCAAAATGAGACAATTTAACGAAAGAATAACCTCGGATGAACGGCTGGAAGGAGTGCTCTTGCCCGCTTATGACGGCTTGGCCATAGCCCGGGTCAAATAGAGGCTTGTGCAGACAATTTTAAAGTAGGAAGCCGCTTCATCTCTATCCGCATACTTAGGAAGCGGCTTTGTTTTACTGAGAATCGAGATCCGCCTCTCTTAATGATGAATCCCCTTACATCCCTGTACTGATTTTCTTTCTGTCTAAGGCTGCAGGGCCGGCTTGATCTTCTGGGCGTTCATTTCATGGAAGCTGCTTTCCTGGACGGATTGCGGCTGAATCAGGCCGATATAAAACAACAACAGCTCCGCACAAAGAAAGGTCACGAGCATTTTCTTTATGTTAATTTTCATCATGCGTTCCCCTCTCTAAACCCTGATTAACATTCCTACTTACATAGACCATTTTAAAATCGATTTCGTTTCATTTATTTTTTAAAAAAGTTGATAATCTTTACAAAATCCATCTTTTGTCACAAAATCGTCAAAATTTTCCTGTTTCAGTTAACTAGACGATCGCATTGGGCAAAAAAATACCCCTCCGAAGGAAACAGCCTCGGTGGGGTGATGATTTACAAATGCAGGATAATGGTCAGCCTGCGTCCTTATCGGCGGAGGCCGTTTTACGGAAGAGGGTTTTCTTGACCCAAAGCACATTTAGCAGCAGAAGTACGGCAGAGACGATAAACAGTCCGCGAATAGTGATCGTGGCCGTCAGAATTCCGCCGGTAATCGGCCCGATCAGATTGCCCAGACTTAACGTGCTTGTGTTGAAGCTGTAAGCGCGGCTTTCCATGCCGTCAGGAGTATATTGGCGGATAATGGCGTTAACGGAAGGAAGCAATCCGCCCATGAAAATTCCGAGGAAAAACCGCGAAATCAGAAGCTGCCATACATTCGTTACCAGAGCCTGCGGAATACAGGCGATCGCAGAGCCGATAAGACAGACTCCCAATATTTTCTCGGAGCCCAACCGGTCTCCCCAACGTCCAAGAATAGGGGAGGAGATCATGTTGGAAAATCCATTGACCGAGCCAACCAATCCGGCCATAAATGCCAGCATTTCGGGTCGTCCGTACAATTCCTGAACATATAAAGGCATTTGGGGCATCGGCCCGAGCAGCGCGAACTGGATCAGGAAGGTTACACAGAAGAGCGCGGGAAGCTGGGGAATTTTCCCCAACTGTCTAAGTCCGGCGAATACGGATACCTTCGGCTGAACCTTGGCTTCTTCTTTGTTAAAGTCTTCTTTCACAAGAAATGCGGCCAGCAGGGAGGCGATAAAGAGCATCACCCCGGTCAGATAAAAAATCGGTCGATAACCCATCGTCGATGCCAATAATCCGCCGAGCAGCGGTCCAAGAATAGTACCCGCCATCCCGCCCGACTGAACCATTCCCATAGCGAACCCGATTCTTTCCTTCGGCGTGTTCGCCGAAACCAGAGAAATCGCCGCAGGGACAAATCCCGAAATTGTTCCGTTCAGCATTCTCAGCAGCAGCAGATGCCAGGCGTCCTGCGCAAAGCCCATCAGTACCATGACAATAGCCATTCCAAATCCGGAGCGGAGCAGCATCATTTTTCTACCATAACGGTCCGCCAAACCGCCCCAAATCGGCTGAAAAATAAAGGAGGTTACAAAATTCGCAGCAAAGATCATTCCCGCCCACAGTGAAAGGTGGCTCGGATCCGACATTCCCATCTCTTGAAGGTAAAGAGGCAAAAAAGGAATGATCATCGTCATTCCCCCCATAACGAAAAACTGTCCGAACCACAGGACAAGCAAGTTAATCCGCCATCGTTCCAAAGTAGCTCGCCTCTTTTCTGTCCATTCCTTCAGTAAAATATTATTATATCAAAAAGCAAAAAAGATACGAAGCGCTAACGTGCCGGGAATGAAGGAGGAATAAAGAGGGATTGCACACCTCGCGAGCTCTATTCCACAAAGAGGGGAGCTCATTCCGTCATTTGGCCTCAGAGAGTACGGAATGGGCAGGGAATTTTGGGGGAATAGTAAGCTCTGGACAAATATCCCTCGAAAAGGAGTGCATGGCCATGCCTTTTGGCGCACATGAAACGATGGAAGCTCATGAAATGTTGAATGAAAAGGTTAATCTCATTAATCATTTCTCGATGTATGCGGAGCAATGCGAAGATCAGCGGCTCCGGCAGATGCTCCAGGCACATCTGAACACGGCGATTCGTCACTACGATCAGTTAGTCGCATACACACATGATTACTCTGCCGCGCAGGGCGGACCCCAGGCTTATGGCATGCCCCCGTCTTCCCCGCAGCAGATCAAATACGGGCTGCATCAGCCCATTCCGCAAATTCCGCAAATGCATGGGCGTCTTAACGATAAGCAAATTTTATTTGCGATGCTGTCCTTTCATAAGCAGTCGGCCAAATCACATATGGCGGCATCTCTGGAATGTGCGGATCCTAACCTGCGGCAAATGCTGATGGATGGGGCAGTGACCTGCTCGAATCAGGCTTATGAGGTCTTCTTGTTCATGAACGAGCAGGGACAATATCAAGTACCGACCATGAATGATCATACGGCCAAAACATTCCTCCACAGCTATAAGCCGATGGAAATGGGAGGGTATGCCGGCAATCCTGCTGGAAGCTCCATATCCGGCGCATACGGCTCATATCCGGCTTCCAATCGGCCTGGCATGACGCATTCCTCTCCGTATGCCTCCTCAAGTCAGACAGGCACGACATATTCGGGCCCGGTCATGAGCGGATACGGAGCAAATCATGGCGGCGGAGCGGGCTCCTTAGCGATGACTTCCGCAGGCTCTCCGGCAAGGCTGTCCTCCGGCTCTGCATCGGGACAGGGTTACTCCTCCTTGGCATCCGGAACGTCTGGGGCGGGGACTTCGATGACATCGGGAGCCGCAAATTCGGGAGGGTCTGCAGTGACGTCCGGCTCTTCTACGGGGGCCGGATCCTCTCCATCTTCCTCATCCGCGGCCGGGGCTTCTATGGCTGGAGGCGGAATGTCTTCGGCAGCGCAGCATAACGGTTCCGGGATGAGCTCCGTTTCTTCAGCAAGCTCCTCCGAAACGGAGGATTCCGCAGGACACCAGTTTTAGTTGTCAAGGTACGGTAAAATCATAATAAAAGCTCCCTCTTCGCCGATGCGATATGAGGGAGCTTTTGCTTTAGAACAGGGGGAGGGAAGGGGGAGGAGAAGCAAATTTGCCGGGTCACGACCGTTTTCTAGCCTGCCTTCTAATAAACCCTATGGATAACATCCTCGAAATCCGGCTCCTCCATATGTACATCGTCCACTTCTCCCCACTGGTTAAGAATCCGAAGGACCTCCATTGCGGTCGTTTCCTGTCTGTTGCATTGTATGGTAAGCGCCGATTCCTCACGCTCAAGGATCGTAAAGGGCAGATCGGCGGTGGAGCCCTCCTCGGCGAAGGATTGCCGATAGCTTACTTTAATGATTGTAGGAAGCCCGATTCGGTCCCGGAGCTCCTGAATGCTTCCGTTATAAGCGAGGGTTCCGTGATTGATCACGATAACCCGCTGGCAGAGCTGTTCAATATCGTCCATATCGTGGGTCGTCAGCAGAATCGTTTTGTTCAGCTCCCGATTAATTTTCGCCAGAAATTCCCTTATATTGCGTTTCGCAACTACATCGAGTCCGATGGTCGGCTCATCCAGGAACAAGATGTCCGGGTCATGAAGCATGGAGGCCGCCAGATCGGCCCGCATTCTTTGTCCAAGGGACAGCTTGCGGACGGGGGTGGAGATAAATTCATCCAACTGGAGGATCTCGCTTAACTGGGCAAGCCGGGCTTCCTTGATCCGATGATCCAGCTTATACATTGCCGCCAAAATTTCAAACGAGTCCTTCACCGGAAGATCCCACCACAACTGGGTCCGCTGTCCGAAGACGACTCCCAGGTGGCGGACGACTTCCCTGCGGTGCTTTTGCGGACTAAGGCCGAAAATCCGCACTTCCCCGGCGGAGGGATGAAGAATGCCCGTGAGCATTTTGATCGTCGTAGATTTCCCCGCCCCGTTCGGACCGATATATCCGACAAATTCCCCTCTGTTCACCCGAAAGCTAATATCCTTCACGGCGAACTTTTCGGTAGACTCCCGAGATAACAGACTGCGTATGCCTTGGAATCGTCCTTCTTTAACGACCGGAATTTTGAAGCTTTTACTGATTCGCTCAACCTCGATCATTATTGAACTCCTTTCATGTCGGTTTTTGTACGGAGCAGCCCTGATTTAATTGCCGGTACTCTGATATTTGGACAGTCCCATTCGCCAGAAGCGGAGACCGAGCCATAGAGCGAATGCAGCCAGAGCAGTCGTCAGTACAAGCACCCACAGCCCGTATTGTCCCCGAAGAATATACAAGGAGGGGATATAGTTGACCAGCCCGACCGGCAGAATCGAGACCAGGAGGAGCTGCAGCCACTTCGGGTAGATCAGAAGCGGATAGCGGGCGGCCGCATGCGAGGCATCTTCCGTAATATTCTGTAAATCCCGGACACGGGTAATCCAGAAGCCCATAGTGGCCGAGACCAGACCGATCGTAAACAAGACAACCGCCCCGCTTAAAATGATAAGAACGGTCAGAGGGATGGACGCCACAGTTATTTGACCGGCGGCGAATAATCCTTGCATGGAGATAACCAGAATAATGATCCCCTGCAAAAATTCTCCCAGCAAGATCGTAAAGTTCTGGGTCATTAACGCGAGCAGAATGGGGATCGGGCGGATCAGCAGCTGATCCATCTCTCCGCTGACAAGATAACGCTCGATATGGTGCACATCGGAAGCCAGGCTCCGGTAAATGGACTTGGAGAGGATAAGGACGGAATACAAATATCCGACCTCATATAAGCTCCAGCCCTTGATATTTCCGAATTTGTCCAGCAGGATGGCGACCAGCAAAAATTCCACGACATTAATGAAAGCGGCCATCAGCGAGGAGAAGATAAAATTGAATTTGTACTGCATCCGGCTTCGAATGCTGGCCCGGATTAGTATCCCGTACAGCTTGAGCATGCTCATCCTCCCTGCACCTCCAATTTGCGCCGGACGATGGCGGTCGCACTAAGACAAATCGCGGTCAGCCCTGCGCACCAAAGAATCGATCCGAGCAGAACGATGCCATTATCGTATTCCAGATAGATACGGGCAGGATAATACTGCAAATAAGGATAGAAGGAGTAACGGCTGATGGCTTTCAGCCAACCGGGAAGCCATTCGATCGGAATAAGGAAACCCGACAATAGAGTGGAGAGAGCATAATTCACCCAGGAGAACCAGCGGGATTCCGTTGTCCATAAGGCGCAAACTCCGATTAGATATTGGATGCAGATAGATATGTAGGCGGCGAATGCAACGGCCGCGGCGGTCAACAACCAGGTAACGAACCGGTCCGGTAACTGCATGGAAAGCAGGACGGTGTAAGCCAGGTAGACGGGGAATGCTTTGTAAACGAGATGATAGCCGATTTGTCCCCATTCCCGCGACATCATCATGTAGAAGAGATGGACGGGCCTCATCATGTCAATGGAAATCTGGCCGCTTCTTACACTTGCTTCCAACCCCAGTCCGTTGGTGACAAAAACGGTCAGAGACAGAATCGTTTGATTGAAGGCGATATAGCTGATCATACCGGAAATTCCGTATTCGCCCAGATTCTGATTCTCTCCTATCCCGACCCAGATCGAAACATAGATAAAGCCAAAGATGGCGCTGGCAAACGTATTCAGGGCATGAGAGCCGCGATATTGCAAATTGCGTGCATAGGCTTTGCGGGCCAATACGTGGAACAGCATGTGGACCTCCTGTTCATTGGTTTTGCTTTCTTGCTTGTCCCGGCTAATAGCCGTTGTTATCCCGGATGGGATGGGGACTGTGTAGATGCGAAAAGCCTGGCTTCCGAAGATGAAATAGAGGAAGAAGGGCGCAGCAAAAAAGAGCGCAAGCCAAAGCCGTTCCAGCGGAAAGCAAGAAAGGAGTTGCACTATTTGTTGTGAAAATATCAAGAGGAAATGAAGACTGGTTATTTAAAGCGGAAACTTGTTGTTGATGATTGAGTCTTACCAAGAGGCTTCTTGCATCTTCGGGGCGGAGCATGCCCTTATGCGATGCGCGGTATATATGCGTAGATAAAAAAAGTGAGAACGGCCATTATTATATCAAAAGAAGGGGGGGCTGACAATGTTTTTTTGGGGGAGATAATCATCCGCTTCATCGGACGGATTCCTGGAGGTAATTGTTAACCGATCAAGGTCAGACCGCATGACGGACATTCTTTATCCGTTATCTTAACCCTTGTCCTGCAGGCCGGGCAAAGCTCCATTTCTGCGGGAATTGTGTCCGAAGCCTTTTTGCTGCTTAAGGACTTCAGTTTTCCGTACAGGCGGCCGACCTCTATTCCGTCAATTTCCAGCACCTGAAGCTCCTCCGTATAAAACCAGTGAATGTTCCCAAGCTCATCGCAAACGGCGGCAGCGGGAATTTCCCCGGCTTCCTCATGCGGAAACAGGTTGCCTCCGAACAAGCTCGGCCGGGCCGCTTTATAAGCGCCAAACCCGGTCCCTAACAACAGATAACGCTCTCCGCTCGGTTTATGCAAAACGACAACAGCCATCTCATTCTCCTCCGATCCCATTAGTTCCTTATAAACCCGGATAATGACTATTACGTTAATATTTTTGATTTGTTTCGATAGCAGTAGCAAAAAAGCCCGCATGCTTCATCAAGACGGAAGCATGCGGGCCGAAAATCCGCGCCGCAGCGCGGGCAATTGGTTCTTAAAGGATGTTCTCAAGCGCAGGTTAATGCTGAAAATCAGGCATCCGGCTGGCTCTCCGTGTATCGGAGCAGCTCCTGCCGAACCTCCTCGGTCGTAGCCAGTTGCAGCAGGCGGTCGGTCAAGGTGCGGCAATCCCGGCTGTCCAGCCTGGAGATAGCCTGTTTAACCTTGACGATCGAGCCTGCATCCATGCTCCATTCGTCGAGACCGAGCCCGATGAGCAGCGGAGCGGCCAGGGGATCCCCGGCCATCCCGCCGCACATGCCCGCCCATTTGCCCTCGCGATGGGCGGCTTCGATGACCTGCCGGATCAGCAGCAGAACGGCAGGATGGAAGTAATCGTACAGATAGGAAACCTTCTCGTTCATCCGGTCTACAGCCAGCGTATACTGAACGAGATCGTTCGTCCCGATGCTGAAGAAGTCGACCTCTTTCGCGAACGAGCCGGCGAGGAGGGCGGCGGAAGGGATTTCGACCATTATTCCGACCTCGACCGAATCGGAAACGGAGACTCCTTCCTGTACCAATTCCCGGCGCGCCTGTTCGTAGAGCGCCTTGGCTTGCCGCCATTCCTCCAGGCTGGATATCATGGGAAACATGATCTTAATGTTTCCGTATTGGCTGGCCCTGAGCAGAGCCCGCAGCTGGGTATGCAGCAGCTCCTTCCGATCAAGACCGATGCGGATGGCGCGATAACCGAGGAAGGGATTCGCTTCCTTCGGCAAATTCAGATAAGGAAGCTCCTTATCTCCGCCGATATCCATCGTGCGGATGACGACCGGACGGCCGTTCATCCGTTCCGCCACTTCCCGGTAAGCCGCGAATTGCGCATCCTCGTCCGGCAGCCGGTTCGAATTCATGTACAGGAACTCGGTCCGGTACAAGCCGATGCCTTCCGCGTTCTGCTCCGCGGCGATAGCCGCTTCCTGAACGGTTCCGATATTCGCGGCCACCTCCACACGGACTCCGTCCTTCGTCTCGGCCGGCAGGGAACGGAACCGTTCCAGCGCGCTCAGCTCGCTCTGTTCGCTGCTTTGGCGCCGGCGGTACGCTTCGATCGTCTCCGGCTCCGCATGCCGGATGCAGAGCCCCCGGCTGCCGTCGACGATCAGCAGCTCTCCGTCGGCGATCTCGCGAACGGCTTCTCCCGCTCCGACAACGGCGGCTATGCCAAGCGAACGGGCCAGAATGGACGTATGGGAGGTCTTCCCGCCCATTCTTGTAACCAGCGCTTGTACATACCTCTTGTCGAGCTGGACCGTATCGGAAGGCGCCAGATCGTCGGCAACGACGATGACTTCCTCACGCAAATCGGCGAGTCCGGCGCGCTTACCTCCCAATAGCTGCGACAGCAGCCGCTTGCCCAAATCGCGAATGTCGGCGGCTCGCTCCTGCATGTATTCGTTGTCCATTCGCTCGAACCGCCCGGCGAAATGCTCCGTCACCGCACTGACGGCCTGCTCGGCGCTGAGGAGCTCCTCCCGCACCCGTTTCTCGATCTGCGGATAATAGGCCGGGTCGGACAGCATCCGCGCCTGGCCGACGAGAATGCCGGCCTGCTGCTCGCCAAGCGTCTGCTTGGCTTGCTCCGCCAGCTCCGTCAGCTCGGCCTCGCTCTGTTCTTTGGCCCGGTTCAGCCGTTCAAGCTCGGCCTCCACCTCTTCCGCGGCAATCTCCTCGCGAATGCTCGCCGGTTCCGTCTGTTCCCGCAGCACGAACGCTTTTGCGATTCGTATTCCATCCGAGACACCGATGCCCTGGATTAACTGTTCCGCCATTATTCTTCACCAAACTTGCTCTCGATCAGCTCCGCCAACCCGTCAACGGCCTCCTGCTGATCGGGACCTTCAGCTTCGAGCGTAATCTGTGACCCTTTGACAAGACCTAAGGTCATCAGCTCCAGCATGCTCTTGGCATCGGCTTCTTCGCCGGCGGCATTCTTGATTTTGATCGTCGCTTGATATTCATTCGCTTTATCTACGAAAAGCTGTGCGGGACGCACGTGAAATCCTTGTTCATTCTGTATGGTCAGTTGTCTCGCTACCATGTAATCTCCTCCTATCGGTGAACCGTCTCTATTTTATAAGGGTAGGGAATCAGGAAAGAAGAGAAATTCTTTCCCGGTAACGCTCGATCAGAGCGTTGTTATGATCATCGGCACCATCAATGTTGCCGCTTAAAAATACGGGAGGCTCATACCCCTGTTCAGCCATGAAAGCGATGGCTTGCGCCAGAATAGCATTAAGAATGGCAGCGCCTATCACCGTGGAGGTCGGAGTGAAAGGAATCGGTACGTCCGGATGGGTAAGGACGGCGTCTCCTTTGACCGCGTAATTGTCAATGACCAGATCCACGGAGTTGTACAAATGCTTGCCGCTGGAATGCCGCGAAGGCTGGCTTCCGGAATAGTCCAGAGAAGTTATGCCGATCGTGAAGGCGCCTTTGGCCTTGGCGATTTGGGCAACATCGACCGGAACCGGGTTCCGTCCCGAAGTAGAGAGGACGAACATCACCTCGCCCGGACGAATGTCCTGATCATGCATGAAGGTTTCAGCCAGCCCATTCTGTCTTTCCAGCTCCGAGGAACGGACCGCCCCTTCGTGAAGCATCAGCTTCTCGATGAAAATAGGGCGGATTGGAACAAGCCCGCCGGCCCGGTAGAAAACTTCCTCCGTCAAAATATGCGAATGCCCGCAGCCGAAGAGGTGGATAATTCCGCCGTTCATAATGGCTTCCGCCGTCTTCCGGGCGGCTTGGGAGATCGTCTCGGACTGCCGGCTCTCAATTTTGTTCAGCATTTCATGAAGATGATTAAAATAAGTTTGAAGCATCCGGCATCATTGCTCCTTTCCGGATAGTATTCGTTTTTTGGCATTCTCAATCATCGTAGTCATCGTTCGCAGGGTCGTTTCGATAATTTGCTCGCCCTTCTCCTTCGTGGCCAGCGTGGCATCTCCCAGCACCGCGGTTGAGGTAAATTCCTCCCAGGGGGTCGGGGTACAGTCGGCCTCCAGATCGATCGTCGGGATGTCGTTAATAGCTTTTGTCATATCTACATATTCCCCCGCCAAATATAGCATGTAGGAGGTTTCCAGCTCGCAAGCATGGAAATAGGAAGCATGGGAGGACGGGGTTTCCCGTACCTTCTCGATCGCTTCCTTGGAGCCGGGGTAGAAGAAATAGTACACTTTCAATTCCGGATAATCCCGGTAGAGCAGACGGGCTGCATCCTTCAGAGCGGGAGCGTTGCCGAGGTGCCCGTTCAGCATCACGAAGATGCGAAAGCCCTGGCGGACAAGACTTTCTCCGATGTCATACAGCATTTGGATCAGCGCCTCGTTGGAGACGTTGATGCTGCCCGGGAAGTTCTGCAGGCTCCATACTTGTCCATAAGGAAGAGTGGGCAGGACGAAGCTGTCCGTTCGCTCCGCCAGGCGCCGGGCCAGACGCTCCGCCAGGAAATTGTCCGTACCCAGGGGGAGGTGGGGGCCGTGAGCCTCCACGGCCCCGATGGGCAGGATGGCGCACGGCCTTTGTTCAATTTTAGCGGCAATCTCAAATGCATTCTCTTCTTGAAAGTTCATTATTCTGTCTCCTTACAGCTTGAAAGCGAAGCAATTTGCCGGATTCGTCACGAAAAATTTCTCAATCAATTGATGGCCGTCGAAGCCGGCCCGGTTCGCCTCGTCGATAAATCGCGGAACCCACTTGGCAATAATATATTCCAGCCCGAGACCATGATCGTAATGCTTGTAGTAGGTTTTGCGAGCCGTATCGCCGCTGATCAGAATCTGGTTCTCGTAGCCTTTGCGGACAAGCTCCAGAATAAGCTGAATTCGCGTGCTTTCAGGCGCATATTTGATTTTGGCGATTCCGTCGAAGGAGAGGTAGGCTCCGGTTCTCGCAATTTGTTCATGATAATACGGGTCGGGATTGCGATCCATATGTCCGAGGCTCAGGAAGCTAATGTCGATGTTCTCGCTGCGCAGCAGCTCGATCTGCTCCAGCCCCATCGTGCCGACTTCGGTATGGGAGTGAATCGGCGCCTTCGTTTCATGATGGGCGCGGGCGACGGCCCGAAGCGTCTTCTTCTCAAGCGGCGTAATCCGGTTGTAGCCGGTGCCGAACTTGACCTGGCCGGCCTTGAACGGAGTTCCTTCGAGGCCTTCCTCAACTTCCCTAATGACGAAATCCGCCAGTTCGTTAATGCTCTTCGCTTCTATCCATTCGTAATAAGTCTCATAGTCGCCTATAAGCGGCTTAAGCTCTTCTTTCACTTTGGCATCCCACAGAAAGCTTTTGTTGAAACCGGCGGTGCCGATAATCCGGACGCCCGTCTCCTGCATGATCCGGTATACGGCGGGAACATCACGGCCGTAATCGATAGCGGTGGCGTCTACGATCGCCTGGCCGCCATGCTTTTTGAAATCGAGGACGTCCAGCTTAGACTTCTCCGGATCGTCCAGCAGCAGGTCATCCACGCCGCGTTCCGACCAATGGGCCGGACGGCAGACGATATGCTCGTGGGAATAAGTGAACCCTAATTGCTCTTTGGAAATATCTGCATCAAGCGTACGTATAAAACTCATCCTGTATGCTCCTCCTGTCCTATCCTGTAATGTTTATCACATAGGAAACTTTAAGTTCTTTACAGCCTTAATGCGATGTACTTGTTTCCTGTCGTTATAAAAAGCTTCCGCCAAAACCGGGTTGTTCCTCTCCAACTCCGGGGCTCCCTGCAAAGTACTAGGAATACGCTTCGAAGGTTACGTGTTACTTTGTGGGGGATTACAAGGCACCGTAAGACTCTTTTTTAAAGAAATAGGAAAGTATAAGTTTTACCTTATACTTGTTCTTACCACATTAGAAAGTTTAAGTTCATTACAGCATTGAAATGGAACAAACTTTTTAATTGGCATAAAAGGCTACCTTTAAAACCGGGTTATTCGTCTTCGAAGAGGCTCCGTTAGAAGCTTTTTTTATTTTTCATCGTTAAACGCCCCTGTCCAAAGGACGTAGCCGTTTATCCTTGTATAAATGTGATTGCAGGAAGCGATAGATATGGTCAAGTTTCACGGACTTTAAGTGCCCTAGAATAACAACTGGGCCAGAAAACGGATGATCGGTCCGATAACGAACATGTCGGAATCGGCCGCCCACATCGCCGTATCCGGTATGGTGGACGAAATCAGGAAGCGAACCATGACAAATTGCCCCCAAGCTACGATGGTTGCGGTAAAGAAGCCGCCCAGCAACGCTCCCCGGACTCCGCCGGTTGCATTCCCGAACACTCCTGCCGTTGCCCCGTGGAAGAACAGAACAATCATGGTCGGTACGAAAATATAAGCAACGGTGCTGCCTAAGACGACGAGCCAGATCAATGCGCCGACGAACGCTCCGATAAATCCGAGAATAACCGCGTTGGGAGCGTAGGGGAATGTTACGGGAGCATCCAGCGCCGGCTTCGCACCGGGAACGATCTTGGTAGCGATCCCGTTGAAAGCTGGGACCAGTTCCCCGATGAACATCCGCACACCCATCAGAACAATGGCAATCCCACCGGCGAAGGTCAGAGATTGGATAATAGAGTACATGATGAAATTCTGTTCTCCGGCTTGAGCCACCAACTCCTGGGCACCCGGTGTCCCCTTCGTAACAATAACGACAGCGCCGACGAGGAACAGGACACCCATGCTCAGCGCGGTAATGACGTTCGAATCGCGGAGAAATTCCAGTCCTTTAGGGACTTTAATTTTTTCCGAGTCGTTGTTTTTATTGCCGAACAATTTGCCGAACAGCGCACCCAACAATGCGACGGAGGCGGAAGTATGTCCAAGGGCAATGTTGTCGTTTCCGGTAATTTTGCGCATAAAAGGCTGCGTTACCGCGGGCTGCAGCGTCCAGTACAGTCCCAAGATGACGGCAAGGAAAAGAACAAGCTTCCACTGAGCTACATCTCCAGAGGTATGAACGACGATTCCGGCAAAGATCGATGCGGTCCAGAACATCATGTGCCCGGTTAAGTAAATATATTTAAATTTCGTAAAGCGGGCGAGCAGCACGTTAATCAGAAATCCTACCAGCATGGCAAGAGTGACGGCGCTGCCGAATCTGGCGTTGAACCCTTCCTGGCCGAGAAATTGTCCCAGTGATTCGGCTTGCAGCCCGAATACTTCCTTCCACATCGGTTCGAATACATTCAAGGCATTGACGATAACGCCGGAACCGGCACCGATAATAAGAAAACCGATGACCGCCTTGAATGTCCCGCTGATGATTTGGCTGGTCGTTTTCTTCTGCAGCAGCAGGCCGAGCAGAACGATAAAGCCAAGCAGAATAGCGGGGGTACCGAAGATGTTAGTGGCTATCCAAAAAATGACTTCCATTGGACACTCCTCCTATAGTAATTACATGGCTTCCTTTAAGCTTTCCTTGATTTCATTCAAGTCGAAATAGTTATTAACGATAACAATTTTGGCCGAATGCCCTTGCAGGCTTTGGGCAAGCTCGTTGCTGGTCACGATGTAGTCGGCCGACATGCTGGAAGCCGTGGATACATCCGTATGCTCTACGTCTGCCTGAACGCCCATCTCCCTCAGTACATTTTCCACGTTCATTCTCAGAATCAGGCTAGTTCCTTGTCCAAGTCCGCATACACATAAAATTTTCATAAGATAACCTCCTAAGTATTTTTAAAATCCGGTTAATTTTCCTAACTCTCGCTAAATGAGCAAAGTAGCTGCATATCATTCGGCTAAACGTTCAAGCACCGGCCGTTAAGCTTCTGCCTTGGCGAGCAATGCACTTACCTCATCGGGTGTCGCAGCTTGTTTCATAGCTTCCACATTAGCCGGGTTATTGAGCAGGGTAGTCAATTTGCGCAGCAGCGTTATATGCTCTTCGCTAGATGAGGAGCCAAGGGCGAAGACGAGCTCCACGGGATCGTTATGGGCATGTCCGAATTCTATCGGCTGTTTCAACCGGACGAAGGAGACGGAAGCTTCATTCACCCCGTCTTCCGCTTTCGCATGGGGCAGGGCGATTCGTGGAGCGAGGACGAAATAAGGTCCTTTCTCCCGGTAGGAAGCGAGCATTGCTTCTATATAACTATTCTTCGCAGCTCCGCTGTCCACCAGAAGCCGGCCGGCTGCACGAATGGCTTCTTCGGCATTCTTAGCCTCGACATCCAATGAAATCAGGCTTGGTTCCAGAAAACGCATGGTAAAATCCTCCTTAGTGTGTCCTATGATGTAAAGGAATATTGATGGAGCATTCGCATTATTTCATCTTTATCGCTCTTATTCCCCAACAAGATTCTATTTTGTTCATCCTTGAGCATATCGGTTAATTGAGTCAGCGCCTTCAGATGAGATTCGCCGTCCAGGCTGGCTATAACAAATAACAGACGGACGCGGTGCTTCTTCAGACTGCTGAACGGAACCCCTGACCGAATAGAGAGAAGCGCCATGGAGGTACGAACGACACCGTCCTCCGGTTTGGCATGTGCAATCGCTATTCCAGGCGCGATGACGATATAAGGACCATGCTCTATGACTTTATCGATCATGGCCTGAACGTATTGCCGGACAATGCTCCCGTCATTCAAGAGCGGCTGGGAGGCCATCTTTATGGCTGAGCGCCAATCCGTAGCATCCTTGCACAGAACAATCCGGTTCGGGGTCAACAAATCCTTCAGTGTCGGCCTGTTATCCTGGATCGGCCGATTGCGGGCAGCCGTCAGATAGCGCTGAATCTCCTCCTGTAGGGCGGATTCATTAAGGACGCTGGAATGCTTCTTGACCAGCTCCATAATCGCCTGTGCGGAAGGGCCGGGGCCTTCTTCGCTCCCTCCATCCAGATAAGGCTGTACCTGGTTAAGCAGATGGACTTTCTCCGCATCGCTCAGGATGGGATTGACGATAAACACAGGGACGTTGCTCCCGGACAACGGAACGGTAGAAAAAATAAAATGAACCCATTCTGTAAATTTCTCATACTCCCGCAGCGAAAGAACGGCAACGAAATCAATGGCGGGGAATAAGCGTTTCAGCTGGATTCTAAGCATGCGCGAGGCCGAAATGCCATTAACGCAGACGATTGCGGCGGTTTTCCCCTGCACCGGCTCGACCTGCTCTCTGCGCAGCCAGCCGCCGAAGTGCATGGACAGATAAGCGATTTCCTGGTCATCCACCGGCTTTCCAAGCAGCTTCTCCAGTGGAAGCACCGATTTCTTGGTCAGCTCGAACACTTCCCGGTATTTCTGCATGATCGTATCCGCCAGGGGATTCTCGATTTTCAGATCATATTTGATCCGATAGAAGGCCGATTTCACGTGAAGGAACAACTGGTCTTCCAGTGCATTGCGTTGCTGGAAATAAACGCAGCCGAGCTGTTCGAAGGTTTCGATCATTTGTCTGGTGGCCTCGCGGAGCCTCTTGGTTTCGGGATTATGCGATTGTTCTCCCAGCTTGTTGACCTTGGCGGCCAATAAATGAACCGTTATATAACAGATCTCGTCCTCGGGAAATTCAATTCCGAACAAGGCTCCAAGCTCCAGGGAAATTTGTAAGGCTGCTTTAAATTGCGGTGTTTCCCGCAGGGCGGCTCTCTCATCCTGATCCATTGTGACGGCTTTGCCTTCAATCAGCCGGTTCGTAAACAGCAATAGACGGGCGGCCAACTGCAGAATTGTTTCGTCCGTCAGCTCCATCCCGATCGTTCGTTCCCCGGAGGCGATAATATCGTAGATGGAAGATAGCTGCTCGGCTTGGAAGGCAGGGGCTTGAGCCTGATACAGATTGGCATTGATCAGGCCCTGGATTTGCAGGACGAAATCTTTCCAGCTGATATGGGATAACAGCTCGGATAAAATATGCGAAAGTGCCGCTCTCTTATCCTTCTCCTTCCCCTCGACGATATAACCGTGCTTGCGGTCAAACGTCACCGTCAGTCTGAAGCCGGCCAATTCCTCCCGAAGACGTTTTAATTCGGTGTGGGCGGTTCCGCGGCTGACGTTCAGAAGCTGCTCCATGTCCTGAAGAAACAGGGGCTCTGTCCGATGGATCAGATGAAGTCCCAGCCAGGCCTTTCGTTCGTTACGGGACAGATAATACTGAGATGGCTGAACGGTTTTCGCAATGGCCGGCAGCTGCCTGCGGGACTCCTCCGGAAGCACGAAGCCCGCGCCGCGGACATAGTGAACAGGAGCCAGATGATTCGCCTGGAGCCATTCGTTGATTTTACCCATATCGTAATAAACCGTCCGTTTGGATATATGAAAAGCATCCATCAAATCCTGCAATGGTACATAATCTTCCCTCTCTTGCAATAAGGCAAGAATGGAAGTGCTCCTCTCGTCCAGAATAGTCCCGCACCCCCTCTATCCTTACGAATCCGACCCTCTTGCTAGTCATTATACTTAATGCCATGCTTGTGAAACAGCGCAATCATTGTCCCCTTATTTTTGCAAAATTATACGGATGTCATATTTTTTGATAAGTCGGCAAGTTTCTTGGTCGGGGATGTCGGATGTTGGCGGATCTCGAAGAAAGTGGCAGTATTTTCTGGTATAATATTGATTATGGATGATACGAAAGCGGGTTGAGGGGAAATTATGAATCTTTCACGGACCGAAAGAAAAATGTCGCAGCGCAAGAAGATGTATCAATCGATGATGAGAGCGACCGTCATTCTTTTTTTTCTTATGATTGTAACGATTATTGGACTGTACATATGGATGGAAAAGCAGTCATCCGCCCCTTCCTCCGGATCCGGGGGCGGGCCTGATGCGGCAGCTATAGATCCGGCTTCTTCTCCCAAGCCTTCTACAATGCCGAGTCCTTCGCCTTCCGAAGAGCCCGTGAGCTCACCATCACCATCCCCGTCCCCGGAGGATAGCGGTGAATCCGCCCCTCCCGCGGAGCCGGACCGTGGAGACGGGCCGAAGAAGCAGGTGACCCTGTCCTTCGTGGGGGATGTTCTGTTAGGAAGCACGGTGAATAATTTATTATCGGCTCACGGCTACGAGTATCCGTATCAGGATGTCCGGGAGCTTCTGCAGAAACCGGATTTAACGATTGCCAATCTGGAAACTCCGATTACGGACCGGGGGACAGCGGAGAAGGATAAAACCTATATTTACCGTTCTTCCCCGGAGGTTCTGCCTGCTTTTAAGGAAGCGGGGTTCGATTTGGTCAATCTGGCGAATAATCATACGATGGATTATGGGGTTGAAGGGCTGCTGGATACACTCGGCCATCTGGATGAGCAGGGGATTCTGAGGGTAGGGGCCGGAAGAGATGCGGACGAGGCGTTCCAGCCGGTAATTGTAGAGAAGAACGGGCTCAAAATCGCTTTCCTCGGATTTACGAAAGTCGTTCCCGATGCTTCTTGGAAAGCCGGCCTTGCGTCGCCCGGATTGGCAGACACCTACAGTCATATCCGCCCGGTACGGGAGATTGAGAAAGCAAAGGAACAGGCGGACCTGGTCATCGTCATCGCGCATTGGGGCGAGGAGCGTAAGGACCACCCTAACCAGGAGCAAATCGATCTGGCCCATCGATATATAGATGCCGGCGCGGATTTAATCATCGGAGGACATCCGCATGTGCTGCAAGGTTTTGAGCAATATAACGGGAAATGGATCGCGTACAGCCTTGGGAATTTTATTTTCACAACGAATAACAACGCCAAAACGCTCGAAACCGTCATTCTGGAGGCGACCTGCTCGACCGACGGCTGTGATCTTAAGGCCGTGCCGATTTTTACCCAGTGGGCGAAGCCTGTTGTCATGGAAGAGCAAGAAGGGCAGCAGCTTTACGAGCGATTGACCTCCATATCGAGGCAGGCTTTTGTCGATAAGGACGGATACATTCACGCAGAGGAATAGCTGACTTTGTAGTAAACAGGTTGAGGTGTAGTAAGAGTAAAGGAAGTCGCGCCTCAAGGCCCTAGAACATGGTGAAATTGATCTTATATGCACTTATTTTGATGTGAGAAACCAAGGCCGTGCGAACTATATTTAGAATCATACGCTTATTCCGCTTTGCGAAAGGAGGAGCCGAAGCAATGTTCGAACAGATCAGAAATGTATACTGCGTTGGCAGAAATTATCGCCTGCATGCCGCAGAATTAGGCAATGCCGTTCCGGATAAGCCGATGCTGTTCATGAAGCCAAGCCACGCTCTGGTTCCCATGGATGGCCGAACTATCGGACTTCCCTCTGGCGTCGGCGAGATTCATTATGAGGCGGAGCTGGTCATTCATATTGGACGCTCTTATGAACCGGGAATTTCCGTGGACGAGCTCGTGGACAAGATGGCTCTGGGGATAGACTTTACCTTGCGGGATGTTCAAACGGCACTGAAAGCGAAAGGGCAGCCTTGGCTTCCGGCCAAGGGCTTTCTTCAATCGGCGCCGATTGGACCGTTTCGGGCTTTTCCTGGCATTGCAAGAGCCGGAGAGGGTACGTTCCACTTACGGAAGAACGGGCAGATGGTACAGAGCGGACAGCCTCGGGGTATGATCTTTGACCTGCAGGGGATCGTGGATTTCTGTGCGGAGCATTATGGAATAGGGCCGGGTGATTTGATCTTTACCGGAACTCCGGAGGGTGTCGGTGCGGTCGCGGATGGAGATAGGCTTCAGCTTTACTGGAATGATGAGCCTGCGGGGGATATATTGATTTCTGTTAAATGAAATTAACCGACAAGACCGCCTCGGTCACTTGACCCTATGATGAGGCGGTCTTTGTATTTGAATGACCGGGTTATTCATCTTCAGTTCCGGGGCTCCCCGCAAAGTACCCGGAATACGCTTCAAAGGTCATACGTCACTTTGTGGGGATTGTAGGGCTCCGTTTGGGGCTTTTTTTTAATTTAGCTGTGTGTACTTAAGAGCTATCCTTTTCTATGGAAAGTAATGATTTTATTAACTATTCAAATATTTGTATAAGAGTAAAAGAAAAGAAGATTTCTCTCAGCCTGACTTTATTTTAACGTAGAAAAAGAATGTTAGCGGAGGAGGGATTGAGAGCTTCATAGTTTTGAAAACGCTTTACCATGCTGACGGCAAATTTACTGAAAGGGGAATGAGAATGATTTGTACTTGGAAGTGGGTAGGGAATCGGGAGAAAAAGGCTATAAGTATGCTATGGATTGTCTTGTTGGGTACCGCTTTGGCGGTTCTGCTGATCCCTTCCGCAGCTCGGGCCGAAGCCGCCGTAACGATCGATTCACATCAAGATGGCGAGGAGGTACCGGCAGGGAAGGTCACTTTATCGGGAACCTATACGGACTCTTATCAAGTTCAATTAATGGTTAACGGCCGTTTGGTTGCGGATGTTCATATGAATGATCCGGATGGGAATGATTCGGGTGATTGGTATTACATTCTGGATACGGCAACCATGGACGGGGAATTTCAGATTGCGGCCAAAAGCCTCGATAGAAAAACGCGTTACGGCGTCTGGTCCGAATGGATGACGCTAAAGGTGGATAACCCGCCGGCAAGCCTTCCCGTCGTGACCATTGCAAGTCCTTCGGATGGAGCTTATGTTCATGGGAAGGTTCCGATAGAAGTTGAAGCGTATGGACGAAATCCGGTGGAAAATGTGGAGGTTAGAATTAACGGGGGACCATGGAATCGGGCCGAATCGTTGGGGAAGGAGAACAGGTATCGCTATATCTGGGATTCCTCGGGACAGGGAGACCGAACATTGAGCGTGGAGGCGAGAGCGGCCGATTCCAACGGCAACATCGGCAGAAGTATGACAACGTACGTGAAATCCGGGAAGGGAACCCAGGAAGAAGTGAAGGTTATTCATCAGGATAGAGCCATCTGGATTTGGGAGCCGGCGGCCTACAACCTCTTGCTGAATCCGGGCTCGCGCCAGGTGCTGGACGCGATGGCGAAGGATACCGAAACTTTCGGTTCGCAGCCGGTAACCACTCTGTATCTTGCAGTAGACAGTTATGCGGGGGTGGATATCCTGGAGGATGACCCGGGGAAGGTACGCGAGTTCATTGCTTGGGCTCATGCCAACGGCTATCAGGTTCATGCCTGCATTGCAGGAGGAACCTCGCCGCCCTATCTCGGAGCACTGGCTCCATATCACGATCGTGCGGTCCGGTTAATGGAGAAAATTGTGAGCTATCAACTGGCATCGGAGAAGGAAGAACGGTTCGATGGGGTCAATGTCGATATTGAGCCATATATTATGCCGAGTTTCAAAACAGACGCGCCTTCTGCGCAAATCGAATACTTGGATGTCTTGGCTAAAATGATTGAACGCCGGGATACGGCGGGCGTCAACCTGGCCTTCGGACCCGCGATTCCAAGATGGTATGACTCATCGGATCAGGCCAGAGATATTCCCTGGAATGGCTCGACCCAATGGCTGTCCGAGCATATCCAGGACATTAGCGACTATATTGCGATTATGAATTATCGCGATACGGCGGACGGTTCCGTCGGACTTATCCACCAAGTGGCGGGGGAGATGGCCTATGCCGAAAACATCGGCAAGCCGAACTCGGTCGTTATTGCTGTGGAGACGCTGGATATCGCCAACAGCGGCGACCCATCATCCATAACTTTCCGGGAAGAGGGAAGAAGCTACATGGAGAATGAGCTTGCCAAAGTATACGCAGCCTACTCCGGCAGCCCGGCATTCGGCGGAATGGCGATGCATCACTATGACTCGGTCCGCGAGCTTCCTTCGGATTGGAGTCGGGACCGGTACTATTGGGAGCCTCCTGCGGATAATGAACGCCCTTCCGCCCTGACAGCCCCGCCGACAGCATCCGCCTTCAATCATGAGCGAATCGATCTGCGTTACGGAATGGCTTACGATAATTTGGAGGTCGCCCGCTACAATATTTACCGTGGTACGGAAAGCAGCTTTGAGACGGGGCCATGGAACCTGGCCGGGACGTCCCGCTCACTGCGCTTCACGGATGAAGGCTTGCTTCCGAATACTACGTATTATTACAAAGTGGCTGCCGTCGATTTGCAGGGAAATATCGGTCCGGCTTCCGATGCTGTGCCGGCTACTACAGGAAGCACGGAGCTGAAGCCGATGATCATTGACGGCATGACGGTAGAGCCCTCCGGTACGGGAGTTAAGGTGTCATTGAAGGTTGTCGATTATAAGACGGGAGAGGGAATTGCCGCTTCCGCACACGGCCGGTTCACCTATGCCGGCGGTAGATATGTTGATTTCGTCACAGGAGCGGACGGGACGGGAAGCGCCTTATCCGAAAGAATCGATGCCGGAGAGCAGGCCGGCTTTGAGCCGAGAAGAATAATGGCTCCGGGCTATTATTGGGCCAAGGCGTACGACCGTCCGCATACGGCGGAGCTTTATTCCACAAACTCTTATCTAAGCAGCCTGCAGGTTGGCGAAGAAACCCTATCCCCCGTGTTTCATCCGGATACGAAGGCATACGCCGTTACCGTTTCGGAGAGCGTATATGAACTGAGAGTGACTGCAACAGAGATGGATGAAGCGTCCGAGTTGACTATCAACGGGCAACCTGTTGAAAGCGGGCAGCCGTCCGGCCCGATTGCCGTGCCCGAAGGAAGAAGTATTATAGCGGTGCAGGTTAAAGCGGAGGATGGCTCCGCCAGCCGTTATATTATTGAAGTAAGGCGTCCGTCCGCCGGAGCTGAAGTCGTGCCGATAACGGAGGATACTTATGCCAGAAGCGGTCCGCAAGCGAACAAAACCTTCGGAAACGACAAATGGATTGAGGTAGGCGAGCATCCAAAAGGGGCGGCCGTCAAGCATGAGAGAATCGGGTATATGAAAGCAATCCTGCCGGAAGATTCGGCCCGATCCTATGTTACAGCCAAGCTTCACTGGTATGTCGATAAAATAGGGAAATCTTCTGTGCCGCTAACAATATACGCCTTCTCGGGCGAGTCATGGGCCGGCCGAGACCTGACCTGGAATACGGCTCCTGAAGCCAGTAACGCGGTTAACTGCGGTTCGGTGACGATAAACGGCGAAGGCTGGTACGAGTTGGAGATTAGCGGATGCTTGTCGGGGCTTGAGGCTGCCGAAGGAGAGATTTCGTTCATGCTGCTCGATGAGAGCGCAGCCGGTTCGTTAGTCAGGATTAACAGCATAGAGAACGCCCGACATTCACCGTATCTGGAGCTGCGTTAATCGAAATCGCAGGGTTGAGGGATTACTTATTGCATCGGCAATATTATAAGGCCGGTTAACGGATTCGTTCGGGTGAAAGACGTGCGAATCCGAATAACCGGCCCTTTTTATTGTAACGGTGCAACAATCATCTTTAACTGCAATTCGTTTATTGCCGGAATTACTCCTGCAATCGTATTATCAGCTTCCCGGCGGAATGGCAATGCTCTGTATCGGCTTCAGAGTCTGCAGGTCATTTGCCCGGATTTCGGAAGGGGATAAAGTGTACAGAGTAATTCCGATATAAAGAATGCGCTGCACATTCTTGCGGCTGTCATACCAGTACTGTCCCGCTTTCGCCATATCCTCCTCGGACAGATGCGAAATTTTGCCCCGCAGTTGGAAGCCGTTCACCGGGTCAAGGGAATAAATATATGCCCCCTGGAAAACAAAATCGCCATGGGAGACTACATCCATCCTATTCTTCTTGTTCTCGCTCACCTCAGCCACCGTTACCGGGAAGGCCAGCAAATTTTTCTCCTTAGAGAACAGCAGGGCCCGATGGTTGTGGAGCAGTTCCGATTCCGTGCCGCGGTCGCCGATCGTCTCATTAAACAGTTCGATTGGCCGGGTAATGTCGCTCACATCGAACAGGGCCACCTTCATCCCTTGATAATAGGCCTGCGGCTGGCCTACAGCCCGGCCTGAGGCGTCCTTCTCGACGACTTCCACGGCTTCCTTGCCGAAGCCGATCAAGTGGTTCTCGTCATACGGATGCAAATAGTCGCTGTAGCCGGGAATTTTAAGCGCACCCAGTAATTCAGGCGAGGCCGGATCAGACAGATCGAAGGCGAACAACGGATCCACGGTTTTGAAGGTGACCATATAGCCGCGATTTCCCATAAATCGAACGGAATAAATTCGTTCTCCCGGAGCTATTCCTTCTATTTTACCCGTTACGTTCATAGCTTCATCGAGAATATATAGGTTGTTCTTGGATGTATGCTCATCGTTCCGCCACATATCTCCGGTCGTCGTCGCAATTCGGAACCTGCCTTCGTATTCGTCCATCGCAAACTGGTTGATAGGAGTCCCCGGAACGGTTCCGCTGGCAACATAACGGGTCTCTCCTTCATCCAGCCTGAATTTAAAGATTTGGCTGTTAGCCTTAAGCGGGCGGGAAGGAAGCCGCAGCTTCATGCTCTGCTCCGTGCTCTCGGAGGCTGCAGCCTCGTCTTTGTCATATTGGGTCCGGGTCACGTACAGATGATTAAGCGATACGTAGACCTGCTCGCCCGCCCCCAGATAAGTTGACACATTAACGGGTTCAGTTCCTTTGTCTAACCGGAATCCGGCGACATGCAAGTAATTCGATCCGGAGAAATCCGGGAAATAAGTGATTTGGTCATATCCGATTTCAATAGGCTCTTCCGATTGGGCGGAATCCTTATACTGCGGTGCCCGGGTTTCTTGGCCTTTCTCTAGGATCGCATAAGCGTTCAGATATTGTTGTGTGACAAAATATAAGCTGTCGCCGATTTTACGGGAGGCGACGTAATTGCCTTCCAGCTCCACTTCCCGAACGAGGGCCGGATTGCTTCTATTTTCAAGACTGTAAACCACCGCTTTGGTTGAGTTCGGGAATATGGCCGGCATTACCAAGTCCTGGGTTCGCGCTTTTTCCTTGGTCATCGGCAGCACTCTATTTTCAACAGGCGCGGAGCCAACTACTACCAGGAAACGGTCATCCACATAGATATCAGCCGGATGGATAACGTCATTGAGGTCGATGGTCGACAGAATCTTCATATCGGTGGCGGGTACCGCCGAAGTAATGATCACCCGGTTCTCGTTGACCTGATAAATATATTCTCCATCCGTTTTGACAAGGTCTCCTTCATCGACACCCTCTACCTGGAGATTGGTTCCGGAAAAATCGGCACTTGAGCCCCCCGTTGCCACAGCGGCTGATTCCATCGCCATGGGGGATTTAATTAAGGCAGAGTCCCCCTGCAGCTTCAGATTGGTTTCTTCCTTCTGAACGGTAGCGGCAAGCAAAGCCTTCAGGTTGTCATAGGTCCCCACCTTGGGAAGAAATAAACCTTCGTCATCCACCAGTACTTGTTCTCCCACCGAGTCCCACTTCACAATATACCCCAGTCCCTCGCTCATCGCCCGCAGGGGCACCATCAAGTGATCGCCGTTAATCACAGCCGGTTGTTCCATTTCATGAGAAGTCCCGTTACGGTATGCCGTTGTCTGGTTAACGGAGACCTTCCATTCCTTTCCTTCCCGAACAGCGGTCGCCGAATGAGTGGAAGCATCCCATTCGACCGATGCCCCGAGCTTATTTGCCCATTCCCTCATCGGCACCATCATCGTTCCGCCTGTTTGGAAGGGAGCGGTTTCAAAATAAACGGTTTCCCCGTTCAGGACTACAGGATATCCGCTGCTTTCGACAACGGATGCCTGGAATGAGGAAGAAATCAGGCAAACCGCCAAAATCATCAGCAGAATCGGAATCCGCCGTAATCTTTTCAATGGAATCGACCTCCTAGAAAAAATTGCTTATTTTTCCTCCTAGACGGGCCCGGCTGGTAAAATGTTGCAAAAAAACGTGAAAAAGAAAAGAGCTCTTTGATAGGCAGAAAAAGATAATGGGTGAAGGAAATAACCGGGGAGCGGGGCCAAAAGAAGCGGAGCTTTTTAGTTCGTTGGCATTATGAGGTCGATATTTAGAGGGATTGTAAGGGGTTAAAGAAAGCCCTCCCGCCGAAAGGAGACGGGCGGGAAGGCAGGTGAATTACACTTCGATTTTATTAAACCAGTCGGCACTCTTGGCAACAACGAGCCGATACAGCAGGAAATTGATCAGCCCGAAAATAATCAGCAGACCGAAGAAAACAAAGGGCAGAGACAAATCCAGGAACAGAATAGGTATAACGACCAGCGCGGCGGTCAAAAAGCAGATCAGCGTGGAAAATAGAGAGTTGATATTTTGCTTAACCGCCTTTTGTTCATTGTCCCAATTCAATTTGGGAAAATGAATATCGATGATAATGCCGATGAAGGACGCAAATAATACGGCAGGAATGCCCAAGGCCACAAGCAATATGGCATAATAGACCGGAAGCCCCAGCAATATAACCGCCACTATAATGGCCAGAACAACCGTTATCATGCCGAGCAGCAAACCGGAAAGTACTTTGGCCATCACCATTTTCGCAAAAGGAACGGGCAAATATTTATTGACGAATATCCCTTGGCCTTCCCGTGAGATGGCAGTGGCCGCAGTCGGATTCATCCCCCCGGAAAATAAGAAGAAAGCGAAGGCAATCCCCAGAACAATACCTGCTGTGCTTTCATTAAACATATGCGGGCTCAAATTTTTGATCCCCTGAAGATTGCCCGATTGGGCAACCAATGGAATAACAAGAAGGATGGGCCAGAGAAAAGAAATGAGAACACAGTTTGTAAAATAAGCCGGTGTCCGAAATAGCAGCTTCAACTCTTTCACCGTATAAGCTTTGATCACGGAGCTTTGCTGTGTCATCTTGTCCATCTTCTCGTCGCTTACCTTCTCTCTGCGAGCCGACGATTCAGACATGCCCATGACTGCTTTGAAATAGAGCCAATCGCCAAGCAGCATAAAGATCCAATAGGCTACTGCGGAAACGGCCAGGAAGGCAAGCAAATACCCTAATCCGGCCAGTGCCGGTCCGTTAATCAGGGCCAGTGCTGCCAGCTTGGCATTGGGGAAGAACATGGTCATGGCATTCATAATGGAATTATTGCCTTCGGTCACGATCTTCTGCATCTGTTCCGGATCCAGATTATTGTTAGCAAACCGTTGAAAGAAGAAGTTGAAGCTGACCGCCAGGATGATGGCGGCGGCTCCGCCGATCATGCGATAACGGTCCTTATGCTTGGAAACATTCGTAAATCTCATGATCAGCATGGCAATGACCGAAGCAAGAAGCAGCGGCAGAAGCGGCAGTACAAGAAAGATAACTACGGAAAATACGTAATACAATATGCCTGCACCGCTAACGATTCCGTAAGAGACTAAGATCGGCATGAGAATAAAAAGCTCGGTTAAATATTCGTACGTAAGAGCTACCGAAAATTTAGCCGTCAAAATCTGTGAAGGCTTAAGCGGGAGCGGGAGCAAATGCTCCAGATCCTGGGCGAAGAAAAAAACATTGATTACGTAAAAAATTCCGAAGAAGAAAATGACGACGCTGACGATGGACAGTCCCAATGCGAGAATGAGCCCTTCCTGCTGGATGGCAGCCAGCCCTTCGTATAAGACAGAGACTAAGAAATAAAACATGGAAAAAACCGGGACCAAACCGACCGTGATAAGAAGGGGAACCAAAAATCCGAGAGGAATCTTTCTCTTTTTGTTTTTACTTCCCCAGTTTCCGCTTCCGTTTTTGAGCAGAATTCTGGTTAGCGATAAGGTCTTATTCATGTCCAGTCATCTCCAGGAAGATTTTTTCCAGCGATTCATTCGATTTGAAGTGCTCTTGCATTTCCTTGAAAGTTCCGCAGAAGCGAATCACGCCTTTATTGATAATAGCGACGCGGTCGCATAATTTCTCGGCTACCTCCAACACGTGAGTAGAGAAAAAAACGGTTTTCCCGGCGTTGGTATGCTCCTTCATCATTTCCTTTAAAGTATAGGAAGACTTGGGATCTAACCCGGTTAGAGGCTCGTCGAGAATCCATACGGATGGGTTATGGATCAATACGCCCATTATAACGATTTTTTGTCTCATTCCGTGAGAATAACTCTGAATAGGATCGGAAAGCACGTTTTCCATACTGAAACGGCCGGCCAGTTCATCAATCCGCTGTTTGCGCAGTTCTTTGGGCACGTCATACATATCGGCCATAAAATTCAAATATTCCAGCCCTTTCAGCCGCAAGAAGAGATCCGGACTGTCCGGAACGTAACCGAACTGCCTCTTGGCTTCTAATGAATTGTGTATAGCGTCTACGCCATTGATCAGAATGGAGCCCTGATCGGGGCTGGTAATCCCGGTAATCATCTTGATGGTCGTAGTTTTGCCTGCGCCGTTAGGACCAAGAAAACCGAATATTTCACCTTGCGGAATGGTCAATGTCAGATTATCAACGGCTTTGTGAGTTCCGTTATAAGTTTTGGTCACATTCGTTAACTCAATCATGTGCCTATCCCTCCGTATTTGTCTAATAATGATGCCATGAGATTAGTAGGCTTCTCTCTGCAGATAATACGTTTATCTTCCTCCATTCGTTTCATCCGTATAAAAAAAGTTCCTCGGACACTCTTCTCCGATTCATAATAAACAAGAACATCAGAAAACAAGCGCCCGGATAAGGACCGGACGCTTGACAGCATATCCCGATGTTTACTTGGAAAGCTCCTCCATCTGCTCGATGATATTCCGAAAGACGCTCATAGCTTGCTCGATTGGCTCGGGGGTGGACATATCTACCCCGGCCCGCTGCAGAATCGAGATCGGATAATCGCTGCCGCCGCTGCGAAGGAAGCCCAGGTAGCGTTCTACGGCCGGCTGCCCTTGATCCAGAATCTGCTTCGCAAAGCTGGTTGCCGCAGAGAAGCCGGTGGAGTACTTATAAACGTAGAAGCTATTGTAAAAATGTGGAATTCGTGCCCACTCCATCTCTATATCCTGGTCAACTACCATGTGATCGCCATGGTACTTTTTGTTTAAATCATAATAGATTTGACTGAAGTCCTGATGAGTAAGAGATTCTCCCTGCTCCGTCTTCTCGTGGATGATTTTCTCGAACTCGGCGAACATGGTCTGGCGGAAAAGAGTCGTCCGGAATTGATCGGCGTAATACGTAAGCAGGTACATTTTGGCTTTCGTATCGGTCGTTTTCTTCAATAAATAGTCCATAAGCAGAGCTTCATTCAACGTAGAAGCTACTTCGGCCAGGAAAATCGGGTATTGGGCGTAGCGGTATTCCTGGCTTTCATCGGACAGATACGAATGCATGGCATGACCCATCTCATGAGCGAGTGTAAACATGCTGTTCAAGTTATCCTTATGGTTTAACAGGACGTAGGGGTGGGTTCCGTAGGCTCCCCAACTGTAGGCGCCGTTTCGCTTGCCTTCATTCTCGTAAACATCAATCCAGCGATCCTCGAATCCTTGCCGAAGGATATTCAAGTAATTGTCTCCCAACGGCTTGAGACTGTCGAGCACCATTTCCTTGGCTTCCTCATAAGAAATATCCCACTTGAATTCTTCAACGAGCGGTGCGAACAAATCATACATATGCAGCTCATCGACCTGAAGCAGCTCCTTGCGCAGCTTCATATAGCGGTGAAGAAGAGGCAGAGAATCATGGACGGTGTCGATCAGATTGGTGTATACCTCCTTCGGAATATTATCACCGAAGAGAGCCGCTTCCAGAACGGAAGGGTATTTTCGTACTTTGGCATAGAAGACATTTTTCCCGATGTTGGAGCTTAAAGTCGCGCCGAGCGTATTTTTGTTCTTCCGGTATGTGGCATACATGGCGTCAAAAGCGCTCTTGCGGACATTGCGGTCTTTACTCTCCAGAAATTGAATGTAACGGCCGTGAGTCAGCTCAACGTCCTGGCCTTCTTCATTCTTAATCGTCGGGAACTTCATATCCGCATTGTTCAGCATCCCGAAGATCGTTTCCGAAGCGCGGGAGATGCTTCCCACCTGAGCCAATAAGGCTTCCTCCGATTTGGACAGGATATGGGCCTTCTGACGAAGCATCTCTTCCAGAGTCCGCTTGTAAAAGCCAAGCTCCGGATGACGGATCAGAGCGTTAATTTCTTCCTCCGACAGCGCTAATATTTCCGGGGTAATAAAAGAAAGAGCTTCGTTCACTTCGACACTTAATTTTCTGGCTTTCTCCGACAGCGCCTGGTAGGTAGGATCCGCCATATCTTCATGATGCTTCATATTAGAGTAAACATAGAGTCTTTCGGTATGTAGGGAAATCTGATCTTCCAGCTCGAAGCAGCGTTTAATTTCAGCGGGATCGTGCAGCTTGCCTTGAAATTGTGCGGCTTCTTTAATCAATCTCTTGACTTCGTCATATTCCTTATCCCAAGCTTTCTGATCCGGAAACAGGTCTTCCAGTTTCCAGGTATGTTCCTGTGCTACTTCCGAACGCTTGACTACTTGATTCATATTAGCCCTCCTTAACAAATTCAATGTTTTCTGTGCCGAAGCCGCCGGGAGGCCAGTGGCCGCAAGGATCATACAGAAGGCGGTAACAGCAGGAATTACCCGCATGGTACATCCCCCCTATTATTTTCCTCTAGTATGAACCGGCACTGCTCATATTATAAAACAATATCCTCCCTAATGGTTCCTATTTCCAATTGGACCCGGCAGTAAAAAATAGATAAACGATGAGAAAAAACGAAAAACAGACGAGAAGCAGCGCACATATGGCAAGAGGCCGCTTCATCTGATCAGGAATCGAGTCCCGTTTAAAAATAAGGACCCCTGCGAGGCAGAATGATACGATAATGAAGGTGATGACGGTTCCGGAATCAAGCAATATATTCACCTCAAACAAATAGTATGCCTATTAATGTTCTCCAAATCCATATTGAATTCCTGCTCGCCCCCGAAACCGAATGGGAGACAGGGGGGGAGGTCAAACTATACCCGTAACGACAAACTAAGGAGAAGACAGCCTGTGAATATATTAACGAAAGAGAAACCGAATAAACCTGTGCTGGCGGAAGAGGCCGAACCGATATCTATGACGGTTGCACAATATATTGTAAAGCAGTTGTCCGCATGGGGGGTACGCCGAATTTACGGAGTCATTGGCGATACGACCTTCGATTTGCTGGATGAGTTGGCCCGGCAGAACGAAATCGCCTATATCGCTTGCCGGCACGAGGGAGCGGCCGCCCTAATGGCTTCGGCCGAAGCCAAATTAACCGGACGAATCGGTGTATGTCTGGCAACAAGCGGCCCGGGAATCGCCAACTTGCTCAACGGTCTGGCGGATGCCGCAGCGGACCGGGCCGGCGTACTGGCGATAACCGGTCAGGTCGCCTCCGACCAAATCGGAACGGGAACGAAGCAGGAAATCAACCAACAGCTATTGATCCAGCCCATTGCCCGCCAGAGCGAGCTGCTGGCGCATCCTGACGCACTGCCGCAATTGCTGCAGCGGCTGCTGGTCCATGCCGTACTTCATGGCGAGGTAACACATCTGTCCATCCCGAAGGATGGATTTCGTAAGAAAGTAAGGGGAGAAGTCGTCCCCTACTTTCCACATCTCCATCAGGCGGTAGAGACCCCGCTGCAGCTTTGGGAGGATGCTGCCCGGCGTCTGGATTCGGCGATGCGCCCCGTCATCTATGCGGGACGTGGCGCAGAGAGCGCTTCCCAAGAGCTGATTCGATTGGCCGAGAAGCTGGGTGCCCCGATAATTACTTCCCTTCCGGCAAGAACGTTGGTCCCGAACGATCATCCGCTCTATGCCGGAGGTTTGGGTCAGGCAGGCAGCGAATGCTCCAGCCTTATTCTGGCCGAATGCGACCTGGTCCTGATGCTGGGGGCCACTTGGTGGCCGGACGATTATGTGCCTAAGCAAGCGTCCGTGCTCCAAATCGATATCGATCCGTCCCAGATGGGCAAGGGGCATCCGCTCGTTCAAGGAATCGTGGCCGATCTGGCGAGTGCTCTTCCGAAAATAAATGAGCGTCTCGGACAACAGCCGGATCGGACCTCCTGGAAGGAACGGACGGCCAAGCTTCGAGAAGCCTGGAGGCTTCGCATCGAGGGGGAAGCGGCACTCGAAGGAAGCCCGACCCCGCCTCAGGCGATCATGGCGGAGTTGTCCGATTGGCTGGAATCCGATGCAATCATTGCGGTAGACACGGGAGACCATACTCTATGGTTTAACCGTATATATCAAGCCAAGCGCGAGCAGCGGATTCTGATCTCCGGACGATGGAGGACGCTCGGCTTCGCCGTACCCGCTGCTATCGCTGCGAAGCTGTGCTGCCCGGAGCGCCAGGTGGTAGCTGTGGCCGGGGACGGAGGCGCCGTACAGACGCTGCTTGAATTTCAGACCGCTGTGGAGCAGGGGCTCCCTATAACTGTTTTGATCATTAATAACGGAGCTTATGCGATGGAAAAAAACAGGATGCTTGCAGAGGGGATGAATACACTGGGAAGCGTTATTCGCAATCCCGACTTCGCTGCGGTAGCCAAGGCGTTGGGAGGATATGGCCGAAGAGTTGAGGACAGGAATGGACTGAGAGAGGCATTGACTGAAGCGCAGAAGAATCCGCAGCCTGTCCTAATTGAGGTGATGACCGCAGATACGGTCGTTCCGCATACATCGGCTTGAGAAAGGAAGTCGGTCGGGATCCCGACAAGGCTAACTAAAGACACTTCGTCGGCAAGGAACATTTTCGGCTGCGGAGGAATAGAATGGAGAGCAATAGGGTTCATTGCGCGAAAAAAAGCTTGGCCGCTATTCGCGTTGAATAGCGGCCTGTTTTGTCTGCTGAATCCTATCCTTATTGGCCTGCGGGGCTGGGTGTGCTCTGCATCCGGTTTTTGCGCAAACCGAGCAGCAGGACAGCCACGATGACTACAATTACGAAAGCCCATTTGGCAATGGGGGATACAAACAGCAAATTATGAACGAAAGGCTCATCGGTAATCATTTTGGCTGCCGTAAAGGCTAGAACCCCGGAGCCGATATAAATGATCCATGGAAAACGACTCATCCATTTCAGGAAAAGTGTGCTGCCCCAAATCATTATCGGGACGCTAATGAGAAGGCCGATAATGACGAGCACATAATTGCCATGCGCTGCTCCTGCGATCGCTAGTACGTTATCCAGCCCCATCAGGACGTCGGCAATCAAAATGGTGGAGATGGCTCCCCAAACACCCGGTTTAGCCTGCATCTCATGACTTTTGTTATCGACCAGCAGCTTATAGGCGATCCAGACGAGAAGAACGCCTCCAACCAGCAGAAGTCCCGGAAACTTCAGCAGCCAAGTGACGGCCAGAGTAGCTGCGGCACGAATGACGACAGCACCAATAGTACCAATGATAATGACTTTCTTCTGCATTTCTTTGGGAACGTTGCGAGCGGCTAATCCAATGACGATCGCGTTGTCCCCGGCCAGCACCAGGTCGATTATGATAATATTGACAAGTGCCAAGAGGAAAGTGACGGAGAATATGTCCAAGTGTACCACTCCTTAAATAGTATAACCTCATGAAGAATCATTGCCCATCACTATTTATCCGTCAGTTTTCTGGAATCATATCCGGCCATCGGATCAGGCAGGGAACCCGATGGCCGGAGCCAGAGCCGTTAGCAAATTTTCCTATCCTAAGGATCGCAATGCTCCGGAACAATACGTTCATGGATAGGGTGCCCCCGGACGGGACAAGGACACAGGAAAATTTATATAAAAAAGACCTTCACCGAGCTCGGCAAAGGTCTTAAGCAAACATAAAAGACCCTTACCTAATCGGCAAAGGTCTTGCTAACAACGTAATGTTGCCAATAAAGCCGGGGACAAATATCCCGAATTGACGACTTTATTGATTACTAGCTACTCCCCTTTGGGACGATACATATTTTTCTATTTCAGTATGGCATGGAAAAGCGATTTTTGTCAAGCCTATTTTTGTCGGATGATCCTCCGTTAAAGAAGCCAAATTTTGTTAGCCTTCTTGCGTTTTATACTTCCTGGAAGGCTCTAATTATTTCTTCACGTTCTTCCTCCGAACCGTCAAAACGATCGTCCGCAAACCGCTCGCTGACCCACTGCATCATAGCGGGGCGGCTTAGGAAAATGTGGCTTTCCTCTCCCCATTGATCCGATATTTCACGGACAATGAGCTGTTTGCCGTTGACTTCGACGGACATCATGTTCCAGTTGTCTTTTTTGTAAATCATATGCTTTTTCACACGATTGTTTTTCAAGGTTATTTCCTCGCTTCATTCATTTTTTCGCTCTTTATTATTGTAGCTTATTTTGCGACGGATGTCTCACAGGAACGGTCAGAATAAAATACCGGATATTCGAAAGGAAGAGTTTTCTATAGGCCTACTCATTTAAATAAGTCGTCACCCGGTTTTGAATCAGCTTGCTTACTTCCTCCGCTGTTTTTTGCCCGTTCATGAAAGCTTCAAATTCCTCCATCGCAATGGAGAACACCTTCATGTCGCTGGTTAATTTCTTACTTGCGTTCTCCAACTGCTGTTTCATGGTTGCGATTCGTTCATCCACCATGGACATATCTAAATTGTCAGGGACTTCCACTGGAAATCCGGAAACCTCCAGCGTCCCGCCTTGAAGTAGTTTTTCTTTAGCTTCGTGAAATTTTTTATCCACTATGCCCTTATGAATAGGATATCCCGACGGTAATTCCGGGGAGGACTGCATCTCGTCGGAAAGCAGAAACTTCAGAAATTCCCATGCTTCCTGCTGCACCTGCGATTTGCTGTTCAGCCCCAAAGTGAAGTAAGAGGAATACTCTCCTCCGCCGGACTGGCCGTTGGACGTAGGCCTGTTAAATAATTGAGTGTCTTCTTTCAGCACATTGATTAAATCCATAGCGGGATTGTACAGGCTGGTCATGGAAAACAAAGCTTTATCATAGTCGTAAGAAAACTCGGCTTGAAGAATCCCTTCGTCGTACATCGATTTGATTTCGTTCATCATTCCTCTAAACAGCTCTGAATCGAAATTGGCTTTGCCGTCCTGAACGAGATCGGAGTAGTTCTTTTCAATATAATCGGCGAGCAGTTGATTAGGAAGCAAATTAACAAATGCAACGTAATCCTGTCCGACCTGATCCTGCAGCTTCTTGGCAATGTTCTTGAATTGGCCCCATGTCCAGGTTTTATCGTCTATCGAGATGCCCGCCTTTTCCAAGA
Organism: Paenibacillus sp. 32O-W; assembly: GCF_007679495.1. Classification (GTDB taxonomy): domain Bacteria; phylum Bacillota; class Bacilli; order Paenibacillales; family NBRC-103111; genus Paenibacillus_L; species Paenibacillus_L residui. The sequence goes on along the minus strand of NZ_VEGP01000001.1, from coordinate 32,748 downwards.
CTGATTTCTTTCCGGCTACGAACTGCGGCGAGAACGAGAATGGCATGGCATACAGACCGTCCCCGTTTTGCGAAGACTTTAAAATGTTTTCATAGTACCGGCTTTTATCGAAAGCAGAGTCTTGGGCCATCAGATCGTATAAATTGACCAGAACGTTTTTGGAGACGAATTTATCCTGGGGCAAGTTCGTCATATCGATCAAATCCGAGGCTTTTCCGGACAGCGCCTGAGTCGTTACGGTCTGAACATACTTTTCCATATCCGCTTGGGAGATCGCGCTGGTCGTTCCCCCGTCCGTTTTCGGCATGGCCAGGTATTCTTTTATCTCGATATGGATATCGGGGTGGAGATCATCGAATTTTTGCGCCGCCGTTTCCAGGAACCGGTTGCTGCCGGTCACGGCTATGACGACCGTTTTCTGATCTCCCGAAGACGAATGTTCCCCTGCAGAGGAGGGACTGTTGCCGGAACAAGCCGTCAATAATACTAAAATTGCCATCATCATCCATGCTAAATGTTTTTTCATGTTTATCGCTCCTTATAAAATTATTCCGGGTGGATCAACCGCTATTTGATGCGCACCCGATTGCCTTCCTGCAGCGGCTCGCTGGTCTCGGAGATGATTTCGTCCTTCGGCGAGAGACCGGACAGGACGATGATTTCATCGTCGGTGGAACTTCCAGTGTTCACATACGCTTTTTGCGCATGGAACGTATTTCCGACCGGACTTTTCTTTTCCCGGATGACAAAGACGTAATTTCCTTTGCTGTCCTTATACACCAGCTTCTTGGGAATGACGAGCCCTTGCCCTTCCATCAGCTTATCGATTCGAACGCTTGCTTTCTCCTCCCCCGTCAAAGTATCGTCTATGACGGATATGACAATCGTCTTCTGAGCATTTGGTCCGCCGCCGCCATTGTCACTGCCTGAAGTCATGCCCCCACCGAAGGAACCCTCATTATCAGGCGGGCCCCCTCCCCCGGAGGCGGACGCATCTTTAATATCGATGATCGTTCCTTCCACCGACTTTGCATTCTCTCCGGCAATGCGGACGGACACTTTTTCCTCCAGCTGAAGCGCGTCCGCATCGTCTTCATCGGTCGTAAATGTAAATTCGAAGCCTTCGTTCATTCTTGCAAGCGACAGGGCCGCCTGACCTTGAGAAGCGTTCAGCCCTTCCTCCACATAGATATCTGTCACTTTGCCGTCGAATGGAGCTTTCAGCGTTCCTTTATCGGACCGCTCTTTGCGCAGGCCTTCGATTTTACGCTGCTGCATCTCGATGTCCAGCTGCTGGCTTTCCAGGTCGCGCTTCGCCTTTCGCACAGAATCCTCATCGGTTTCCCGCTGGGCGGCGACAAATTGTTCCTTTAGCGCTTCTCGGTTCAAATTCATTTTTTGCAGCTGAGCCTCTTCATTCAACAGCTGCTCGTCCAGCTGGGAAGTGTCATAGGTGACAAGCACCTGTCCTTTTTGGACGGTATCGTTTTTCCCGACATGCACCCGGGTGACTTTCCAGCCGCTCTCGTTTATAAGGTCGGACTTGTGGCGCGGAACCAGCTTGCCGCTGCCTTGAATGGTTCGAGATAATGATTTCTGTACGGGCTGGAGCATGAGCAATAAACGATTGTCCTACAAGGTGTTCTGGGTGACCTTCATCGGATTGATGCTGATCGTGCTGGCATGGATTCAATTACAGAAGTTTCTGTTTGAACCTTACTACATCAGTCAGAAAACGAAGGAACTGAGAAGTCAATTTTCAGAAATCTATAGGGGATATGCCGATGGCCGCTATGACCTGTTTGACAAGCCGGAGGAGGTGGGCCGGTTTGAACAGCAGTTTTACGGTCTGACAACGACTGTGTTCAAGCAAGAGGATAGAGTAGATATGTATGTCGGGATGACGTCCGTCCCGGCACTGCCTCTTAGAAAACCGAATCCGGCTTATGATATCCGTATCCATACTTCGGCCGAAACCTTAACCCATTCGCATGAGCAGGAAGCCCCTTTAACGAAGTTGGATCACCCGGGAGGGAGGGAGCCAGTTAGCTCCTCATTTTCTATCGCGCAGCCGTCTCAACCGGCGACACCGGCTATTGGTGGAAGCTACGGCAATTTAATTAGTATTTTGAGCTATTGGCTGCAGGAAGAGGACTTTTTTGACGAGCTCGACGATGGAGAAATCTTGATCAGGCAAATGAACAACTCGGGAGTCGGCGGCCAGCGGGAAAATATATTGATAGCTTCGGCCAAGCTTCCGGACATGGTTCATCCCGCAGGCGGGGAGGCATATTTGTTTACGGTGGCGACTCTGCAGCCGGTTGGCGATGCGGTGAAGGTCATGGGAAACTTCAACTCCTATTTTTATTTAATTGCGCTGGTGCTGATTGTTCTGTTTGCCATTTTGTTCTCCCGCACCGTCACCAAGCCGCTTGTTCAGTTGAACCGGGTGGCGAAGCGGCTTGCCAAACTGGACTTCACCGCAGCCGTCCAATTTAAACGCGAAGATGAAATAGGGCAGCTGGCGGAAACCATGAACTATCTGTCCTCCAACCTGAAGCGAACGATGGATGAATTGCAGGAGGCGAACGCCAAGCTGTTGGCCGATATTGAGAAGGAAAAGCAGCTCGAGAGGATGCGCAAAAGATTCGTGGCCAGCGTATCTCACGAGCTGAAAACACCGGTCAGTCTCATCGCCGAGGCATTGAAGGATAATATAAGACAAGGAACGAAACGGGACAAATATGCGGATATTATTGTGGAAGAGAGCAGCCGGATGGCGGGGCTGGTCAGTGACTTGCTGGATTTGTCACAGCTGGAGAGCGGCCGTTTCCGGCTGAATCCCGCCAAGGTACCGCTGTCCGAAACGATTCGCTCGGTCCTGCATAAAATGTCGCCGCTCCTTAATGATAAGCAAATAAGACTGAAGGTTGCCGGGACGGACGACGAGGAACGGCAGGTTTTATCCGATCGTTCCCGGCTGGAGCAGGTGCTGATCAATTTATTGAGCAATGCGGTCCGCCATGCGCCGATACAAGGCCGGGTGGAGGTCAAGGTGCTGGAGACGGCAGAGCAAGACAAGGTGACGGTAGAAGTCAGCAACGAAGGAAGCCGCATACCGGAAGAGGATTTGCCTCATATATGGGATGCTTTTTACCGTTCCGACCGGTCCGGAAACCGGGATTTGGGGGGCACAGGAATCGGCTTGTCCATTGTCAAGCACCTGCTTCAGCTTCACGGCAGCGAATTCGGGGCGCGCAACGAGGAAGGCGGGGTGACGTTTTTTTTCACCCTGGTGCTGGATAACGGATTGTCATTGAAGGAAGACGCGTGATACAATCCGTATAACCGCTATGCACCGCCTGCTTAAGCCAGGGAGCGTAACGGGTGAAGCAAGACAATAGTTTGATGAGATGAGGAGAGATGAGCTGAGATGAGTAGGGAAGGAAGAGGGCCTGTACCCAGCCCGAGAGGTTACGAACAGACCGGGTACGCTGTCACCTGCCGGTCTATGGATGAATACCTCCGCATGTTCTCGCTGGAAGAAGAGCGTCTGCACCGGGGGCCGGTATTGGATGTTGCGGCAGGAGCATCATCGTTCACGGCTATGGCCAGAAGGAAAGGAGTCGACGCTTTCGCGGCGGATCCGACTTATGCGATGGATGCTGACGATATGGAGAAAACCGGCTATGAAGAAATAGAGGTTTCAACGGAGAAATTAGACGCATTGCGTGACAGCTTCGACTGGTCCTATTATGGCAGCCCTGAACATCACCGCAAGCTGCGGGAGGCCTCGTTCTCACAATTTATCGAGAGTTACCGGACAGAAGGGAGCCAGGTTTATACCGAGGCATCGCTGCCGAATCTGCCGTTCGCGGAGGAACGGTTCTCGCTTGTTCTGTGCAGTCATTTTCTGTTTCTATACGGGCAGGGATTGGACGAACAATTTCACCTGGAAGCCTGCCGGGAGCTGCTTCGTATTTGCCGGCCGGGAGGGGAGGTTCGCATATATCCGCTCCTGGATCTATCCTTTAAGGAATACCCGGGGCTGGACACTCTGATTCAAGAGCTGGAGGACAGCGGGGCTTCGGTACGGATGATGGAATCCCGTCTTGCCTTTATTCCGGGCTCGAAACATCTCCTGTGCCTGACGAAAAAAGATCGATAAATTATGTGCATATAATTCGTTACATGACTTGAAATTAATTCTTAGCAGTGTTATAATAAGGTACATTCGCCATAAATGGCGACATTTTAGGAGGTTGTTTACTTGAAAGGTACAGTAAAATGGTTTAACGCAGAAAAAGGTTATGGTTTCATTCAAGTAGAGAACGGCGACGACGTTTTCGTTCACTTCTCTGCTATCCAAGGCGAAGGTTTCAAAACTTTGGACGAAGGCCAAGAGGTTGAATTTGATATTACGGAAGGCAACCGTGGTCCTCAAGCAGCTAACGTCATTAAATTATAAGATTAGGGAATACCACTTATAAATAATGTGCTAGCGATTATGAAGCAGCTCTTCTGAACAAGAAGGGCTGCTTTTTCGCGTAAATTTGAAGTTGGTGATTCGGAGAAAACGAAGCTGGGCAGAACATATTCCAGTCCGGTCAAAGGCGGGGGCGCAGCAGTATTCTCCTTTTACATAAGAACTGCCGATGGGCAGGTGGGGTTCCAAAGACAGGCAAAAGTGCATGTCAATTAGGGCATTTGCCCGATTTTCGAGGGTTTGTGGCGGAAAGACCTGCAGATTCGTGTGTCTTTGTTAGGATTTACCGGATTTGTCCCCAAAGACATGTACAATTGCATGTCTTTGGGGATGCTCCTCGCGTAGAGGGGCATCCCGCAAATTCCGGGGTTATTTTAACGACTGCGGCTCAGGTAAGCATTCATAAACTTCAACACATCCTCCAGATGCTCGCTCCAATATTCCCAAGTATGGCTGCCGCTAAATTCCTGATATGTAAAAGGATAATTTAAGCGGGTTAACTCATCCTTCAGCCACAGATTGGCTTGATACAGGAAATCTTCCGTGCCGCAGTCGAAATAAATTTCGGGGTACGGTCCCTGCTGAAGCGCCCTGGCGGCAAGGAAGGAGAGATTATGATGTCTGGCATACTCTTCGTCCAACGGCCCGACTATGCGGACGAGCTGATCCGGCTCCCAATCCGGGGCCAAATCCAGCCGGTCGGAGGAAGGAAACATGCCGAGTGCGCCGGACAGGCTGCCGGCCGCGCCGAACTGCCCAGGATTGCGAAGTGCGAGCAGCAAGGATCCGAAGCCCCCCATGGACAAGCCGCATATCACTCTGTTCTCTCTGGACGTAAGGGTCCGATACTGGCTGTCGATGAAGGGGATGAGGTCGTTCATGAAATATTGCTCGAAATTCCCGCTGCCGTCATGCCAATCCAAATAATACGTCCCCGTGGAAAAACCTCCGTCACTGGGCATGATGATGATCGATTCGGTCAATTCCCCGGACGCCATCATCCGCTCGGCCGTTGCATACGCATTCCCCCGGTAGGGCCATGAGATTTCGCTGTCAAATCTGCCATGCAGCAGATAGATGACCGGGTAGCGCTTCTCCGATTGCTCGTAACCCGGCGGAAGGAATACATAAAAGGTCAGTCTCCGATTCAAAGCTTGAGAATGGAAAGTGACAGGTGTCGGTATCAAAGGCTTTCACTCCTTGGATAATTCTCTCTAGACGCTGAATTTTCTGGAAATGTGGGTCAGAAAAAATCCCGCACTGGCAATAAACGCCGTTATGGATGCAAACAGATAGACCGTATCACCTCCCCATAAATCGAATAATTGCCCGCCGATAGCTCCGCCGGCCAATCCGGCCATCCCTCCCCATACGACATTAAACATCGCCTGCCCGCTGGCTCGGAACTCGTCGGGCACCAACTGGGTGATATACCGGATGGCGGTAATGAAGAAGATGCCGAAGGACAGACAATGCATGGCCTGGATGGCAATAATCCAATACGGATTCTGAACGGAGGCCATAAGGAGGAAGCGGATTCCATAGATCAAGCCGGCGAATCCGAGCAGCGGCAGCTCCTTGAAGCGATGGCCGTATTTGCTGAGCAAAAACATCACGGGAATTTCGCTGAGAGCGGAAATCATCCAGGAATACCCGATGATCGTTTCGTTGGCTCCCAGTCCGATCATGTAGAGAGCCAGAAACCCGTCATTCGCTTTCGCCGGGATTGCGAGAAGCAGAATAAGGAGAAAGAACCAGAGCAGCTGCTTCGAGAACAAAATGCTGCGCACTCCGCTAAAATCCGCCTTGCGCGCCCCTGCTCTGCTGTCTTTCAACAGGAAGGCCAGTCCAAAAGAGATGATAACCGTCCCGAGGGTAAGGAAGGTGACGGATTGAATTCCCAACCCGCTCAGAGCCATGCCAAAAAACAGGGAAGCGAAGGAAAAGCCCAACGATCCCCAAATGCGGTAGGAGGCGTAGCTCTTCCCGGTCTTACTCGCGACCAGAAGGGTCTGGCTGTCAATTAACCCGTTCATGGGAGTCTGGAAGAAATAGTAAGCCGTCATGACTATGAACATGACCGTGAAAGTATCGACTTGAAACATGATCAGCAGGGCGATGAGCTGTCCTGCGAGAACAGTGATCATCACCTTCTTGATCGTCTGCAGTCTGTCGCTTAGTACACCCCAGAACAAGTTGGCGGCAATGCCTACGGTCGGGCCGATAGAATACAGCATTCCGATTTGCAGTTTACTGTAACCTTTATAATCGAAGTAGATCGGAAAGACGGAGACGATAATGGACATCGTCATGAAGAACAAAAATGTGAAAGACTTAAGTACAGCATCCGAGCCTGCGGTAGCACCCGTTGGACGATGCTTGGCGGCAGGGGACGGTGTGATGTCGGGTTCAGACATGAGAAGCCTTCTTTCTAATCATTCTTGGTATATCTTGGAGTCACGGGCCTGCGGCTGCCGGTCCGATGCCTGCAGGCTGTCGGCGTTGTTTCTTGTCCGAAACCGTTATGGCGGCGCCTCGGCACATTAGACCGCCGAATGGCGCTAACCCCGGGCAAGCGGGCGTTCCGGTTCTTTGGACACCCTTCTGAGAACAAGCAGGACGACGGCAAGCTCCATCAGGAAGCCGAGGGATTGCGCCAGAGCCCCGATCGTCCCGTTCCAACCAGGTGCAGCAATAATACAGATCAGCAGCACGATAAGGGTAACCCCCACGTTGGAGCCTTGAGACCAGACCATAATTTTGGTCTGTCCGCGCAGCATTACGATTCCGTTGAAGAAATCCAGCCAGGGAAAGATCAGGTTCATGATCATGAAGACCCGAAGCGCCTCCAGACTGGCCTGCATAAGCTCCTCGTTAACTCCCATTTGATTCTCCATGAACCAGGGCCCAACAGGAGTATACGCCAGCATCCCCACCAGCAAGGCCGGAATAAAGGACAGCATCAGCGTGAAGCGGATTACCTGCGTCCGGTCTGTCCGGTAGAAATTCAACACGATTTGATGAATGTAGGAAAAGAAGCTTTGCGCCAATTGCGCCAAGCTGAAGGCGATGGCATAGGAAGCGATGGCCAACTCCATATTGGAGGACTTGCCCAGCATGGCGTTAATGGCAGGCCCGACTACTACGGCCAGCAGGGAATAGTAGAGCAGCGGCCGATAGAACTGAAAAATTTGGCGTTTGGTTGAGATCGGGTGCCCCTCCACCTTCTCGGGAATGACTTTCTTCAAGAGCTTGCGTCCTTCCCAGACGCTGACGGCCGCTTCAATGACCATACCGAGCAAAAAAATAACCGCTCCGACGGAGCCGCTGTTCACCTTGCCGGTCATAATGTAATATTGCGCCAAGGCATACATCCCCACAAGCCGGATAATCATACCAATCGTTAGCCAGGTCGTTCTTTTATTAAAAATGATTATCCCGTGGTAGAGACAGCGGATGCCCGAGAAAATACTGACAAACATCAATATTCTATAGGCATCGATGGTCTCCTGCAGCCCGTTCTCCTGAACGCCAAAAAAATACCGGAAGACCAGACGGCCCAGATCGGTATAAGAAATAATCAGCCCCAATGCAAAGATCGAAGCAAATACATATAGTGCAATGGCGCTCATGGCACGAAATGATACCCGGTCGCGGACCAGTGCCGAGCAGGTCTGACGCAGCAAGGCCGCAGGTTTCTCGGTAATGCCGAGCAGACTGAGGGCAATAGCGTAACTGGCGATCACCGCTTCCGGTTGGGCGGCTCTGGCCAATGTGCTGTTAATGATGACATGAGAGATCGTAACAAGGCTGGCCGAGATCCCGAGCGGAATAAAGAAAGCGAACAGCTTGGAAAACCGGATCTGCCGGGGTGATCGGGCTTCCGTTCGCATCTCATGGGAGAGGTTCATGCTGGTAGAACTCCTTTGAAGGAATGCATGTAGTCACTTCCGAAACGTTCAAGAAATCGTCAAAATTAATTCTAGTATATCACATCCCAATGAACTAGAAAGAGAAAAAATGGATCCTCTCCCGGAAACACTCTGGTTGCAATGTAGCAAAGACTGGCAGTTACGCGGCAGAAATGATACATTAAAATAATAAGAAGACTGCCAAAAAAGGGGCTGCAAGGTTTGTGGAGACCGGAATTCGTATATGACGGCCGTCTGGGGATTTACGTGCCGGATTTGCCTCGCGAGTGGGAGAGTTACTCCGAGGAGGACCGCGCGGAAATGCTCTATCAATGGGAACAAATCAGGGGAACCATTCCTGATCGGATCAAGCATCTGGAAAGCAGAATAATGGAAAAACAGGAACGGCTGAACCGGGAAGATGATTTCGCCGTTTCCTGCAGCCTCAACTCGGAAATCGCCGAATTGGCCAGCATGATTAACGATCTTCACCTATGGTACCGGGTCGACCAGGAAATGTCCGATAAAATCCACATGTAGGCGACAGCGGCTTTCGGGTAGGCGGAGAGCAGATAAATACAGTGGAGCCATATGTGAGTGATAGGAGGTACTCTATGAATGACAGGTTTCTGCCTGATCTTGTTCAGGCACTGTGGAAGCACGAGCCGTCCCTGCAGCCGGAGGGCACATGGCAGCAGGATTTGAACCACAGAATTAACAGTGTTAATCCGGAGCTGCTGGGAGGCGGTGATCCGGAGAAGCTTCCCTTTGGTCTTGGCGTGAAATCCGGTCTTTACCTGTGGAATGAGAATTTGCACGATTCCCATGAGCTGTCCCAACGAATCGAGAACGCCACGGGCAGTTACTGGCACGGCATCATGCACCGGATGGAAGGGGATTACAGCAACGCGAAATACTGGTTCCGCCGGGCGGGAACTCATCCGATTCACAGTCAGGTTCAGGATCGCGTCAAGGGCCTTGTTGCCGGCAGGGAGGAGAGCCTCTCCTCGTCTACACATCTGACCGGGTTGTTGGCTTTAAGCGGGCGGGGCGAATGGGATCCTTACCGGTTCACCGATCTGGTGGAAGCCGTTCAGAGCTCTGCGGATCAGCCGGTCATCCGGCTGCTGCGGGCGATTCAACGGCTCGAAATCGTACTCCTGTTGGAATATAGCTATCAGCAGTGCTGCGGAGGTTCGCTACTTGAGTATACATCATGACGCTGCCAAACTTTTCCCGAGAAATCCCCTGCATCTGATGCATCGGGTTTACCGGTATGTGCTCCCCGGAGTAAAAAACGAATTGAGTCGTTGGAGGGAAGAAGCTGAACAAATACCGGACGAGGAGCTGCGACAGCAGGCAATCGCCAGCATGACAAGCAAGCAATTTCATTGTCAGGGCGGCGCTGTATATGCCGCAGCCAATCTGCCTTCCCGCCATATTCTTATTCCGCTTATCGTTGCTTTCCAGACGATAAGCGACTATCTGGACAATTTATGTGATCGAAGCACCTCGCTGGACCCGCAGGATTTCCGCCGGCTTCACCAGTCGATGCTGGATGCCGTCGATCCGGCAGCACCGACTCACGACTATTACGAATTCCGGCAGGAGAAGGAAGACGAGGGTTACTTGTTGAAGCTGGTACAAACTTGCCAGTCGCATATTCGTGAGCTGCCGTCATACGGACTGGTGGAGAAAGAGATACGGGAGTTAGTCTCCCTTTATTGTGATTTACAGGTGTACAAGCATATTCGCCATGATTTACGGGAGGATGAGCTTCTGCGCTGGTGGAATCAGCATGCGGCCAATTATTCCCAGCTCAAGTGGAACGAGTTTGCCGCGGCGACCGGCTCCACGCTCGGGGTGTTCATGCTGTTTCTGGCCGCCCAGGATCCGGGGCTGACGAAGGAGCGGGTAAGCGGCATCCGGGAGGCGTATTTTCCATACGTATGCGGTCTTCACATTATGCTTGATTATTTGATAGACCAGGAAGAAGATCGGGCAGGCGGGGATCTTAACTTTTGCAGCTATTATGATACAATGGAGCAGTCGGTGGAACGAATTGCCGAAATTGTACAGAACGCCCGCGAACGGGTAGCCGTCCTCGAAGCCCCGTCCTTCCACAGAATGATTATTGAAGGGCTGATCGCCCTGTATCTGTCCGATCCGAAGGTTAGCAAGCAGAAGGAGGTCAGACGGATTTCCCGCCGGTTGATGAAAAAAAGTCCGATGACCCGCATTTTCTTCTGGGCGAACAGTGTCTGGATTCGTATGCGTTCTTAAATATTGGGTCGGCGCGGATGGCCGGTGGCTGCAGTCTTTTGCAGGGAAAAATACGGTTAATGAAACGGCCCCAAGTGATATGGAAAATAGCGGTTAGGCATCTTTTTTCAGAAACTATTTCATTCCGGGGGCATTTTTTTTTATAATGAGTTGTAGGACTTGCACTTAGGGGGAAGAAAACAATATGACAGTTAAATCGATTGCTGTACTGACGAGCGGCGGCGATTCCCAGGGAATGAACGCTGCCGTTCGCTCTGTAGTAAGAAGCGCTCTTTTTCATAATTTGGACGTCTACGCGGTGCAGCGCGGATTTCAGGGACTGATTACCGATGATATCCGGCAGATGGATCTGCGCAGTGTAGGAGATATTATTCAAAGAGGCGGAACGATTCTGCAGACGGCCCGCTGCAAGGAGTTTCTGACGGAGGAAGGCCAGCGCATCGCTGCCGAGAATCTTCGCAAGAGAGGGGTCGACAGTCTCGTTGTCATAGGCGGGGACGGCTCTTATCAGGGAGCGAACAAGCTGAGCAAATTGGGGATTCGGACAATGGGATTGCCGGGAACGATCGATAACGATATCGCGTTCACCGATTTTACGATCGGCTTCGACACAGCGGTCAGCATTGTCGTAGACGCCATTAATAAGCTGCGGGATACGATGACCTCTCACGAGAGATCCTCCGTAGTTGAAGTTATGGGCCGCCACTGCGGAGATATTGCCTTATATGCAGGACTGGCCAGCGGTGCCGAGACGATCCTCGTACCCGAGGTTCCATTCGATCTGAAGGAAGTGGCCGAGCGGATGCGGGAGAACTTCCATAACGGGAAACGGCATAGTATTATCCTTACGGCGGAAGGTGTCGGCAAGGGAGAAGATATCGCCCGGACCATCGGCGAGCTGAACGACATTGAAGTTCGTGTCACTGTGCTCGGCCACATTCAGAGGGGAGGAACTCCGACCCATAACGACCGAATTCTTGCCAGCAAGTTGGGAGACTTCGCCGTACGCCGCCTGCTCGCCGGGGACTCCGGCAAGGCTTGTGGAGTCATTAAGGGAGAATTGGTGGCTACCGACATCGATTTGGTCGTCAATACGAAGAAAGAGTTCAATATGGAGCTGTATAATTTAGCTCTTCGCTTATCCCAATAAGAGAATAATAGAGAAGAGGCGCCAACCGGTTTGGCGTCTCTTTGTCGTGTACGCCCGGCATGGGACATCCTGGTCTTCTCACGTGAACTTGTCCACTCGACTTCACTCATCGGCTTCTGCGCCAGGGGGGTGGGCAATGGCTTGAAGGATTTCCTCCGTAGAAGGCGAGCCCCGGTGAGCGTAAGCGATTTTGCCATCCAGGCCGATGACATAGACCGTCCGTTTCTGCGGCAGCAGGCCGAAAAGCATTTTACCGACTTTATACATTTCGTTGATCTTACTTCCCATATCATATATTAACGGAAAATCGAATCCGTGATGTTCGGCAAATTTGTTATGCTTGGCAACCGAAGCCGGATTGATGCCGACGACGAGCGCGTTGTAGCGAGCGTATTCTTCCTTGGCATCCCGCACAGCGCACAGCTGAGCAGTGCATCCCGGAGTTTCGTCCATCGGATAGAAAATAAGGACGATCGGCCTTTTGCCTATATATTCATTAAGCGCAATTATTCCCTGTGTGCTTTCAGCGATAAAAATCGGAGCGGGTTGCCCGATGGAAAGCATGAATGGTCCCTCCTTAAAATTATAGTTCCATCTATTTTAAACGATTGCGGGTGCGGAATGAAAGTCGGTGGCGGGAGGCAAGGGCAGAGAGAGGAAAGCAAGCCGGACTCATTTTCCTCTCTGTAACGTGGGTTTGTGACGACGCAAGGGGATGGCAAAGGGGTACAGGTTATCGGTCCATATAAAGATTCATCCGGTCGAAGAAATCCGAGACAGCTAAATGGGATGCCCCAAGAACGGCGGAATGGGTACCCAGGCTCGAAAACTCGATTTTGGTGCGGTGGCGGTGGACCGGCAGTGTTCGGCTGTGAAACGCGTCCAGCATCGGCTCCTTCAGCCATTTCTCGGCAGTGGTCATCCGGTTCCCGATGATGATCTGCTCGGGGTTGAAGGTGTTGACAATATTGGACAATCCGATGCCGATAAATTGTCCCACTGTTCCGAACATCGAAATGACTTCGGGAATTTCCTCATGGGCTGCCCGCAGAAGCACATCCAGATCGGGAGCATTTCCGCCGTCAGTTGACTGGACAGGAAGCGGCAGGGCCTCCGCCGATTCCAATAGAGCATTCTCGGAAGCATACAGCTCCCAGCAGCCTTTATTCCCGCATTTGCACGGCTTGCCGTTAGCTTCGATGGTCATATGCCCCATCTCTCCGGAGAACCCCGAGGCTCCTCTGTACAGCTCTCCACGGAGCACAATTCCGATTCCGATTCCTATCCCAATGCTGACATAAATCAAATCCGAAAATTTGCGGCCGGCGCCGAACTGCTTTTCCCCCATGGCTCCTGCGTTGGCTTCGTTATCCACTCTTACAGGACACCCGAATTCCTTCGTCAATACGCCGGACAGGTCGATTTCATTCCATTGCAGATTGGGCGTCATGCGAACTTGCCCTTTATTATCAACCATTCCGGGTACTCCGATGCCGATCCCGATAACTCCGTAAGGGCTGGGAGGGGAGCGGTCGATGACTTCCCGGATCGATATTTTAAGCTGGGTCAGCACGTTCTCTGTGGAGCGGTCGCTTATCTTGACGTTCCGTTCCAAGACAATATTTCCGTCCAGATCCGTAAGAACGGTCAGTATGTAATTGACACCCAGATCCACACCTACGGCATATCCCGCTGTTTTGTTAAACAAGAGCATGACCGGCTTGCGTCCGCCGCTGGACGGCCCGGTTCCGATCTCCTTAACCAAATCATTCTCCATCAGTTCATTTACGAGACTGGACACCGTCCCTTTATGAAGTCCCGTCAATGAAGATACCTGTGCTCTGGACAGCGGAGACTGACGGCGGATCGTATCGAGTACAATGCTTTTATTAATTTGTTTAACCAGATATTGATCTCCTGTTCGTTTCATAGAGCCTCCCGAATTATTTGCCAAGTCTACTAAAACAAATGTAACAATAGATGTTGAAAAGCACAATTAGAAATATATATTTCAAAAACTTAGTTCAATCGATATACAAACTTTTGAAAACCTGCTATGATGGCTGTAGATATAGATGTATAGCGCTTCAACCAGCCGAGAAATGAACGGCTTGATGAATGAACAGGCGCGGTCGGGCTCAAGCTTTTCCTACAATGCGGAATGGGTGTATCGGCTCGGCAGGTAAACACTACTGAAGAATGGGAAATCGCTTACAAGGAGGAAATGCAAAATGGATTGGTTCAAGCAGATCGGCAGGATTAAGTATGAAGGCCGGGAAACGGGGAATCCGTTAGCTTTCAAGCACTATAACCCGGACGAAATCGTTGCCGGCCATACGATGGAGGAGCATCTCCGTTTCTCCGTCGCCTATTGGCATACTCTGACGGGTAATGGGAGCGATCCGTTCGGCACCGGGACGATGATAAGGAGCTGGGACCGTTATTCGGCGATGGACTTGGCCAAAGCGAGGGTGGAGGCAATGTTCGAATTCATCGGCAAGCTCGGAGTTCGCTACTTCTGCTTCCATGACCGGGATATCGCACCCGAAGGAGACACCTTGCGGGAGACAAACCGGAATCTGGATACGATCGTGGAGATGATGCGCGGCTATATGAAGAGCAGTGGGGTCAAGCTGCTGTGGAATACCGCGAATATGTTCCATCACCCCCGGTTTGTACACGGGGCAGGGACGTCCAGCAACGCGGACGTGTATGCATATGCGGGGGCCCAGCTTAAGAAAAGCTTGGAAATCGGCAAGGAGCTCGGGGCCGAAAATTATGTGTTCTGGGGCGGCCGGGAAGGCTACGAAACGCTGCTGAACACCGATATGGAGCTGGAGCTCGACAATCTGGCAAGATTGTACCGCATGGCGATTGACTATGCCCGTGAAATCGGTTTCGACGCACAGTTTTTGATTGAGCCGAAGCCCAAGGAGCCGACGAAGCATCAGTATGATTTCGATGCGGCCACGACGATTGCTTTTTTGCAGCGCTACGGTTTGGCTGACCATTTCAAGCTGAATCTGGAGGCCAACCACGCCACGCTGGCGGGCCATACTTTCGAACATGAAATTCGTGTGGCGCGCATGTACGGGATGCTCGGCTCGCTCGATGCCAATCAAGGGGATTTGCTGTTGGGATGGGATACGGATGAGTTTCCGACAGATCTGTACATGACGACGCTGACCATGGTCGAATTGCTGAAGAATGGAGGATTGGGAAGAGGAGGAATCAATTTCGATGCGAAGGTGAGACGGGGCTCGTTCGAGTCTGAGGATTTGTTCTACGCGCATATCG
This sequence comes from Paenibacillus sp. 32O-W, assembly GCF_007679495.1. Lineage (GTDB taxonomy): Bacteria > Bacillota > Bacilli > Paenibacillales > NBRC-103111 > Paenibacillus_L > Paenibacillus_L residui. Next base: position 17,621 of record NZ_VEGP01000001.1, on the reverse strand, counting down.
CCGGCATGGACTCCTTCGCCAAAGGGCTGAAAGCGGCGGCCAGATTGATCGAGGAGCGCATTCTGGATTCATTCATCGAACGGAGATACCGGAGTTTCCGGGAAGGAATCGGGGAGCAGATCGTCTCGGGGAGAGCGACGCTGCATACCTTGGAGCAGTACGCGATGCAGAACCGCGAGATCCGCAACGAATCCGGGAGGCAGGAATGGCTGAAAGCGGCCATCAACGAGGTCATTTGCTCGGTATAATCGACAGCTTGCGTTATATAGTGGAGAAATAGGACGAAACGAATTTTAAGCCAGGAGAGCGTTATTATGAAATATGTTATCGGCATCGATTTGGGAACAAGCTCCGTCAAGACGGTGCTGGTCAGCCGGGAGGGGGAGGTCTGCCATGAAGCATCGCGGGAATATCCGCTTATCCAGCTACAGTCCGGCTACAGCGAGCAGGACCCCGAAGAGTGGGTTCGGCAAACGAAATTATGCTTGAAGGATCTGCTGCTCCGTGCGGCTGTTCCGCCGGAAGCTATTGAAGGGATCAGCTTTTCCGGGCAGATGCACGGGCTTGTCCTATTGGACGAGGAGCATAGACCGGTTCGTCATGCCATCCTTTGGAATGATACAAGAACGACGGCACAATGCCGGGAAATCGAGGCAAAGCTGGGTGACCGGCTGCTGGCGATTGCCAAAAACCCGGCTTTGGAAGGCTTCACGCTGCCCAAGCTGCTGTGGGTGCGTGATCGGGAGCCGGAATGCTTCCGCCGAGCCGTTACATTTGTGCTGCCCAAAGATTATTTGCGCTACCGGCTGACCGGTCAACTTCATATGGACTATTCCGATGCGGCAGGAACGCTTCTGCTGGATGTGGGTGCCAAACGCTGGAGCGAAACCATCTGTGACAGTCTCGGTCTGCCGCTAAGCCTGTGCCCTCTGCTGGTAGAGTCACATGACTGCGTCGGGCATCTGCTGCCCGAGGTGGCGCTAGAGACTGGACTGCTTACTGATACCCGGGTATTCGCCGGGGGAGCGGATAACGCTTGCGGAGCGGTCGGAGCGGGCATTCTGAGCCCGGGGGAGACGCTGTGCAGCATTGGTACGTCGGGGGTTATTTTGTCTTGCGAGACGAACCGCGATGCAGATTATCAGGGGAGGCTTCATTTCTTCAATCATGCCAAGCCGGATGCTTATTATGTGATGGGAGTCACCCTTGCTGCGGGTTATAGTTTAAGCTGGTTCAAAAACATTTTTGCGGCTAATGAGAGCTTCGGGGCTTTAATGAAGCTGGCGGAATCGGTTCCTCCCGGTGCCAACGGCCTGCTGTTTACCCCTTATGTAGTCGGCGAACGCACCCCGCATGCGGATTCGCTCATTCGCGGAAGCTTCATCGGAATGGACAGCGCCCACACGAAAGCGGATTTCGTTCGGGCCGTAATGGAGGGGATCACTTTTTCCCTTCATGAGTCGGTGAAGCTGATGCGGGACGGAGGCAAGACCATCGACACAGTCGTATCCATCGGAGGCGGTGCCAAGAGCGAGATCTGGCTGCAGATGCAGGCGGACATCTTCGATGCGGCAGTCGTCAAGCTCGGGAGCGAACAGGGCCCGGCTATGGGAGCGGCCATGCTGGCTGCCTACGGCTGCGGGTGGTTTGCCACGCTGGAAGAATGCGCCGCCCGGTTCATAACCCGGTCGAACAGGTACGAGCCGCGTCCGGAGGCGCGGGAGAAGTACGCTCGGCTATTTGATATCTACCAAGAGGTGTATGGAGCTACGAAATCATTGAACGCCAGGCTGCTGCCGTTCCGCAGGGGCCGTTAAATCTCGTTACGCTTGTTTGCAGGAGCGAAGAGGGAGCGGATCGTCCGCCCCGCCATATCATTTGGAGGGAGCTGAAAGATATGGAACTTATCCGTATTGGGATGGTGGGCTACAAGTTTATGGGGAAGGCGCACAGCCACGCCTATCGTGATCTGCCGATGTTCTTTCCGCACGCGATTAGGCCGGTCATGAAAGCGATTTGCGGTCGGGACCGGACGGCTGTCGAGAAGGCTGCACAGCAATTCGGTTGGGAAAGCTGCGAAACGGATTGGAGGGCTCTGGTGGCCAGAGGAGACATCGACCTGATCGATATTAATGCGCCGAGCAACGTACATAAGGAGATTGCGGTGGCGGCGGCCAGGGCCGGCAAGCACCTGTTCTGCGAGAAGCCGCTTTCGGTTTCGCTGCCGGAGGCGAGGGAGATGCTGAAGGAGGCGGAACGGGCAGGAGTGAAGCATATGATTGGCTTCAATTACCGGTTCACTCCGGCCGTCCAATTGGCGAAGAAGCTCATCAGCGAGGGACGTCTCGGGCGGATTTTTCATTTCCGCGCGTGGTTTCTGCAGGATTGGATTATTGATCCGCAGTTTCCGCTCGTCTGGAGGCTGCGGAAGGAGATAGCCGGGTCCGGCTCGCACGGCGATTTGGGGGCGCATCTGATCGACCTGGCGCATTACTTGGTCGGGGAGATTCAGAAGGTGATCGGCATGAGCGAAACCTTCGTCACCGAGCGCCCGCTGCCCGATTCGATGACGGGATTAAGCGGGAAAGGAAGCAAGGATGCGCCCAAGGGTAAAGTGGATGTAGACGATGCCACCTTATTCCTCGCACGCTTTGCGAACGGTGCTCTGGGAAGCTTCGAGGCAAGCCGTATGGCTCCCGGACACCGCTGCACCAACTCCTTCGAAATTAACGGAAGCCTGGGAAGCATCAAATTCGATTTCGAGCGGATGAACGAGCTGCAGGTGTATTTGACGGATGACGACGAAGATATTCAAGGCTTCCGCCGGGTGCTGGCAACCGATCCCGCGCACGCTTATATGGATGCCTGGTGGCCGCCCGGCCATACGATCGGCCATGAGCATACTTTCATTCACGAAGTGTTGGAATTAATGAACGCAATTCGTGAAGATCGCCAGCCTCAGCCGAATTTCGCGGACGGCGTTCTCTGCCAGGAGGTGCTGGAAGCAGTGGAGCGTTCGATTGCGGAACGGCGCTGGGTCCGTATGGCGGAGCTCTCGGAAGACGAGTCGGAGGAGGGGATAGATCGATGAAACGGGCTTTGATTGTTCACGGAGGATGGGAAGGCCATCAGCCAGAAGAGGTGGCCGAATTGCTGGCGCGGGAATTGAGAGAAGAACAATTTCAGGTAGATCTCTCCGATACGCTGGACAGCTTTCGGGATAAGGAGAAGCTGGCCGACTATCATTTGATTGTCCCGGTTTGGACGATGGGGAAGATCTCCAAGGAACAGTTAGTTCCGCTGCTTGAAACCGTCGAGAGCGGGACCGGTATTGCCGGCTGCCATGGAGGGATGGGAGATTCCTTCCGCAATGAAACTCAATGTCAGTTTATGGTCGGCGGTCAATGGGTGCTCATCCCGGCGGGGACGGAGTTCATTATGACGTGGTCATCACGGAGCCGGAACACCCGATTATGCAGGGGATAGACGATTTTCACGTCTGCTCCGAACAGTATTATATGCACATAGATCCGGCTATCCGGGTGCTCGCCACGACCCGTTTCGGCGAGGTAGAGATGCCTGTTGCCTGGACGAAGACATATGGGGCGGGCAAAGTTTTTTATTGCTCGCTGGGCCACCAGGCGGATATCGTCGCCATGCCCCCGGTGCTGCGCATGATGCGGCAAGGGATGGTATGGGCGGCGAAGTAATTAGTTGCTAAACAGAGGAGCGGTCGAACCGGAAAAGTGCTGTTGATGTTCATCGGTATACCGGAGATTGTCTGGCGAAACGGTTGAAGTGAAGATTCAGAGGGCGGTGTTCTGATCAATGGTGGTCGTGCTCAATATATCTGATGATTATCCCCTTCGATCAGGTAGCGGAAAATAATCGCTGTGAGCATTATGTTTGGTGAAAAGTGCACGAAGAAGAAGGTTTGGAACTGGGATGTGGCCTTATTCGATGTATCTGGTTAATATCCCCTTTGATCAGGTGGCGGAAAATAAACGCTGGAAGCATTATGTTTGGTGAAAAACACACGGAGAAGAAGGTTTGGAACTGGGATGTGGCCTTATTCGATGTATCTGGTTAATATCCCCTTCGATCAGGTAGCGGAAAATAATCGCTGGAACATTATGTCTGGTGAAAAACACAAGGGGAAGAAGGTTTGGAACTGGAAAAGCGGCAGCGGTCGCATCGTTATCCTCGGATTTCAACCTTCAATAATAAATTCTTTAGAAACTGAGGATAACAGCGATTGGAAGTCAAACCTGTCTCGAAGTGCCTCGTCACGCCAGAGCGATAGCAAGTCTAAACTTTACGGGGGGTTCCTGATAATGTTCCGTCCATCGGAAGACACGTAAGTTATAGGAGAGTGGTAAGTTCATGGAAAAAGTCAAAGTCGGAATTATCGGCTGCGGCAAAATAAGCGGAATCTATATGCAAAATTGCCGGTCCTACGATTTGTTAGAGGTGAAAGCCTGTGCGGACCTGGATTTGGAGAGGGCTCGTGCCAAGGCTGAAGAGTATCAAATCCCTGTAGCCTGCAGGGTGGAGCAGCTTCTCCAGGATCCGGAAATCGAGATCGTTATCAATTTGACTGTCCCCCAGGCTCATGCGGGCGTCTGCCTGGCTGCTCTGGATGCGGGCAAACATGTCTATGTGGAGAAGCCGTTGGCAGTAACCGTAGAGGATGCCCGGCAAATCTTGGACAAAGCGAAGGAAGCCAATCGGCTTGTGGGCTGCGCTCCCGATACATTCCTGGGTGGAGGAATCCAGACGTCCCGGAAGCTGATCGATGACGGCTGGATCGGCCAGCCTTTGGCCGCTTCTGCCTTTATGATGAGCGGTGGACATGAATCCTGGCATCCCGACCCGGAATTCTACTATTTAAAAGGCGGGGGCCCTATGTATGACATGGGACCTTACTATTTGACCGCTCTGATTCACCTTCTCGGACCGATCCGCCGGGTGACCGGTTCCGCCCAAATTTCCTTCGCGGAAAGAAGAATTACGAGCCGGCCCAAATATGGTCAAGTTATTCAGGTAGAGGTACCAACCCATGTGACGGGTATTCTTGATTTTGCCTCCGGGGCAGCAGCAACGATGATAACGAGCTTCGATATTTTGGGAGGCTCCACCCTTCCAAATATTGAAATATACGGCAGTGAAGGAACGATTAGCGTACCTAATCCGAATACTTATGACGGTCCTGTCCGGATTCGCAGAAAAGAGGCTAAGGAGTGGAGCGAGGTTCCGCTAACCCACGGTTATACAAGCAACAGCAGGGGGCTGGGAGTATTGGATATGGCTTATGCCATCCGCAGCGGAAGAGCGCATAGGGCAAGCGGTGAGCTGGCCTACCATGTTCTGGAAGCTATGCACGGGATACACGAGGCGGCGAGAGAAGGTAAGCACTATGCTATGAAAAGCGACTGCGATCAGCCGGCCCCTTTGCCGATGGGGCTGCCGGAAAACATGCTGGACCGTTAAATGAATAGGAGTGAGGAACAGCCGATTAGGAGAATCCAGTCTCTGAAATCGGCTGTTTATTTTCTGATAGGAGCAGTGGAATAATCTCGAAGACTTCTCAGCAAAACTATTGTCACGGACGGATAATCTACTATTTTTTAAGAGTTAATCATTTTCCCCAATCCAAACTAAGTCCGGATTCATAGATTATAGCATTAAGAGAAAAGGAGGTTATTCCGTATGGAGAAAATAATCTCGGAAATGGTAGAGTCGGAAGCTGAAATCAGCAGCAAATCCGGCGGTAAACGTGGAACCCGCGGCACTCGCGGCAAACGTGAAACTCGCGGCACCCGCGGTAAACGTGAAACTCGTGGCACCCGTGGCACTCACGGCAAACACAAAACAGGAGACGAACACAAAAGTAAACACAAAAAAGGCGGTACCCACGGAACTCGTGGTACCCACGGTACTCACGGTAAGCACTGGTAAACGGCAGCTTGTTGCCCGTCAAGGATCAGATCAATCCGGACTGAGGAACCGCCGGCTAACCTGGCGGTTCTTGGGCATTGGCCGTTTCCCGGGATACCGACTATGCATACAGTGATTAGCAGAAGCCTATCTGACCAAGATAGGCTTTACTTAATTTTCCCTGCATACAGTCTCTAAGACATAAGAGAGCTGCTGCAGCTTTTACGTATGCTTGGTAAAATTCGCTGCGAGTATCCGGAAAAGGGTGAATGACTCATGACTATGCCGGTAAGACAAATTATGATCAGTGACAGCTCGTGGAAATGGCTGCATAAGGATGTATGGAGCGATCAGTTTGCTGAAGCCTTTTACAAAAAGTCGGGGAAAAGGGTACCGATTAAAATCCGGGTAAGAGGAGGTCATACGCGGACCTATCCCAAAAAATCTTACTAAATCCGCAGTAAAGGGCGCACCGTTCATTTGAACGCCGAATTCGACGATCCGTCGATGATCCGCAATGCCTTGTCCTTCCGTTTCTTTGAACGGATCGGGGTTCCGAGCCCGAGGACGAGCTTCTCCCTGCTGGAGATTAATCGGAAGAACAGGGGGGTCTATCTGGAAATCGAGGCGGTGGACCGGGCGTTCTTCAGAAGAAGGAAGATTCCGTTCCAATCCCTGTTTTATGCTACGAATGATGACGCCAATTTCGGGTTGATCAGCCCGGAGACGAATCGCAGCAAATCGTCACTTTTTGACGGGTACCATCTAATCATCGGCGGCGAAGAGGATCGAAACCGGCTTAAGTCTTTTATTTCCAATCTCAATTCTCTGGGCAAAAAAGAACTATGGACTTATTTATCTACAAATCTGGATATTGACAATTATTTGCGCTGGTTAGCCGGTGCGGTACTGACGGGAAATTACGACGGGTTTAATCAAAATTACGCTCTTTATTGGCATAAAAAACGCCGCTGCTTCCGAATCATCCCTTGGGATTATGAAGGAACCTGGGGAAGAGACAGCTACGGCAAATATTTCGGCAGCCGTCCGGTGCCGATTACCGGAAGAAATACGTTAACCCACAAGCTGCTGGCTTATCCTTCCGTGCGCAAGCGCTACAAAGCCATCCTCCGTCAAATCCTTAAAAGCTCTTTTACAACCAAGAAGCTGTCCCCTCTCATTAATCAGCTCCATGGAAGCATAAGCAAATATGTGGAAAACGACAAGACCCGCGAACATTCCCCGCAGCAGTTTCGCCGTGAGCGGAATTTTATAAAGCAGTATATTAAGAAAAGGAGAAAAGTCATCCTTGAGGAAATGGCCAAGCTGTAATAGCAGTGAACAAAGAGACGGCTCGTAATCTTAATGAAGTGTGAGCGAGTGTCGGCTGCTTCATGACCGCTCTCTGGAGGAAGAGCGGACGATCAGCTCCGGGGGCAGAATGATTTTGCGGTAATCCTCCCCGGATTTGTCCTGAATCCGTTCGATGAGCAGCTGAATGCCCAGCGCCCCAAATTGATAAGCCGGCTGAGCCGCCACGGTTAGAAAAGGATCAATGACCGAGCTTTCGCCCAAATCATCGAAACAGACGACGGAAATCTGTTCGGGAACCGGAATTCCTCTAGCCCGCAGAGCACGAATAACTCCTATCGCCAAAAAATTGTTAGCCGCAAAGATCGCCGTAGGAGGATCGTCCAGTTGAAGCAGTTCATCCAGCGACGAATCGTCCGCGAAAGGCTTGTAGCCGAATTCCGCCACCAGCCGGTCATCGTAAGGAAGATCGTTCAGCTTGAGAGCTTCTTTGTACCCGGCAAGTCGATGGCGTGCGGTTGAGACCTGAAGAGCTCCGTTAATCAGAGCAATTCGCTTATGACCAAGAGAGATGAGATGCTCGACGAGCTTGCGCGCCCCATCCTTGCTGTCCCCGAGCACCATGTCGGTTTCGAAGCCGGGAACCTCCCGATCGAGCAGCACTAGCGGAATATTGTGCTTGCGGAGAGTGTTCAGATGCTCCAGAGAGCCGTCTCCCGCCGGGGCAAACAATACGCCGTCCACCCGGGCCGTCAGCATCATGTCCACATATTCCTTCTCCTTGATCAAGTTTTCATCACTATTGCCGAACAGCAGCTTATACCCGCACCGCTTGGCCGCATCCTCCGCTCCCCGGGCAAGCGTTGTATAGAACGGATTCGTAATATCGGTAATGAGAAGGGACAAAATTTTTGTTTCCTGCAGCACGAGGCTTCTCGCCATCGAATTAGGAACGTAATTCATCTCTTCCATGATTCGTTTGACCTTCATCCGGGTTTTTTCGCTGATGCGCCCGGTGTTATTGATAACTCTGGATACCGTCATGGCGGAGACGTTCGCTTTTTTCGCAATATCGTAGATTGTGACCACTCATTCTCGTCCTTTTACTTTAAGATTAACGATATTTTATCACACTGGGGAACTGAAGTTAATCAATGGCCTGCAATAACCCCTTTGATTATAGGCTTTTTTTCTAAGAGTCGCCAATACGTCCCTCGCCATTGAATCGGTTACGGCTGCAAGTGTCTGCTCCATTCAAGGAATTTGCGTTAACCCGAAAATAAGGATTGACAGCTCGAAGTGGTATTGTTATTTTGGAGTTATCGATAACATTCCAATCGAGAGAGGATTGATGATTATGGCAGGACCCATTCAGGCCGGAGCGGAAGCGCTGGTCATGGATGCCAAGGATCATGTGGCTACGGCTATCAAGGATTTGAAGCCGGGGGATCGGATTACGTACCGTGTGGCTAATGACGTTCATTCGCTAACCATTATGGAAGCGATTCCGTTCGGGCATAAGGTGGCGATTGTTCCTATCCCTGCAGGCACGCACGTCTGCAAATACGGAGAAGTTATCGGCCGGGCGACCGGTGACATCGCCAAGGGATGTCATGTTCATGTCCATAATGTGGAAGGGATACGCGGACGCGGAGATCAAGCACAAGCTGCGGGAGGGACGGGAGTATGAGTACATTTATGGGGTACCGGAGAGCGAACGGAGAGGCAGGGATACGCAACCATCTGCTGATTATTCCGACCGTAATTTGTTCTAACCAGGTGTGCAGCAGAATAACTCAGCTAGTTCCGGATACGGTAGCGATTCCTCATCAGCATGGATGCAGTCAAATTGGTGCGGACAAGGAACGGACATTTAATGTTTTGGCAGGCACAGGCCGTAACCCTAACGTCGGAGGGGTTATCATTGTAAGTCTCGGCTGCGAAGTGGTGGACCCGATTGCTCTGGCGGAGGCCATTAAGGTTACCGGTAAACCTGTAGAGGTGTTTGATATTCAATCGGTCGGGGGATCGGTGAAGGCTATCCAGCATGGGACCGAGCTGGCGAAGCGGATGCGGCAGGAGCTGGACCGACAGGAGAAGGTCGAGATTCCGCTCAGCGAGCTGAAGGTAGGGGTAAAATGCGGAGGCTCTGACGCGACCTCCGGACTTGCCTCGAATCCGGCGCTCGGCGTGGCCGCGGACCGTCTGATTCAACAGGGAGGCAGCATTGTCATCGGCGAGACGACGGAAATTATCGGAGCGGAGCATGTGCTTGCCGGCAGGTGCCGGACTCCGGAAATATCGGAGCAGCTGTATCATATCGTTAACCGGTTCGAGAAGGAAATCGAGCGGATGGGAGCTGATATGCGCGGGGGAAATCCGAGCCCCGGCAATATTGCCGGCGGCCTGACGACGATCGAGGAGAAATCGCTTGGCTGCATCAGCAAGTGCGGTACGGCGCCGATCGAGGGAGTCATAGAGTACGCCGAGCAGATTCCCGGCCAGGGGCTTTACTTTATGGATTCGCCCGGCAACGATATCGAGTGTGTCTCCGGAATGGCCGCAGGCGGAGCACATATCGTCTGCTTCACTACCGGGCGGGGCACGCCAACCGGATCCGCTGTCGTGCCGGTGATCAAGATTACGGGTAACAAGCAGATGTATGAGCGGATGACCGACAACATGGACGTTGACGTCAGCGATATGCTGACAGGAACGCTGAGTCTGGAGGAAGCCGGGGAACGCATCTGGGAGGAAATTCAGGAGGTCAGTCGGGGCAAGCTGACGAAGGCAGAAATACTGGGGCACCAGGAATTCAGTATTAACCGGATCGGTCCGAGCCTATAGCCGGACAGAAGCTTTTTGCCCAATGAGGTGTTGAAGCAAAAGGCAGGCGAAGGCGGAAGCATGAAGCCGGGGCTGCTGAAAGCTGCCGGGAAAAGCTTAGTTGATTCACGGAATTATAGATAAAAGCCCGCGACGATTGAGGGCCAGTATTCATGTTTTCATTGCTATACCTGCGGAAGGGGAGAATAAAGTGAAAAGATTGGAAAAGCGAATTGCGCTCGTCACTGGAGGCAGCCGCGGTATCGGAGAGGCTATCGTGCTTAGATTGGCTGAAGAAGGAGCGGACGTGGCCATCAATTATACGTCCGACCGGTCCCGCGAACTGGCAGAAGCCGTCAAGGCCAAGGTGGAAGCTCTAGGCTCAAGAGCAGTGGTAGTGCAGGCCGATGTCGGCCGTAAAGATCAGGTTCTGGCGATGTTCGAGCAGGTCGAGCAGGAGCTTGGCGAGGTGGAAATTTTGGTAAACAATGCCGGAATTGCTCCGTTTGAGCCCTTTTTGAAGATAAAGGAAGAAACCTGGGACCGCACTTATAACACTAATGTCAAATCGATTTTCCTCTGCTCGCAGAGGGCGGCGGAGAAAATGGTGAATAAACGGTACGGGAAAATCGTCAATGTCCTGTCGACGGCCAGTCTGATGGTGACGAGCCCGGTCATTCCCCATTATCAATCCTCGAAGGCAGCCGCTCACATGCTGACCAAAGGAATGGCGATCGAGCTCGGCAAATATAACATTAATGTGAATGCGGTAGGCCCAAGCACGGTCGATACCGATATGTGTACCGATTATTTGGCCGATCCTTCTATCCGCCAGAAGGAGATTGAAGCGAATCCGATGAAGAGACTGGGTACGGCTAAGCAGATCGGTGACGCTGTTGTTTTCTTGGCGTCCGAGGAAGCGATGCAGGTGAACGGCCATTTGCTGATGGTGGACGGCGGATTGACTGTCAAAGCCGCGCAGCCGGAAGATCATATGGAAAGATAAGAAAGTCGTGCGGTGGGAGAATTCGCTGCCTATGGAGCGAGGCAGAAGGATATGGATCCGTTGATGGCGGCGTCTTTGAGAGGGAGGATGAAGGATGACGGCAAGATGGCAGTACAGGACGACAACGGAGACCGATGTCCTGGCGGATTGGGGCGAGCAAGGCTGGGAGCTGGTCAGTGTGGTATTGGTAGACGGGCGGGAAAAGCTCTATTTCAAGAAGCCCGCCCCATCCATACGCGAGCAGATTACGCTGGAGCAACGAAACCAGGTCATCGGTGGCGGCAAGGAGGATGAACGGAAATGAAGAAAAGCGGAATTCTCCATCCGGAATTGAGCCGGATTTTGGCGGAAACCGGCCACACCGACCTGATCACAATTAGCGATAAAGGATTCCCGGTGCCTACGTCCGTAGAAAGGCTGGACCTGGCGCTGGTGGATGATCTGCCCACCGTCATGGATGTTCTGCAGGCCGTGAACCGGGAGTTTATTATTGATCGAATCATCGTCACGGAAGAAATGCTTGCGGCCAGCCCTGAGCGCTTCGCGGCTATGCAGCAAATCGTTCCCGGAGTCGGCTGGACCATTGTGCCTCATGTCAGATTCAAGGAGATTTGTCCGGAATCCAGGGCTGTCATTCGTACAGGGGATACGACGCCCTATGCCAATATTATGATCGTATCGGGGTGAAGGGCGGTGAGTAAGCCGGAGCCCATGCATGAGCGGTACATATTATAAACGGAGTCAGGAGGTATAACGATGAGATTGAAGGACAAAGTGTGTCTGATTACCGGATCCGGTTCGGGAATCGGGCAAAGCACCGCCCTGTTATTCGCCAGGGAAGGCGCACTCGTAATCGTTAACGATCTGGATGAGGAGAAGGGCCGGGAGACCGTCAAGCAGATTGCAGAAGACGGCGGGGAAGCTATCTTCCTGAAGGCGGATGTAACGAGCCCCGAGGAAGTTAAGGCTACGGTTGCTCAGGGGATAGCCAAATGGGGAAGGATTGACGTGTTGTTCAACAACGCCGGCATCAGTGGAGTCGGCGCTCTCCATGAGGTGGAGCCGGAGAATTGGGACAAGGTGATGAGCATTAATATCAAGGGAGTATATCTGCCCTCTAAATATGTGCTGCCGCATATGATGGAGCGCAAGGAAGGCTCGATTATTAACATGTCTTCCTGTATTGCCGAAATCGGCTTGGCCCGGCGCGCTTCTTATGCAGCGACCAAAGGTGCGGTTCTGGCTCTGACGAAATCGATGCAGGTCGATTATGCCCCGTATAACATTCGGGTCAACGCGCTCTTGCCCGGTACGATTCTGACACCGTTCGTCGAGAATTATTTGCGGACGTCTTATGACGATCCGGAAGCGGCTATCGCATCGCTTAAGACACGCCAGCTCAGCGGCGAGCTGGGAAGGCCGGAGGATGTGGCCAAGGCCGCCTTGTTCCTGGCATCGGACGAATCGAAGTTTATGATGGGCTCTCCCCTATATATTGACGGTGGAGTCGTGTTTGGCAAAAATGCATAGGGAAGAAGTTACTCTTGTAGCCGGGAGGGATTAGATTGCAAGAGGTTATAGCAGACCCCGCGTTAAACAGGAACAGGCTTTGGTATCGTCAGCCGGCCGCCCAATGGGTCCAGGCGATTCCGATCGGCAACGGCAAGCTCGGCGGGATGATATTCGGCAGAATGGCCGAGGAGAAAATTCAACTGAACGAGGATTCAGTCTGGTACGGGGGACCGATGGAGAGAGACAACCCCGACGCACCGGCGCATCTTGCGGAAATCCGCAGACTGTTGTTCGCGGGACGGCCCGAGGAAGCTGAACGGCTGGCGCGAATGGCGCTAACCTCGTCTCCCAAATATTTCGGTCCCTATCAGCCGCTGGGCGATTTGAATTTATATTTTTCCGGCCAGCAAGGGAAAGTAGAGGATTACCGGAGAGAGCTCGATATGGATGCGGGGGTGGCCCGGGTCGAATATACGATCGGCCAGGTGAACTATACTCGCGAGCTGTTTTGCAGTGCCGTAGACGACGTGATGGTTATCCGGCTGCTCTGTGACAAGCCCGGAGGATTAACGCTCAGCGCGAATCTTAGCCGGCGGCCCTTCGACCGCGGAACGGTCTCGATTGGCGATGATTCGATCGTGATGGCGGGGCAATGCGGCCCGGACGGGATCGAATATTGTGCGGCACTGCAAGCAGTCAGCGATGGCGGAAGAGTGCGGGTTGTCGGGGATTTCCTCGCGGTTGAGGAAGCGGACTCGATTACGCTCTATCTCGCAGCGGCAACGACATACCGCCATGAGCAGCCGCTGGAAGTATGCCGCGGAAGGTTGAAATCCGCCGCGAATACGGCCTATCCAGAGCTGCGCAGCCGGCATGAGCAGGATCACCGAGCTTTATTCCGGAGAGTGGAGCTGCGGCTGGCTGATCTGGAGGATGCCAGCAGGAGGTCTTCCATGCCTACGGATGAACGATTGGAGCGGGTTCAGGCCGGGGAACCGGATCATGGCTTGATCGAGCAGTTTTTTCAATTCGGCCGTTATCTGTTAATGGCCAGCTCCCGCCCCGGCTCGCTTCCGGCCAATCTTCAGGGCATCTGGAACGATAATTTTACCCCGAGCTGGGAATCGAAATATACGATTAATATTAATACGGAGATGAATTATTGGCCCGCCGAGGTTTGCAACTTGGCGGAATGCCACGCGCCGCTTTTTGACTTAATCGACCGCATGAAGGCCAGCGGGCGCCGAACGGCATCCCGAGTGTACGGGGCTAGAGGCTTCGTCGCTCATCACAACACCAATTTGTGGGGAGACACGGCCATGGACGGAGCCATTCTCTCCTCCATTATTTGGCCGATGGGCGCGGCTTGGCTGTCGCTCCATCTATGGGAGCATTACCGCTATGGGCTGGACAAAAATTTCCTTGCGCAGCGGGCCTATCCCACGCTTAAGGAGGCATGCGAGTTTTTCCTCGATTATTTGGTCGAGGATGAGCAGGGCCGTCTGGTGACCGGCCCGTCCCTGTCGCCGGAGAACAAATATTTGGCTGCCGGCGGCAGCCAAGGCGTACTATGCATGGGGCCGTCGATGGATTCGCAAATATTGTACGCCCTCTTTACAGCGTGTATAGAAGCGGCAGAAATTTTGCATGAGGACGAGTCGTTCCGCCAACAGCTTCAAGCAGCGAGAAGCCGTCTCCCGCAGCCGCAAATCGGAAAGCACGGGCAAATTATGGAGTGGCTTCACGATTACGACGAACCGGAGCCCGGGCACCGGCATATTTCACAATTGTTCGCGCTCCATCCCGGGGAACAAATCAACGCTCGCCAGACGCCGGATTGGGCCGTTGCGGCGAGACGGACGTTAGAGCGAAGGCTGGCCCATGGGGGCGGGCATACCGGGTGGAGCCGGGCATGGATCGTCAACTTCTGGGCGCGGCTGGAAGATGCTGAGCAAGCTTATCAGCATCTCTATGCGCTTCTGGCCCAATCGGTGCTGCCGAATCTGTTCGGCAATCATCCGCCGTTCCAGATCGACGCCAACTTCGGCGGAACGGCCGCAGTTGCCGAGATGCTCCTGCAATCGCACGGAGGAGAGCTGCGGCTGCTGCCTGCCTTGCCGGCTGCATGGGCAGACGGCCATATCCGCGGCTTGCGGGCGCGAGGCGGCTTCGAGGTGGATCTGGAATGGGCCGCAGGCCGCTTGACCCGAGCCATCCTCCGCTCCAATGCGGGCAGCCGCTGCACTCTGCGCAGCGATCAACCGTTGGTGGTCCATAGCGCGGGGCAAATCATCAGCACAGTCTCGCCGGAAGCCGCCTTATATGCTTTCGACACGCAGGCCGGGAGTGAATACGAGGTATTGGCTGCCGAATAACGGGTTCGTCTGATGATGAAAAGTTCCTGCGGAAAAGGGTGAGTGGCTCCTGGGCGGGAAAATTACTAGCAAAAAAAGGAAACATAGCTCAAAGACGAGCAAAAGTACATTAAAATCAGGCCCTTTTTCCAAAAAAGGGCGAAAGACGATCAAAAGTGCATTTCTTTTTGATAAAATGGAGCGATTTCGCCAAAATCGCTCCGAAGACCTGCACAATTGCTCTAGAATAAGTCACTTGGCCGCTTTTGCGGGAAAAGACCTGCACAATTGCTCTAGATCGGGGCGTGGCGCCGCTTTGTCGAGGGAAGACGTGCACAATTGCTCTAGAATAGGCCACTCGCCCACTTTTTCAGGAAAAGACCTGCACAATTGCTTTAGATCGGGGCGAGACGCCGCCTTTTACCGAAAAGACCTGCACAATTGTTCTAGAATAAGGCACTCGGCCACTTTTTCGGGAAAAGACCTGCACAATTGCTCTAGAATAGGCCACTCGCCGCCTCTTCCCCAAACGGTCTGCAGATTTGCACGTAAACGTTTGTCTCCCATCATAGATTTCTCGCATGTACGAACGTAATAAGTTCCAATTACCATAAGAAATCGTCGGAAAAACTACGAATTAACTCATATCGATAGACTTTGGAACTTACCTTGCCTGGAATAGGACGAAGCTTGTTCTTGGAGCAAAGAGTACGCAAAAGCCGCACAGCAGTCCTTTGATTTACTTGAAACTTTTTCACCACATCGATCGGTCGAATGGGCCGTCGAAGTTGAAAGGCCAGAAGCAACACGTCTCTTTCTATAAAAAGGGAGCGTTCGGCTTCTTTCTCACTTAACATATAGCGATTTAATAGTATTCTTAGCAAGCTTCTCGTTAATTCGGGACGTGATTCCACGTCGTCATAAGGAATGGATACCACACGAAACCCCAGACCTTGTAGAAATGTCTCCCGGTTCAATTCATCGCAGTACCGTTTACGGTCCATGTTTTGGATATGAGGCCCGAATCCTTTTACTTCGAACGCAATTTTGGTATGTCCGGGGAGCCAAGCAAAGTCAATGAAAAAGGGTCTGCCCCGCCAATCAGGAACTTCATATTCAGGATGAAGATGGTCAAAATTCCCATGAAGCGGCCACCATACATTTTGCAAAAATTTAATTTCCCCGTGACTATGTCCTCGTTCCAGCCTTCCTCTTCTCTCACCTGATCTTCTTTGCAAATGATCATTCAACCATTCCGCATGCTTCTCTTTAAACTCCAAATAAATCCCTCCTCCAAAAAAATAAAACGCCCCTAATCCATCGAAGAGATGAATAGGGACGTTCTTCGTCACTTTATAACTCTATATTATCATGTATACAATGGAATCGGAAGAATAGCTTATTCAGTTTTTTGATTTAGTATTACGGTAAAATTTAATAGTAATTTTTACCGACGATTACCACAGGTTCATTGGCGGGAAAAAGGTAACGTGGAAAAAGTGGCTCACTAGGTGGGAAAAGTTAAAGCGGGAAAAAGGTAGTGTGGCTCATGGGCGAGTAAAATAAAGTGGAAAAAGGGAACGGGACTCATGAACCATTAAAGCAGGGAAGGTAGCTCATAGGTGGGAAAAGTTAAAGCGGGAAAAGGGTAGTGTGGCTCATGAGCGAGTAAAAATAAAGTGAAAAGGAAGCATGGATCATGGGCGAGAAAGATTAAAGTGTGAAAAGGTGAATGGCTCGTAGGCGAGATAAGTAAAAGTTGAAATGGAAACGAGACTCATGAACGATTAAAGCAGGGAAGGAAGCTCATAGGTGGAAAAAGTTAAAGCGGGAAAAGGGTAGTGTGGCTCATGAGCGAGTAAAAATAAAGTGGAAAAGGAAACGGGACTCATGAACGTGTAAAATTAAAGTGGAAAAGATGGCCTATGGGCGAGAAAGGTTAAAGTGGTGAAAAGGTGAATGGCTCGTAGGCGAGATAAGTAAAAGTTGAAATGGAAACGAGACTCATGAACGATTAAAGCAGGGAAGGTTGCTCATAGGTTGGGAAAGCTCGAGCGGTAAGGAAGCATAGCTCAAAGACGAGCAAAAGTACATTAAAATCCGGCCCTTTTTCCAAAAAAGAGCGAAAGACGATCAAAAGTGCATTTCTTTTTGATAAAATGGAGCGATTTCGCCGAAATCGCTCCGAAGACCTGCACAATCGCTCTAGAATAGGGCGTGAAGCCACTTTTACCGAAAAAGACCTGCACAATCGCTCTAGATTAGGGCATCGCACTCCAGATTTCCCCCAAAAGACCTGCGGATTTCACGTAAAACCGAGCCCCTCCACCAGGTAATATTGAAATCCATGAACCGTGCCCGACTGGGAGGACAAGTTGCAGCACTAAGATAACGAAGCCTTACGCCCAGCATTAACCCCACCTGCGCAGCCGCTCAACATCATCAATGGACTTGGACGACCAGCCTATATAGTGCCGTAACATACCGAGAAAACGATGGGGGAGCAGGATTGATATATCCTCAAAGCTCTCTTATAATGGTAATAATGATAATCATTATCAAAAATGGATCCAAGTTTTACCAATTTACATTAACTAACATGACCTATGCACTTCGAGGTAATCCTTGGTAAATTTCCGGTTTTGGCGTAGTCCAAAGAAGCACCAAATAATGCT
>NZ_VEGP01000019.1 GCF_007679495.1 Paenibacillus sp. 32O-W | reverse complement strand
AGCTTTCTGTGACTGAAAAAAACTGTCACGACGCGGCTCTTTCACCTTTTGACAACGGTACTTTCCGATTTCATGTTGAAGCTAACATTAGAATAGTCAGCCCTATCCGTTTCTTTTTTTGGCATAAACATCATGACGGCCGCAACGAGCGCCATAACGGCATACGTCAAGTTAATCGCGGAATCGGGCAGAAATTTCGAACCGTAGCCGCCTATAAAACTCCCCGCAATGATAGGAATCCCCATGGCAAGGACGAGCTTCTTGTTGATAAACCCTCCTTTGCGGTAAGCAAACATGCCGGCTAACGTTGCGAAGAACACTTGCACAGCACTTACCGCAGAAACCTCTTGTGCGGTAAACGCCGCAAAACCAAGTAAAGGGGGAATATACAGCAGCATCGGATATTTAATAATGGAACCTCCGATCCCGATCATTCCTGAAATCAGAGAACCGATGAAACCAATAACGAAAAGTGTGAGGATCCAACCGAAATCCAGTTCCATAAGACACCCCTTTCGTTAGTATTATTCCGATTCAAGTTACTTCCAATATACCTATAGGGGTATTTTTTCAATTAAAAAAAATTAATTTGCGTATTGCATGATGAATGCTTTCAGTTTATTTAACGGCTGAATACCAACGAATGTTGTGGCTTCTCTCCCGTTAACAAAGAGTTTTAATGTAGGAATACCTTGGATTCGGTATTTTACGGAGGCGAACGGATTTTGATCCACATTTAATTTTGCAATAACCGCCTCTTTATCCACTTCATCGGCCAATTGATCCAAAACAGGAGCCATCATGCGGCATGGTCCGCACCACGGGGCCCAAAAATCAACCAGTACGATTTTGTTATTCTTGATGATTTGATCCAAGGTATCGTCCGTTGCTTTTATTGTTGCCATGAAATCGCCCTCCTTGTGATTAATGTAATATACCAATACCCCTATGGGTATATTAAAATATTTGTGATTAACTGTCAAGATTATTTGTAACATCAGACGCCGAATCAGATTAAACAAACCAGATTTTTCGTCACAAAGGCGGTTGGATCACTAAGGCAAGAACCTTGCTACGCCCATTGTAGGCACCTGCCATCAATTGTTGGCTAGATTAGTTTCAATGATCTTTGTACATGAAGACTTGGAGTCTGAATGTGGGTGAACGAGACAGAAACATTGATGAAGCCAGACTGTATCCAGTAGGAGAGGCTACAATTAAACGTGTTGTCATAATAAATTCCCGAGAAGTTTTAATAAAGGGGTGTCTCAGATCATATGTAACGTTGGGAAAGCACAACAAATTAAAAGGATTTCAATTGGAGTAATCATTATTGTATTAGGCTTATATTTTAGAAGTTGGTAGGGACTAATTGGATTGGCACCAATCATTACTGGTGCGATTCGTGCCGCTAAATGCAATTCTAGGAATGCAATTCAATGACATCTTTCTGGTCCGTAAACCAGCTTGCCGCAAATGGTGCAAAAATAAACATAAGAATTCCTACAAAAGACATAAAGAGAACGGCCACGCCGGTCGGTCAGAAGCCCATATCGAAAAGCATCTTCGAACCGTTTAGCTCCATTATTCTGCCCGACAAGGGTTGCGGCCGCTACGCCAAACCCATATCTGGGCAGGCAGAAGTATATTTCAATGTTTCCGGCAATCATATGAAAATGCGATCTTTGATTTTTGAATCTTACCATACAACATGACGGTCCCAATGATCCGAACGATTACCGTAGCCAAAGCCGCCCTGACAATCCCCCAGCCAGCAAACTCATAAAGGCCTTAAATAAAGATTTAATCAAGACAGATATGAATGAATTGATCCTGATGCTTTCATCGGCGTTTTCATATCTCCAGAGGCACGAAGAATACTACCTAATACGCTCATAAGCGAAATAAAGATGGATGGAATGGCAACGATCAGTCCTTTATTTCGTTATTCTTCCCAACCGATCCCATTGAGAATCAATTGATGGAACATCCGATCCATTTCGTACGCAGAATAATGCGCATTCCGATCCATCCACCAAATCATGAGCGTCATCAGTGTATTGACGACAAATTCAACCGCCAAGTCTTGGGGAATCAACGATGAATCAGAAGATGACAACTGCATTTCGATTTCTTCCCTCGCCAAATCTGTGATCATCCGTTTCATATGGTGGAGAACAAGCGCCCCGCTCTGCTTGCCGACAGTTGCCCGGTAAATTTGCTTGTGGCTTTGTACATGCTGCAAGATGGCGAGGCTAAAGCCAAAACTTGTTCTCCCTGTTTCTTCTGCAATAGTGCGTTTGGACATCTGTTCCTTGAGAAACTCGCGAGTCCTGTTGATCGTGTCTACAAGAAGCTCCTCTTTGTCGACGAAATGAAAGTAAAAAGTGGATCGACCAATATTCGCCCGATCGATTAAATCCTGAACGGTAATGGCTTCATACCCCTTCTCGACGATTAAATCCAGAAGCGCTTCGTGCAGCATGGTACGCGTTCGCTGTACCCGCCTGTCTTCCTTATTGTCTGACACGAATTACCCCCCTTTTGTTGAACAATGTGTAAAAAGTTGTTTCATAACGAACATGGAGACCGCCTTTGATTATTGTCGAGTTCCCACACGAACATTATGATCGAAATTGAACATCATGTTCAACAAAAATTTTAGAGGAGGAACCGAAAATGACTCAAGGGAGCCCGCTCATTTCTCTTCGCCGTGTGTTCAAAACATACGCATCGCCATCGGGGGACTTCACTGCGCTCAAAGAAGTGAACTTGCAAGTGCAAAAGGGGGAATTCGCGGCTATTGTCGGCAAGTCAGGCAGCGGAAAGTCAACCCTTATCAATGTGATTACCGGAATCGACAGCCCCACTTCCGGAGAAGTGTTCGTCGCCTCTACAGCCATTCACTCACTGAATCAGGAGCAGCTTGCGATCTGGCGCGGGAAAAACGTCGGTGTTATCTTTCAGTTCTTTCAATTGCTGCCTACGCTAACCGTAGCGGAAAACGTCATGCTTCCGATGGATTTCTGCCATACGTATCCGGCACGCGAAAGACGAGAACGGGCGGTTGCACTTCTGAGCAAGGTAGGCATTGCCGAGCAGGCGGACAAACTGCCATCCGATCTCTCCGGCGGACAACAGCAGCGTGCAGCCATCGCCCGGGCGCTGGCGAACGATCCACCCATCCTGGTTGCCGACGAGCCGACCGGCAATCTCGATTCTCATACGACGGACGTCGTGTTGAATCTCTTTGCCGAGCTGGCATCGGAAGGTAAAACGGTGGTCATGGTTACGCACGAGCGCGATTTAAGCCGATATTTCACAAGATCGATTTTGCTGTCCGACGGAGCCATCGTGTCCAATACAGCAGCGGTCAAGGAGGCTTTGCATCATGCTTAGTCCTCGCCTACGGAAAATGCTACGCGATCTCCGTATCGCCAAGGGACGAATGGTCATGATGGTTCTCTCCATCGCGGTCGGAATCTTTGGCATTGGAACGATTCTGAGCGCCTACACGATTCTAACCCGTGAAATGAGTCTGAATTATCAAAGCACGAATCCAGCTTCCGCTTTCTTGGAATTGGATCATATTGACAAATCCCTCTTAGACGGAGTACGTAATCGACCCGGCATCGCAGGTGCGGAAGCGACGGCTTGGGTGGAAGCCAGAGTCGAAGTGCGGCCCCAGGAATGGAAACCGCTCCTTATCTTCGGCGTGGAAGATTTCAAGAGCATGCGCATCAGTACTTTCCGTCCCGAATCCGGCGCTTGGCCGCCTTCGGAAGGTTCGATATTGCTCGAACGCACCGCGCTTCAGCTCTTAAAAGCAAAAATCGGAGATGCCCCGCGCATTCAAACACCCGACGGTCAGAAGCTGAATGTTGCCATCACAGGAACCGTCCATGATCCGAGCTTGGCACCATCGTGGCAGGAGCAAACCGCCTACGGGTATGCCGCCCCTTCGACGTTGGCGTTGCTTGGCGAAACCGACGCCTTTCATATTTTGAAAGTGCTCGTCAAAGATCAGCCAATGAACTCGCAGGCAATTGAACGGACAATCGGAGAACTGGCCGTATGGTTGAAACAGCAAGGACATAAAGTCGGAGAAATCCGAATTCCGCCTCCCGGAAAGCACCCGCACCAGTCCCAGATGACGGCAATTCTGATCATGCTTCTTATCTTCAGTCTATTGGCACTCACGCTCAGTGCCATTCTGATTGCCACGATGATCGGCGGACTGCTTGCAGGGCAAATTCGCCAAATCGGCGTCATGAAAGCGATCGGTGCGCGAACGAGCCAGATCGCCGCCCTGTATCTCCTATTGATCATGCTTGTAGGTTTTGCAGCCGTCCTGTTAGGTATGCCCACGGGCATTGCAGCTGGACGAGGTTTTGCGGTTACGGTTGCAGAACTTTTAAATTTCACGCTGTATAGCGATTCCATTCCGTTGTGGAATTACGTCGTATTGCTGTTGGCCGGTATACTCGTTCCTTTTCTTACGGCACTTGTTCCCATATGGAGAGCAACGCGGATTACCGTCCGGGAAGCCATCAACGATTTTGGCACAAGCAGGAAGTCTTTTGGCTCCAAGCGACTCGATATATGGCTCGGAAAAATACGAGGACTGGATCGAACACTGATCCTTGCCTTGCGCAATACGTTTCGTAGAAGAGGACGATTGTTGCTCACTCTTAGCTTACTGGCAGCTGCGGGCGGCATGTTCATGACAAGTTTAAATGTCAGAACAGGCTGGGAATCGATTTTGTCCGATGCAGTTTCGAATCGTCATTATGATTTGGAAATTCGGCTGAATCGTCCGGAGGCGGAGCACCGAATCATCCAGATCCTTCAAAGCATCCCCGAAGTCCGGCATGTGGAAGCTTGGAATCGTGAACCTGCCGCGGCGATCCGAACCGATGGTTTAGATATCATTCGAACTTACCCGGACGGGGGACACGGCAGCTTTACGCTTCGCTCCGTTCCAGCAGATACGGAAACGGTTGAATTGCCGCTATTGAAGGGACGATGGCTTCGAAGCGGAGATTCCGATAACGCCGTTGTGCTAAACCATAATGCCCATGCTTTATTTCCAGAGGTGAACTTGGGGGATCCCTTATCGCTAGCGATTAACGGAAATCCGGTTCAATTGCAGGTGGTCGGCATCGTGCGGGAAAACCTGTCACCCGCAGCAGCCTATGTATCCCCGTCAGGATATACCAAAGCCGTCGGACTTTCGGGGGAGACGAACGCCTTGAGAGTCGCATTGAAGGACCCCGGCACCGTAGACAGGGTTCAACAAGAAATCGAACGCGTGCTCGAGAAAGAAAACGTCAGGGTGGAAGCGGTGATTTCGGAGACGATGCTAAATGAAGCGGTAAGTGGCCATGTCTATATCCTCATCTTTGCCTTGATCCTGATGTCGGTCATCATGGCAGTCGTCGGCGCACTAGGGCTCATGTCGTCGATGGGTACAAACGTAGTCGAGCGCACCCGTGAATTCGGAATCATGCGCACCATCGGCGGTCGATCGAGGACGGTTCTTCGGAACGTCGTCAGCGAAGGGATATTTATCGGCCTCATGAGCTGGGTAATTGCCCTTGTCATCTCGTTGCCGGTGTCTGCAGCCGTTGGAAATCTGATCGGAAATTTGGCCTTTCGTTCGCCTTTGCCTCTCGTTTCGTCGCCGACAGCCATTTTGATTTGGCTCGTCATTATTATCATCGGATCAGCAACTGCAAGTGTCTATCCTGCATGGAAAGCATCGCGGCTGACCATTCGGGATACGCTCGATTACATCTAGGAAGGAGAGAACCATCCATGAGAAAAAAGGCACTCGTAACAGTCATTATCCTCGCTGTGATCGCGTGGATAGCAGTGGCCTTTCACCAGATCGACTTTATCGATATGGTTAAAAAAATGCACGGAGGATGAAACCATGCCAAATGATTAGCTGAGAGATCGTCTATTTTTTCAACTGAAAGCATCTCACTGAAAAGTCGCTGATTTGTTGCATAATGCAACAAATCAGCGACTTTTTCTAACAAGCGGTCTGACCCCCGGATACGCCGACATAAAGAACATCTCCGTTTGTATCCGACTCAAGTTTTGACTTTAAGCTCGATAACACGTCATCCCAAGCATGGATATGCCATTGTTTTGCTGCAGACCAACCTTCGGAATCTTTCCAACCGTTATGCTTTAACGAAACCTTTGTATTCTTCCCGTGTGCAGTGAATGTTACTTCAACGACCGTTAGCTCGTTAGGCTGATTCATGAGTTCGGCGAATTGATCCGGATCTTTCAAATCAAAAACCAAGACCTTCGGTATTTCAATCTTCAAAACCTTGCAACCTTTTGTGCTCATCGTATCTTTGTCAGCAGGGTTAAAATAAACCTCGTATTTGCCTCCAACTCTCGGCTCAATCTCAGCAGCATGTGTAAACCATTGCGCTACCCGTCCGATTCGGTCCATGTTTTCCAGACCAAATCAATATCTGATTGAATCACTACTTCTTTCTGAATGGACATGACTCTCTTCCTCTCTTTCTAAGCGTTTTTACCATTTTATTCTGATAAAAGATTTTCCCGAAATCATTCCGGATTTTGCTGACTCACCGGGTGTGTAGTCCACGCAGTAAAGGTAAAGAAGCCTATTTTTTCAAGGACTCTTTCATCCTGTAAAACGACACAACGCCCGCAGCCAAGGGCAAAAGGGATAGAATCGCTATGGCAGCCTTAGAGTCAATCATATCTGCAACGAAGCCGGCAAACAGCGCTCCAAACGCATATCCGCTGTCTCTCCAAAAGCGATATACTCCCATCGCCGATGCTCTCCAGGAAGGATCGGCCACGTCGCTAACCGTTGCCTGGAGAGTCGGATAAACCATCGCGGTTCCAAGTCCAATAACGATAGCGTCTAATAACCATGAGGTATAGCTGTGCGAAAAAGCAAAAGATAACAGGCCAAGCCCCTGCAAAGTCATTCCCGCAACGATCAGAGGTTTTCTTCCCCATTTGTCGCTCAGGGCGCCGGTAAGCAACTGAAATGTTCCCCATGATATCGGGTATGCGGCAACGATAACCCCTATCTCGCCGACCGTTAATCCTTTATCCAGCAAGAATAATGGAAATAGCCCCCATGCCACCCCGTCTTTGAAATTGGTAGCCAGCCCGGAGATGCTGCAACTCGAAAGCGTTCGCTCTTTCCAAGTCACCAACTTCATGATGATTGTCGATGAATACTCGGATTGAGCAGATTTTGTCACGTTTTGAAGCGTCAAATGTTTTTCCGTAGAATTCACGGTTAACGAAAGCAGAAATCCGACCAACGCAAACCCGAGTCCCCATAAAAACGGCTCCGGGCGCAAAGATGAAACGGATGCGATGTACCCCGTCATGGCAGCGGCAGCCGAGAGACCTAAATAGCCGGCTGCTTCATTCAGACCGATCGCAAATCCCCGCTCATTGCTTTTCACCAGGTCGATCTTCATGTTCACCGTCATGGACCAAGTCAAAGCTTGATTGATTCCCAGAAATAGATTGGCAACAATAATAACCCACCATTCATGCGCCGCAATGACCAGCAGGGGCACGATGAAACCGAAGCCCCAGCCCGCCAGCAATACTTTTTTGCGACCGAATTGCTCCGCCAACCTGCCTGCAAAGTAGTTCACGATCGCTTTTGAGAACCCGAACGATACGATAAATGACAATGCTGCGCTAGTAGAAGCAAGTCCAAACTCTTGCTCGCCAATGAGCGGCAAAATGGTTCGTTCCATTCCCACCATGGAACCGACGAACAAATTGGTGAATACAAGCATGAAAAAGTTGAATGCGTTGTTGCGAATGCCTAGTCGAGGAGTCATTTCGGTCATGGCTTATTCGTTTGAAAACCGGAGTTATATGCTCGAATCTCCTGGTATCCTGCGGGAGGTTCGGGAATATTTTCGGTCATGAAGGCAACAAATGCTTCTCTCTCCTTCAGACGCAACGCTTTATTGGATTTCTTCTCAAATCCGATGGTGGAAGAAGGTTTGCCGCTCAAGCTCCTGCCGCATACCGAACCGGAATACGCTCCGGGATACACTTCGAGTTCATCCGGCAGAACCAGAATCTTTTGAAACAAGCTTTCGTACAGCTGCATTGCGCCCGCTTTGACGTCACTCGCCAGTTCTGTCCGACCCACATCTCCAACCATGAGGGTGTGCCCCGTTACGATAAACCAAGGATCTTCACCTCGCGCTCGATCCGTTACGACAAGACTGATATGCTCGGGAGTATGACCGGGCGTATGAAGGATTCGAATCACGGTGTTCCCGGCAACGATTTCGTCCCCGTCTTCGACGGATTGAAACGAAAATGCGGTTGCCGCTGATTGATGCATGACATAAGCTGCGCCTGTCTTTTTCGCCAACTCTCGAGCACCCGAAATATGATCGGCGTGAAGATGAGTATCGATCACATAACGAATGTCCATGCCAAGACGCTTGGACTCTTCGATATAGAAATCCACAGCTTCCTCGACCGGATCCACGACAACCCCTTGCGACCGGCTGCCGCACCCGAAGAAATAGGAAATGGCCACCACCGGATCGTGATGCAAGTATTGACGAAATAACATTTCAAACGCCTCCTTTTGTGATGCAAGGTATCCGTTCTTTTATGATGGATAAGGCTTTCTTAACCGTCTCTTCAGTCGTATATCTCCCCAGACTGAATCGTACGGCTCCTCTTCCCTTCTCTTCAGGAACTTTCATGGCCGATAAAATCGGAGATAACGATGTGCTTCCCGTGTGGCATGCGGAACCCGTGGTGGCCGCGATCTCGGGCAATCGCTGAAGAATATCCTGCCCGCTGTAACCGTGAAAATTGATACTGAACGTATTCGGCAATCGATGAACGGGATGCCCGTTCAATGATATCGCGTCTTGAAAGTGATTTTTCAATTCATTCCAGAAATATTGACCGAGTGCTTTGAGATGTTCGGCAGATAAATCCTGAGCGGCCAACTCTGCTGCTTTGCCAAGCCCGGCAATATACGGAACGTTCTCGGTTCCGGCCCGCCTCCCCGATTCATGCCCGGCACCATGGATAAGCGACTCAAGAACAACACCGCTGCGGATATATAACGCTCCGATCCCCTTGGGTGCATAGAACTTATGACCCGCGACGGATAACAAGTCAACCCCGAGCTCATGTACATTAACCGGTATCTTTCCGACGGATTGGGCAGCGTCCGAATGCAAATAAATTCCGTGCTTTCGGGCGATTCGGGAAATTTCCGATATGGGCTGGATCGTTCCCACTTCGTTATTGGCATGCATGATCGAGATGAGAATGGTTTGATCGGTGATCGCCTTTTCGACATCCTCAGGAGAGACGAGACCGAATTCATCAACCTCGAGATAGGTAACTTGCGCACCTACTCTTTCAAGAAAACGACAAGCCTCCAGAACGGAAGGATGTTCAATTTTTGTTGCAATGATATGATTTCCTCGTCTTTGACGGCCAAAGAATACGCCTTTCAGCGCCTGATTATTCGCTTCGCTGGCTCCGCTTGTGAACACGATTTCTTCCGGATTGCAACCCAAAAGAAGCGCAACACTCTCCCGCGATTGATGGATGGTCTCCTGAAGCGAATGGGATGCCCAATGATTTGCAGAAGGGTTGCCGAACCGGTCAACCAGAAACGACTGGATTTCCTTCGCTACTTCTGGAGCAATGGGAGTGCTTGCGTTGTAATCCAGATAAATTCGGTTTAGTGAAGGCTTCCCGTGTGTTTTTTCCATTCATGCACCCCCTCTTCCAATCGGTAAGCGAGGAAACCTTTGTTACGCAGCTCCAAGACGGCTTGTGCCGAGTACACACAGTATGGCCCGCGACAGTAGATTACAATTTCAAGATCGCTCGGCAGTTCATTCATATGTTCAGCCAGCTCATCAATCGGAATGGAAATAGCGCCAGGAATATGATCATATTCGTACTCTTCGGAAGGCCGGACATCAACGAGAATGATTTCCCCCTGTTTATGTTTGGCCAATGCTTCTTCCAGAGAAATCGTATGAAAACCGCCGTGTGGGGGCATAAATTCTTCTTTTATCTTTTGAATGTCTGCAAGCTGCTGTTCCCCTGTTTTCCACATAGACAGCAATAGTTCGTTTACTGCCGTGTTCGCCAACTCATAATACACATAAGTTCCCCTCTTCTTGGACGTCACCAAGCGGGCTTCGGAAAGAACCTGAAGATGTTGGGAGACGTTGGCGATGGTCATATCCGTCTGCTGGGCAAGCTTTTCGACGGACTTGGCCCCCTGTGACAGCAGGTTGAGAAGTTCAAGGCGTCTCTCGCTGGATAAGCATTTTCCGATCCGCGCGAATTGTTTATAAATCGCATCTTTGAAAGGTCTTCCGTTCATGTTGTCCATCTAAAACCACCCAATATTCAAGTATTCACTTGAATACTAAAACAAATTCATTGCCCTGTCAATACATAGAAATTGCCGATTGCCAGGGTCAATAAAAAAAGCTTTCATCCCGTATGCATGGGACAAAAGCCGGTTTGGATCTATTTATTCGGGGCAGCCCACACCAGGTATACAGCTCCCAACATATGCCGCTCTACTTTCTTTATGTTCAGGTTCGTATTCTTAAGAATCTGCAAGATGTCTCGTTTAAGATGGCATCCGACCATTTTCTTGAACAACGGATCCACCATCTTTTGAATCCGGCCGACGAACCGATATGAGCTGATTCCATGTTCCATTAATAAAATCTGTCCGCCCGGCTTGCACCACTTTTGAATATTACTTAATACTCGATGTGGATCTTCATACCCGCAAAACGTCAATGTGGATACGATGGTATCAAACAAATCGTCCGGAAAGGAAAGCGATTCAACATCGGAAAGAGTGAATTCCGCTTGAATACCGCTTTCAGCAGCTGCTTCTTTTGCTCTGCTCATCATTTCCTTACTAAAATCGACTGCCGTCACTTCAACGTCCTTAGGGTAAAAATGAAAGTTGGCTCCCGCTCCTACACCAACTTCCAGAACACGTCCCTTTGCGCAACGGATCAATTTTTCACGCCACTTTTTTTCCGATTGCTTCCTTCTTCTCATTTCGTATATTTTTGCTTGTTTGTCAAACTTTCGAATTAATTTCTCAGTGCTCATGTCATACACCCTCTTAAGATTCAGGCTTTGAACATCCTTAACAGGAGATCCGCGTGAAGCAGTGGCGGTTTAGTCGTATTCTGAACTTATTGCATCTCAATTCCCTGAATCATGGCAATGTATGCGATCCATTTTCAAATCAGTCCGAGCAGCGTTCCGCCTATCGCACCTATGATAACAACAACCCAAGGCGGTATCTTCCAAAAGACGAGCATCAAGAACAGAGTCGAAACCAAGGCAAAATCAGCAGGAGCCAGAATAGCCGTCGTCCACAGCGGGTTATATAATGCAGCTAACAAGATGCCGACGACCGCTGCATTAATCCCGATCAGCGCCCCCTGTACTTTAGGGCTTTTTCGCAAGGAATTCCAGAAGGGTAGCGCGCCTATGATCAACAGAAAAGCAGGCAGAAAGATGGCCGCTGTAGCGATCATAGCTCCTTTCACTCCGTTTATCATCGCACCTAAATAACCGGCAAAGGTGAATAACGGTCCAGGCACCGCTTGCGCCGCACCGTAACCGGCTAGAAAGTCTGCCTCGCTGATCCACCCTGTCGGTACGACTTCCCGTTCAAGCAGCGGAAGAACAACGTGACCTCCGCCAAATACAAGAGAACCTGCCCTATAAAAGCTGTCGAACAAGGACAGCCAGTCCGCAACACCAAATTGTCGAAGCAGAGGCAAAGCGATCAGGAGTCCAAAGAAAAGAGACAAGCAGATGACGGCAAAGCTGCGACTGATAGGAACTGACAGGTTCGGTGCTTCAGGTATTGCCGTTTTTCTGTATAACATAAGTCCAGCTATGCCCGCGACAACAATAAGCAGGAACTGGCTGAAAGCTGTCTGCCACAAGAGGGTGGCGGACGCTGCAATAATGGCGATTGTCGCTCTATTTCGGTCAGGGGTCAGTTTTTGTCCCATGCCAAGAACGGCTTGAGCGACAATGGCTACGGCGACGATCTTAAGGCCATGGATCCATCCTGCGCTTTCAATATCAAATCCCTGCAAAAGAAAGGCGAACAGAACCAGCGCGATGACAGATGGCAGCGTAAAGCCGAGCCAAGCAGTCAGCCCGCCAAGCAAACCGGCGCGAATGACACCAATCCCGATTCCGACTTGACTGCTGGCAGGACCGGGAAGAAACTGACAAAGCGCGACCAGATCCGCATAACTCCGTTCGTCCATCCATTTGCGGCGGCGTATGTATTCGTCATGAAAATAACCGAGATGAGCGATCGGTCCTCCGAATGAAGTGAGACCGAGTTTCGTGGATACGGCTAATACTTCCAGAAGGGCCCGAGGTTTGCTTTTGGGCTCATTCTGGACAGCGACATCATTCTTTTCCACGTTCTGTAATTCCTCCTTGTCAGTTCAGAAGAATACAACACCTAAATGACAGGGTCAGCTTGACTGGTGTTTTGATGCGATTTATGATCGAACCATCAGCCTCGTATATCTCGTAAAAATCAGGTGCGTATATCTTTTTCCGCGCATAACCTTTAAGTGCCTGGTTCGTATATCTTGGCTGAAAAAATCCAAGTTATGCGAGGACAAAGCGACAAAAGCGAAGTGGGGAATCAGCGAAATCCCTTATGGGACAAGGGTTTCAAGCATTTCTGAGGGAATAAAAAATGGCTCGCATAATACGGTGTTATAAGATGTCATCGCTTTCTTTGAAATACTTGCACAATTAACCTCTCCGCTAATCAAATGTATTTATTGCTGTAATTCCATTTGTGAATGCAATAGGGTCGTCATGTTCCAATCCAAACAACGCTTCCTGAAGAGCGAAAGTCCCTTTATAAAAAAGCACCCGTTCGATCATACTCTTAACCTCAGGAAGGCGTTTTTCTATCAGTTGAAAGAAATCCACTCCGTATGACGCGAGAAGTGCGGCGTAATCTATGGCTGGATCACCGACATGAGCTGAACCAAAGTCAATAATGCCGGTTATCCTATGGCTCGATTTGTCGTACAAAATGTTCGAGGTACCGAAGTCACCATGAATAATAGATGGAATTATTGCGGCACTCTTTTCACACGCAAAAAAATCCGTGAAATGCCGATCCGTCCGACGACAAGCCTCTTCCGTCATGAAAGGATACAGTTTTTTTTAATGTGGTCGTACAGATCTCTCCATTCCTGAAAAGGGTCGTATTTATTTACAGCTAAGCAGTTGGAAAAGTGACCAAGATCAATTTGGTGCAACTCCATTAAAAAGTCGCTAAGTTGATCAGCGATTCGCTGCTTATCTGCGTAATTCTCGATCTGATTCAGTCCATCAGCGTCAAGCGGTTCACCTTCAATTCGAATATACCCCATAAAAGCATGAGTCTCTTTATTTGTATCTAAGACTCGGTAAGTAGGATATGGAACTTTTAATGAAACATATTTGGAGATAATGCTTAACAATTGGACTTCAAATTTCAGTTGCTCGATCCCCGCTGCATACCTAGGAAACCTGAAAATAATGTCCGATCCGACTTGCAAAATAACATTATTTTGTCCGGAACCTATCTCTTTTACTGGAGAAAGTGGAACATCCGGATAATGCCGCCGAATCGACCTCAGAAATGACTCGACTTTAACCACATATACCCTCCTCTCAAAGATACCTGTCATTGATTAAACTACTAAAAAGGATTTCCTTTTAATTTTCCGTTTTTTGCGCTGATTTCTTATAACGTTCAGTCATTCACGAACCCTCACTGACTTAAGGACCCGAAGGGTACGGATGCGCTGGGCGCAGTTAGTCGGTGCAGGGTTGTCGCCTGATTCCACATCTCCGAAATGCCTCTGGCGACCAAGGAACAGCCGAAGGCCGGCCCGCCGCGTGTTGCGGTGTTCTTAAGCCTTTATATAGGGTAACATAAAGCTCTTTAACACCATATATTTTTTTATATAATTCCTGTTCCACTGTTATATTCCCCTCTGCTAGTATCAGTTCAAACACTCAGTTCTCTTATACTCCGCTGTTTCTTTTTTCCATGGACGTGAAATTCCTGCAGCCGTAAATCACTTTACATCTGCTTCCCCTCATTGAATCTTGCCAGGATTATGATATACGCCTCCCACTCCGCCACTATTTCGTCATAACTTTCTCACAAAGTGTTCACCGGTATAGCCCCCTCGAGTCATACCCGTTTGACCGTGCATTCCTTATAGTAGGGGAAGGATTAAAGCTTCCATTTAAGGACGGTGATGGAAAATGTCTTTTACTCTCCTGCTGGACTTGTACGGCCTGCGGGCGTTCTTCAGTCCGGAGCTCATTGCGATTATCGTCGTGCTAACCGCTGCTTATTTGTATGCGACCCGGCGTAAACCCGGACAGCCTCCTCTTGTCACAGGCCGCCGCAAAATTTTGTTTATTCTCGGAATGATTTGCTTCTACCTCGGTTGGGGCGGGCCACTCAATGTGCTGGGGCACTTTTTGTTCGGGGCGCATATGCTGCAGATGGCCATACTGTTTCTGGCGATGCCTCCGCTGCTTCTGCTCAGCCTTCCGGTGTCCTGGTTCGAAAGGCTGCTTAAGCCACGCCCGGTGAAGAAAACCGTTTCCGTCTTGACGCAGCCGCTGTTTGCGATTCTGACCTTTAACTTCTTGTTCTCTCTTTACCATATGCCCTTTATTTTCGATCCGGTGATGTCCAACTTTACGCTGCACACCGCCGTCCATCTGCTGCTGGAGGTTACCGCCTTTATGATGTGGTGGCCCGTTGTATGCCCGATTGAAAGTATGGATCGCCTAAGCGGCTTGCAAAAAATGGGCTATATGTTCGCCAACGGAGTGCTGATTACTCCGGCCTGCGCTCTAATCATTTTTGCCGATGTGCCGCTGTACCGGTTGTATACGGAAGGAGCGGACTTGCTCTGTCTTCCGTTCGGATACGTTAGCTTCGACTCCCCGCAGACGCTTAATCTGCTGCCAATGTCGGTCCGAGAGGATCAGCAATCGGGAGGGGTCATCATGAAAGTAGTCCAGGAGATAATTTACGGATGGGTGCTGGCGTTCAACTTCTACAGATGGTACCGTGCCGAACGGGCGATGGAAGACGAGGAGCAAGAGCAATGGGGCCGTGAAGGGATGTCTCCGGAGCCCCGCTGATGGTGTTTATTTTTAAAAGCACAGGAAAACTGGGAGGAATGGAATATGAAATGGGTAAAATGGACAGGCGTTATCGTCATCGCTATGGCTCTGGCAGGCTGCGGGAGCAAGGCCGGAACCAACGGGCAGGAGGCCTCCGGCTCTTCCGTCTCCAAGGAAGAGGTTGAACAGAATGCGGTTTACAAAAGCAACTGTCTCTCCTGTCATGGAGCACAGCTTGAAGGAAACATGGGGCCCGCTCTGAGCAAAATCGGCTCCAAGCACAGCAAGGAAAACATCGTCCAAATTATCGAGGACGGCCAAGGGAGAATGCCCGGATTTAAAAACCGGCTGAAGGAAGACGAAATCGAATCGCTGGCGGTTTGGCTCGCCGACAAGAAGTAAGCTGTCCGTCTAAAAGCTGCAACAATGTAATCCAATGTGACAACAAGGGGGTCCCTATCGTGAAGCGCCGTATCCTCGCTATTCTGCTTGCATCGTTCGCCCTGCTCGTTGCAGGCTGCGGCAAGCCGCCCGACAATTCCAAACTGAACTGGCCCGTGGAGGACTTCACCTTTACAAATCAGGAGGGACAGAACTTCGGCCTTGCCGATCTGAAGGGCAAGGTTTGGATAGCCGATTTCGTATTCACTAACTGTGTTACTGTCTGTCTGCCCATGACCTCCAACCTGGCCATCCTTCAGCAGAAATTCCGCGAAGCCGGAGTGGACGCGGAGATCGTATCCTTCTCGGTCGATCCGGACCGGGATACACCGGAGGTGTTGAAGGCCTACGGCCAAAATTACGAGGCGGACTTCACCAACTGGCATTTCCTGACGGGATATACCCAAGAGGAAATCAAGAAGTTTTCGGAAGGTACGTTCCGCTCCACCGTTCAGAACGATCCTGATTCGGATCAAGTGATACATGGAACGGCCTTTTATTTGGTCAACCCGTCCGGTGTCATCGTCAGCAGATACGAAGGGGCTTACGACACACCGTTTGAGCAGATCATTAAGGATGCGAAGGCCATTCTAGCAAAGGAGAAATCCGGGAAATGAAGCGAAGTTCTGTTGTCCTCATCGCCGTGCTATTAACGTTATTGTCCGCCGGCTGCGCAACGGTTCAGAATAATGATGCCGACTCCTTGCAGCCTATTGAAGTAGAGCTCGCTCCACCGGCACAGATCAAAGCCGGGGAACAAGTAACCTTGTCCGCCAGGGTTACCCAGAACGGCCAGGATGTCGATGACGCCTGGGAAGTTTTGTTTGAAATCTGGCTCGCCGGAGAAGACGAGCATGAGATGATTAAAGGTACCAATCAGAAGGGCGGAGTCTATTCTATTGAAAAGACGTTCGATCAAACAGGCACCTATTATATCGTTTCGCACGTCACTGCCCGGAGCATGCATTCCATGCCAAAGAAACAGTTCGAAGTCATTCCTAGATGAATCTCCAATGAACCCTGACGAGACCTCTCGTTGGGGTTCTTTTTTCGGTCTCGCCGCTGGACCTTATCGACGATCTACCTTGAAAATCCATCTATTTTCATATTCTACCGATGCCGTGCAAACGGAATGGCGCATCTAACTTGAGAATCCGGCTATTTTCATTTTTTGCCCGTGCCGTGCAAGCGGTATGGTGCATCTAACTTGAGAATCCGTCTACTCTCATATCTGCCGGTGCGGAATGGCGCATCTAACTGTATTTTATGTAGGTAGTTTTATGCAGATTGCAAATAGCGGCTGAGCTAACTGGAAAAACTCCATTTAAAATAGAGGTTTTTTGTTCAAACCGCCAATTTAGCCCAAACTAGCTGCAGTTTTTCCAGTAGTTTCCGTCCATCGCCCTTAAAGTAGCAAACTAACTGGATGAAATCCATTTAGACATCCATCGTATCTGCCGGGGCACCAGCGAAACTAATGAAAAGGTGCCTCTTTTTTCAAGGCGTCATTCGCCCCAAGAAACGAACTAGCTGCGGAATCCAGATACTACATACGGCATGAATGATCTTTGAGAGTATAGTAGTCCAATATTTTGCTTAAACACCTAAAAACCGGAACTACCTGTGCGCGATATATAGCAGTGCTTAAAAAATCCGATGAAGCTTATGCTCCACCGGATTTTTGAAGGATTATTGATTGTTTTCGCTCATTGTAAAGCAAAGGGTCGCGGCGCCGACAACGCCCACATCGTCGCCGAGGCTTGCGGGCACGATTCGAAAGGTGTCGCGGTACGGCTCCATGACGAGGCTGACCGTCTTACGACGCACGGGGCTGAACAAGTCGTCTCCGACCCGGCTGACTCCACCGCCAATGACGATGCAGTCCGGATTGAAGGTATGCACAACATTCATTAGTCCCAGCGCTATATAATGCGTAACCTCGTCCACCGTTTGGCGGGCCGTTCCATCCCCTTGCCGGGCGGCTTCGAACAGATGCTTGGCGCTGATCGGTATTCCTTCTTGAGCGGCCAAATTCGTCATCAGCGACGCTTCCCGTGCCGCCGCTTCCTCGGCGATCCGGGCAATGGACGTACCGGAGGCGTAGGCTTCCCAGCAGCCGGGCCGGCCGCAGCTGCAGACCGGGCCGTCCACTCCGATCATCGTATGGCCGAGCTCGGCGGCAATCCCGTTGCTGCCGAGCAGCAGCTTGCCGTCCAGCACGATTCCGGAGCCGATGCCGGTGCTGATCGTAATATAAACCATCGTCTTCGAGCCTTGGCCGGCACCGGCATAATATTCGCCCCATGCCGCCGCGTTCGCGTCGTTGACGACTTGAACGGGAATACCCAGCCTCCGCTTCATTTCCTCACGCAGCGGAATTCCGGCCCAGCCCGGCAGGTTGGTTCCGTTCAGAATGATTCCCCGTTCCGTATCCACCGCACCCGGAGAAGCTACTCCGACGCCTGCAACAGGCAGATCGCCGCGTACTTCTTCAACGGAACGGACGAGACAATCGATCACTTCCTCCGCCGTCTTCAGCTCGGCGGTTTGGAACCGTGTCCGCCGCAGCACTTGGCCGCTTTGATCCAACAGCGCCGTCGCTATTTTGGTGCCGCCGAGATCGACCCCGACAACATACTGCGTATTTTGCTCCATTTCCTATTCCTCATTATCTTCTGATCTATTCGCTCAGTTGCTTAAGATCTCTTATTATGGTTTCTATTACCCCGGGATCTATCGGGTGAGCAAAGCTTCGGTTAACGCGGGCCGCGGAGCCGAAATGAACCTCCGTCACACCCGTCGCAGGAACCAGAGTCTTCAACGATTCCGGAGTCATCCCGTAACCCGCCATGATATTTACCGAAGTATTCTTCGACCGGTCCACCAGCTTCTTCAACTGCTCCGCCGATTGCGGCGCCGGAGCCTGTCCGCCGGCGGTCAGAATGCGCCGGATTTGCGGAAACTGCGCGATCGTCTCCAGAGCCTCCAGTTGTTCTTCTACCTCTATATCGTCGAAAGCACGGTGGAAAGTGACATCCAGACCTTCCGCTTCTTCCAACAGATAAGAGATTGCTTCCGTATCCACTTTCCTCTCCTCGGTAAGCGCCCCGATGACGATTCCTGCCGCACCTGCTTTCTTGATGTGGCGGATATCTGCGGCCATTACGGCCAGGTCGTGCTTATCATAATGAAAGGAGCGGCTGTGGGGGCGGACAATGACGTTGACCGGAATTTGCACCGCGCCGACGACCGCTTCAATCAGCCCGAGGCTCGGGGTCAGTCCCGTTTCGGTCATGGCTGAACACAGCTCAAGACGGTTAGCTCCACTGCGCTCGGCAGTGACGGCATCTTCCAGGCTGGTACTAATGATTTCCAGAAGCATTCTAGACTCCTCCTAGTAAGAATCATTTTCATAATGATGGTTAAAAGCAGATACTGCGATAAATCAAGCCTTCGGCTGCCTGGCTGCCTCCACCCGGGAGGCAACGAAATCGGCCAGCAGGCGGGCGCCATATCCGGTAGCCCCTGCAGTATAATAGCCATTGGCCGACGCGACCTGTACGGTGTTCGCCATATCGATGTGCACCCAACGGGAGGCTTTATCCACGAAGCGACGCAGGAATAAGGCGGCTACGATAGCCCCTCCGTACGGGGAATGGCTGATATTGTTCATATCTGCATAATCGCTGTGAAGCTGTTCTTCGTATTCGTCGATCAGCGGCATCGGCCAGATGCGGTCGCCGTTCTTCTCGCCAATGGCGGCAAGAGTCTCGATGAACGGCCGGTCGCCCCAGGCTCCCGCCATTTTCAAGCCGAGCGCTTGGCCGACATTGCCGGTGAGCGTGGCGATGTCCACGATCTCCCTGGCGCCGAGCCGGCCGGCATGGAGCAGAGCGTCCGCCAGTACAAGCCGGCCTTCCGCATCCGTGTTCCCGACCTGCACCGTGATTCCGTTAGGATAGGTGATCACGGTCGACGGAACGAATGCGCGGGCATCCGGCATATTATCGGCGGTCGCAATCAAGGCGGTCACGTTCGCCTGAATCCCGGAGCGGCTGATCATGTCCATCGCCCCCAGGACCGCGCAGGCGCCGCCCATATCGAAGCGGGCGTCACTGAGGTCCCGTCCGGACTTGATATTCATGCCGCCCATGTCGAACGTGATGCCTTTGCCGACGAGCGCGATCAAGGGCAGCTGCGGATCGGTCGCGTAGGACAGCTCAATCAGCGCCGGCTTATAGCGGCTTCCCAGCCCTACGGTCAACAGGCCGTTCATCTGCAGCCGCTCCAGCTCTTCGTCGCGGTAAATGCGCACTCCTACCGGAAGCTCCGCAAAATGCTCCATAACCCGCTCCACGAGCGATTCCGGGTGGAGTACATTCGGCGGCTCGTTGCATAGGTCGCGGGCCAGCATCGTTCCTTCCGCACGGATGGAGGCCTGCTTCAGAGCCGGCTCCAGATCCTGAGCGGTGCAGGCTCCTGCAGGAAGGATGAGATGCAGATGCTCCACCGAGCGGGACGACTTGTTGGATTTATACAGATCAAACGTGTAAGAGCCCAGCCGCCATCCTTCAGCCCAAGCAGCGACTAAATCTTCCACAGTCATGCTCCATGCCGCGCTGGTCGACACAGCGGGGATGGAACCTTCCGTCCCGTTGGCCGACCCAGTCTCAGCGGAGTTCAACTCTGCCGAACCGCCTGCCTGCCCAGCAGGCGCCGAGAAGGCGGAGAACCGCTCCGCCAGACGATCCAGCCGGACAGCGACCGTCTTGAAGCCTTCCTTGCTGATCGCTCTCACCGCATTGCCCGCCGCTTCCCGAATCCGCTCGGCGGAGATTCCTTCATCCGGACCCAGACCGATGATCAAATCATGAGGCTGCTGATCCCGGCTGTACAGCCAAGTGACCGCTCCGCGCTTTCTGGCATGCGGTCTGAGCTTCACTCCAGGGACCGGATCCCCGTCCGATTCCCGGCACAGATGAACGATTACTTCCGCGGACTGCTCGTTTCCGACCGTTATTTTCATCATTCGTTCCCCTTTTCATATAAGTGGCAGGCCACATAATGATTGGGTGCCACTTCCTTGAATTCAGGCACTTTCGTTTTGCACATTTCCATACAGGAAGGACAGCGCGTATGGAACCGGCAGCCGGATGGCGGATCGACCGGACTGGGCAGATCGCCCTTCAGCACGATCCTTTCCCGCTTCAGGCGGGGATCGGGTACCGGCACTGACGAAAACAACGCCTGAGTATAAGGATGTAGAGGCTTATCGTATAAAGTCTCCTTATCCGCCACCTCCACCATGGAACCGAGATACATGACGCCGATCCGGTCGCTAATATGCTCGACTACACTCAGGTCGTGAGAGATGAACAAATAAGTCAGCGCGAATTCTTCCTGCAAATCTTGCAGCAGGTTAAGCACCTGCGATTGAATCGAGACGTCCAAGGCGGACACCGGCTCATCCGCTACAATCAGGCTCGGCTTAACCGCGAGCGCCCGGGCGATTCCCACCCGCTGACGCTGCCCTCCGCTGAATTCGTGCGGGTAGCGTTCCCCGTGGAAGGAGTTGAGTCCGACCACCTCCAGCAGCTTGTGGACTTCCTTCTCACGTTCCGCCGCGGACATCGATTCATGGATTAGCAGTGGTTCCCCGACGATATCCTTGATTTTCATTCGCGGATTAAGCGATGCATACGGATCCTGAAAAACCATCTGCATTTGCTTGCGCAGCGGTCTCATCTGATTCGCGTTCAGCTTGCTGATTTCCTGCCCGTTGAACCAAATTTCGCCTTCACTTGGGGTCAACAGATTAGTTATCAAGCGTCCGGTGGTCGATTTCCCGCAGCCGCTTTCGCCGACGATGCTGAACGTTTCTCCTTTTTGTATGGTAAAAGAGACGTCATTAACGGCGCGCAAATAAGCTTTTTTCCCGAACAAGCCTCTCTTAACCGGAAAAACTTTGTGTAAATGCTTCACTTCCACCAAAGGCTTCGACACTTTATTTCTCCCCCTTCGCCGCGTCATCATAAAGCCAGCATCTGCAGCTTCGCCCTGCGTTTACTAACAGCTCCGGCTCCTTCTCGTGACAAATCGCCATCGCTTCCGCACAGCGGGGAGCAAATTTACAGCCCCTGGGCATATTCGTCAGGTCCGGCACATTGCCGGGAATCGACTCGAGCCGTTTAACCGGCTGACGCAGCTTCGGTACGGAGCGGATCAGTCCTTTGGTATAGGGATGCTGAGGATGATCGAAAATATCCAGCACATCGCCTTCCTCCACCACTCTTCCGGCGTACATGACGACAACGCGATCGCACATTTCGGCAACGACCCCCAGATCATGGGTGATCAGCAGAATGGACATGTTGTTGTCGGCCTTCAGCTTTTTCATAAGCTCGAGAATCTGCGCCTGGATGGTCACATCGAGCGCTGTCGTCGGCTCGTCTGCGATCAGAAGCTGCGGATGGCAGGACATCGCCATAGCTATCATAACACGCTGGCGCATACCGCCGGACAATTGATGCGGATATTCGTGTATAATTTCAGCAGCCCTCGGAATTCCTACCAGATCCAGCATATGAATGGCGTGCTGGCGAGCTTGTTTTTTATCATATTTAAGGTGAAGCATGATCGCTTCTTCCAATTGCCTGCCGATTTTCAATACCGGATTCAGCGAGGTCATAGGCTCCTGGAAAATCATCGCTATGTCCTTGCCGCGGATTTTGCGCATCTCATTCTCTGGCAAATTGACCAGATCCCGATCACCGAAATGAACGGTCCCCCCGACGATCTTGCCGGGAGTGTTCTTGAGCAGCCTCATTATCGACAAGGAGGTGACGCTTTTGCCGCAGCCGGATTCGCCCACAAGACCGAGAACTTCACCCTTGTTCACATGGAGATCTACCCCGTCAACGGCATTGACTTTCCCTTGTTCTCTCGTAAACTGTGTCCGGAGACCTTTCACATCTAGCAATTTTTGAGCCATGCGCGTTACTCCTATCTAATTCTTAATCTTAGGATCCAAGGCGTCTCTCAAGCCGTCTCCTAATATATTAAAGGCCAATACGGTCAAAAAGATGGCGGCTCCCGGAAAATAAACTACATGAGGAGCAATTCCCAAATAATCGCGGCCCATGCTCAGCATAGCGCCCCAATCCGGATCGGACGGCTTGGCCCCGAGTCCTAGGAAGCTCAGACCGGATGCGGCCAGTATCGTGGTTCCGATTCTCATGGTGAAATAAACAATGAGACTTGGAACCGTCTCCGGGAAAATATGCCTCGCGATAATTCGCCGGTCCTTCGCCCCAATCGATTTGGCCGCCTCAACGAACAACGTCGACTTCGTCTCCAGCGTTGCGCTGCGAATGATTCTGGCGAACGAGGGGACCCCGAAGATGGCAACGGCAATAACAACGTTAATCAAGCCCGGGCCGATAATCGCGACAATCCCGATAGCCAGCAGCAAATCCGGAAACGAGAACATGACATCGCTCCCCCGCATAATGAGCCTGTCCAGCCAGCCGCCGTAATAGCCGCTGATCAGTCCAAGCACCGTGCCGATGACCGCGCCGATGAGCACCGCGCTGATCCCTACGGAAAGGGACAATCGGGTTCCGGCCAGAATCCGGCTGAAAATATCCCGGCCGTATTCATCCGTCCCGGCCCAATGCTCCCATGACGGGCCGGACAAAATGTTCTCGTAGTCAGGCTCGGCCGGATCATACGGAGCGATATGTGGTCCAATAATAGCTATGACAATAAGCAAAATAATAAAAACGCCGGCCGCGAAAGCAAGACGCTGCCTTTTCATTTTGTTCCAGAAATCACGGATTGGTCCGCTTTTCGCAACGGGAGCGGCTTCACCGGCCGGCTGCATGGTTACTTCATTTGAATTCACGGTGACCCTCCTCAACTCTGATCCGACAGACGAATTTTGGGATTAAGAACGCCATAGAGCACATCCACGAGCAAGTTGACCAGGATGAACTGGACTGCGAACAGAAGAAGCTCCGCCTGAATAACCGTGTAATCGCGGAAGGAGATCGAATCGATCAGCAGCCGGCCGAGGCCAGGGATACTGAATACGGTCTCGACAATGACCGATCCGCCCAATAAGAAACCGAACTGCAATCCCGCTATGGTCACCACGGGAATCATTGAATTTTTGATGGCATGATCCTTGATAATCGTGCTTTCCTTCAACCCTTTGGCACGCCCTGTCCGGATGTAATCCTGTTTAAGCGATTCCAGCATGGACGCTCTGGTGAATCTCGCAAGCATAGACATAATCCCCGCTCCCAAAGTAATAGAAGGGAGAACATAGCTGGACCAGGATTCCGTTCCTCCGGTCGGGAACCATCCCAATTGAACGGAGAAGATCTGAATCAACAGCAGCCCCAGCCAAAAAGGAGGAATCGAAATGCCCGATACCGCCGTCAGCATGCTTAAATAATCCGGCCATTTGTTACGATTGACCGCCGATATAATTCCAATGATCAGTCCAATGATCAAAGCCCAGGCCATACTGAACAAAGTAAGCCAGACGGTGGGCATCAGCCGCGACAGAATGATTTCGGTCACGGGTTGTCCCGTTTTCAGCGAGGTGCCTAGATCCCCCTGAAACAGCTTGGTCATATAAATAACGTATTGCTCCCAAAGCGGCTTATCCAGGCCAAGCTCGGCACGGATCATATTGATTTCGTCCAGAGTGGCTTCCTTGCCGGCAACCATTCGTGCCGGATCACCGGGAATCAAGTGAATAAAGAAAAAAACCAGCACAGAAACGATCAATAGGATCGGAATCACGCCAAGCAACCGTTTCAACACAAATTTGGCCAAAACCTTCCAAACCTCCCAGCATTATGTCCGGTCCTAAGTCCTTGCCTCAGCCGTGGCCAAAGCATATCGAGCGCTGGGATTCCCAGATGCTCCGCACCGAACGTTAAGTTCCTGTCATTTAGTAACGATGCTGTGTTAAGCTCGGGTGACGGCTCAACACAGCATCATGTAGGTCATTACTTCTTGATTTCGGCATCCCGGACATTGATGGAACCGTCAGGGTATACGTGGATGCCTTCGATATAGTTTTTCTTACCGGAGACCGTATCGTCCACAACGAGGAAGATCCACGGTACATCCTTGAAGATTTGAGCTTGAATATCGGAATAGTACTTCTTCTGCTCTTCCGGATCGGACAGCTGGTTCGCCGTAGCGATCATCTCGTCCACTTGGTCGTTTTTGTAATAGGCGGTGTTAGCTCCGTTCGGAGGGAACATTTCACTCGCGAACAAAGGACGGATAGCAGCATCCGCATCCGCCGAAGACGGAGACCAGCTTACATACCACATTTGAACCTTGGCTTCTTCCGGAGAATTCGCGGAATTGATTTCTTGAGACAGCGTGCCTTCCTCCATCGGCTTCACATCGAGCTCGATGCCGATAGCGGCCAATTGCTGTTGAATAAACTGCATTCCTTTAATCGTTTCGGAATCGGTGTTGCCCCAGATTTCGGCTTTGAAACCGTCAGCGTAGCCCGCTTCTTTCAGAAGCTCCTTCGCTTTTTCCAGATTGAAATCATACACACCTTGCTGGGCATAGTGTTGGGTTTTCTGGGCCATAGCCGAATCCAGCTTCTCGGCAAATCCTTGCTTGACTACTTTAATGAAAGCATCTTTGTTGATTGCATAGTTCATTGCTTGACGAACACGAACATCGTCGAAAGGCTTCTTCGTCGTGTTGATGGAAATGTAGCGGGCGATCGTCGAAGGGTTCTTCTCTACGACAATGCCGTCCTTGCCGTCAATGTGCTCAACTTGTTCCGTAGGCAGCGGATAGACGAAATCGGCTTCTCCTGTTTTCAGCATGGCCACGCGGGAACCGTTCTCCGGCACTGGCTTGAACGTAATGCTGTCCACCTTCGGCAGACCTTCTTCCCAGTAATCCGGATTTTTCTCGATAGTCAGATGATTCCCCTGCATCCATTCCTTGAATTTGAAAGGACCGGTTCCGACTGGATTCTGTCCGATATCTTTACCATACTTCTCTAGAGCATCGGG
The DNA here is from genome assembly GCF_007679495.1 of Paenibacillus sp. 32O-W. Classification (GTDB taxonomy): domain Bacteria; phylum Bacillota; class Bacilli; order Paenibacillales; family NBRC-103111; genus Paenibacillus_L; species Paenibacillus_L residui. The sequence goes on along the minus strand of NZ_VEGP01000019.1, from coordinate 62,469 downwards.
GCTGATAATCATCAGCATCGCCAGTTTGTTCAACATGGCGGAATAAGGCTTGGTCAATGTAAGCTTGACCGTTTTCTCATCAACAACTTCGGTATGATCCACTACGGCAAAGCTTTTGGACATCCGCAAATTGCTGTCTTTCAGGCGGTCCAGATTGATTTTGACCGCTTCGGCGTTGAATGGTGTGCCATCATGGAACTTGATATTCTCTTTCAGCTTGAACACATACTCTTTACCGTCTTCGCTTACTTCATAGCTTTCGGCCAATACCGGCACGACCTTCATATCCTGGTCAAAGCCTAGCAGACCTTGGTACATGGTACGGTATCCGCTAATCGAAAGAGTATCTGCGGCATTATGCGGATCCAGTGTAATGAAGTTGGCGTTAACCGCTATCGTTACGCTATTGCCTTCTTTCTTGGCTAACGGTTGGTTTTCGCCGCCTCCCTGGTGGGTTTCCTGAGGCTTGCTGGAACAGCCGGCAAATATAAATACAGCCATAACAACAGCCATTAAGCTTAGGAAATATTTCCTCATTTCTGTGTTCCTCTCCCTTTTTAAAATATATACTTCTCGCCATCGGTTAATGGCTGGATGAAGTCGCTGACGCGGTGTTTCTCTATTAAGAAAATTCGGCAATCACATGCTGTTGGACACCCAACTTAGCCTGAGCCCGGCCGTTATTTTCCCTCCAGAGTAAAGACGGCCTTTCTCTCACCGACAATGACTTGATTGTCGTTCTTGATCTGTTTGGGCGACAGGGCGTATAAACGCTCGATCGTCTCCCGGTTGTCATAACCGATTTGCTCCAGAATCGAAGCAACGATGTTCGGCCATACAAGCTCGGACCCATCCAGTACTTTCAGAGCGAAGCTCATGCGCTCCTTCTTGAGGCCGAAGCCGTAGACTCCTTTGGCTCCCCCTTTGGCCACGATGTTAGGATCCGCCAGAAGGACGGAGCAAATAAAGTCATGGCTCGCGACCATTTCCGGATGAGCATTCATGTATCCGGCGATTTTCACGGCCGCTTCCCTTGTCCCCGGATTTTCGATCAAATCCGGACAGGCGAGCTTCAGATATGCTCTCGCGATATGCTGAAGCGGCAGCGCGTAAACCGGGAAGCCGCATCCATCCACCCCGATTTGAATATCTTCCTTGGGGTAGTCGGCCATTTCGGCCATCGCGGCCAGGCTTAGCTGCTGCACCGGGTGATCCGGCTCCCAATAGCGGTCCATATCATGTCCGAGCAGCTTGGCCAGGGCGAGGAAGCCGCTATGCTTGCCCGAGCAATTGTGATAGAGCTTGCGCTTCTCCCCGTGCTCCCTGTGGTACGCGGCTTTCGGTTCCTCATTCAGCGGGTAGGTCGGGCAGCACAGAATTTGCTCTTCGGCGACGCCTGTTTTTCGCAGAATGGATTCCAGCGCTTCAATATGATACTTCTCCCCCCGCTGGGAGGCGGCAAAAAGCGCCGCTTCCTTAGGCGTCAAGCCAAATTTCTCCACAACCCCGTGTTGAATGACCGGGATGGCCTGGAAAGGCTTCGCGGCCGAGCGCATGAAGGTGATATGATTCTCGTTGCCTACCGAATAGACGACCTTTCCTTCTTCATTGATCCCGCACAGGACGCCCATATGGACATTTTCCAGAATACCTCCGCGGTATTCCTCGACCAATACTTCGTAGTTCATCGTCTTCCCTCCAGATTAATATTCTAGAGGCGCGGTGAATGTTGGAACACCTCGTTCCCAGCCACCGGAGCCCTAGCACTCAATGCTTAAAAACTTCTCCTGAGCCAGCAGGCTCGACCCTATAACGACTCCCTCGCTGCCAAGTGCGGAATATACGACCTGATACGTATCCCGAAGTGGCTCCCAAACATACTGCTGCAGTTGATCATTTTCGAAGAAAGAACGGACCTCGTCGTATTTTTCCACCAGATCCCCGCTGACAATGACCGTGTCGGGATTGTACAGGCAGATGACATTGGCAATTGTAATTCCGATAAATGTAATGGCACGGTCCAGTATGTTGGCCGCCCAAAACTGCCCTTTACGGCGTTCTTCAAACAATTCATTCAGCGTGGAGATCGGTTTAATCTTATTCGACTCGGTTATTAGCGAGCTCTCCGCTATGTAGGTTTGAAGGCAGCCTATTTTGCCGCACTCGCACATGACTCCGTTAGGATCGACAATCGTATGGCCAATCTCTCCTGCACTATTGGTTTCACCGCGATAGATTTCCCCGTTAATGATTAGCGCGGAGCCGACTCCGGTACCGAAGCCGATCAGGGCCGTTCGCTTCGAGCCTTTGGCCGCACCGTAACAATATTCTGCCAGCGCTTTCACCTTAAGCTCGTTATCGACAGCCACCTCGTAACCGGTAATCGTTTTTAACGTTTCAGCCACGCGAACGTTTCTCCAGCCAAGCTGGGCCGATAATATAACTTCCCCGCTTTGCTCGTCTACAATTCCGGGCATCCCGATGCCAAGACCGATAATTTTGCCGGGGTCCATCCCCTCTTGCTCAATCATCGACCGCAATTCGAGGCCGATCCGGTTCAGCGTCTGTTCCGCCGTTTCGGAGACTTCCCGGTTCACCTCGCGCAAACTGATAATGCGCCCGTCGAAATCGACCATTCCGATCCTGAATTTCGACTTATCCAGCTCTACTCCGGCGGTCAGTACCGAAGTACGGTCCAATTCCAGCATAGTCGCCTTTCTTCCTAAACCGGTCGTTACCTGCTCCTCCGTTTCCTTAACGAAACCCTGCTCATAGAGCTCGGCGACAATTCGCCCCACCGTAGTTGGACTCATCCCGGTTTTCTTGGCTATACTGGCTCGGGATATAGGAGAGCTGGACTTGATCAGTTGGAAGACGGTGGCCTTGTTTTTCTTTTTGATATAGTCCTGATCGTGTTTTTGCACGAGGACCGTCACCTGCCCCCTTAATTATTTTCTTCGAGGGAATAATAAAACTAAATATTCGCCGTTTTCCCTGTTATTTCTTCATTCAAGTCCTTTGTTAGAGGCTACTATGCAAAAACAACCCTTTATATTCTCCAATGGTATTAATAATAGCAGACTGTTTTTTTAAGTGTCAATAATAATGTAAAGGTTCCATAAAGGATATTTAAGGAAGGTGGGCAGAGATTATGGTGGATTCCAGCAGCAGATCGGTTAATTATTCCATCCGTGAAATTAATTCAGTTAGTTGACCTGCTTCTTCATAATAGGTAGGAGATGTTGAGAAGGTAGGTATAACGGACATCGAAGGTGGTGTAACAGACATCTCTGTCGTTATTGGGCCGATTTTCTCCTTTTAGCCTTGCCAACGAACACGCCAGCCGTTATTGAACGCGATGGGATACGTTGATTACTAAATAACGCCTTCTCAATCCGTAACACGGGAAAAACGCCCTTTTTGCCGCAAATAACGATTCCGATGAGACTGCCGATTAATGGTGTGCAACTAAGATCATGTGGGAAACCTGCACGGTTTGGTTATAACGGACCCAAGAGACCTTAATCGCTTCGTAAGGGCCTTTCGGTAACTTTAACGGACTGAGACGACCTTATTCCCAAGAAACGCACGCGAAAGTAGGCGAGGCGCTCCTGTTTTTTTCAAAGACCGTATCTTAGCGTATACAGGAATGTTTATTCTAAAAAAACCGCCTAATTTGACGAAATAGAGTCTCTCAGGTCCGTTACATTTTCGCTGTTATCCATTGCCAGTTTCATTGATGCTGCACCAATTCGCTTTTCACTTGTACAATCATCCTGTTACCTATTCTACATTAAATCGACAGCCCCCCGTTGTTCGTTTGGTGTAATTCAGTTCCCCTCTAATCAGAAAACCCACATTGCTTCATCGGGCCTTCGACTGCTATCCCCTTCAATCAGAAACCAACAGTGCTTCAATGGGCCTTCGACCACTATCCCCTTCAATCAGAAACCAACAGTGCTTCAATGGACCTTCGACCACTATCCCCTTCAATCAGAAACCAACAGTGCTTCAGTAGACCCTTCGACCACTATCCCCTTCAATCAGAAACCAACATTGCTTCAACAGGCCTTCGACTGCTATCCCCTTCAATCAGGAACCTATCGCTTCAAAATTTTCTCTCTCTCTCCACCATAAGAATTTATCCAGCCCTCATTCACTTTTGCAGAGCAACTACAACTAAAAATAGACCCATCCTTTGACGACTGGGGCCAAATAGAATCTAAACCCATTCCATTCCTTCTAACCTTATTCCTTGCCTATCCAGTATGGAATCCTATTTTCCAAATTCATGGCGTATACGAGCTTCCTGAGTCAAAGGGATACTAGTCAAAAGGGAGAGAAAATGGAAACCTGCACACGAAATTCTGCACAAGACGGAATCGCATTTAACGACTAGTGCACAATAAATGCTACTTTGGGGTTTACAGAAACGGGAAGTTATTTTCATGCACAAAAAAACACCAGACCGCGAAACCGCAGTCTGGTCGACTCATGCTGGACGAAGAGAATGTGAAGGGGCGGCATGTGCTCGACTACCGTCATGCGACGCCAAAACCGCGTGCTGGGGAGTCGCGCGCGGTTTATTGGGACTTCTTCACCAATTTTAACCAATCCGCTTGCCCTTAGGTCAAATTCAGAAGATGAACGAGACCAAAACCCAATGCCGACAGCAGGACCGAACCGATAAGACCGGCAGCGAACGACTTCATACCGAGACGCCGGAACGTAACCAGATCCACATTTAACCCTAGACCGGCCATCGCCATGGCGATCAACATGTAGGCCACCGTCACTATTACGCCGGCTACATCCGACGATACGATGTTGAGAGAATTAATTCCGCTGACGATCAGGAAGCCCACTATAAACCACGGAATGGGAATGGACTTCCAGGAGGTTCCGCTCCTGCCTTCACTACGTTCCGACCGGCTGGCCCATATCCCGATTAGAATGGCTACCGGGACTAACAAAGCAACCCTCGTCAGTTTGACAATTACAGCCATATCTACGGCTTCGCTGCCTACCGGATCGGATGCGGCAATGACGTGAGCTATTTCATGCAAGGTTCCCCCTGAGAAAATACCGTACCCCAAATCCGATAACCCGATAACCGGATACAAGAATGTATAAATTAATGTAAAAAGCGTCCCCAGAATCGCGACCATGGCTGCTCCTATGGCCGTTTCCTCGTCCTTTGCTTTAATTTGCGGAGCAATGGCCACCACGGCCGCCGCACCGCAGATGGCGGTACCGCAAGCCGTCAGTATGCCTAGCCGTTTCTCCACTTTGAACAAACGGGCCAGCCCGTATACGACCGTTAGCGCAAAGCAGATGACAATGATCGCCATCAGGAATACTTTGGGGCCGGCATGCACGATATCCATTAAATTAAGCCGCATCCCCAGCAAAATGATCCCGAGGCGAAGCAGTTTTTTGCTAGAAAAGTTGGTACCGGCTATGAGCCTGTCCGGCACCCCTATCGTCGCCCTCCAAAAAATCCCGATCAAGATGGCGATGACAAGCTGCCCCATGATACTGAGGAAAGGAAACCCGGCCAAATATTTGGCGACGAGTGCAATAATCAGCGTTAGTCCGATGCCGAGCGCAAAACCGGCGGTTTGTCTTTTTTTATTTTGTCGAGTTAACGGTTCCCCCATACTTTCTCCCACCTCTGCTGCTTGTCATTATTTGAACATGCTTATTCCTTACGCTATTCAATATAAAGCGGGGAAAGCAAAATGTGAAATACCGATATGCTATTCTGAGCATTAGTTTTTCTAATGATTGCTGCGTAATCGCGGGGAAGCCTTAATGCCGTAAGGGCGTTTTTTTGTGTATCACTAATGAATTTCAGACTGGCAGGCCATATTAAGAAAAAGCTCCTAACGGAGCCTTTTCGAAGACGAATAACCCGGTTTTAAAGGTAGCTTTTTATGCCAATTAGAAAGTTGTTCCATTTTAATGCTTTAATGAACATGAACTTTCTAATGTGATAAGAAAAAGCTTCTAGCTTTTCATGCCGATAGGGATCCTTTGTACTAACGCCAAGCGAAAGGATATATATGTTCATGAAAAAAATCATTCTGATTTTATTAATCAATGCAGCGTTGTTGGCCGGTTGTCAGACAAGGCCGCCGAACATGCACCAGCTGCACACTCAATCGGAGCGGACTCCATCATCGAAGCCCGTTATTTTGCTTATGGCGGATTCCATCATGGATAAGCCCCTACAGGAGGCGATCCGGAACGGGCAGGCTCCTGCTTTCGAATTTCTAATCACCCATGGACGTTACTATCCCGATGTGGTGAGCTCTTTTCCTACCATGTCGGTAACGGTCGACAGCACTTTATTAACCGGAACCCATCCCGATCAGCATCGTATTCCCGGTCTCGTTTGGTTCAATGCCGGCGAGCAGCGGGTCATTAATTACGGCACCGGTCTGCGGGAAGTTATCAAGCAAGGGCCCAATCAGGTTCTTACAGACAGTCTCCTTCATTTGAACAATAGACATTTAAACCCGGACATCCGGACGATTCATGAACAGTTGGCAGACCACGGGAAAGAATCGGCATCCATAAATGCATTGATTTATAGAGGAAATACAAAGCATAAGCTTGTCCTGCCGGAATCGGTCGCATCCCTATCTCCTTTACCCTCTGAATTAGAAACCCAAGGTCCCAAGCTACTTTCTCTTGGCGTATTGTCACAGCATAATCCGGCTAATCAGTGGAATACGTTTGTATGGCAAAGCTACGGCATCAATAACAAATTTTCGGCTGAAGAGCTGAAAATGATGATTAAGGAAAACCGGCTGACGGATTTAAATGTAGTTTACTTCCCGGATAACGACTTGATCGTCCATCGGAAAGGACCGGAAACGCTGAAAGGGATTAGAGAGATGGATCAACAGCTTCAGGAAATTTTGAATGCATACGGATCTTGGGAAGAATCGCTTAAGCAAGCGATATGGATAGTGATGGGAGACAGCGGACAAGCGGTGATCGGCGCCGACCGCAATAAATCCGTCATTCCTCTCAAGGAGAGGCTCGGAGCGTACCGGATTGCCGATCAGAATCCACCTGCTGCCGGTCAAGATCAGATGGTCCTCTGTGTGAATGAACGGATGGCCTACGTCTATTTGTTAACGCCCGATCTGAGCTTCGAAGACGTAGCCGAACAATTGCGTCAGGATGACAGAATGGATGTAATCGCGTGGAAAGAAAATGACGGGGTCAGGGTTCGGGCGGGAGGCAGCGAGAAAACCTTGCATTACAACGTTAACGGAACTTACGTGGATACCTACAATCAGAAATGGTCTCTCCAAGGTGATCATGATCTGCTGGATATTACGGTAAGCGAAGGGGACAATAAAATCCAATACGGCTCCTATCCTGATGCACTCCAAAGGCTGTACAGCTCGTTAAATTCCCACGAGGGCCGATATCTGGTCATTACTGCGAAACCCGGATATGAATTCATCGGAGATGGCTCTCCCACTCATGTAGGCGGAGGAGGACATGGCTCACTGCATAAAGACGATTCCCTGGTCCCGCTTATCGTAACGGGAACCGATTTGCTGCCACATTCTCTGCGATTAGTAGACATGAAACCATGGCTTCTCCAGTTATTAAATGTAAAAAACGATTAATCACGAATAAAGCTTCAAACCTCAGCCGTTAGCTGAGGTTTGAAGGCTGTCATTGTCCGGCGATTCTTCTGTTTCTGAATGGCTGAAGGACTCGCTGAACAACATTGGCCCCTCGGCCTCTGGCTAAACCGACGGCTGTCGCCCCCACTGCAAGCGCCAATGCCGACATCATCCACGGTCTGCGCCATTTAACGGCATTCCGCCGATTTCGGCCTCTGAACCAGGACATCATCCACTGCATCTTTTTCACCGCCTGATATGGGATTATGGTTCGCATGTTCATTGACTGAACGCTATTAGTTTGCGGCGAAACCGGGGCGGACATGTTGATGAAGTTATTCCATATCTGCTACTCGATAACCAAGAGGTGAACGTTACCCGAATAAAGTATTATCGACCTTCTCCAGAGTATAACGGCTGTCCGGTCCGGGGGACCGCTTAATCCATTTTCCCTTGGTAAAATCGGGAATGTTCATCGGGGCGCTTCCCAGTTGGATAGACTGCTCCGAAAGAACGGTAATCGCCATCCAGACCGCCGTATCGTATACATCGATCGGCGTATCCGTTCCATGCTTGATGCTTTCCGCGAAAGCCCGTAGGACCAAATAATCGATGCCGCCATGCCCTTCCCGGACTCCATCCTTCAAATAATGCTTCCAGATTGGATGCTCATACTGCTCCCGATACGAATCGAACGATTCCCATCGATGAGCCGGACTGCGGCCCTCTATATGTATGGAATTATTATCCTCCATCCATATGCCTTTCGTTCCCTGCACTCTACCGGCCCGTGAATAGGGACGCGGCAGGGTAGTATCATGGATGAGCTGTATCGTCTCTCCCCGTGCGCACTTGATCATCGTCGTCACGATATCGCCCTGGGCAAACTCCAGCTTGGCCAGAGGATGCTCCTCGCCCAGATTCTCGTTGACCCAATGGCGGATGCCGCGTGCCTTGGAGGACATAGATGTCAGGGAAAGCAAACGATTCCCCCGGTTGATATCCAAACATTTGGATATCGGGCCCAAGCCGTGAATCGGATACAGCTCACCGTTGCGGTGCAAATAATTGTGGAACCGGTTATGGCGGTTCTCTTCTCCCATGGCGACTTCATCCCGCAAATCATGCTGATACCCGCATTGGCAATGGATCAATTCGCCGAAGAGGCCCTGCTTGACCATATTCAGCACGGCAAGCTCATCACGGCCGTAGCAGCAGTTCTCCAGCAGCATACAGGGCAAGCCGGTTTCTTCGGAAGTGCGTACAAGCTCCCAGCATTCCTCCAGGGAAGCTGCTCCTCCAACTTCGATACCGGCATACTTGCCGGCCTTCATCGCGGCAATGGCAATTTCCGCATGAGTATTCCATGTAGTTGCAATGATAACCCCCTGCAAGTCATCGCGCTCCAGCATGGCTTTATAATCGCTATAGCCCTCCGCGGGACTTTCCGCTTGTTTCGCGATGGTCAATCCCATCTGCAGCCTGTCGTCATAAACGTCACAAACTGCCGTTACGGAGACATCATCCATGGCCAACAATTCTTTCAATAAACTTCTTCCCCGCCCGCCTAATCCGATCACGCCGAGCTGGATAACCGATTTCCCTGAATGGATCACTCTATCTCCTCCTAGAATTGTTGTTCTAACCTATTCCGCAGGATGGCAAAAAAGAAGCGCTTCCACAAGCGCTCCTAATTGTTTGTTAAAAACGGCCACGCTCCCCCGCATGGTTTAATTATATCAATGGAACGGTCTTAACCGAAAGGGTGCGGGGGAACGAATTTATGTCCATAAATGCCGCCGGTTAGTGTGCTGGGAAAAAGACCATTTGCAGTGCAAAAATGACACCTAATGCATACAATAGCGGATGGACCTCCCGCCCCTTGCCGCTGAACAGCTTCATCAGCGGATAAGTAATGAAGCCGATCGCTATTCCCGTCGCAATGCTCGAAGTGAGAGGCATGCTGATCATGATCGCGAACGCCGGGAAAGCTTCATCGAATTGTTTCCATTGGATACGCGCCAGCCCCTCCATCATAAAGCAGCCTACAATAATAAGCACGGGCGCCGTAATGGCCGGAAGGGAGGAAATTCCTTCGATGATCGGCGAGAAAAAGATCGACAGGAAGAACAGTCCGGCGACTACGACCGAAGTCAACCCGGTACGCCCCCCGGCCGCCACCCCCGCCGTCGATTCCACGTAGGCGCTGGATGGAGTGGTTCCCATCAAGGAGCCCGCTGTTGTAGCCAAAGCGTCCGCCACCAGGGCCTGCTTCGCCCGGGGGAACGTATTTCCTTTCATTAATCCTGCCTGCTCAGCGACACCGATCATCGTTCCCGTCGTATCGAAGATGGTGACGAGCAAGAAGGCGAAGACAACCGTGTACAGCCCGTGGGAGAATACACCCGGAATGTCCAGATCAAATAACACCGGTGCCGTAGGGAGGGCCACAACGCCCTTAAACTCCATCATTCCCATGATATATCCGATAATCGCCGTTACGGCCATGCCGATAAACAGAGCTCCATGGACCTTGCGCGCCATTAAAATTAAGGTAAGAAATAGCCCGACGAGAGTCAAAACGGTTACCGGCTGATGCAGGTCGCCAAAGGCTACCATGGTGGATTCGTTGGCAACCACGATCCCCGACGATTTTAAACCGATGAAGGCGATGAACAGTCCGATTCCCGCAGTTATGCCGAACTTTAGCGGCGACGGAATCGATGCAATCAGTGTCTCACGCAGTTTGGTGAAAGTGAGCAGCAGGAAAAGAACACCTGCCAGAAAGACCGTACCGAAGACCACCTGGTAGCTCACCCCATGAGAGGCAACGACCGAGGTGAAATAAACGTTCATTCCCATTCCCGGCGCCACCGCTATCGGATAGTTGGCTGCCAGGGCCATCGTCAGTGTTCCGATGATGGCGGCAATAACCGTTGCCGTAAACACCTGTTGAAAAGGCACACCCGCCCCCGAAAGAATAGCCGGGTTAACTACTACGATATAAACCATAGTCAGGAACGTAGTCACGCCCGCCGTCAATTCTGTATGGACATTGGTGCCGTTTTCCTTTAACTTGAACCATCTTTCCATGTCAAAAAAAGCTCCTTCCCGTATCTCATGCAAAACAACACTTCCGTATCCTAGTCCAAACCGGTTCCTTTGTCAACTGTAGAAAAATCCCCGATCTTTATTTAAATTATTACCGAAAAATTACAATCTCCCGAACCGAGCTTCCAATGCTTTACCTTTACTTTTTGTTAAAAGAGAGAGAAATAATCGTTTGACAAGAGTTCAATGAACGAAATCCTTTCCTTGGGCGTACTATCTTCAGATTCGTCATCATATAAGGAGGTCATTCGATTGAAAATAACATGGGGGAGAAAAAAATGCCTCGCTTTATCCGCAGCTTTAGCAGTTTCCGCTTCTGTTCTTCCTGCCGCTTACGGGACGGGCTTACCCGGTTCCGCGCAAGAAAAAGAGATGGAGCAAGAGAGCAGACCTATGGCAGCAGCCCGTCCTTCCGCCGAGGCTGGGACAACCGCTTTGCTGAACGCCGACGATATTGAATCGTTTGCGGACCAATTCTTTGCCCGGGACGACGTGCAGGCGATGGACATTCCGGGAGCCGTACTGATCGTCATCAAAGACGGAGAGATCATTCTGTCCAAAGGCTACGGTTATGCAGACAGGGAGCGCAAAATTCCGATGGATCCGGATACTACCGTCCTTAGAGTCGGCTCCGTATCCAAAGTATTTACCGCGACGGCGGTCATGCAGCTGCTGGAGCAAGGCAAGCTCGATCTTACATCGGATATCCAAACCTATATGGGGGATATTCAGCTAAACAATCCTTCAGGAACTCCATTGACCCTGAAGCATCTGCTGACGCATACGACCGGCTTCGATTTTCCCGATCTTAAGCGCACCGACATACATATGGATCTGGGACTCTTCACTCCAATGGAAGATTATATTAAAGAGCACATGCCTACCGTCGTCCGCCAACCCGGAACTACATTTACTTATGACAATTTCGCTTCCATGCTGCAAGGATACATTGTACAGAACTTATCGGGGATGCCATTCAATGAATATGTGGATCAACATATTTTTCAGCCGCTGAACATGAACAGCAGCAGCTTCTTGCTTAAAGACTCCATTCGCGACAAGCTGGCAACCGGGTACAGCTCCTTGGGACAGCCTGTACCGCTATATACTCTCAAACCAACCGATATGCCGCAGGGCAGCCTGTTTGCCACAGCTTCGGACATTACCAGATTTATGCTGATGCAATTGAATGGAGGAGCCCTGGATAATGCCCGCGTCCTGGAGGAAGAAAGCGTACTACAGATGCAGCAAATCCATAATGCCATTCATCCCGAGGTGCCGCATATGGGCTATGGCTTCGAAACGGCTTACCACAATCACCATAATGGGCATTCCGTCATTGGTAAAGGAGGAAATATCCCGGGATTTTCATCGTGGATGTGGCTGCTTCCCGAGCATAACACCGGTGCCTTTATTGCCTATAATAAAGATGACACTTTGACGGCCGAATTGAGAAAAGAATGGTTCAATGCCTTCATGGACCGGTATTTTCCGGAATCGGAGCCGAAGGAGTATATAACGTCCACGCGGGAGGAACTTCTGCGTTTTGAGGGAACTTACCGGGATTTGCGGCAGAAGTTTCTGGTCAGCCGCGTTTCCGTAACGCCGGAAGGCCAATTAGAGGTTCAGTCCGGCAAAACGTCGAAAATATTGCGCCAGCGGGATGCCCTCCTGTTTGAAGATGAAGACGGGCAGCCTCTTGCCTTCAAAGAACGGGAAGATGGAAGCATCCTTTACCTGTTCTACAATAATCCGGTTTCCTGGGCGGAGAAAATGGCCGAACCGGACGGATTTATCGATGTTCCCGATCATCATCCTTATGCCTCTTATATCCGGGAGCTGGCTGAATTGGAAATCATTCGCCCTGAGCCGGACGGTTCGTTCGGGCCGGAGATCCCGATGACAAGAGCCCAGTTTGCCTCGCAAATCGTAACTGCACTCGGGCTGGAGCCATCGAAAGTCCCGGTGATGTTTGCCGATGCCGCGCAGCATCCGGAAGCCGCCCTGCTGCAAACCGCACTGGAATCGGGAATCGTCCGGGGAACGGCTCCCGGCATCTTCGAGCCGGATAAGCCGGTTACCCGTCAGGAAGCTGCCGTCATGCTGTGGAACCTGATGAAGACGTTCGGGACTCAGCCTGGGGAAGCCATCCTCGCTGATGAAACGGATGAATGGGCCCGTGAAGCGGTTCAAGGCCTGGTGGCCAACCGGATGTTCGGGCCGGAAGTAATTGTTTCGGCCAACGGCTCCGTCCAGTTCCGTTCCAAAGACGTTCTGCTTCGGCAGGAAGCCGCCGCTCTGCTCTATTTCATGCTGCGCCAGATTTATTGATCCTGAGAAGTAGGTATTTAATTAACAATTGCCCGTTATCGGAGTTCCGGGGTGACGGGCAATTGTTTGAATATGCGTCTTGAATATTCCTTAAAGTCATGCTATAGTTCAGGTATCTCTTTAAATCTTGAGGAGGATTATTAAATAATGGTGTACTATATCAGACTGCGACTCCCTTCTTTGAACAAGTAATTGAATATGTTCAAAGACTCTGTTTGTCTTAAAACAGAGTAAACGGGATCAGTCTGCCCATTTTTAATAATCTTCATTACGCAATAAATTAATGAAGAAAGGCGGGTTAATCTGCCTTTCTTTTATTTAAATATAAGAAAGTATAAGTTTTTATCTATACCTGTTCTTATATTTCATCGGTAAACGCGCCCGTCCTATGGACGGCGATAGCCGTTTATCCTTGTATGCAGATGATTACCTTCTCTTTGTATTAAGGGGAAGGTTTATTGGGCTACGACTATTTTCATATAATAAACCTTACCTGTAAGGTCTTCTTCCCATTTACTCTGAATCACGGGCAAATAGCCTGTGATTTTTTTATTTTGGTAAGAAAGGGAGAGACAGAATGAACAAGTTAAACAACAGCGCAAAAATAGCGAAGACATTTGAAACGATCTTCAAATGCCCCCACTGCAGCGGTTCGATGAAGGTAACGGAACTAAAAAGCATGAGGTGCCTTAATAAGCATACATTTGATTTTGCCAAAACCGGCTATCTGAATTTACTGACCCGTCCCGCTAACAGTCATTACAAAAAAGAATTATTTGAAGCAAGACACAAAATGATTGCCGAAAGTGAATTATATACTCCTTTGCATGAAGCCATCGTAAGATGTATACAAGGGCATGCGGCTGCCTCCGCATCTCCTTTAATGGTTGTAGATTTAGGCTGCGGAGAAGGCTCTCATCTGCAGAAAATTTTGAATGAGCGGATACACCCAGCCATGACCGGATTCGGCCTGGATATATCGAAGGAGGCTATTAACCTGGCTTCCAAAAGATACGAAAACCACATTTGGCTTGTTAGCGATTTAGCCAAGCTGCCGTTCAGAGATGATTCGTTCCATGTCATATTGAATATTTTGTCTCCCTCGAATTATAAGGAATTCAAGAGGGTTTTGGTTCCTGACGGGTTGATCATTAAAGTCGTGCCTCGGCCCGATTATTTATTGGAGCTGCGAAAAGCCTTCTTTGAAAACAATGAAAAAGAGCAATATAAAAATGATGAATCCGCGGAGCTTTTTAAAAAACACTTCGATTTACTGGATGCTGCCCATATCAGCTATGCCAAAAAATTAAACCGGAAGGAAATGGATCATTTGACACAAATGACCCCTCTTGCCTGGTCGTCAGACAAATTGCACACGGATATGTTCAAAAATCAAGACTCCGCGCAGATCACAATAGATTTGGATATTTTAGTCGGGGTAAACAAGAAAATGATATAAGGGTAGCAACAACAAAAGAAGCTCGTCATTTCAACATAAGCAAAACAAGCGATCCCTGGAGATTATAGTTTAACCGTCTCCTCGAGGATCGCTTGTTTTTTCAGTGAACACGTTAATTATCGAGGAAATCGAAGATTTATCCTCCCGCACTCTGATATCTTTTAATTCCATAAAACCACATCAAAAGTGAAAGCAAGAAACAAGCTACGGCAACTAGAGGGGCAATTAAACCTAACCAAGTCGGGAATATTCCCCCATCCTTGGAAAGGATGACGACGGATGGGTAATAATTAATAAACGCAAACGGAATACCGAAGGTTAGCAGCGTTTGCACGAAGAAACCATAAATGGATATGGGATAAGATATAAAGTCACGCAACGCGCCATACAAAGTAAATAAAAACTGAGATCTTGTAGAAAATGAATGCGGCAGCATGCATCAACCCGCCGCTGACTAATACGACACCAAGAAAAAATATGGTGGCAATGGACCAATCGGTCTCCAATTGCACTAACGACCAAATTAAAAACGAACCGGCAACGATGAAATGCGCAATATACCCTATATTGAATTGATTTGCGCTAAGGTGGGTAAGCGGATGAAGAGGTGAAGTCAATAGCGGTCGAATCCCCCGCTTATAACCAATGAATCGAAACCCGTCATATGGTAAAAAAATGATGCGCCAAGCGCGTAAGTAAATACATTAAGACTAACGAGCAGTGCTATCTCAGACCAATTCCATCCGTTAATCGTTTGAAATTTTTGCACCAACAGCCATAGCACAACAAAGTCTGCAACATATCCTAATCCCTGCCCCCAGATCCCGATTAGGAATGCCCCACGATATTCCATCTGCGATTTAAATTTATATAGAACGAAACGCAAAAATAGCGACAAGCCCATAGGATCCCTTCTTTTTCTACATAATCTGTTAACCGCCTTGTATTGCCAGACGCCGTAGTGCCTTCCACCATAATAACGATACCAAACCGTACAGAATAGCAATCCAAATCAAGCCGACAATGATATTTTGATAGATTTCGTTTGATGTCATTTTCCCTAAATAAACTGCAGCAGGAACAAATCCCAGAAACTTGAAAGGCAGCATATTGGCAATATCCTGCCAGACCGGAGGGAAGAACCATAGCGGGATAAATGAACCTGAAAAAATTTTAATAAGTCCTCCCACCGTCCACCTTAGAGCAAAGGTTGTCATAAACCAAAAGGCGACCAGGGCAATAAGATAGCCAATCCCAAAAGAAATCAACAAGGCGATCATAACAGTGGCCACAAAGGGAATGAGATCATGAGTTGCGGAGATCGGCTGCAGCCCGAAGAGCAACGCGGCAATAAGCAAAGTCGGTATCAACTGAAAAACAATCTTATACATGTTTTTCCCCGCTTCATCGGCAAACAAAAAGAAAGGATAGCGAAGCGGTTTTACAAGATGCATCATTATTCCGCCCGTCTTCAAACTCTCATCAACCTGGTTATGTACATGTGTCATCAGTATGATAGATAAGCTCGTATTCAATATGGAATAGATTACCATTTCTTTAAGTCCTACACCACTCGTAATGGAATCTCCAAGCAGGGCTTTCCATATCGATATTTGAATGAGAAGAAAAAGGATGTTGCCGCCAATTTGTAGCCATACTTCAGCCCGATAGGCCATACTTCTTGAGAACGATTTCATGGCTTGGGAGAAATAAGCCATCATGTGCCGGCCACCTTCTTCTCCACGAAATTGGACAATCCTTGCATACTTTTATCGCTTTCAGAACCTTCACCCTCCAGGTGTTGGTATAAAGACCTTATGACGTCCTCAATATCGTTCTCCCGCATCGTCACGTCGATAACCGGATGCTGTGCTGCTATTTTGCTGATTTGTTCAAAAACAGAAGCATTATTCCGAGAAAACTGATAATGCTTGCGCTTTCCTTCATTGAATCAATTGGGCACCGGGAATAGATATAGGATGGATTGGATCGGCAAATTCAATCGTCACCTTCTGCCCCCCGCCTAACTGCTCCTTCAATTGCTTGACCTCGCCGTCATAAACTAACTTCCCTTTGTTCACAACCAGCAATCGGGGACAAATCTCATCGATATCTTTCATATCATGGGTTGTCAGAATGATAGTTACTTTTTTCTCCTGATTTACGGTTCGCAGAAACTCCCGTATCCGGTCCTTTGCCATAATATCCAACCCGATCGTAGGCTCATCCAGAAATAAAATGTCGGGCTCATGCAAGAGGGAGATCGCAATTTCTGCGCGCATCCGCTGCCCCAAACTTAATTGACGTACAGGCTGTGTGATGAATGAATGCATGCCCAGCAATTCAATGTATTTATTATAATTTTCCTTGTATGATTTAAGGGGTATTTTATAAATATGCCTGTGCAAATCAAACGAATCGGCGACAGGAAGATCCCACCACAACTGACTCCTCTGTCCAAATACAACTCCGATATGCCGATTATTTTCTCTTCTCTTTTTATGCGGATTGTTTCCGCGAACAAGAACATGGCCCGAAGTGGGGACAAGAATGCCTGTCAGCATTTTAATAATTGTTGATTTGCCTGCACCATTTTGCCCAAGCAGTCCAACGGCCTCTCCCTTGGCTATTGAAAAAGAGATCTCTTCTACTGCTCGATTAATAGAATATTCCTGAGTGACCAAATTGCGAAATGACCCCCAGAACCCTTTATATCGCTTATATTGCTTATATTCCTTTACTACATCATGTAAAGAAATGATAGCCATCATTACACTCCTCTATTTTCTAATAGTTGGAAATTCAAAAGGATTATAACAAAGAAAAAAAGTTTCTTCAATAATGAATACTATTGGCAATATCATTCAGCATTTTATTCGTTGAACAAAAAAAAGCCCGCACCCTAAAGGTACGAGTCGATGACATCTCATAAATTATTCCTTACGAAAAGAAACGATTCCCACGTCCTACTTCGACTGCAATTCCAATGGTACCCAGTCTTGCTGACGAAACTTTTTTACTCTATAAAATACATTTTGCCATCCACTTCGAGGGATACCGAAGACTGTGCCAAATCTTCTTTCAGCTGCTTCGCGTAAGCCACCACTTGATCAATCGATTTTTTATCGAGCTTTTCGGCGAAAGCGTAAACAATCGTGACGTTTTCCTTAATCAAAGTCTTATCTTTATCGACCCAAGCTCCTTCCCCATCCACAGCGGTAGCGCCCCCAAACCATTCCGAGAAATTCGTAAGCGCCTCATCAACGAATCTTTGCTGTGCTTCCTCGGTAATCGGGATGTTGCCCTTTACCGTAGACGGTACGTAGATTTTGATCACGTGACTAAGATGAAACTTGCCATCAAGCGCACTGCCTGTAATTCCGGCTGTCTCAGAGCCCTCCGCACTGTAAGACTGCTGGACAGGTAAGAATACGAGAGTCAAAAGTACAACAAATGCCGCCGCAATCATCCAACTCTTTTTATTCATTATCGATGTCTCCTTTACTATTTTCTCACCGAGAGATTGCTTACGAAAAACTTTTCACTCCGTCTTCATACCAACCGGTCGGTATTTAGGGATCATTATACATTTCAAAATATGTTATAATCAATGGGTCTTCAGAATTATAAAAGGAGATTTGGAAATGGGAAATCAGGAGCAATCACAGAAAACAATCGATAGATTAATTAAGTCCGGAGTAGAGCTGTTCTCCCGCCAAGGCTATTCAAATACAAGCATCGAGCAAATCGTAAAACACGCAGGTTATTCAAAAGGCGGCTTTTATGCTCATTTCACTAGTAAAGAGGAATTCTTGCTTACCATCATCAAGGAAGGAATCGACTTTTATTTTGATGAATTAAAAGCGGCATTGGCACGGAAGGATCAGAATATGCTGAGCAATTTCAAGGAATTTTCTCTACGGTTAATCAGAGAATCTTATGAGCAAGGTTCCTCGTTATTACTGATTCATGGATGCATGAACTCGAATGAGCTTCCCCTGGTCAAGGAAAGGCTTATTGAACAAATGGAAGAATGGCGACAATTCCTCACGCATTTTTTTCAAGTGATGAAGGACGAAGACCTTATTGGAAGTCCCCTGGACGCGAGGATTCTTGCTACAGCATCCATGGCCTTATTTAATGGAATTAATCTGCAGCACTTTGTTGACGAAAGAATTAAACTGGAGGAAATGCTGCTCGTAATCTTCGAGCTGCTTCAAATCCGAGAACAATAGCTATCTTCGAAACGTCAAATTTGGATGCTGAATTTAGCACAGGATTGGTTGATGAACGGACAGCGGGGCGAGGAATATCGGCCGAATAACCCCTCATGACGGTCTGCGGCTGCATCTTTTATCTGCTTCCCGTTCATGAGGGTACCCTCTTCGGCCAACTCTTTTTAGAGGTCCAAAATATATTGAGCAGAGTTCACAGTCTTGGAAATAGTGACTTCATCCACCCGCCGAATGTCTTTGGAAACATATTCGTCCGCGAATTGCGGTTCTTTAAGCCTGACGGTAATTTCATAAGGGCCCGGGAAGTAGAATGGTTTCCGATCCTTGAACTGCAGCGCCCGTTCCACGTCGGCCCTAATTTGTCTTGCCGATTGTTCCGGGTGAAGACTTCTAACCTTGCCGTTGGGATGCCCCCATTTGACAACCGTATTAGGCAGATCCGGTCCCAACAACTGTCTCGCCTCCTGGACAGCGGCAAGATCACCGCTAATATAAGCCACAGGAACGCCATAATCGCCGGCTATAAGGGCCATTTGGCCAATTTCACCGTAGACCTGTCCGCAAATTTCATAAGACTTCCATTTCACATGACTTTGAGTATGCGGCATTACCGCAAGAGGTGTTCCTTCCATAGCGTGGTAACCAACAAGAAGCAGCGCATGGAAAGATTCGTCCAACGAAGTTAATATATTTGTAGAAGAACCGGGTTTTTCGAGGATTGCAGACGAATGGAGCTTCTCCCAGAGCAAGTTGTAATCCGAACCGCCCCCATGCCCGTCATTTACAATAACTGTACTTGCGCCGGCGGCCAGTGCTCCCTCAACCGCCGCGTTAACTTCGTTCGTCAGTATGTTCTGATAGTTCCGATAATAAGGCGTCCCTTCCTTAACATGATCCCAATGATAAGCCAGACTGATGCCTTCCATATCTGTAAGTATATAAACCTTCATTTGTCGCCCCTCCATTTCCATGAAACATTAAGAGCAAGCTTTAACGCTAAAAAATAAGGGATGCATCGACATCGTCCATAACAATTCCTGCGCACAAACCCTCGAAATTACGTATTTCATCATAATAATACCACTGTTTCAAATTATAGGGTATTTCTTTTGGTTTGCTCATTTTTGCACATGTGACATGGAATATTCGAGCTTGTATTGCTGTGTTCTCCTGCCCGTTACTTCAACGGGCAACGGCAGCCAATCTTGGATTGACTGCCGTCGTTATTCATCAGCCGGCATCTCGAAGGGCTTGCCACTCATGGATGGGCCGATTCATGATTCCCCTTCTTCATCCGGATCAGAACGTAGGCTTGACGATCATAAGAAGGATAATGGCTATCGCGATGAGGTTTGCGACCCGATCGCGAACTTGCTTTTTCTGAAGCAACGCCGCATGCTCGCGGGGGATGTCGCTGTCCTCCGTTTGCCCCGCTACTCTGTTCATTTGCTTCAAAATCGGCTCTACCGCCGTGATGGCATATACGCCGGATACGAAAAATAAGACCAAGGATGCGATATACCATTCCAACCGAAACAACCAAGGATTTATCCACCCCATCGACAACCCGGAGAGAAGGATCAAGCCGAAGGAAGCGTTGGCGTTCCGATTCAATCTGCTCACGATCCGGTGAGCATAGCGAAGCTGCTCCGCCGTCTTCGCTTTCCGCAAAATCATATTAAGGAGAAAGACGGGTCCGACACCTAAGATAGCCGACAAGATATGAATCACCAATAATGCGGTATAAAGATAATGCATCGTATTCCTCCTTTTACTTACTGCCCGTCACATATACGACCGCTCGACAATATAAGGCGGATTCCGCCGCATCCATTAGGACGGAGGCGAGGCGTCTCGTAAGAGCGGTCATTCGATGGCCCCGTCGGACTCGTTGAGCCGATAGCGGCAATCTTCATAGGCACTTCCCTCCCACGAAAATGGTTATTGATCGTTCTGACGAACTTTCCTATGGAAGTTGGTTAATATGACTTTTAACAAATCCATAAACTCCTTATACCCCGACTCGTCAAGATCAATACCGGCTAATCCCGCTTCCATTACCTCAGCTAACGCTTCTTCGATCTTCGGCACGATGGCCTTACCGTCATCCGTCAAATAAATGTTTTGGTTTCGGAAATCGACGGGGTCGATTTCTCTTCGGACATAACCTTCTTTCTCGAGCTTCCGGATTGCTTTGGCCGTAGTCGTCTTGTCGACCAGCAGAAGCTCGCTTAACGTTTTCTGATTTAATCCCTCCTTCTTAGCTAGCATGAGCAGAAACATATGCTGTCCGAATCCGACCCGCAGTGGGGCAAGCCTGGCGGAGACAAGAATCTGCAGATGGCGGTAAATGGCGGCGATTTCTTTCCCATACGCTCCATGCTGGAACAGATCACGATTCATCATAACCTCGACTCCATTAGTTTATTTTCCAACTTTATGCATAATACTTGAATTTATAATGCATTGTCAACTAATTTTGCAATAAAAACCACTGTGATATCGGCACACATGCATAAAATGCAATCAGCCTGTATATCACAGTGGTTTCTCTTATTTATGAACAAACTTTCTCATTACTTCGATCATTTTTCCATTACATTTGACCGACTACATCCATTCACACCGCTACAACTACTTAATCAACTGCACTTGCTGTATCCGCAGTTAGAGCAGGTTTTGCAGCCCTCTACGTTCAGCAAGGCGACGGAGCCGCAGGATGGGCAGATGTCCTTCGAGCTGACGCCGGGCATCGGGATTTCGAGAGAAGCGGTGACGGGAGCTTCCTCATTGACCTGTGCCGACGTTGTAGCCATCTCCTGCTCGGCGGTGGAACCGATATGCGTCTCCAGTGCTTTGGCCACCGCATCGGCGATCGATTCTACCCGATTGACGCCAAAGCCGATGGCTCCGGAACCGCCGATTCCCTTCAGGTGCTTGATCAGCAGGCTGACCTTGTTTCCGTGGTCCCCGTAACGGAGGAACAGCGAGCAGACGCGCCCCAGCGCTTCCGACATGGCGAAGACATCCGATCCCGCTTTGCCCACGTTCAAGAAAATTTCGCTCGGAATACCGTCCAAATCGTTAATCGTAATGTAGGCCATACCGAACGGCGTGTTGATTTTGTACGTGGCTCCGCGCAGCACCTGCGGACGGCTCTTGTACTGCTTGTCGAACACTTTCGGTTCCACGGCGGCCGCAGTAACGGACAGCGATGGCAGCACAGCCGCATCATTCCCGCCTGCCGCCGTTTGGGCAGCAGCCGATGCCCCGGCTTCGGAGCTTGCTGTGGAGTCGGCTTTCGCTTTGTCCTCCTTCTTGTCCGTGGACAGCACCTGCACGTCGCGGCTTCCGTCCCGATAGATCGTTACGCCTTTGCAGCCGAGATCAAATGCAAGCTCGTACAGTTCCTTCGTCTCCTCGACGGTGAAATCCGCCGGACAGTTGGCCGTCTTCGAAATCGAGCTGTCCACCCAGCGCTGGATAGCTGCCTGCACACGGATATGGTCCTCCGCCGACAGGTCCATCGCGGTTACGAAATAATCCGGGAGCTCTTCATTCGGATGACTGTCCTTCCATTCCTGGGCAATCGGCACGTATTGCTTGTCGTAACCGAGCCGGCTTTGGCGGAAGTATTCGAAGGCGAAGTACGGCTCGATCCCTGTCGATGTGCCCACCATCGTTCCCGTGCTTCCTGTCGGTGCTTGCGTAATAACTGTGACGTTGCGCATTCCTTTATTTCGAATAGCCTCTTCCACTTCGGGATAAACGGCTATCATGTTTTTCATAAATCCGCTTTGCAGGAATTTATCGGCTATGAACTGCGGGAAAGCACCTTTCTCTTCGGCAATTTCGGCCGATGCGAGATAGGCTTCCTTGGCCATAAATCCATACAATTTATCCAGGAATTCCATCGATTCCGGGCTGCCGTAACGGATTTTCAGCTTGATCATCAGCTCCGCCAATCCCATGGAACCGAGCCCTATGCGGCGTTCCCCCTTCTGATTGCGTTCGTTCTCCGGGAAGTGATAAGGAGTCTTGTCGATGACATTATCCAGAAACCGGGTGGAGTAACGGACAACCTTGCCAAGTTCTTCCCATGCCACGTCATCATTGGCCTCATCATAGAATTTCGACAGATTGATCGCAGACAGATTGCACACTCCCCAAGCCGGAAGCCCCTGCTCCCCGCATGGATTGGTACAGATAATCGGGTTGAAATACCAACTGTTGGACATTTCATTATAGTATTCAATAAAGACGACACCCGGCTCCGCCGATTTCCAGGCGGATTCAATGATCGTATGCCATACTTCTCTCGCACGAACGGTACGGTATTCCTTGACCTGCTTGCCGGCTTCCTTCCACTTCTTCAAATCGCCGTCCCATACATCGTTATAGTCCGGATCGTTCGTATCGGGGAACACAAGCGGCCATTCCAAATCTTCCTTGACAGCCTTCATGAAATCGTTGCTTACACAAACCGACAGGTTGGCATTTGTGATCTGCCCCATCGTCTGCTTAACGGTAATGAAGTCAAGCAGGTCCGGATGCCAGTCGTTGATCATCAGCATAAGTGCCCCGCGCCGGCTTCCGCCCTGTTCAATTAGACCAGTCGTATAGCTGAACAGTCCGCCCCACGAAACAGCACCGCTGGAGGAGCCGTTAACTCCCTTGACAACTGCCCGGCGCGGACGCAGCGAGGACAGGTTAATGCCGACTCCGCCGCCACGCGACATAATTTCGGTCATCTCGGACAAGGTATTCATAATTCCGCCGCGGCTGTCATGCGGTGACGGAATGACATAACAATTGAACAGAGTCAGTTCATCGCTCGCGTCGGCCCCCGCTGCAATCCGTCCTCCCGGAACAAGCTTCCAGTCATCAAGGATATATCTGAACTTTTCTTCCCATTCCCGCTGCTTCTCCGGAGTCGCTTCAACAGAGGCCATAGCTCCGGCCAGCCGGTCCCACATCTGATCGGGAGTGCTTTCCTTCGTCAGAGTGAGCTTCTCGATCGTCGATTCGACCACCTCTCCTCTGCGAAGCTTGACTGTCACGTTACGGCCTTCCCTGCTTATAATTTCCCCCACTTCCTTAGCCGGAAATTTGGGGTCATCCTTCGTCAGTACAAGAACAACATCCCCTACCTTGGCGTTGCTCGTATCCGCATCCTTCATTGCATAACGGTCCAGAAATATTTTTTCGCTTAATCCTTCCAGACGTGTCGTCTGTGCAGCTCCCATTTATACGACCTCCTATAAATAATCAAGCCCTGTCGTTATCGTCCCGTTCCTGCACTGTTTACACAGTGTCCGAAGGCAGAAAAAAGAGACTTAAGGCGTCGGGTATGAGCATCCAATCCCGCCTCATAGCCCCCAATGTCCATATATGACAAGGATAAACGGATATCGCCGTCCTTTGGACAGGCCCGTTTACCGATGAAATATAAGAACAAGTATAAGGTGAAACTTATACTTTCTTATATTTTGATAAAAGACGATAGTTCGGGCCCTTTACGCACCCTGTCTATATGTATAATATTACAACATATTGTGTGCGATATCCATTATACAACACTATATATAGTACTACTAATAACCAAACATCCAAAAAAATCATTTAGCCTGTCCGCAAATGATCTTTTCTTTTATTTTCTCTATTAAGCTCATTTTTTTAAATCAGGCACCTGAACGCAAGTCAAAAAATAGGCCTTGACAAGCCCCCTGTCATCGGCGGAAATTCCATTCGTCGGTGCCGTACTTCGCGCGGACCAGACGCTCCGCCAGCTCCTTCTCATAAAGAGTCAGTTCCGCTTCTTCCAACCGGATGTCCATTCCTTCCGCTATGCCGCGGACGAATGCCTGCTCCACTTCTTCCAGCTTGACGGGGTTCATCCCACGCTCCCTGCGAAGCTGATTGATGGCCACCGCTTTGGACTCGAAGCTTTGCTCAAGCCGCTCCTTCAAGGCTTCGCTGCGAAATTTCAAAAGCGAAAACAACTGCTTTACGTTCAGATCAAGCAAAATCGATCCGTGCTGGAGCACAACCTCCTTCTGCCGGACCTGCGCGCTGCCGGCCACCTTGCGCCCTTCGACAACCAGCTCGTACCAGGACGGGGAATCGAAGCAAGCGGCTGAGCCCATAGACTCATATTTCGCCTTCTCTTCTTCGGAAGCGAGAGTCACCATTTCCGCATCGAGCCCCAGGTTGATAAAGCCGTTAAGCAAGCCCTGACTCAACACACGGTAAGCCTCCGTAACCCTTCTGGGCAGCCCGGGATACGACTCGGCGACAATCATACTGTAGGTCAGCTCCCGGTCGTGAAGCACCGCCCGTCCTCCGGTCGCTCTGCGGACAAACCCGATTCCCTGCCGCTTAAGCTCCTCGAAATCTACTTCATTCCTCGCTCTCTGAAAATACCCGATACTGAGCGATGCCGGACTCCAGCCGTAAAACCGCAGCGTCGGAGGAGTCCGCCCTTCGCTGTGCGCTATGAGAATAGCTTCGTCCACCGCCATATTCATCGCCGGGGCTTCCGCCCCCGAACGGATCCATCTCCATTGATTCATTATGTATCCAGCCTCTTTTCCGTGTGCTAGTTGTTGCCCATTCTTTCATCATAGCGAAAATCCCCCCTGTTTTCCACCTCCAACTAATGGATGGTTTGCCGTCCGAAAGTTATGAAACCGGGGCATTATGTTCATACTAGACACAAGAATAAATGGCTTTTCAAGCGGGAGGAGACTATGACCAGATCGGATAAGACGGAACATGTTCGAAGCATCAACGACAGGCTGCAGCTATATTTCGACCGCGGCTGGATGGAAGACTGGCAATCCCGCATGGACAGGAACGGACCCTGGGACAGCTGGACGCTGTATCAATTGGCCGTAGAGGCCGAGAAGGCGGCTCTGATCTCCAGCTTCGACGAACTGCAGTGTCTGGCTCATACGACGCAATTGGAACCGATGCCCCACCAAATCGATACGGCCAAGAAAGTGCTGTACGAGATGAGAGGCCGGGCGATCCTGGCTGACGAAGTGGGGTTGGGTAAAACCATTGAAGCCGGGCTCATCCTGAAAGAATATATGGTCCGGGGACTCGTCCGCAAAGCTCTGATTCTAGTTCCGGCCTCTCTCGTGCTGCAGTGGGTCCGGGAATTGAACCAGAAATTCGGTATCCCCGCCGCTGCCCAGAAGAAAGCTTACATGTGGACCTCCTGCGACGTTATTGTCGCCTCGATGGATACGGCCAAACGGGATCCCCACCGCAGCATCGTTCTCCAGCAGGAATATGACATGCTGATCGTGGATGAAGCCCATAAGCTGAAGAACAAGAAGACCACCAACTACCAATTTGTCAAAGAACTCCGCAAAAAATATTGCCTGCTTCTCACGGCCACTCCGATTCAAAATGATATGAGCGAGCTGTACAACCTGATAACGCTCTTAAAGCCGGGACACCTCGGGGGACAGGGAAGCTTTGCGACCAATTTCGTCGTAGACAAGCGGATTCCGAAGAACGAGGACCAGCTTCAGCAGGAGCTGTCCAAGGTGATGATCCGCAACCGGCGGAGCGACGGAGGCATTTCGTTTACTAAACGACAGGTCAATAACCTGCTGCTGACGTTATCCCCGGAAGAACAGCGGCTTTATGAAGGGGTAACCGATTTTGTCAAAGGCAGATACAACGCGGCCGGGGGCAATCTGAGCAGCATCCTGTCCCTTGTGACGCTGCAGAGGGAAGTATGCAGCAGCAGGGATGCGGTGTTCGTTTCTCTGGTCAATTTATTCAAGAAAACGGCCGAAGACTCCCCCGACCGGGTGCGAATTTGGGAGCTCGTGGAGATGATCCGCGGCATTCAGGCGAATACCAAGGCGGAGAAAGCGTTGGAGATTTTGCAGAGCATCGGGGATAAAGCGATTATTTTCACCGAATATCGGGCGACACAGGAATATCTGCTCAAATTTCTCAAGGATCATGGCATAACGTCCGTTCCTTACCGGGGAGGAATGAACCGGGGCAAGAAGGATTGGATGATGGATCTGTTCCGCAACCGCGCCCAAGTGCTTGTCGCGACCGAGGCAGGGGGAGAAGGAATCAACCTGCAGTTCTGCAACCATATCATTAACTTCGACCTTCCCTGGAACCCGATGCGCGTGGAACAAAGAATAGGAAGAGTGCATCGTCTCGGCCAGTCCAAGGATGTTCACATCTTCAATCTCTCTACCAAAGGAACGATCGAGGAGCATATTCTATCGCTGCTTCACGAGAAGATCAATATGTTTGAGCTGGTCATTGGCGAGCTGGATGTCATTCTGGAGAGATTGGACAAAAAAAGCTCCATAGAAAGCGATCTGATGAAGCTTTTCCTGGAATCGCGGGATGACGAGGAATTACGCAGCAAAATGGATGAATGGGGCCAATCGATTCTTTCCATCCGTGACGAGGTTCAGAAAGAAATTGCCCCCATGCTTTCGGTATTGAACGGAATTAGCGGGCCGGCAGCGGACCAGGCGGGAGGGCGCAGATGAATACGAAACAAATTCAGAAATACGTCATGCGCTATCTCGAGGCGACCGAGTGCCAGATCATTGAAAAAGGCCGCTCCTACGTAACCGTCAAGCTGTCTCCCGAAGCGGACAAAGATTTGACCGGCCGGTCCTATTATTGGAGCTTCGTCGAGCGGACCGGTGCCGAGCCCGAGACGATGACCTTTCAATTCGTCTTCGATCCGGAAGGGCTGAAGAACGAAACGGATGCCGAATCCGCTTCTTCCCCACAGCCCTCGACGCCGCCTCAGGACAGCATTCTTGGCCGGTATTTCGGCCATGTCTCCGCCCAGACCGTAAGAAGGCTCCCCCAGGATATATTGACTTACGGCAGCCGCAGATTGGAGCAAATCTTCAACGTCGTCCGCGGCAAGGGAAAGTTCGTCCGGCTGTTCGAGGAAAACCGCGGGACCGCTAACCGGCGACCGCAAGCCGTCGGGTATACTTCGTGGTTCGGAGTCAATTTCAAGGTGGAATTCACTTGCGACCTAAAGAGAGACGAATATCATTCATTCGGCTTCAATCTGTGCAGCGGTGAATTCATGGAGCACTTTCACGAGCAGATGGAGAACGTGAAGCTGACCCCTCTGCTGCCGACCAACATCCACCTCCTCCCGACCCGGCATACCGTTGCCAAAGCCGTCAGCACGATGGAAAACCATCTGGAGAAAAAGATAAAGCGCTACGATCATTCTTGGGCGGACGAAGCATCGGAACGGCTGCAGGAAGAGCTGGACCGAATCAAACATTATTATGAGGAGCTTCTGCAAACTGCGGAACCGGAGAAGAAGCCGGAGATGGAACAGGAATATCGGGGCCGCCAGCAGGAATTGGAGTGGCAGTATAAGCCCCGGATCGTAGTTTCCGTCATGAACTGCGGATTATTTCATCTCAAGGACGGAAAGGCCCCACTATCTGACGAAAATCGCTAAAAGCTTGCAAGAAAAGAACTGAAAAAAAAACAGGTCCGGCAACAGATTTAAACAAACTTTTTCATCGGGTTCCGATACACTGGAATACAGCTAGGAAAACAAAACTATTTGAACAAGGGGCGGGTAAAGGATGAATAAAATATGGATTTGGCCGCTGCTGCTCCTGCTTGGTTTCGTTGGTTATGCGGTATTCCCGCAAGCTCTCTCCACCGCTGCTTCCATCGATAAGGTGAAGGCCGAAGGCATGGAGGACAAGCTGTCTGTCCGGCCGGAGGAAGGCTCCCTGCCGGTTGCCGGCAGCCCCGTCTCCAACAACGATTACCAGCTCAAGATGGAGGATGCTTCAAGTGAGGCAAGGGACGAAGAGCCCTCCAACTATATCAAAAATGAATATGCACAAGCGGGAATCTCCGCTCAGCCGGAGCTGGATCAGCAAATCGACAAATGGATTGCTTCCCTCTACGATCAGCCCGGATTCGATACATGGAAAGGGGCGAGCCGCGAGGTTCTCCCTCTCGGCCCCGGCCTGCACGGCTGGGTGGTGTTATTAAACCAAGGAGACCGCCAGGTCGGATACTTGATCGTGAACGCTGCAGAGGACGGCGGTTACCAGTTGACGGAATACGGAACGGGCAGCAAGCCTCTCTACAGTATGCAAACACTGTACCAGGGATTGGTACAGTCCGGAATTATCGATTCATCGGTTTCTTATGTTGATTTTGCCGCCGATCTCACAATTCGCAAAGAAGCCTGCTATTCCAACGGATTACAGGCACTGTGGAAAGTAACGATAGATGACAAGCTCCATTACTTCGATGCCAAATCGGGAGAAGAGCTGCCTGATCTGTCCGAATGGCTGTCTTCCCGCCCATCCGCGGAGACTATCTTTCAAAGGGAACCCGCCAAGCCAAAGGAGAAAGTACAATCCTTGGAAATGCCCGAATTCGACCCTTTCGAGCATGCCTATTGGCTAACGGGAAAACCTGTTGAGGACCTGAATGCAGAGAATGCCTTCTTCAAGCTGTCCTCCATGAATCAAGTTACTTATACCGCACGGTTGTTTGCCGGTAAGGTCTACAATCCTTATGCGGTAACCGGAGTTCACCTCTGGAATGACGGCTCGCTGTATGCGGCTCTGGATCAGGATGGCCCCCGTTATTTCATGTTTGAACAGCTTCAACAAACGGGTCAATGGTTTCAACAGCCGCAGGAATGAGAAAAAAAGCTCTGCCCGCGACAAGCGGTGCAGAGCTTTTTACTTTTTACGTTTGCGCTGATCATAATACATCCGTAGAGAAACAGGAATCAGCCCGAACCAGCGAACCGTCCACCCCTCCATAGATTTCGCCTGTTTCCTTTGCTGCTTCCTTTCCCGTCTGATTTCACGCGGGGTGTCGATATAAGTAACTACTTGCTGGGTAATATATTTAACCAATTCATCCGATTTCACCATGGCACTCCTTCTTTCCTCCAATGGATCGTCAGCTTGCCGTCCAGAGGGCAGCATCTCCCGCCCCTTTCAGTCACCAGCATTCCCCTTTTCTCTGCATCTTAATCAAAGAGAAGCCGAAAAGGAGCACTGCTATTTGCAGTCTCCTATAAATGATTCGATTCTACACTCCGGTATGCAGAGCGACGTATAACAACGAATAACGGGCAATTGATTTGGTCCACGCACTTACGTTGAGTGCGACGATAAGCGCAGTTAAGTATATTAAATCCGGTCAAGTGATTTCAATCCACGTACTCGCGTAGAGTGCGACCTCCAGCAGGGGAGCCGGAAAAGCCTAAGAAGGAGACCATTTCAATCCACGTACTCGCATAGAGTGCGACATCCATTTAGGCTGCTGCTTCCTAAATCCGATTATTTCAATCCACGCACTCGCGTAGAGCGCGACTCAGATCCGCAACGGATTTCATAAATTCGATATTATTTCAATCCACGCACTCGCGTAGAGTGCGACACTTGGAAATTTAGGGGTTTGCTTAAGAATCACTCCAAATTTCAATCCACGCACTCGCGTAGAGTGCGACTTTCAACCGGTCGATCTCAAGACAAACTTCGTGTTGATTTCAATCCACGCACTCGCGTAGAGTGCGACTTTGCGCGGCGCCCCGGTTTGCTCCATTTATGTAGAATTTCAATCCACGCACTCGCGTAGAGTGCGACCGATTTCTATCTTACAACACCGGATCACACTCACGATTTCAATCCACGCACTCGCGTAGAGTGCGACCTTAAGTCCATTATAGCAGATGGAAGGGGATAAAGGATTTCAATCCACGCACTCGCGTAGAGTGCGACATACAACGGATAGTAGAATCCGCTGTAAAATAGGATTTCAATCCACGCACTCGCGTAGAGTGCGACTTACCTGTACAACAGGGTTCGGAGAGGTCCCGGCGATTTCAATCCACGCACTCGCGTAGAGTGCGACCGAGGTTCTTTGTCCCTTTGCGGATAGCATCCCTATTTCAATCCACGCACTCGCGTAGAGTGCGACACTGTACGAAAGAAATCCTAAACCAAAAGAAAAATTTCAATCCACGCACTCGCGTAGAGTGCGACTATCCGCGTGTTTTTCATCCGTCTGCTCAGCGACATATTTCAATCCACGCACTCGCGTAGAGTGCGACTGGAGGAACTGGCTGAATTCGCCGCAGCTGACACACTAATTTCAATCCACGCACTCGCGTAGAGTGCGACAATGGCACGCGAACTTATTCTTTGATACAGCCCCAATTTCAATCCACGCACTCGCGTAGAGTGCGACTGCCGTGGGAGGTTGCCGTTGTTGCTGTATGTTGCCGAATTTCAATCCACGCACTCGCGTAGAGTGCGACGCTTTACGAATATCTCTCTGGACCCGGCATCAGCATTTCAATCCACGCACTCGCGTAGAGTGCGACGTCCATCAGATGGCAATCGACGTGTTGACCGGCGTTAAATTTCAATCCACGCACTCGCGTAGAGTGCGACCGATGAGTTTAGGGAATCTGGATTCAAGGTCAGCATTTCAATCCACGCACTCGCGTAGAGTGCGACAACATTACTTCGTTGAAAAAACGAAAAGCCAGATATTTCAATCCACGCACTCGCGTAGAGTGCGACGAGGGGCCGTATTATTCAGGTGAAGATTGGGTGATTTCAATCCACGCACTCGCGTAGAGTGCGACATTGTGCCGGGGAGCTGCATCCATTGGAAACGCCGATTTCAATCCACGCACTCGCGTAGAGTGCGACTACCTTGAACTGGTGGCACAAGCCAACGAAGACATTTCAATCCACGCACTCGCGTAGAGTGCGACTTCAATCCACGCCCGCTTGTAGCAGGCGACTATATTTCAATCCACGCACTCGCGTAGAGTGCGACACTGCCTTTGTTTTCCCAATACGGACGATGTTCAATTTCAATCCACGCACTCGCGTAGAGTGCGACTACATGAATGACCTAAATGAAATGCCCACAGAGGAAATTTCAATCCACGCACTCGCGTAGAGTGCGACGGTACTTGTGCCACTCACATTGATACTCAGTACTTCATTTCAATCCACGCACTCGCGTAGAGTGCGACCAAAACGCAATTCTTTGGCTCCATCGTATATCCATTTCAATCCACGCACTCGCGTAGAGTGCGACAGGGTGCTGCCAAATCCAGCATACCACAAGGGCTCAAACAGTTAAAAGTGCGAATCTCCATTTTGCGAGGTTCATACTGCCAACAAAATCTGCAAAAATGCCAAAAACCCGCGTCGTTACGTCGGTGCGAGTTTCCCGGGGTTTGCATGTGAGCTATAGGTTCGCACTTCTTTAAACTATATCTCATAACGGCACTACTCATTAAAATTCCGTAAAGTTACCAGATTTAATATTATCTCTTCTAAATAAAGTTTATTCAAAACTCGCTATCAACAGCAGACCGTACCTTTCCTAACTTTTTAGATTTAAAGGTCAATGAATGAGGACGAGGCGCTCAAGGACCTGCAAAAGTGCAGGTCTTCGGAACGATTTAAGCCAAAAACAGCAAAAGACGTGCAATTGTGCAGGTAAATTCAGCCATTTTGCGGATTTTCAGCGTTTTGCGGAAAAAGACCTGCACTTTTGCTCGTCTTTCCCGAGATTTACCGGAATTACGCAAAATGACCTGCACTTTTGCTCGTCTTTGGTGCCAGTAACGAAATCGGCCCCTAAATATTGTAAACATCTGGCATTTAAAAAACCGCCCAGAGGGCGGTCTAACAATTATCAGATTTTCTCAGGCGATTCCAAGCCGATCAGGGCCAGGCCGTTTTGAAGCGTAATCTGCACGCTCTTGACCAGTGCCAATCTTGCTTTGCGCTGTTCTTCATCATCCACTAGAATGGGGCAATTATGGTAGAAGCGGTTGAAGCTCTGAGCCAAATCGACCAGATAACGGCTGATGATTGAAGGCTCCATCTTGACCATGGCCTGCTCTACCGTCTCCGTGAACAGTGCTATCTGCTTTGCTGCCGCATAGGCTTCCTCGTTCAGCAACAGCGAAGCATCGAACGATGCGCCTCCGTCCGGAAGCTCTGTCGATTGGCCATCGTTGGCTTTGCGCAGGACGCTGCAGCAGCGGGCATGGGTATACTGCACATACGGTCCGGTCTCCCCATCGAAATTGAGAGCTTCTTCCCAAGAGAAGACGATATCTTTAATCCGATTTGTGCTCAAATCGTTAAAGATAATGGCACCAACGCCAACCTGAC
Source organism: Paenibacillus sp. 32O-W (assembly GCF_007679495.1). Classification (GTDB taxonomy): domain Bacteria; phylum Bacillota; class Bacilli; order Paenibacillales; family NBRC-103111; genus Paenibacillus_L; species Paenibacillus_L residui. The sequence continues at coordinate 29,462 of NZ_VEGP01000019.1, read as the reverse complement.
GGGCCACCTCATCTTTATTTTTCATGTCCGGATTTTTGCTTTCGATAATTTCCCGAATTTTGGAGATCGATTGTGTAAGCAGGTCCTCAAGCATGACAACGTTGCCCTTACGCGTGGAGAGCTTGGCTCCTTCCAGGCTTACCTTGCCGAAAGCGACATGCACCAGATCCTCTGCCCAATCGTAACCCATCAGTTCAATAACCTTAAACGTTTGCTTGAAATGAAGGCTCTGCCCCGCATCGACGACATAGATCGCCTTCTCGAAATCGTAGGTGTTCTTCCGGTACAGGGCCGCTGTAATATCCCTTGTATGGTACAGGGTGCCTCCGTCTTTCTTGATAATTAAAGCCGGGGGCATATTATAGTCGTCCAGACGTACAAGCATCGCTCCGTCGTCTTCTTCCAGAAGCTGCTTGTCTTTCAGCTCCTGAACGACCGCGGCCATCTTATCATTGTAGAAGCTTTCTCCCGCATAGGAATCGAAGCTGACCCCCAACAAATCATAAATCTTGTTGAATTCATTCAGGCTGATCTCGACAAACCATTTCCACAGCCGGATCGCTTCTTCATCCCCCTGCTCCAGCTTGACAAACCAGCCGCGGGCTCTATCCTCCAGTTCAGGATGAGTTTCCGCTTCATCGTGAAATTTGACGTAAAGCCTCAGAAGCTCGCTGATTCCTTCCTGCTCGATGGTTTCCGCCTGGCCCCATTCCTTATAAGCGACAATCAGCTTGCCGAACTGGGTTCCCCAATCTCCGAGATGGTTGACCCGAACTACATTGTACCCGAGGAATGAGAAAATTTTATAGAGCGCATTGCCGATAATTGTCGTGCGCAGATGTCCGACGTGAAACGGCTTGGCGATATTGGGAGAGGAATAATCGATGACAATCGTCCGGCCCTGGCCCAGGTTCTGGGAACCGAATTGCTGTCTCAAGGAGAGTACGGAGGCCAACTGATCTTGAACAAAACTATCTTTCTTCAAATATAAGTTGCAATATCCCGATACCGCTTCAACCTTCTCCAGCCAATCAGCCTGCTCCAGCTTGGCCTTAAGGTCTTCAGCAATCGCTTGAGGAGCCTTGCGCAGAACCTTGCTCAGCTTGAAGCATGGCAGCGACAAGTCTCCCATGTCCGGATTCGGCGGATATTCCAACATTCCGGCAATCGCAGCCTCCTCCATTCCTTCCAAAGAGGGAACGAGGTAGCCGGCTACCTTATGTTTATACTGAATCATGTTCGCTTTCGTCCTTTCGGGCTATGAATATAGGAAATCTATGCAATAAAGCACCCCAATTAGGGGTGCCCTCGTAGATTATGTAATGGTGCGGTCGAGAGGACTCGAACCTCCACGGGGGTAAGCCCACACGGACCTGAACCGTGCGCGTCTGCCAATTCCGCCACGACCGCGAATGGTGTCTGCCGTCTTCTGCTTCGTCTTAAGTAATTATTGCGGCGACAAGAAGTAATATACCATGACTGCTTATAGGTTGTCAAACCTTTTTTTTAAAAAAAATTTAACCTACTATATATATTCAAATAAATCCCAAAATTGACTTGCGTTTTACGATTTTTTCCATTACAATAAAAACAAATATACGAACGGAGGTTCGCTATTATGACGACAAATACATTAGTCCGCAAGCCGCAGCATATTACGATGGAAGAATCCGATTTGGTCAAGGAAGCTGTGTTACTGCCTGTTCTGTTGACCATGATCAGGCGGGATATGGACCGGATGCAGAATTCATCGGCTTCACCGCATAGGCTCTGCCTTCCGAACATTGTCGTCATGCAGAGGATGCTCGAGATGATTCAGATTGATCTCGTCCAGCTCAAGCAGCGGCTGAGATCAGCGGGCATCCGGATATATAGCGAAGTGAAGGATGCCCAAGGCATACGCTGTAAATACATCTGCCGTGAGAACAGAGGCAGCCTGACCTTGTCCCGCAGCATGGTGAAGGCTGAGATCAGCATTCTTGCCGGGAACTATGTCCATTCCCGTATCTAGCAGCCTTAATCGGCCAATAGCTGCCGTTTCATTATTGGCCGGCGTTTCTCTCCCGCCAATAATTCAAATTACGCTGGGCCGATGAATACGCAGCCTCATATACCGTACGGCCGATCATATGCCCGAGCAAGGTGGCCGTACCGGCATATTGGCACGCACGCCCCGTCTGGGTCGCCGCGATGATGATGGCATCCGTCGTCGTTCCGGTTGCCGTTCCTTCCCCGTCACCCGCTTGTACGCGCAAGTCCTGTAGAGCAGCTGTCTTGGCTTCTGTTGCCGTTATGACCGCATTGACCATGGCCGAATCGGTCATTGCGGCTTCCACTATGACAATCGTGTTAATCGTGCCGGGGAATAACGATTGCCTTTCCCGTCTGGAACCTGCTCTTGCCGGATTGCTCAACCCTGCGGTAACTATGGTGCTTACCCGGATTCCGGAGTCCTCCGCCTCGCAACGTCCCGCATCCGCTACCCGGGCCGCTGTCAGCATTCCGGCCGTCTCCGCGGGGGCAAGACCTGCGCCCTGCAGAAATTGCTCCATCTCCAATACTGGGTCGTCACAGCAGTAATTTTTGCTCACCTGCCGATTTATCAGATACCGGCATTCGGAGAATCCTCCTCCCCAGATGGAGGAATTTAAAGTATACAGCGATTTTTCCGATGTGATCAGAAGATAGGGACTGCCGTTCTGCTCGACGAATGCTTCATTTACTCCGCTAATGATCGTCATTCCGGCAGCTTCCGCTCCTCATTGTACGGTTGGTATATATAATTTCGGTCCAATTTGATGACTTTCCGGTTCATTTTGCGGATTAGTACCGTTTTATCGTCCCAGGCCATAACGAAGCCTCTTACATCGTTGGCAGGGTCCGCATCTCTGACCACCCTTACCCTCGTTCCATCCAACCGATAACGATCCAGTTCTTCATCCGAAATCATATTTATCGCCTCCCGACTTAATTTATTGCTCCTGTTATTCATCTCTTCATGCCGTATTAATTCGTTGCCCTTGGTATAATACCAAATGCTCCCGATTTGTTTTCTATTCACGGCCTTTTGGCCAGGCCTCTTGATCTTCTTTATATCCATAGTAAGCTAATTCATGTAGTTATGGCCAACGGACATACATAACATGGTTTCTTCGGGGCAATATAGGATATAAGGTTGGTTTTTTTGCTCTATATATACAAAGTAATTGACTGAGAGAAGCTCTGTAAAGATTCGGTTTATGGAAGGAGAGCGACACCCGTGGAGAAAAAAACATACTATGTAGCGGTCGCCCCCGGCGAGATTCTGCAGGATCAGCAAGCCTTGAATTACGAGTTCGTTATTCAGGCAACCGATGATGAATTGGACAAGCTGCAGGAATTATTCGAAGATACATCCGCTTCGGAAATCAGTACTGCCGCCAGAGCCGTCATCCCTTTCCGCGAATATTCCCATGATAAAGAAAATGAATGGTATGATGCCAACCTGCAGCAAATTTATCAAATGCTGCATCAGTTAGGAACTCCAGAAACAAGGAAGCATATCGAGAGCATGAACATTTTGCCTCATGAGCTGTGATCCGCATGCTGCGGATAGTAATATAAAGACCTAAAAGCGAAGCCGCTTTTAGGTCGTATCCGATTCGTTATCCCGAAGGCTGTCAACCGACATGCTCTTTCGACTCATACCAGCAATCCAACACTGTTCCGGACATCACTCTTGACTCAATGTAATTGATCTGTTGAGGAGTAAATTGCTCTTTCCAATTAACCTCGAGTTCACCGCACAGCTTAACGATCGTCAACAATTCCGACCAAGCTACATAGCGTTTGTACCAGAAGAATTGGGGATGCTCTATCATATAGGGATACAAGTCGTCGAATTCTGTATGCTTGCAGTCCAGGGCACGTTCAAAATGAACTTTGGCTTCCCTCAGCTTCGTCTTGAAATAGTCCACCGGCACGTTCTCTTTCCCCATAGCAATGCCTCCTCTCTCTATAGTCTGATTTAATTATAACGAAAAACAACAAGGTTGGGAAGGTAAAGAACGTCTGTCAAAATCCACCTGCCTAATCCCGCTCGGCAGATTCTTGCAAAATCAGGAACCGAAGTGAATGATCCCATCCGTTAATCCGGTTATGTTGACCAGAGATTCCAAGCGGATTCCCTGTTCCCTGATCGTTTGCGCCCCTTTCTGAAAGGACTTCTCTACGACAATCCCCATTCCTGCCAATTGGCTTCCGGCCCGCTCGATAATCCGAATCAAGCCTCGGGCTGCATCCCCATTTGCAATAATATCATCAATGAAGAGCAGCCGGTCTTGCGGAGACAGGAACGATTTGGATACCATTATATCCGTTACAATTCCTTTGGTGAAGGAAGGAACCCGTTCCATATAACAATCCTCATCGGTCGTCAGCGTCTTCTTGCGCTTGGCGAAAACCATGGGAACCCCAAGATGACAAGCCGTTGCGAAAGCAACCGGGATCCCGGAAGATTCCACTGTAATCACTTTCGTAATGTTATCCCCCTGAAATCTTCGTGCAAATTCTTGCCCCATTTCCATAATAAGAGAAGGCTCCACTTGGTGATTCAGCAAGGCATCCAGCTTAAGAACCTTATCCGATAAAATTTTTCCATGCTCGCGTATTTGTTGTTTTAACCGTTCCATAACAAAACTCAGCCTCCCCAACTTGACACAAAATGCTACTTCCCATTTAAGCCGACCTTCACTCCCATTACTGGCATAGTCATAACGGAAGAAGAAACAGCATCCTTTGCATATGGTTTGATTAAAAACTTATCACAGCCGGTCCGTCTTGATCAAGAGACAACTTTTTTTGTTTTTTTACAAAAAAAGTGAAACTTTCGACGCGTTTAAGTTGTCTATATAAGTATAGAAAAGAATGGAACGTACCTCATTACAGTACAATTGAAAGGACTAGAAAAATCATGTACCCCTTTATTAGAAGGGTCGCCCTGGTTGGACTGGCCTGTGCCGCTGCCGCCGCTCTCACTGCCTGCCAAAGCGGCGGCAAGGAAGCTCAACCGGCCCCGTCTCCTTCGACAATGAACGACAAGCTGAATGAGTCCCAGCCCGCCCCTTCCCCTTTCGAATCCCGAGAGGGGGCACCGGTTAACGGCACTCCTGTCTTCGTACCACAGGAGGGCGAACCTCCTTCCGGAACGGCCCAATCGATGACGCCTGATCGGAACAAGCCCGAAATAGAAGCCTACAGCAGCGAAAGACCGTTGCTGATGGGACTGTCCATCTCGGATAGCAGGCAGACCGTCCTGGACAAGTTTGGAGAACCTGACAACGAATTTGTTATGGATGATCCGACCGATCCCATCACGGTGTTGGATTATTCGGATTTTACCGTAGGAATCAATCGTTCCGACAAGGTTGAATTTGTCAGCATTGATTCGATCGATATCGACCCGGGTCTGAACGGTTTGAAGCTCGGACAGAAAGCAGCCGATGCCATCAAGGCTCTGGGCGAGCCGGATACGACCACCAACTACGTCATGGCTTATTCTAACGAAGCTACCGTGCTCAGGCTCGACATCGATTCCAAAACAGGGAAAATCCAGTCGATCAAATTGTTCGATGATGCCCAGAAGCAATAGGCTGGCCGGAAACAAGAGATAGTTTGCAATCCAATAGTCATGCCCGCTCCCTCTTGGACATACCTTATATTAATGGTGTGGACAAGGGGGCTTTATTTTTATGCGCAGGACAGGGAAGATTATGCAGGTTGCCTTTACCTACATCGGAACCGTTGTCGGAGCCGGGTTTGCTACCGGACAGGAAATTTTGCAGTTCTATACCCGGTACGGTTCTGCTGCCGCATTCACCATCGGCCTCTCCTGTCTGTTCTTCACATGGATCGGGATTAAAATTATGCTGATGGCCCATAAATTGGAGGCACAGTCTTATGAGGATCTCAATCGGATATTGTTCGGGGAGCGAATCGGAAATTATGTCAGTCTGTTTACCATGATCGTACTCTTCGGCGTGACGACGATTATGCTGGCCGGAGCCGGTTCTCTGTTCAAGGAACAACTGAACATGTCCTATCAGGCGGGACTCCTTCTGACGATCATCTTCTCTTACCTGGTACTGACCCGGGGTATTCAGGGGATATTGGTCGTTAACTCTATCGTTGTTCCTGTTATGATGATCTTCTCGGTCATTGTCGTCTGGTCAACCCTGAGCTTGCCTAACGCCGGCCAATGGCTGCAGTTGTCCACCGACTCTTCCGCATGGAGGGTATGGTTCTCCCCTTTCCTATATAGCGCATTCAATTTGGCTATGGCGCAAGCGGTTCTGGTACCGCTTGGCTCAGCCATTCGGGACCGTTCGGTCCTGTTCTGGGGAGGGCTTATCGGAGGGATCGGCATCGGGGTAATGCTCTTGGCCGCTCATATCGCATTGGCCGCACGGATGCCGGATATAGCTCAGTTCGAAATTCCTATGGGACAAATTATCCGCCACCTGGGCCCCGTCATTCAATTGCTGTATGTTTTCGTTATTTTCGGAGAAATCTTCACCACTTTTATTGCGGATGCATACGGACTCACTCTCCAGTTAGAGCAGCGGACCCGAATCTCCCGGACTCAAGGGATCGTCCTTATTCTTGCTGTCAGCTATCTGGTCAGCCAAATCGGATTCAGCAAGCTGCTATCCGTTCTGTATCCCTTGTTCGGCGGGGTCAGTCTGCTCTGGCTGATCATGATGCTCTTCCCCCGTCGCAGAAGGACGTATACTCTGTAAGGTCAAGGCAAGACGAACGACCATGAACAGCGTGCCCAGAAAGCTGAACACAAAGCCCACCATCAGGTAAGCATGATGATGATACGGAAATCGGCCGGGATTGCGCATTACCGCCAATAAATCGACAAATAGAAACAGCAGGCCGGTTACGATCAACCCGAGCATTACATAATCAAGCACGGTCCATTGCAAAAAGTAGGAGCTTACTCTCGATTCCAGTGAGTGTCCGGGCGCAGGCTTTCCCTGCCTGTCCGCATCCTGCTGTGCCGCAAAATAGACATGCCACACTGTAAAAACGGCCGCTCCAGTCACTATCAATCCAACGACTCCGGCAAAAATCGCCCACGTAGTGTACATGCCGGTCACCCCTTCCCTATATGAATCAGCGAATGCACGAGCCAAATAATCATGGCAAAACTGACAGCAGGCAGTGCCCACAGCAGCACTTCAGCGGCCTTCAACGGAACGAAAGGCAGCCTTTTCCACAGCAAACCGGCTATTCCCGTTAAGGTAGGACGTTCTGCGGGATATGTGGCGATTCCGGCTCTGGAGCCCGGTTTCGAACCCGAATGTCCGTGGTCCTTGCTCCCCTTTCCCGCCGGATCATATTCAATCCTGCCTTTTCTCCATCCGATCTGATAGGTAATGGGCCTGTTCGGCCGGTTTCCTCTCGGTGAACCCATGTCCTGCCTCCTTTCGCAAGCCGACGAAATGTATCTTCCTACCGTCCATGATGCAAGTTCGGCTTGTGTTCAGCCCGAGCTGAATGATTGATACATCTTACGTTTCCTATTATCTTATGTACTAGTTCTATAGTATTCGAACCTTTATCGAAAAAGCAACGAACATTTCCATATTTCTCTAGCTTTCCGTATAATGAAATGACCCCGCCAAGGATAAACGGCTATCGCCGTCCTTAGGACGGGTGCGTTTACCGATGAAATATAAAAAAAGCTCCTAACGGAGCCTCTTCGAAGACGAATAACCCGGTTTTAAAGTTAGCTTTTTTATGCCAATTAGAAAGTTTGTCCCATTTTAATGCTTTCGGTACGGTACCGTCAAGCTGCAAGAAGGAGGGTCAATATGAACCGAGTGGTCATGATAACAGGAGGAGGACAAGGAATCGGAAGGGCCGTTGCCTGGAAATTTGCTTCCTGCGGATATTTGGTTTCCATAGCCGACATAGACAAAGAAGCCGGATTCGAAGTCATTCGGGAAATCCGGCAGATCGGCGGGCAGGCCATGTTCATGTGCGTCGATATCGCCGATGAAGAAGCGGTCAAGCGCTGGTTTCGCCTGACGATGGAAGAATACGGGCGAATTGACGTACTGGTGAATAACGCAGGTATCAGCTGCAATGCGCCGATGATGGAGCTGTCTGCCGACGATTTCGACCGCGTCATAGCCGTCAATTTGCGTGGTGCCTTCCTCTGTTCACAGCAAGCCGCACAGGTGATGAGAACACAGGGAGGAGGCAGCATTCTGCATATTGCGTCAACGAGGGCGCTCATGTCCGAGCCGGATACGGAAGCCTACTCCGCATCCAAGGGAGGACTGCTGGCTCTGACCCATTCCATGGCCGTCAGTCTGGGGCCGTATGGAATCCGGGTGAATGCCGTCAGCCCGGGTTGGATCGAAACATGCGACTGGCAGTTATCCTCGCGTGCCACCCTGCCACAGCATAGTGAGCGGGACAAGAAGCAGCATCCGGTAGGCCGAGTCGGCACCCCGGACGATATTGCCGAAGCCTGCCTTTATTTGACCGGGCCGCAGTCCGGTTTTATTACCGGCCAGAACCTGATCATTGACGGGGGCATGACGATCCGAATGATTTACGAATAAGGAACGAGGGAATATCATCCCCCGTTCCTTCTCATTTTTATTTATTAAGCATTTCGAATACCTGCTCGACATCCTTGTCACCACGGCCGGACAAGTTAACGATCAATAATTGATCCTTATCCAGGATCGGGGCCAATTTCAGAGCATAAGCAACCGCATGAGCACTTTCCAGGGCCGGTATAATTCCTTCGGTGCGGGAGAGCACCTGGAAAGCTTCAAGCACTTCCTCGTTGGTAACGGTATAGTATTCGGCGCGGCCGGATTCTTTCAAATAGCTGTGCTCCGGTCCAATTCCCGGATAATCCAGACCGGCGGCGATGGAGTAAGTTTTCCGCGGTTCGCCGTTCTCATCGAGCAGAACGAGACATTTAAATCCATGCAGCATTCCCGGCACGCCTTGCGTCAGGGTCGGGGCTTGATCGGGCTCCACTCCGATTAACCGGACGGACGGCTCATCAATATAATGCGCGAACGAACCGATGCCGTTGCTTCCTCCTCCCATACAAGCGATGACCGCATTCGGCAAGCGGCCTTCTTTCTCCATAATCTGCCTCTTCGATTCCTCGCTGATAATCGATTGGAAATGCTTCACCATCGTTGGAAACGGATGAGGCCCTACGGCGGATCCGAGCAAATAGAACGTATTCTTGTAATTGGCCACCAGGTCTTCCAGAGCCTCATCAACCGCGTCCTTCAGCCTTCCCTGCCCTTTGTTGACCGGTACTACCTTGGCCCCCAGCAGCTCCATACGGAATACATTCAGCGCCTGACGGCGGGTGTCCTCGGCTCCCATATAAATAACGCATTCCATTCCGAACATGGCACAGACCGTGGCGGTAGCCACTCCATGCTGTCCCGCTCCTGTTTCGGCAATGACCCGTTTGGCCCCCATCCGCTTCGCCAGCAGGATTTGACCCAGCACATTGTTGATTTTATGAGAACCGGTATGGTTTAAATCTTCCCTCTTCAAATAAATTTTGGCCCCGCCGAGCTTCTCGGTCAAATGCTTGGCATACGTGAGAGGGTTTTCCCGGCCGACATATTCCTTCAAATAATACTTGTACTCCTCAGTAAACTCGGGGTCATTCTTATATTTCTCGAACTGCTCCGCCAAGTAATCCATGGCCTGCTGCAAATCCGGAGGAATAAAGCTGCCCCCGAATGAACCGAAATAACCCGCTTGCTGTTCCGCACTCATTCTTAAACCCTCCCGATAGACAATCAAATTTTTCAAAGTTTAGCGATTAAGGTTGGCTGCACTAAGCTGTCCACCTCATTTTACTAGAATCCCGTCCTTTTGTCATGAATACTAAATTCCGGAACCCTCCCGCTTTTAGGATGAGAGATGATGCTTCTTTGCCGGGAGAGCCAGTGCTTCTTATCAGATCAATGCTGAAATGGGGGGGCCGGTTTTCTTCTCGCCGGTTCACCAGCATAAAGATTCCCTCCTTGACGGAATTCGTGAGTCTGCCTATAGTGGTTAGAGTGACTTGGCACAGCCTGATAGAATGACAGAAAGGATCTGAGTAGTACAATGTGGCTTGTTTATGCTGGTTTAGCCTGCCTATGCTTTGGGCTAAGAGGAATTCTGTATCAATGGTCTTCCCAGAAGCCGTTGGATCGCAATTTGCTTTTATTCGCCGTTTATTTGTCCGGAACGCTCATTGGGGTCGGACTTAATTTCATCGTTCAGCCGGAATGGACTCCCGGAGTCTGGATTGGACTCTTCATGGGGGTATTTTCCTTTACGGCCAATGCGGCCATGTATAAAGGTTTTGCGGTCGGCAAAGCCTCTTTAATTGCGATTATGGCCGGTCTTCCTCCGGTTGTCGTCGTTATTCTCGCTTACGGTTTGTGGGGGGAAGCACTTACGTGGGGGCAAGGGGCCGCTTTTCTTGTCATTATTTGCGGCATCATCTTGATCCGTTATTCCAGTGATCTCTCGTTCTCGAATTTGAAGGGGCTTCAGTGGGGAATCATTACTCTTATTTCTTTCGGGTTAACCGACGTCGCCTCCAAGCAGGCCGTATTATGGGGCGGTGAGACCATTCCCACACTAGTCATTATGTATGCGACAGGGATGGTTTTGTTCTTTATTTCTTGGCTATGGGGACGGAACAAAAGGAGCTCTGATGAAGCACAGAAGGAACCCGGTAATTCGCCCGACACTAAATCAAATTGGTCTTTCTCGAAAACTATTCTCTGGGGACTCGTCGTCGGAGTCAGCAACATATCCGGAATGCTGCTCCTGCTTCCCGCGTTCAAGCTTGGAGTCACCGGGCTCGTATCGGCGGTCGTAGCGATGAATGTCCTGATTATTCTGTTCTATGCCAGATTGTTTCTGAAGGAGAAATTCAACCGCCAGGAAACGGCGGGAATTATTTGCGCTTTCTGCGGTATGATTCTGCTTCGGCTGATCGGTTAACCGTAGACAATAGAGGCATTCGCACATTTCATGATGCCCTCGTGACCTCCCTTCTCGCGATCGCATAAAATAGGACCAGATGGAAGAGAAAGGGGGACTTGAACATGGGACATCCTGCAGGTGGACTCTGGACCAGCACCGGAGTTATTCTGGTTCTCTTCATACTCTTGGTCATCGTTTCTCGCGCCTGGATCTGATTTAAGTCCTTGCAGAGAAACCGGATATGTCTGATTACGGTCAGTGCCTTGTGAGGCGTTGGCCGTTTGTTTTATTCGGGAAAAAGCCGCTAAGCTGCAACCTTCGTAGCTCCTTCGCCCCCGGCTGAGACGGGGTCTAATTCTTCTGAACGCGGCCGACTAGCGGGACCCATCAAATATTCATGGCCGGTCGGTCGCCATCCCTTCGTTTGGTAAACATTTAGCTGTATTTGTATGTAGGTAAATTCGAGCGAATGGTGGAAGGCTATTGAAATAAATGGAAAAACTACATTTTGAATCGAGGTTTTTTGCTGAAATCGCCTTTTTGCACAAACTAGCTGCATTTTGCAGCTAGACCCCCATGCCGCTGAACGCGACACCATCGATGATGAAAATGGATGGATTATCAAGGTAGAATAGAGTTGAATTGCTTCAATAGTGTGAAATTTGAAGACTAAATGGATTTCATACAGTTAGATTTCTATATTCGGAAGAAATATGGAAACTAACTGGAAAACCTACAGCTAGTTTGCGCCAAAACAGTCGTTTCACCCAAAGTTGCCCATTTTAACTGTAGTTTATCCAGTTAGTTTGATCATTTTCGCCCATTCGCTTGAATCTACCTGTACAAAATACAGTTAGACGTGCCGCTACGCTTGCAACGATGCCTGCAGACGGTAAAATAGACGGATTTTCAAGGTAGTTACCGTCTTTCGCTCTAGAAAAGCAAACTAGCTGTATAAATTCAGTTAGACGCGTCAGAGCAAACTCGCACAAGGATAAACGGCTATCGCCGTCCTTTGGACAGGCGCGTTCTACCGATGAAATATAAGAACAGGTAAAACACCCACAAATAAATCCACTAGATATCCGTGCCGGAAAAGAAAAAGCCGGGGTTTCCCCCGGCCAATGAGTTTAATTATTCTTAATCCATTCCGCCAAATCGTCTATGAGCTGCTTGGATACGTTACCCGGAACCGAATATTCCATTCCGGTAGACGGCTGGTCCACCTCGATCAGGAAGTGGTTCATCTTCGGATAAAGCTTGTAGGTCACATCGCTGCGTGCGGTTAGCGCTTCTTTCCAGCCATCCAGCTCTTTAGCAGGCACCTGGATATCGTTCTCCCCCTGCATAATGACCAGCGGAACCGATTGTTCCTTGGCGATTTCTCCGCCGTAGTAGTTGCTGAAGTCCTTCCACCAGGCAAAATTTCCGAAGGAGAAATTATCCGGTTGGGTCTGCACCGCAGGATCCTTGATCGCCTTCAAATCCTCCTTAAACAATGCAATCTGCTGCTCCAGCTGCGCAATCTGCTCTGCAGGAGCCTGGGCTTTCTTGGCATTGTCCAATTGGTTCTCGAATTGCCACAGCAGGATATCCTCCAGAGGAGTTGAAGGTCCGGAAATAACGGCGGCGCCGGCAATATGGCCTTCTTCATCCGCCTCGATCATCCGGGGAACGAGCATGGCGCCTTGACTATGCCCGGCCAGATAAATCCGTTCGGAATCGATCTTGTCTTCCTTAAGCAGATACTTCACTGCTTCCAGAGCGTCATCGACCGTTTCCTCTTTAACGGTGAAATTCGGGATGGACATGGATTGGTAAGGATATTCCCGAGTCCGCTTCTCATATCGGAGCACAGCTACATCCTGCGCGGCCAGACCGACCGCAATATCACGGAAAGGCTTATAGGCTCCTACCGCTTCGTCACGATCGTTCTGACCCGAACCATGAACCAGTACAACAACCGGGAACGGGCCTTCGCCTGCAGGAAGCGTCAGGGTGCCCGGTAATTTAAACTGCCCTTCGCCAATAACTACCTCTTTCTCCGTGTAGGCGCTCGAATCGTCATAATCCGGCTTCTCATAACCGCCCGCCGACAAGTAAGGAATGTAAACATCATCCAGCTTCTGATTCTGATCGAATCGCAGCGTTATTTCAAGAGGAAGCTGTCTGTCCGTCATATAGGTCAATTTCACATTGTTGTGCACAGCATTATCTTCCCGCTGTACGCCGGCCAACTGTTCAATAGTGCCGTACATTGCAGTTAATTGCGCATTAATAGCCGCAATCAACTCCGGCTGCATGGCCTTCTGCAATGGGGCGCTCATGTAAGAGGGGATTTCGGAAATTTGCCCATTCTGGACAAGGCTCATTAGATAACCGCTAATAGAGATAAGATCATTGCTGTCAATCGTAAGGCCGGTTTCGTCATTCCATTCGAGCTCGGCCTGGAAAGCCTGACTAATGACATCCAGCGGAACCATCGTCGTTTCATTGACCAGTTCTGCCGCTTTGTTCATATGCACTTCCGCACCGTTCACGATTGCCTTCTGTTCGCCGATGGTCACCGTAAGCGACTGGGTTCCCCGGCGCACTTCCGCCTGATAAGTTTCCTGATTCCAAGATACTTGGGCACCGATCGATTCTGCAACGGCTCTGAGAGGCACCAAATCCGCAATGGCAGCCTCAACTGTCACACTAGCAACGGGAACCGGAGCCGCCATCACATTCACTGGAAGGCTTAAGCTAATAGCAAGCACAGTACCGGCCGCAACCTTTTTCCATTTAACTTGTTTCATCGTTTTCATCAAGCCCCCTGCGTAATAGATCATTCAAGATTTTCAGTTGGGACGATTAAGAGTTTCTGCCAATCGTCCTACGAAGAAAAGAAGCGTTCCTTCCGTCTCCTTTCCGATCGCGGTTTCCCGTTCTCCGAAAATCAATTGAATTCTATTTAATTATCCTATACGCGGAAAGCTCTGTCCAGAAACTATTTTCGATTGGCCCGGTACAAAAAGATGCAGCATTCTTCACTAGAACGCGAGATCAGTATCCGTATGCACAGTATCAGATGATGCTTCATTTACATAAGAACGGTTGAATCTTATTGGGACAGAGCCTTGAATCCGTACTCGAGCAGATGGTTGGAATCCCGCCAGACTTCATCATTCGTAGATTTGAGCACGATAGCGATCAATCCGGCATTATAACGGGTAGCCGAGGAGACTAAACAATAACCTGCCTGATCCGTAAACCCGGTTTTAATGCCGTCCGCCCCTTCGAAATAGTAGCCGCTGTTTCTTTGAAGTAATTGATTGGTGTTGGTAAAGCTTAGCGTATCTGCATGGTTTCTACCCTTGCTGTATGCGGTATATTGCCCCGTATTGACAATTTTCCGGAACTGCTCGTTCTTAATCGCTTCACTGGCGATCATCATCAGATCGCGGGCGGTTGTATAGTGATTCTCATCATGCAAACCGTGAGGATTGACAAAATGGGACTGCTTCGCCCCCGCTTGCTTCGCTCTATTATTCATAAGCTGGGCGAAGTAGTCTATTGCCTCGTCAGGCTCCATATCCTCGCGGCCGCTTACTTTGCCCGCAATATGAATGGCGATCGTCCTTGCCGCGTCATTGCCTGAAGGCAGCATGAGGGCATGGAGCAGATCGATCAGCTTGAACTGCTGCCCGGGCACAAGCCCCGCCCTGCTTTCCCCGGGGTGCGGAACCGCTTCTTCCCCAACCTGAACCATTTCGTCCAGGTCTCCCAGCTCGAGGGCAAGAAGTGCGGTCAATATTTTCGTCGTGCTGGCAGGATACATCCTTTCCTTATCATTCTTATAGAAAAGAACCTTGCCTGTTCTCTGATCCATCAGAATGGCGGCTTCTCCCCGAATTTCATTCATCGCGAATTGGCGGTTGTTGGTCTGAACCTTGACATGTCCCCATACCCGGCTCCACTGATCTTTCCCTACCATATTAACCAGTAGTACTACTGCAACAATACATACAAAAAGTGCAAATTTTTGCTTCATGCTTCCGACCCTTTCCTCCGTCAATCTGTTACTGTCTGAACGTCCGTCCCTGGACCAGCTCTGCAAGAATGGCCAAATCTCGGCCCATAGCCGCCGCTGCCTTCTTCATGCATTGCTTAATTCCACGTTTACCGAACTCTCGTTATATCTGGTCCTTACTTTACCGAAAATTGTTTAACCAATAGATAACAATAGCTAAAGAATTTCTTAAATTTCTATTTAGAAAAATAACGTAATCGGATTATTTATGGATGAATCTAACAAACAAGAGGTCAGGGAGCTTTTGCTAAACGTTTTTAACATCAATGAACAGCAGCTTATTGAACGTTCTTCCTCGTTCCTCAAACATAAATCTGAAAGAGCAACACTAACATCAACAATTGAAACGGCTGAACAATGGATTGAAAAGTCGAATGAAAAAGATATTCCCTCACTACTTGGATTGACTCGTACAGACATTGAAATTATCGGACCTAAAGGGTCGGTTAGTGGAAGTCATCATTTAGCGGACTGGTTAGATCGAGCAAACCTTAAATTAGTCACGGTAAATCGCTTCGCTAAATGGCATGATATTGTTCTCGAACAACAAGGTACATGGTATGAAGAGAATGGTGAAATAAGAGGCCAAGCCACCGTCTTTACTTATATGAGAATAACGGAGGGGAAAGTTGCTTTTATAGCACGTTATGATAACAAAATGGAAGCCTTTCATGTTAGTGGATTAAACGAAGAAAATATAATTAATTAACAAAACAACCTATGAAACCTTCTTTGAGAAATTGCCGGATATGGATGAAAGTTGAAGTGTTGCTGAAGAACCACACAATTTTCCGATTACCCGAAAATAAAAAAAGCTTCTATGCGAAGCCTTTTCGAAAAGACCTTGCAAAGAAGCCTTGTATCGGCAGACGGCTCGCCATGCGAAAGGAACTATGCCTGAGCCGCGGGATTTGTTATCGGGAGTCTGATTTCAAACAGCGTTCTTAATTGATCGCTATCGGCCGAGATCGTACCGCCATGGAGATCGACAATCGTCTTGGCAATCGCCAGCCCGAGACCCGAGCCACCCGTTTCCTCGGCCCTCGATTTCTCCACACGATAGAACCGGTCAAAAATATGAGGAAGATCCGTGTTCGGAATAGGCTCCCCGTAGTTGACCACATGCACAACCGCATCGCCGTTTTCCCGTGTCACTCTTAAATCGATATATTTTCCGTCCTTGCCGTAATTCATGGCGTTGATCAGCAAATTTTCAAACACACGGACCAGCTTGTCTCCATCGGCCGTAATGATAATTTTTTCTTCCGGAAAAAACAACCGGCACTCCATGCCCGTCCGTTCCAGCTGCAAACGAAATTGGGCCGCAAGCTGCCCGAGCATCTCGACGAGATTAATGGGGGAGGGCTTCAATTTCATTCCTCCTCCGCTTGCTCTTGCATATTCGAACAAATCGTTGATCAGCCCCGTCAGCCGCTGGGCTTTGTCGTAGGCAATGTTGACATAATAACGGAGTTCTACCTCGTCCCGGTAACGGTCCTGCTCGATCAGCCCCAGATAGCCGTTAATCGATGTCAGCGGCGTCCGCAAATCATGCGAAACGCTGGTAATCAGCTCGTTCTTCGTCCGCTCCGCTCTCCGCTCTTCTTCAATAGACACCTTGAGCTGTTCCGCCATCCGGTTGATGTTCTCTCCGAGTTCCCCCAGCTCGTCCCGGGAACGGACGGGGATACGCACATCGAAATCGCCGGAGGAGATTTGCTGTACCGCTTTCGTGATTTGACCAAGATATCGGATACTTCGATGGCTGAGCAGGACAACAAAGCCAATGAACAAAACCACCCCCGTTACAAGCGATACCGACACAGGCCCGACCGTGTAGTACAAGCTTCTAAAGAATTGGCTGATAATATTGGGCCCAGCCGCCACCAGCAGTTGGGCGGTAACGAACAGAAACAGCACCCCCAGCAAAGAAAATACAAGCGAAATGACAAAAAGCAGAAGCAGCTTCCAACGAAGTCTGTAAAATAAATTAGTGATCAATTTTATACCCGACTCCCCATACCGTTTGGATCAGCTTCGTTCCTCCCGGCTCGCTTTCCAATTTATCCCGCAGCTTGCTGATATGAACCATAACCGTGTTATGGGATTGGTAATACTTCTCTTTCCACACTCTTTCGAAAATTTCCTCGGCGCTGAACACCCTCCCCGGATGGCTGGCCAGCAAATAAAGAATATCAAACTCCAACGAGGTTAAATTGACCCTATGTCCCTCTACCGTAACGGTGTGAGTCGATTTGTTAATTTGCAGAGAATGAATCGTAATTGTCCCGTCGCCTGAAGCCTGAAGCTGCGGATTGAGGTCAAAAGTTCTGCGGAAGAGCGACTTGACCCGCGCAAGCAATTCCAGAGGGTTGAACGGTTTGACCATATAATCGTCGGCTCCGGTCGTGAGCCCGAGTATTTTGTCTATATCCTCTCCCTTGGCGCTCAGCATCAGAATCGGAATATTATCCTTCTCCCGAATTTGCCGGCAAACCTCCAATCCGTCGAGCCCCGGCATCATAACATCGAGAATGACCAGTTGAATACTTTCCGTAGAAATGACTTTCAGCGCCTCCCGACCGTTATGCGCCTTGATGACTTTATACCCTTCATTCACCAAATAGATTTCTATAAGCTTGGCAATTTCTTTATCGTCATCCACGATAAGAACTTGTTTGTTCATCTGTACCTTCTACCCTTTCCAATCCCTATGTTCGTAGCCTCATCATCGGTTTGTTTTTTCCATCATTGTCCTATTTTAACACATCGTACGGTCCAAGTTCTTGCAATGAAAAAAAAGGAAAACTATGCGTGACTACCGGTCGCTCTGCCAGCCTAAAGGCGGCAAGAACCTGCTGTCTAGCCGCTTCCGCCGCTTCGGCACGGCGTAGACAACTATTACCCCCGGGCCTCGGGACGCCGGTATTCTTCGTATACCTTGGCCAATTGGCGAATCACCCGCTGCAGTGAGTAATTTGACTTGGCCTTCTTCTCCGCCAGGCCCGCCATCCGGGAGCGCAGATCGGGCTCCTCCATCAGCTTGGCGAGCGCCTCCGCCAGAGCTTCGGCATCCTCGGGCGGGACTAGAAACCCGTTCCGTCCATGCTCGATCTGCTCGGCGATTCCCCCGACATTCGTTCCGACCAGCGCAAGCCGGCAGAGAGCCGCTTCCGCGAAGACGGAGCCGAAGGCCTCGGCACGGGAAGGCAGCACGAAAATATCAAAGAACGGCATAAACTGTTCCGGATGAAGCATATAGCCGTAGAATATAGTTTCCTCATACACATCAAGATCAACAGCCATCCGCTCCAGCTCCGGCCGGTATGGTCCGTCTCCAATAATATGCAGCACGAAGGAATGACCGCGCTTCTTCAATTCCGAACAGGCTGCCAGCAATATGTCCAATCCTTTGGCCGGAACCAGACGGCAGACCGTAATCAATTGAGGAACTTCATTCTCATGCGGCATGGGACGAAATCTTCTTTCATCGAACCCGTTCGGAACGACTCTGATTTTGTCCGGCTCCTGCACATAATGGGACAGGTAGCTTTTAAACGATTCCGATACCGTTAATATTTGCTCCAGCTTCACTTCCAGCTCATGATACAGCGAAGTCAGGAAACGATGCTCCGGCCCGTCCGCCTCGATATGCCCGTTCAGCACCAGCTCTCTCTCGTAGCTGGAATGGATGGTCAACAGAACCGGGGTCTCCGGAAAAAGCTGGCGCATAGCCAACGCGGCAATCGGATGATGGGCGTGGATGAGGTCATAGCGCTGACGGATGCGCAGCCTTGTCCACCAAACGTAATCTTTATAGGTTTGAATATATTTATCAACAACGGGATGGCCCCCGTAAGCCTTCCAATCGAAGGTGGCGAACTCCACCGGCTCGTTTCCTTTCCCCCTAAGTCTCCTCGGCAGGTAGAACAGTTCCATTCCCCAGCTGTTTCTGACAAAACGCTCCTTCATAAACGGAATCATCGAAGATACTCCCCCGGGCTGCTCCGGCGGGAAAAATAATGCTTGCAGTACGTTCATGAGAATCCTCCTAAAAGTCTGGTGAATGATTAGAACACTTTACGCCAAGTTCGGACCGCGAAGCTAACTTGTCTGCACAATGTAAGGCGATGCTCGGCCCTTAGAGACAAGTTTGGCTTCCTGTCTCTTTTATCTGCGCGATGTATGGTGATGTTCAGCACATCAAGGCATGTTTGGGCTTCCTTCCTATCAACTGAACAGCCGAAGGATGGCTTCAAATGACAAGCAAAAATGCATGTCAATCAGCGTGATATCGCCAAACATTGCCGAAGACGAGCAAACCTGCAGGTAAATCCCCGGAAAAGACCAAAATCAGTTAAATGCCGAATTCAACTGCACTTTCGCATGTCTTTGGCCGATTTCAACCGAATTTCTTCCAAAGACCTGCATTTTTGCCGGTTCTTAACGATGCTTCAATAAGGTTTGGTGATATGACTGTACTTCGATCCTATGTCTGACCTTCGAGCGCCACACCGGAAAGACTTCGCCCGATAACTTCGCTTAAAGGCAAAAAACAAACGTTCGCTTCTTATCATATCTATTGTACTCTTCCGGGACAGGATTGGAAAGTCGGCTCTCCAGCCAAATGACTGCCCGGAACCCCATCCGGAGTCAGTCCGATTTGGTAAGCCAAGCCCTCGTTCAAAAAATAGCTTCCAATATTAGTGTATGCGTTTGCTCCTTGGCCGTTTGCCCTCTTTCCAAACGCTCTCCCGTTCGTATGGACCGTTTATAGCCCGACATAAGGAGATACCCAGGATAAAAAATCGAATAGACTGAAAGTCTTTGGGCGGTTTTTCCGGTGGAAATTATAAGCACAGGGCGTTTAATCCGACCAGAATAATGAAACGGCGGAGGGCCGTTACAAGGCCAGAAGGGCACCTTCTCAGGTACCCTTCAATAATATAAGCGGCCGCAGGCTCGGCTTAAAATTGGCTTCTATAATCCAGACGTTAGCATCATGATCCAAGCCGATATCGAAGCCTATAATATTCTGCGCAGCATAAACATTGCCCAGTTGCTTTGACGCGGTCAAACAGACTTTCTTGATTCGCTTTAATAATTTTTCAGTTGGAACGGGTTTCATAAGCGATTGTTCAATCGCGGCTTCAACCGGAAGCAGGGTTCCGGACACGTTGGAAACGACATAATCTCTCTCGGCTACCTTGGCGAACATCCCCGTTACTTTCCAGGGAGATTGTTTTTTCCTTTTTACCATAACTCTTATATCGAACGGCCTTTTGTTAATTTCAGCTAATGATATTCGGCGCTGTACAATATATCTCCGGGCATTCGTCAATTTCTCAAGCTGATCGGAAACAGATCGCTTTCCGTCCACAATTATTTTCTTGTTTTCAATATGAATTGCAAACCGATTTTCTTCCAACCGCGATACTTGAATTACGCCGCGGCCGGAATGTCCGAGGTAAGGCTTAAGCATAACTTTTCCGTATTTGTCGATAAAGTCCCATAAAACTCGTTTTCTAAATTTTTGCGTTGCCGGTAAAAAAGGCTCGAGTTCATTCATTTCTTTTAAAACTCGGAATTTAGCCCATTTGTGTTGAGCAACCATTTTTGTCTTAGTCTTTCTCTTTCGAATGGCTACCACCTGAGGACTTCCATTGAAGTCCTCTTCCAAGACCGCTATAACGAGATTTCTATCGGCGAAACAGGTCCTCTCCGCAACTTCAGCGGCAGAGAGGATTATTTGTTGCGGCCAGGGGGCGCCTTGGTGACATTAAGCTTCTCTGTGACCTGCAGGCCGCCATATTCGACCGTAATGGTCGTCTTTCCTTTGTGCAGGGCGCGGATTAAACCTCCGTTATCCACCGTGGCTGTATCGGGGTCGCTGCTCGTAAAAGCCGAATCGGCAGTAACCGTCTCCCGGGTCCCGTCGCTGTAGATAGCCGTAACCACGATCTGGAATGTCTCACCTTCCTTCATCGGCTTCAGCTTGCCTATATCCAGCTTCTGCAATCGAACCCGCACTACAAGCTCTGCTTCCGCAACCCACTCCCGATATTGCGCCCGGATCGTAGCAACTCCCGGTTTAAGTGCAGTGATCCTGCCTTTGGAATCGATCTTGGCTATTTGAGGGTCGCTGCTTGTCCATTGCACACCCTTCGATACCGTCTCCGAGGAACCGTCAGCATGAATCAATTTCGCTTCAATCTGGCGCTTCTCGCCCGCATTCATCGCCGACAGACCTATGATTTCGAGGCGGGTCTCCGGCTCCGGGGAGATCACCGTCAGGTTGTAGCCTGCTGTCTGCCCGGCATATACGGCGGATATGACCGTCTGTCCCGGACGGAGAGCCGTCACCAGACCCGTCTCGTTGATGGAGGCCACCTCCGGACGGCTGCTGGAGAAGGTGACTCCCGTCATAACGGGATGCCTCGACCCATCTCCATAGACGGCCATGACGACGGTCTGGCTCTGCTCTCCCGGCCGCATCGGACCGAGTCCGCTTATCTCCAGCTTGTTCAGGGATGATGTAACCGTCAAGCGGTAGCTGACCGTCTGCCCCTCATATTCGGCAGCTATCACCGTCTGTCCCGGACGGAGAGCCGTCACCAGACCCGACTCGTCGACGGCAGCCACCTCCGGATGGCTGCTGGCGTAGTTAACGCCTTCCGTTATTACTTCCATCGTGCCGTCCGAATAGTAGGCTGTCACCTCGGTCTGGCCTGTCTCTCCCGCAACCAGCGAATCGGGACCGGACAGTTCAATCGATTCCAGCTGCCTGGAGGGACCGTAAATGGGGACCAGATTCATATTCGGATAATACGTGGTCAGAATCCGGTCATAGCTCCAGCCTCTGCCGCCTAATAACGAGGCGCCGTACTGGCTCATGCCCACACCGTGACCGTTGCCTCCCCCGTAGAATGTAATGCGCACGATGTCTCCCTGCCCGTCCCTCTCCAGATCGAAAGTGAAGAAGGCGGAATACAGGATGCTCGGATTTCGTAACGTTGCCGCCGGATCGTAGTCGGCTGATCCCCCCTTGGCCCGGTAAGCGAGAATATCGCCGCCGCCCGTGTACGCTTGGCTTGGGCGAATGGTAAAGCGGATGTTAAATTCCTTGACAATTTTATAGGTTCCGCTGCTGCCTTCCACGACAAGCTCCATAATATTACCGCCCGCCCCCCGCTTGGCCACGTACATATTGCGGAGGCTTCCGATGCCGCCTGGCGGAATCGGCTGGCTGGCGAAGCTTCCGTCCGGCTGCATGGTTAAGATAAACAGCGGGTCCGCCGCGTACCGGTCGGGCAAATTCCGGTTGATCGTATTCTCCAGCTCCTGCTTGGTCAAGCCGACCTTCCAGCGGAAATAGAGAGAATCCGAATCGTATCCGGTATGCGACAACGTTTTATAAAACTCGTTGATTTGCCGCTCGTTGGCCGTATCGATCCTCAGCATTTCCCCGGGGTCGGACGGATCATACGTATAGCTCTGAGCGGTCAGATAAGGGGCCGGCGTGCCCGGGAATGCATTGGAGGGAGGCGCATCCGCCCACACCTCATGCCTGGAGGCCCCGTATCCTCCCGATGTGGAGTAGAACCGGGCATCCACAAGCTCGTTGCCGCTCTTCATCACTATCCCGGCGGTTTCGTTAACCGCCTGGGTCGTCAAACCATTCTCTGCACTGTTGTTATACACCTGACTTAGCGTGCTGTCGTCGATATGGAAGCCGCGATCGGCAAACCGACTGTTGTAATAATCGGTCAGCGCATAGGTCCGGGCCGCTACAGCTTGGGCCTTCAGCGCTTCGAGCCCGAAGGAAGCCGGCATCTCGCTCGGAACGACCTGATACAAATATCGCTCCAAGTCGATATCGTTAATTAATCTTAAAGCATCTTTGGCAGGGGTCAATGTCATTTCCAGGGTTCCCCGGTACTGCGGCTGCCCCTGCGAGCGGCGGATGCTGCTTACCTGAATCCGCGAATCCTCCCCGACCGGATGGGCATACAGCCGGTTCGCCGTTCGGTAGAGCTCCGCTCCTCCATAGTGAACAACGGTCTGACCGCCGCTTACCGTGAGTGCGGCCGGGCTGTCCGCGGCAATATCGAACGTTACGCCCGCTATTTTGTCCTCCAGCCGGAAGTCTTCCTTGGCCACAAGCTCAATGCGGCTGTGGTTAAGGGTCGTCAGGTCGGCAATATTACCGATATCGGTGCGGATGCCTACCCGCATGCGGCCCGGCGGGGTCTCCCCTTCGATCAGGAGCTTGTAAACCGCCCCCGAGCGGTTAATGAACGCAGTAACATTCTCCGCTCCGACTCTTACATCGTTTAACGTCCTCTCCGCCGGCTGTCCTTGCCCGGTTTGGAATACTTTGAAAGTTTCGGTAAGAGGCATTGCCCCCGCAAACTCTAATTCTATCGCTCCGGCGGCAGCATCTACAGCCATCACCTTCTCCTGCAGAGGAACGCCGGTATAAGGGGAGACGATGAGCGTATAAGTCGCGCTCCATGTCCCGTATTCCGCCGTAATAACGGCTTCCCCCGCCTGCCAGGCGCTGACCAG
Source organism: Paenibacillus sp. 32O-W (assembly GCF_007679495.1). Taxonomy (GTDB): domain Bacteria; phylum Bacillota; class Bacilli; order Paenibacillales; family NBRC-103111; genus Paenibacillus_L; species Paenibacillus_L residui. The sequence continues at coordinate 5,797 of NZ_VEGP01000019.1, read as the reverse complement.
TCCGTCATCGGACACTTCGGCCACCAGGTCGTTGCTGCTGTGGAAGCGGACATCCCCGGACAGCTTCACCCGGCTGCCGTCGCTCAATAACTGCCAGACCTCTGCCTGCGCCGTATCTCCCGCCTCGAGAGGCTCGAGACCCGTCAGCTCGAGGCCTATCGGCTCTCCTCCGCTGACACGCAGGGTCTTCTCCGCTTTCGCCCACCCGGATTTAACGGTGATGACCGCCTCGCCGGCTGAATGGCCGGTAACTCTGCCTTCCGAATCTACCGAAGCTACCTGCGGATTGCTAGACTCCCATTCGACTTTAAAAGGAGATTGAATCGGCATCGTAATCGGCTGATTGGTGCTGGTCATGAAATGTCCGTCCGCCCGCAGGGTTACCGTCTCGCCTCGCTGGATCGTATCCGGCGCCTGAACGAAATCGATGCGTTCGAGAAGCGGGATGACATCCCAGCTCAGCGAATCGTCTTCGACGTGAACATTCAAGTAATGGTAGAACCCACCCTTGTCGGGGGAGATATGGGTATACTTGCCGCCCCCTCCCGAGACGATATAGTGCACTCCCTGAACCTGCTTGTGGAGGTATGCATGCAAATCTCCGCTGAACACAATTAGGTTCTTGCTCGGGTGCGCGGCCTTATACGTTCCCAGCAGATCATACAATCGGCCGGCTTCCTCACTGTTTTGAAAACCGTGCCCTGTGTTGAGGTTTTCACCGTCCGCGGTAATTTCATCGGGCGGGACATGCATGATGATTATGATGTTGTTCTGCTCCGTGTCCGCCAGCGTTTCCTCCAGCCACGGCCACTGAGAAGCGTCCGAATTGGAAATCATGCCGGAGGCCGTATCCAGTCCGATGATTCTCGTATTGCCGAAATCATACAGGTAGGTCGTATCGCCGAATGTACTCTGATAATTCACTCTGGACCCGGTTCCGGATATTTCATGATTGCCGATGCTGACCAGATAAGGCATCCGGAACAGATTCATATTTTCGATTGCGATAGCGTAATTCTCCGGGGTGTCGTTCTCCACAATATCTCCTGTGTAGCCAACCAGCTCGGAATCCTCCCGGTTAATCCGGGCAATTTGCTCCCGCAGAAGAATATCCGCAGCGGTCTCCCCTTGCCCGGCCGTATAATACCCTCCATCTCCGATGACGCTAATCTGGAACCGGTTCGGATCATTCGGTTGTCCGGGAAGCCGGCCGATGGTGAACGACCACTCCTGTTCCGCCCGATTGCCGCTCATATCCGCGGCCGACAGCCTGACCCTGTGCGTCGTTCCCTGCTGCAGCTTGTCCGGAACCGTATAATATACCGTGCTGCTCGCTTCATCATATCGATGGGGGACGGCCGTTCCGTCCAGCTCCAGCGTGATGCTGCCGGAATCGATCCCCGACTTGTCATCCGTCAGCTTGACGGCGATTCTCGGCTGATCGGTGCGGGTACGGATGCCGTCCATCGGACTGATGACGCTGACGGTCGGTGCTTCCCAGTCGGGGGCCGTGTCGATGCTGAAGGTCCAATCCGCATTCGGCACCGCTGGATTTCCGGCCAGATCCGCCGCTTCGATGACTACGCGATGCTCGCCGTCCTTCAACGCCTCTACGGGGGTATAGCTTACCCGTCCGCCGGCTTCATCGAACTCATGGGCGACGACCGTCCCATCGAGCCGCATGACGATCGAGCCGCGATCGACTCCCGTTCCAGCGTCCTTGACCGTAGCCGCAATGATCGGCGTTCCCGTGGAGATCTGACTGCCGGGCTCCGGGGTCCGGTCACCGAATACGGGACCTTCCAGGTCTTCTCCGGTCTCGCTGTAGATGGAGCGCAAATGATCGAAATAAATGGCGCCCGCGTTTTTATTGGCATTGCTTGTTTCCACGACATAAATCTGGGTAAGCTTGAGGGGCAGCGGCATTCCCGCGGGGATGTCCGCAGTCACATATTTCCAGCCGACCCAATTCAACTGACCCGATCCTGTAAAATCTATCGGCTTCTTCGTTCCGTTGCCATCCTGAATTTGGCCTCTCAGCCAATGCTTGTTGCCGTCTCCATATACCCACAACCCCAGCTTGATCGGATAATCCTCCAGCGTCCTTCCTGCCGCTCCGTTCTCCCGGAAATTGATGTACGCGGCGGAGGTCCCGCTCGTCCCCGTAAAATCATAGGTCAGCTTGACCGCATGAGCGCCTACCCGTACCGGATTGGGGCGGCTGGACAGCTCCAGCTTCACCGATCCCGGAACCGCGTTAACAAGCGACGGGACTAAATCGTCCAACGCTTCGAAATCCTCCACCAAGACGGGGGGCTTGCCAATATGAACCACCGCCTCGGCCGAAGCCTGGCCAATGGATACTATTACTTTGCCGGAAGCAGATTCGTTACCGGCCGTCAATTCTCCCGACGGAGATAATGTGCCAAGATTGCCTTCCATGCTCCAATTCAACCGATCCGGCGACAAAATCACTTCCTGGCCATTCGCATCGTAACCGCGCACGCGGAACGATTGCTTATCCCCAGGATTGATCACCGCGATGGATGGTATAAGCTCTATTCGTTCCACTTGCGTAACCACCTGTATATTTACTTGTGCTGATATTTCTCCTAAGCGGACAGTTACCTGTCCTTCCGCGGGCGTTGCCGCCGCAGTAAATCTTCCCAGCGAATCTATCGTCCCAATGGCGGCATCCGCTTCCCATGTCAGCTGCGAAGAATCGACGGGTATGCCGTTGTAAAACTCATCCTGTCCCTTGGAAGTAAATGAAATGCTGCCTCCCGCGATCACCTTGACCGGCCCTTTGGGGGCAGGAAGCAAAGTGGACAGTTCCTTAACGGGGGCCGTGGACAAAACAACCAGGGAATTGGAATTGGAACGCTCGTAGCCGTCGGACGGGCGATTCAGAACAGACAAGCTCTGATCCCCCGGCAGACGGGCCGCATAGGTGGTCGAGCCTCCGCCGTCCACATTTAGAGCGAATTCCATCCCTTCCTCCTGCAGAAACAGCGCTCCTTCCGCAAGCGTAACCCCGTCTGAATACCCGGGCTGGCGGCCATCGAACGTGTACACGTGCAGCTTCCCCTGCTTGACCGCGACGAAAGTGCGCGGGTGGCGGTCTTTATCCGCAAGCGCCTCGGGGGTGGCTTGTCCGTTCCTGACCAATAATACACTGCCGGAAACCAGCTGCAGGGCTTCGTTCATTCCTTTGGTAAATTGAACATCCAGCTCTACCCGGCTGCCGGGTGTCAGCTTGCGGCGGGCCCACTCCGCCTTGCTGCCGGTTGCGGTGACGACCAGCTTGCCGCCCGGAATCGGCTGATTTCCCCCCTCTACAACAGCTTCAACCGTTCCCGAGAGCGGAATGCCGGGCTGCAGCACGGACCCGGCCGGACCGGGAGCGATAATCACCTCCACGATCTGTTCGCCAACCGATTTGGTCGTGGAACTGAACCTGTCTGTGAATACGAAGAGATGATTAGACAAGGCTGCCGTCACCGCACGGTTCACTCCGGAGATGACCGCCGTCTCCCCGTCCTCCGCCGTGATAGAAGCGGCAAGCTCGACCTCGGTCTCGATCCGCACTGTGCCGTCCTTCATCTGAGCCAGCACGTTGCGCCGAGTGGAAGGGGCCGTAATAACTTCTCCCGCGCTGATCTGGTGACCCGTCGGTATACCGGCGAAATTCGGATCCGTATTGTAGAAATCCATGTTGAAAGCCGCAACCGCCCTGCGGCCCTCGCTTTCCGCCAGCTTCGCCTGATTGCGCACCGTATCCAGGGAGACTACCTTCCCTTTGGGAGAAGTCACCGCCAATTCAAGGAAGGGTTGGGACGGATCAATCTCCATCACCTTAACCTCCTCGACATAAATTCCCCCCTCCAATGTCATTTCCTTATGATAAGCACCCGGAGCTACCGGAAATTCATCCTGATGGACCGGATGAAAATCAGACGTTTGCGCATAAGATCGACCTTGAGGAAAACCGGCCAGCAGGCCTCCTACAGCAAGTACCAACGATAATAAGACCATCAAAGATTGTTTTGCGAACCTGGATTGACGATCATACATGATCTCACTCCTCCATATTTTGTTCTGCTTCAATCTCCTCACATGATGATCAGCATGCAGTCACAATAAAAGACGGCGAAACTCGAAACGGCTCCAATTTCACCTCCCGCTTCACGAAAATGTTTTAATGATGAACTGCAAATCCTTGATACCGCTTACAATATGTCCCAATACTATTGTATTTCTAAAGAAACTATATTTCAACAATAATTTTACAATTTGAAATAAAGTTAGATAATGGAGAGATGAGCTCAGATGTCGAACCACCGATTGCATGATTGCTAAGAGCTCGTTATCCCACGCGGAAAGCCGGTAGAAAGCAACAAAGGATCCCATGTTACTAGCGAGGAAAGATAGAGGGGAAGAAATTCATCGCGGCAATGAATTACTTAATAATAAACAACTCATCCATCGGTATTTCCAGTACATCGCTCAGCTTCTTGGCCGCGGCTGGTCCGACCGACTTCTTCGATCGCTCCAGCATACTGATATAGGTGTGACTCAGGCCGGAGCGCCTGGCCAATTCACGCTGAGACATTCCCTTCATGATTCGGGTTCTGGCAAACAGATTTGGTCTGGCAATGATTTTCAAGCAATCTCCTCCAACTGTTCCCATTTTTGTTCCTATTATACTGGATTATATTTACTTTTGCAATCATTTTAGTTTACTAGTGTAATAAATTTTCGCAATTTGTCAGATTGATTACACAATTGTAAACTTTTATGTTATTATTGTTAACTAACGGAACCTATTTCTATCAAGGAGAAATGGAAGAACATGTTCTATGATAAACTTCGCCAAATGCGTAAAAGGAAAGGTTTTACTATTCGTGAAGTCGCTGACCGTTCAGGGGTATCCCCTTCCTATATATCCCAAATCGAGAATGGACAGCGGGGAATTCCTTCTCCGGAAATATTGCTGAAATTGTCCGCCGGACTCAATACCTCCTATGCCGTTCTCATGCAAGAAGCGGGCTACCTGCAGCCCGAAACCGAGCTCGTCCCGCCACCCCAGGCACCGGTTAATTTACGCCGCTTTATACGGGAGAACGAGCTCGAATTCGACGGAATACTGCTTTCCCCGGAGGATAAAGAATGGATCGAACGAATACTAAGCGCCCTGTTCTGGAAGGAAAAGAGAGCACGGGCGGAGCAGGAGCAAGCAGCCTCCGCGGACGCCGGGAAGCATGTACAGGACCGAGGCGTGGTCCCTGACGGAACGTCCGAATGATTCCCCCATCGACAGGTAATTCCCCGCTCAGGCAACAGAGGGTGGAGGCTCCCCTCAAAATTATATCCCGCAAACTGACGGGCAGCCTTCGAAGCTTATTCCGGGTACTTTGCGGGGAGCCCTGTAATCCCCCACAAAGGGACGAATGCCTTCGAGGCGTATTCCGTCCGCACTCCAATGGAGTCGACGTCTAACCCTCCCTCTAAAAGCGGTCGCTCTTCATGTTGTGGGGAATGCCGTAGTAAAGAACTATATGTGAGAACCGGCCTGAACCGGCAGAACCGTGAAAGCTTCGAAAAAAAGCGAGTCTAGTGTTCAATTTTTCAGTCACATTCGCTCTTCTCTTTCATCGCTGCCCATTGGAGCAAATGTTGAGCAAGAGAAGGGGTGGCGCGCTGCATCCGGGTCGGTAAAGACGTCGCAAAGACGAGGTCGAGTAGGCGGGGCCTTTCCTTCGAGGATTGTGCCCCTTACCCCTCACAGATCCGTACG
>NZ_VEGP01000198.1 GCF_007679495.1 Paenibacillus sp. 32O-W | reverse complement strand
CGAGGTAGATAGGTTCGGGGTGGAAGTGCAGCAATGCATGGAGCTGACGAATACTAATCGGTCGAGGGCTTAACCTAATAAATGCCCCACAAAGTGAAGATAAGGCTTCGAAGCAGAGTCCGAGTACTTTGCGGGGACCCCGATCATGGATGTGCAATGGATAAATCGCTGAATTCGCTACTAGTTTTCAGGGAATAATATAACTGTTCCCAAAAACATAAAAATGTGTTATACTAAATGTTGTGCCATATTCCCTGATAGCTCAGTTGGTAGAGCACTCGGCTGTTAACCGAGTTGTCACAGGTTCGAGTCCTGTTCGGGGAGCC
>NZ_VEGP01000197.1 GCF_007679495.1 Paenibacillus sp. 32O-W | reverse complement strand
TTCAGCCGGTAGAGCTCGAAAAATCAAAGTATTCAGTGACTTCTGGGGGAAAGCCTCGCTCTTCTTCATGGAGCATTATCCACACCCCGCTGCTGTCCTGAAACTAGGGGAGACCGGGCTACGGAAGCTCTCGATTCAGCATAATCTCAAATTGCGAAACACCACCATCCAGAAGCTCTTGCACGTCGCTGAACAAGCGTTATCGAGAAACTTACAGGAACTTCGGCCTGAGCTTATGTTACTGAAAATGAAGCTACGTGACTTACGAACATTTGATGCCAAAATTAATGTTTTGGAACAAGAGATCGAGAACCTTCTCCTTCAGACAGACGG
>NZ_VEGP01000196.1 GCF_007679495.1 Paenibacillus sp. 32O-W | reverse complement strand
AGGAACTGGAAGTTACCGGCTTCCGTGACGGTGTTGTTGTCGAACGTGACCGGTCTCAACTTCTTCACGATCTGTTTGATTCGGCGACGCTCCGCAAGAATTTCCATTCGGCGTTCGCGGCGTGTTTTTCGTTCTGGCGCATGGTTCGTTGCTTGTGGTACCATGTTGTTAAGGACACTCCCTCTCGTCGGTTATTCAGTGGTGGTTTAACCTTTGACAAGAGGCATGCAGTGTCCTGTTTATTTTGCGAAAAAATTAGCAACTTTTTATGACAGAAAAACCTGTCACGGCCCGGATCTTTCACTTTTTGACGAGGTTACTTTCCGATTTCATG
>NZ_VEGP01000195.1 GCF_007679495.1 Paenibacillus sp. 32O-W | reverse complement strand
TCCCTGATAGCTCAGTTGGTAGAGCACTCGGCTGTTAACCGAGTTGTCACAGGTTCGAGTCCTGTTCGGGGAGCCATCTGGAGAGGTGTCCGAGTTGGCCGAAGGAGCACGATTGGAAATCGTGTAGGCGTCACAAGCGTCTCGAGGGTTCGAATCCCTCTCTCTCCGCCATAATACATATGGCCCGTTGGTCAAGCGGTTAAGACACCGCCCTTTCACGGCGGTAACACGGGTTCGAATCCCGTACGGGTCATGTACGTTTGGACGCTTAGCTCAGCTGGGAGAGCATCTGCCTTACAAGCAGAGGGTCGGCGGTTCGATCCCGTCAGCGTCCAC
>NZ_VEGP01000194.1 GCF_007679495.1 Paenibacillus sp. 32O-W | reverse complement strand
TACGGAACTGAGAGGCGTTATTCAACGAAATATCGCCATTCTTTAAAGTTAACGGAACTGTACGCCGTTATTGGCTGCAATTCGCGAAGTATGCCCTCGAAATAAGCAAATAACGGTACTGAGTTCCGTTAGGATTACAATACTGCCAAAATCAATGAAATAAGGTCGCTGACTTCCGCTAATGTCACCGGAGCCTAGGGCAATCCGAATCTTGATCAAATGACTGTCTAAGACTATATTTTGCGGTTACGTATTCCTTTACTATATAAGTGGCACTTAAGATTTAGAGTTGGATACAAAGGCGATCAATTACCTTCTGAGGCGACTTGTTAATTTC
>NZ_VEGP01000193.1 GCF_007679495.1 Paenibacillus sp. 32O-W | reverse complement strand
GCCAAGAACTTATAAAAGTCTATAAATCCTTGTTTGCTTCCTGTTTCGCCGTGTCCGCTTTTGCCGGAACTACTCGCATTTGGTATGACACTCCACAGGCGTAAATTCGGATGCAACGAATCCTACATATTGGCGATGACAAGATACGTGTCAGACCGCCAATTTAGATAGGTTGATCGCCGCGTTCAAGTCGCGGTCGATCACATGTCCGCAAGTACATTCATAGGTACGATCAGACAGTTTCAGGTCCGGCTTGATCTGACTACAACATGAGCACATTTTCGATGAAGGGAACCATTTGGCGGCTTGAACAAATTTCGCGCCGATCTTCTCGCACTTGT
>NZ_VEGP01000192.1 GCF_007679495.1 Paenibacillus sp. 32O-W | reverse complement strand
GTGGTGGTCACCTCGTTTTTAAAAATGCATATGGTCGCATATGGATCTCCACACATTCCCTTGCGGTTTACCCTCCCATATCTCCCTGGGTCGATGCCCTTACATTCCTTCGTTCTACCTCTCAAGGGGTGGAGGCCAGGCAAGCTCCTTTACGGGGTCGATGCCCTGATGGTAATATTTACTCCCGGCCTATCCGTGCTTCATTTGTCAAAGATCAACATGTGAATAACAGCGAAATAACGTTGAGTTCTTAACCTGTTAATAAATTAAGCTGCGATTTGTAACTGAGCTTCCCGATGCGGGCCAAGGACTTTGGTTGAATCGTACTTTTTTTGCTTACGACCAAGC
>NZ_VEGP01000191.1 GCF_007679495.1 Paenibacillus sp. 32O-W | reverse complement strand
TTCATGTCGTTCGGCGCGTAGCCCCACTGTTTTCCCTTAACGGAGCGGTAGTCCTCGTCGGCGACGGGATGAAGCAAGCCAAGGAAGCCCGCCGGATGCCCGGCGTCAAGAAGCTGCATCAGGAGTCCGAGAACAGCTCCAAAGCCGAGTATATTTTCGGCCATCTGTTTGGCGCCATCGGCATCCTTATGGGGACACCCTGCAAGTGGTTCTGTCTCCCGTTATTCATGAACTTGCAGGATGGCGTGAAATCGATCTTCGGCTGGGAACATCCGGCTGAGCGGCAGGATTCCCATGTTGTGCAGATGATCGATCAGGGCTTTGTGGCCGCCCAAGCGTTCGGGAAAGC
>NZ_VEGP01000190.1 GCF_007679495.1 Paenibacillus sp. 32O-W | reverse complement strand
GACGATCAAGCCGCGGTGGCCAAATATGCCGGCTTGGTATGGCGCAAACACCAGTCCGGCCCCTATGAGGCCGAAGATACAAAGCGCATTCGTTCCGGCAACCGATTCCTACGGTATTACCTAGTTGAAGCTGCCAACTCGGTAAAAAACCGTGATCCGGAATTCGGAGAGTATTACCGGAAGAAATACAAGGAAGTACCTAAGCACCAACACAAGCGCGCCCTCGTCTTAACGGCAAGAAAACTTGTGCGTCTGGTCGATGTGCTGCTACGCAACGACCAACTTTACACGCCTCGAAGGAAGGTGAATAGCGCGAAGGTGTAACGTCTCTCTTTGCCAAAGTCCTTCACG
>NZ_VEGP01000189.1 GCF_007679495.1 Paenibacillus sp. 32O-W | reverse complement strand
ACGCAGCGCCGTGCTTTCTCCCAGTTGGTGAGGAGAATCGGGATGTCGGCAGCAGCCCAACGATCGTCTTCGGTCGCAAACGTGATGTCCTCTTGTTTTTCCGCCAGCGTTTCCCAGAACGCAGGATGCTGCTGAAGGTAAGAAATGGCCTTCTTCACAGTGGCCTTCTTCGGCAGTTTGAAGATGTACTGCCACCCACGTTCTTCAGCGTACGCCATGACAGTGTCATCGGCAAAGCCGCAGTCGGCCCGGATGCCTTCGATGATCCATTCCGGCGGCAGCATCGCCTCGATTTCTTTAACGAACGAGAGCAGATCCTTCATGCCGTTCGTGTTGCCGGGATTCACTTGCAAGTGGA
>NZ_VEGP01000018.1 GCF_007679495.1 Paenibacillus sp. 32O-W | reverse complement strand
TGCGTTAATTGCGCACGTACGGATCTGTGAGGGGTAAGGGGCACAATCCTCGAAGGAAAGGCCCCGCCTACTCGACCTCGTCTTTGCGACGTGTTGGCTTTATCCTCGCCTGGCCCATCATTTGCTCCAATGGTCCAATGGTTCAATGGGCAACGATGAAAGAGAAGAGCGAATGTAATCACAGAGTGCTACTTCTTTTCCGTCGTCCATCCCGGTGTGATCCCTGGAAATCATTTTAACGTTGTCCCGAAGTACCCCAAATTACAACCCCCCACCCCTTTATAAATGGGAGTCGTTTTCTCTTCACCGCTTTCCAGAGATTCGTATAGTACATTCTCAGGACGCACCACTTGAATAATATAATCCCCTGGTGTTACGCTCTTGCCATCATTCCCGGTAAGGTCCCATGTAAATTTAGCCTCGTATGAAAAAGCATTGGGAATGACTCCTGAAAAAGTCGGTAGTGTACGGCTGTATATTACTTCTTGGCTATCTAGTGGACGAATTTGTAAAAGCCTGCAGAAATACATCTTTTTGAGTGCTCACTTCAGTAGCTGGTTTAAAAACCTGCGATAGTGCATCTTTTTGCCTGTTAAAGTAGAGATTTAGAGATTTGGAAAGAGAATTCATGTATTTTCGCAGGCTTTTCTTTCGAACATCTCCATTCGCTTCATAATTGATGTATTATCGCAGCAATTTAGGTTCGCCCAATGGCCCAAGATGTGTTCCTCTGAGTAGGGGCTCACTTTAGAACCGTTCATTTGATTGCTGCCACAACATGATTGAGAATGTTCTGATGCAGCGATTCCGCCGTAATCCACGGCCCTCCCGCATTGATTCGCGGAATTTGCCATGGGTCGGTTTGCTGCGTAACCATGCCCTCTTCAACGGTAAAAGCGTATCGGATTCCTTCCTCCTTGATTAATTGGATCGCAAGCTCATCATAGATTCCATACGGATAAGCCAAGGAATCGATAGTTTTGGGATAGCTCTGATTCAGCGAGTCGATGCAGGTTCGAGTATCCTTCTTAATGCGCTCTTTATATTCGCCTTCCGTCTCTTGAACGCCATCCTTTCCTATTATTCTAGCAATCATCAACGCTTCTCCCGATTCCGATTTGCGGTGGAGGGCGTGCGAATGGCATTGGAAGTCAATGTCTGCGGCTGCGGATGCGATGTCTTCCACTTGGCGATGACTCAGATACGGGATATTTCCGCCCGACGGATTATCCAGAAATTCAGTAATTACAAAATTAATTGCGGGAATATTCTTTTCTTTAAGCAGAGGATAAACATGGTCGAAGAAGCTTTCGTATCCATCATCAACGGTAACTAATACAGCATTGTCGGGTATGGAGCCGCCTTCTAAAAACTGTTTGAATTGTTGCGAAGAGATAAAATTGTAGCCCTTTCCTATTAAGTAGTCCAAATGGCTGGAAAATAGCTCTGTTGGAATGGTGGCAAGGCTTTGATCCACATCGTGGACATGATGATACATCAATACGGCGACCTGGTCCCGATACCATAGGGCTCCGGTATTTTCCTTAGCGCTTATGCCTGCAAAAATAATTGCACAACCTAAAGCGAGCAAGATTACTGTCTTGATTGCTGTTTTCCCCATCTTGTCCTCCTACAACTATGAGATATATACATAGACTTACAAATAATGAGAAAAGTTTCAAAAAACGACAAAATTTAATATTATGTTTGCGCATTGTTCGATAGGTGTCTTGAGAATGAGATGGCCACATACAATAAAATACTGTAGCCGTATAGTTAGGGTGGGGCTCCTTCCAGATGAAAAGGAGGGGGAAGAGGAGGGCTGTTCGGGTGAGGCGTATGATCAAGCAGGGATCTTTTAACATGGCCCTATTTTGGCGTTTCTTCACCAGCTATTTTATCTTGATCCTCATTCCCGCCATCGTAGCGTGTACCTTTACCTACTTCTTCATAGTTCGTCTGATCGAAGACGATGCGGAGAAGCTGAATAACGTCACTATGCGGAATTTTGCAGACCAGACGGACCGTACATTTTCTTCGTTGAAGACAAATATGATCAATCTGCTCAGCACCCCCAATCTGGTCAGCTTTCTTCAGGTAGCCGGCGACTCCCCCGATAACCAGCAGCGCAACGAGCTCGTCCATTCCTTGATGGAGCAGCTCAACAAGATCGATTCGGGCGGGTTGATGTACAGCGCCTATCTGTTTTTTGTCCATGAGGACCTCGTCATTGATTTCCAGACATACACCGGCAAGGAGTTTTATTTTCAACATTATTATCCTCTGGAGCCTGCCGAGAAGTCGGCTCTGTTCTCCTATTTCTCCGATAAACAAATGATGCTCTTCACCGAACCCCATACGATGTACCAGAAGCCTCTGTTTACGAATCAAGTCCTGTCCTCGTACTCTCATATTTCCGTCTTGATGAGCTATCCGTTCAATACCCGCTCCCCGGAGGTCTATCTCGTCGTTAATTTGAATGAGGACAAACTGCGCGAGCATATTGGCATCACCGAAAGATGGGTAACGGGCACGGCTATTCTGGACAGCTCAGGGCGGGTGATTAGCCAGACTGGTTCCATGAGACTGGACGCAGACTCTTGGTCTGACATCCTGCAAGCCAGCCAAGAAGGCTCCCTGTTCGTTAACGAAGACGGGCAGGCGGTGTCCGTCATGAGGTCGCATTTCAAGGATGACTGGTATTACGTCAGCCTCATCGATTTGCAGACGCTGCTGCAGCCGGCGCGCTGGATCAGCAGGGTCAGCTTCGTCTTTCTCGGTTTCGTGCTCGTATTGGGCAGTCTTGTATCCTATTATTTGAGCCGGAGGCTGTATACCCCGATCCTGGAGATCAAAACCGGCCTCGAATCGCACCATAAAGCTGCCGAACCGAAACCATGGTTTCCGGTGAAGGGGAATGACCTCGATGTCATCAAGCAGTTCTCCGGATTGCTGATTTCCGAGAATAAAGAGCTGTCCAGGCTGGTGGGCGGAATGTTCCCAATAGTGCAGGAGCACTTTATGACCAAAATCCTGCTGGGAGAATACCGGGACGGATTGTCCATTGAATATTACGCCAGGGAGATTGACTTCCCTTATCCGTCGCAGGCCGTCCGGACCGTGCTATGTATCGAAATCCAGTATTACGCCTCCGTTCTGGATCAGTTGTCGGAAACGTCCCGTTCGTTCCTGATGGCCGAGCTGAAAGAGAACATCCGCAAGCGGATGCCCGTTGCCGTATGGCTCTGCCAAACCCGGGCCGACTTGTTGGCCTGCGTCGTGCATATCGAGCCCGCGAAGCCCTTCGGTCCGAAGGAAGCGGCTCAGATCCTGCAGACGATTCTTGCACAGCCCTATTACAAAGCGACCATCGGAATCGGCAAGACGGTCGACACGATAGAAGAGCTGCATATTTCCTACGCTCATGCCCTGGCTATGCTCCGGTATAAGGGACTCCGTTCCGAGGTCGAAATTTACAGCCCGGACAATGCCCGGGATGATCGTGCGGCTTGGGACAGCTTCCTGTCTGTGCAGGAGGTGAACAAAATTTTTAACCGGTTCAAAACACGCGATTACCCCGAACTGCTGCAGGCGGTATACGAGCTGCTGGAGGAGGGCGTTAGGAAGAACGCTACCGCTTTTCAGGTAAAATACTTGTGCTCCGATGTGTTAAATACGTGGATAAGAGCGGTCGAGACGGAGCGCAACGAGTTCGGCATCCCTTTCTACTCCGGATTATTTGTCAAGCTGGACCGCTGCGTAACCTGGGAAGAGATCCGGGACTGCTTCCGGGAAATCCACGCGCTGTTGTTCCTTGCCGAGAAGCCGGATGCCCGAAGAGGGCAGCTTGCGGAAATTCTTGAGTATATTCATGAACATTGCGGAGAGGAATTATCCATCGAACGATTCGCCGAGCGAATGGGCATGTCGGCCGGCCACTTCAGCCGCACGTTCAAGGAAGAGGTTGGCGAGAAATATGTAGAGTATATCGCCAAGGTCCGCCTGGCCAAGGCGAAGCGGCTTTTGCTGGAGACGGATATGAAAATCGACGAGATTGCCGAGCAGGTCGGCTATTGGGGGCGAAATTCGTTCATTCGGATCTTCCGCAGATATGAAGGAACTACTCCGGCGAAATACCGGTCGATCCATCGAAAATAAAGGTGCGAAAGAAGAGACTCCGTTTTTTCGTGAGTCTCCTTTTTTCTATGCGGCCTGTCGGCAAAAAAAAGCGACCCGGCAAAATTGAGCGCTTTACGCACGGCTTGCCCGCTCCGTATAGTAAAGCCACAACAACGATCAGACGGTGCCGCGAAATGAGGTGCCGCAGCAACCTATAAAATGAAAACGTTCCCGTAAGGAGGTGGGGATGATTGGCAGATCAAGCAGAAAACCGCGGAACCGCCGATGCCGCAGTACTGCCTGGAGCGAAGGGCAAGAAGCCGCCGCATTTATGGCTGATGCTGAAGAAGCACAAGGCACTGTATTTTCTGATGCTTCCCGGCATCCTGTATTACATCATTTTTAAATACTTGCCCATGTACGGCATCATTATCGCTTTCCAGGATTTTTCGATAGGCCGGGGAATATTCGGCAGCAAATTTGTCGGTTTCAAGCATTTTATCGAGTTCTTCTACTACACCCCGGATTCCTGGAAGCTCATCCGCAACACGATCATGCTGAATATTTACGATCTGCTGTTCCATTTTCCGGCGCCGATTGTGCTGGCCCTTCTGTTCCATGAAATTAAAAATAAAGCGTTCAAAAAGTTCGTGCAAAGTGTCAGTTATATGCCGCATTTTCTGTCCACGGTCGTTATCGCGGGGATTATCGTCATGTTTCTGTCCCCGTCCACGGGCATCATCAATTTTATTCTGGTGAAGGTGTTCGGCATGGAACCGATTATGTTCCTGGGCTTGCCGGAATGGTTTCGTACCGTATATATCGGCTCGGAAATCTGGCAGAAGGTCGGCTGGGGAACGATCCTGTATTTGGCGGCGATTGCCGGAGTCGACCCGACCTTATATGAAGCGGCCAAGATCGATGGGGCCAACCGCTTCCAGCAAATGCGCCACGTTACCTTCGTCGGGATGATCCCCGTCATGATCATTCTGTTCGTTCTGAATCTCGGGCATTTCATGGAGGTAGGATTTCAGAAAATTCTGCTGCTGTACAATCCGATGAACTATGAAACCTCGGATGTTATCAATACCTTTGTCTACCGCAGAGGGATTCTGGACGCCGACTTCAGCTTCGCTACGGCGGTCGGGTTGTTCCAGTCGGCCATCGGCTTCGTTCTGGTCGTCTTCGCAAACCGGATAGCCAGAAAACATTCGGAGACCAGTCTATGGTAACGAGCGGGGAGGGAACGGGATGAAAATCAGGGAAAGCCTGGCCTCCAGGCTGTTTGACGCCTTCAATACCGTGATCATGATTGGCCTGGTTATCGTGATGGTGTATCCGATGATTTTTGTATTCTCCGCCTCCATCAGCGAGAATGCCATGGTGGTGAGCGGACAGGTGCTGCTGTGGCCCAAGTCCTTGACCTTGGCTGCTTACGAAAGAGTGGTGTTCAATCCGGATCTGTGGGTGAGCTATTGGAATACGATTCGCTATACCTTCGTTCATACGGTGCTGACGTTGATGGCGACTTCCGCCATGGCGTACCCGCTCGCCAAGAAATGGCTTCCCGGACGCAGAGTGATCCTGCTGATGGCGGCCTTCACCCTGCTCTTCAGCGGAGGGCTCATTCCGACCTTCCTCGTCGTTCAGAAGCTCGGCCTGCTGAATACGATCTGGGCCATCGTGCTTCCTTCGCTAATCAGCACCTGGCATCTGTTTATTATGCGGACTTTCTTCGAAGCGCTTCCCGAAGAGCTGGAGGATGCCGCCACGATCGACGGCTGCGGGACGATTCAGGTGCTGCTGCGGATTGTTCTCCCGCTGTCGCTTCCGGTGCTGGCCACGATCGGGTTATATACCGCCGTTAACCAGTGGAACGCGTTTTTTGACGCGCTGATTTATCTCAACGACCGCAGCATGTATCCTCTGCAAATCATGCTCCGCAACATTCTGATCGCCGGCTCCAACGTGCAGGGCGAAGGAGACATGAGCCATATGGAAACGATGAAGTACGCCATGATCATTATCGCTACTTTGCCGATCTTGTGCATTTATCCGTTTATCCAAAAATACTTTATTCAAGGCAGCATGATCGGGGGGATCAAAGGGTGACCGCTTCGGCAAGCGGTAAGCAGAAGCGCGAGAGTACAGGAAGTCTTCTGTGCCTGCGGTGACGGGAAGTCCGGTCTCAAGTATGAATAATCACTTACCGGACCTTCTGACCAAAACCTAAATAAAGAGGAGGCGAGCAAGGTGAACAAAAGAACGTTAGCGATTACGCTCTCCACCGTTATGCTTGGCGGGCTGGCGGCAGGCTGCAGTGGAGGCAAGGGAGGGACGGCAGCCGAGACGCCCGGCGGAGCGGAAGGCCCGGGTCCGAAGCCGATCACCTTCACATGGCTGGTCTATGACCGGACAGAGGGGCGGGTCCGGGACGACTGGGAAATTTTCAAGGAAATTGAAGCCAAAACCGGGGTTAAGGTCGAATTTCAGGTTGTCAGTCAGGAGGGGATCAATGAAAAGAAACAGATTATGATCGCGACGAATTCCGTCACCGATTTTATTCAGGTAAGCACCCAGGAAGGCAGGGAGCACGGTCCGGAGAAGGTGTTCCTCAATTTGAAGGATTATCTGGATATTGCCCCCAATCTGAAAAAGTTCTATGACGATTTCCCGGAAGCGAAAGCGTTGGCCACCGGACCGGATGGCGGAATTTATACTGTGCCGGTGCTGGAGGGAGACCCCGAGGGCAAAGGCTTCAACTTCGTCTGGATGGCCCGCAAGGATTTGATAGACAAATATGGGTTGAAGCCGCCCGAAAGTCTGGATGAGTTCTACGAATTTCTGAAAGCGTTGAAGGAGAAGCATCCGGATTCCTATCCGCTCACGGCCAACTCACCGATCGGGGATACCGGGCTGTACACAGTGTTCGGCAGAGCCTTCACCGGCATTCAAGGCTTCTTCAATCTCCTCCCGGACGAGGAAAAATACGCCTTCGCCCCATACCACGAAGGGTATAAGGATGCCCTCATTTATTTGAATAAGCTGTATGCCGAAAAGCTGCTGGATCCCGAGTATTCGCTGCTGACCGGGGCCCAGTGGGAGGAGCGGATACTGTCCGGGAAATCTCTCGTCACTTATTTCTGGAAAGCGGATATTGATCCGTTAACCGAGAAAGGACGCACGGCCAGCGGAAGCCAGGAGTATGAGCTCGATGCGATTCCGCAATTCGCCGCCGACGGAATCAAGAACTATCAATATTCGCGTTCGCTCGTGGGAGGCAGCGGCCGGGCGATATCCGACAAAGTCAAGGATAAGGAAGCGGCGGTCAAGTTCCTGGATTATCTGGTAAGCGAAGAAGGTTCCAATTATCTCTCACTCGGGATTCTCGGCAAAACGTATACGATTGAAGACGGAAAACCAAGGTTCATGGAGGAATTCGGGAACAGCCCGTATGTCCCTCTGCGCCGTGACTACGGGGTCTGGTATGATCATATTTCCCTCAATAATGCCAAAGCCCGGGCGGCGTGGGAGAGCGGCTTGAACGAGAAGAGCAAAGCCATTAACGCAAGATACGAGAAATATATCATTCCGGCGCCTAAAGCGATTGTCAAGACGGAGGAAGAGATGGAGCTGGAGAAGTCGAAGCTGAACAACCTGAACAAATATTTGGAGCAGAAGATTACGGAGTTCGTCACCGGGAAAACCCCGATTAACGACGACACCTACCAGCAATTTCTCGATCAGGCCAAAAAGCTGGGCGCCGACGAGCTGCTTGAAATGTACAATACGGCATACCAGCGCACCTATGGCTCGAAGTAAGCAACCGGCGTGATGGCCCGGTAGGTGGAGAGAGGACCTCGCAGTTACCGTTTTATTATTGGGGACCTAGGCAAAAATAGATCATTTTGCAAAGGAGCTTAGCATATGGCGGAGAATTACAAGGTCATCGATGCCGATGTCCATAATGAACAGAACGATGCCGATCTTGTTCCTTATCTGCCGGAGCCGTGGAAGAGCAGGGTGGCCCGCAGCGGCGTAGGCTACTCGTACTCCGGCTACTATTCTCCCGTCGGTGTGATGCGGAGGGACTCGATCCCTCCAGGCGGCGGCAAGGCGGGCTCGGATCCGGAGCTCATGATCAAGCAATTGATAGAGCCCTACAATGTCGAGTATGCGATTTTGACGGGCGTGGTCTATAATATCTCGACCACACATGATCCGGATTTTGCCGCCGCTATATGCTCCGCTTACAACGACTACCTCATTGCGGAATGGCTGGGCAAGCACCGAGCCTTCAAGGGGGCTGCAGCCGTAGCTACCCAGGACCCGCAGCTTGCGGCCAGGGAGATCGACCGGATCGGCGGGCATCCCGATATCGTCGAAGTCATCATTTCCAGTGCGGCCCGCTCGCCTCTGGGACAGCGGCAATACCACCCGATCTACGAAGCGGCGGAGAGGAACGGGCTGCCTGTCGCCCTTCATCCGGGTGCGGAAGGAGCGGGCGGGGCTACCGCGCCGACTGCTGCAGGGTATCCGACGTGGTACATCGAATGGCATACATGCTTGTCGCAGATGTTCATGGCCCATCTGGTCAGCATGGTGTGCGAAGGAGTATTCGAGAAATTTCCCGGCCTGAAGGTTGTCCTCATTGAAGGAGGAATGGCCTGGCTGCCGCATGTCATGTGGCGGCTGGACAAAAACTACAAGGCATTGCGCTCCCAGGTGCCGTGGCTGAAGAAGCTGCCCAGCCAGTATATTCGCGAGCACTGCTATCTGACGACCCAGCCTATCGAAGAGCCGGATAATCCGCAGCATCTGGTCGACCTGCTGAACATGGTCGACGCCGAGAATATGATTCTCTACTCAAGCGATTATCCGCATTGGGATTTCGATCCGCCTTCCGCCGTCCTCCGCAAGTTAAGCCCGGATGCAAGAAGGAAGGTACTATACGAAAATGCCAAGCAGCTTTACAAGCTTTAGTATAGCGGGAAGATCGAAGGACCGGCAGCAGTCTGGGAGACTCGGGAGACTTGGGAGACAGATTTTCTTGTCATGAGACAGCAGCTTTTGTACGACAAGCAGCAGCGGTTTCACGGTATGCAATGGACCAGCTTGGCTCCAACCAGAGGTAAAACCGATTTGATTCTATCCGGACGGAGGGGGAAAATGGCGGTACATTATGTATTGAACGAAGGAGATGTGCCGGAGGGCGGGCATGTCATCGTTAACATAGGGGGCCGCGAGATCGGCGTTTATCTAATCGACGGTCAATACTATGCATTGTACAACTACTGCCCCCACCAGGGAGCGCCCCTGTGCAGGGGAATCGTGTGCGGAACGACGATGCCGTCAAGAGTCTATCAATACGAATTCGGCAAATCCGGCGAGATTGTCCGCTGTCCATGGCACGGCTGGGAATTCGAGATCAAAACCGGGAAATCCCTGATCGACGATAAAATCCGCGCCAAAAGCTACCCTATCGAAATTCAAGACGGAAAAATCGGGATTGTGCTGAAGTAGGGTGTAAAAGGGATAAAGAGGTCTCTGAAGTCATCAAGATCGTCAATGACTGAGGGACTTCTTCTTTTCGGTTTGGCCACCATACGGAAAAAGGAAAGTGAGTCGTTTAAAAAGCGATTGATAAAGCAAGATTAGGATTGAAGTGTTCAGCCGCCTAGGATTGGGCGGTTTTCCTATTGTTTAATAACATTTTGCACGGTAACCACACCGTTCCGAAGGGCAGAGATTATTGTATTATTTTATTAAATCGAGGAGAAGGGATTACTGACAAAATATCGAATATATCAACGTCATATTGTTTGTGGAACTTATTGGAACCGAAAAATTTGTTAACACCTCGGCGGAATGCCGCATTGATATAGCTGTTAACCAGAGAACCCATTTTACCAATTGTCCAGAAAAGGAGGGATGCCTTTGAACACGAAAAAATTGGCCCGTTTGATAGGAGTGCCTCCACAGGAAGCCGACGAATGGGCGGGGCAGTCGCAGCCTTTCAGGCAGAGAATTCTGGAGGAAGCGGCTCAGCCTTTCAACACCGAAGCGTTCCATTCCTTGGTTCAGGAATTGTCCCCGGTGGAGAAGCGAAATATGGCCAGGCAGCTGGAGCTGCCGCTCACCGCCTCCCCCAGAAGAGCTTTTCCGGATGCCGTGTTTTACAAGCTTCTGCTTTCCAAATTGCGGCAAACGTCAGGGAAGCAAAAGCTGTTGACGGCCATTCTGCTTACTGTAATGGACCTCTACGAGGAAGCAGGGGATTCCGTGGAGGAGTTCCTTGAGGCCCAGGAAGAAAAAATAACACAGTACGGGCATTGGCATTACTATTGGGCCCTGCGTCTGCACCCGGACCGTACCGAGGAGGCGGAGGAACGGCTGCAGCAGCTTGCCGCCGTCAAGGAGGTTCAAGCGGGGAGGACGGAACCGGCTCCACAGCCTGATACAGCTAATGATGAGGCTTGCCGCTCTTTCATCGATCCCGGCAAGCATGCCGCTGTAGAACGAAGGCTGAAGCGGGAATCGGACCTCCGGCTTAAAGCCGAGCAGGAATCCGATCATTTGCGCAAACAATTACGCGTGAAGGAAAGATGGGTGGAGCGGCTTAGCGAAGAAAAACTTAAATTATCGGCGGAAGCCTCCGCTTCGCAGGAGGAAGCGTCGCGCCTGCAAGCTTTGCTGGCGGAGCAGAGGCTGCGTAACGAGGTGCTGGGCAGCGAAAAAATGGAGCTTCTTTCCCGGCTTCGCGCGCTGGAAAGCTCGCTGGCGGAATATCAGGAAAGTGCCGCGGCGGCGGAGCGGGAGCTGAAGCAGGCGAAGCATCGTTTGCTGGAATTCAAGCAGCGGTCGGCGGACCCCCGCGAGCTGGCGGAAAGGCTGGCTGCCGGACTCACTCAGGAAGCGGAACAATGGTGCCGGAAGCTGGGACAGCCCCTTCCGGACCGGAGCAGCGGCGCGGCTATTCGCCGTCATATTCGCTCTTTATTCGATATGATCGACTCCCTGGAGCGATACCTGCATGAAGAAGGCCCTATGTCTTCCCAGTCTGCCGTTATGAACCCGAAGAAGGATGCGGTACCTACGGCGGTTTACTCCCCGGCTTCGGAAGAAGGAAAGGAAGAGGCCCTATCGCTGGAAGAGTCGGCTCCTTCCCGGGAAGAAACCGCAGCATGGTTTGGCGGCACCTTTTATAGGCGGGATCATGGCGGTTATATTGTGCTGGAGCATGGAGAAGTGTTTAATATTACGGAATCCATGGTTCATCATTATCGTTTGGAGCATGAGGCGGAGGTCAGATGCAGGCCATATGAACAGGAATCCGGCGTTATTCATTATGAAATCGAGCTGCTGCTGCAAGGGGACGATACCTACGCTCCGATTAACCAGTTCAGCGGGTATGTGGAGCTGGGGGAGCATTTTACATTCTACTGTGTGGATATGAACAACCCGGAGAACCGCTACCCGATTCACTATCGCGATGTGGAAGTACAGGGTCCTTCGGATGGTGATCCCTGTTTGTTCAATGTAGCTGTGGACGGGCATTACGCCCGGCTTTCCAAGCTCTATCGAAAGTCGTCCCAAGGAGACGAAGGGATAAAGAAAAAACTGGATCGGCAGAAGCAGGCCTCATGGACGGCGAAAACGGATAAAAGCAAGCCGGAGCCTTTCCTGACAGGCTGCAAAATTGTCATTATTGGCGGACAGGCCAAATGGTTTGAATCGGTCGTATCGGAGACCGGGGCCGAGCTCGTTCATGATAATGGGGACAGTCCTGAGCGAATCCATGCCGATTTGCGCCGCGCCCAGGCCCTGTTCATGCTGATTACCGCGACTTCCCACCGAGCGACCTGGAGCTGCGTGGAGATTGCCAAGCAGTGCCGCATTCCGCATTATATCATTCAGGGCTCGAAATCCAATTTACGCACACTTCTGTGGGAAAATAAAGAGGCGATTCAACGGACAGCGACAGCGGCCCATTCATAATAAGGAAAATTAAAGGGGGGAATCCGCCCAAATCCGCCGGATAACGGGAGTTTCGGATTCGCCGGCAAAGGACAGATGATAGACATCCGGATTGGACATGGCTTCCCATTCCGAATAGCCGATCCGGCTGTCATAAGATTTCAGAAGCAGAGACAGCAGATTCCCATGGGAAACGACCACGGCATTTTTGTATGGACCATCAAGGATTTCCCTGATTACGGTAACGGCACGGCCTATCGCCTCGTTACCGGACTCCCCGCCTTCGTAGCTTAAGTCCAGATCATCGTAGGTTTTGCGAAGCATATCACGCCACTCCGAATGATTCTTTCCCGACAACACTCTTTCGGTTAAACGTGAATCCAGCTTGATTTCCAGCCCCCGGCGGACGGCAAACGGCTCTATAGTCCGGAACGCTCTTTCATACGGACTGGAAATAATATAATCGATAGATTTATCGGAGAAAAAATCAGCGAGCTTGTCGGCTTGCTCCAATCCGGTATCTGTCAGCCCGGCATCCGTCCCGATGGATAACCCTACCAGCTTACACAAACTTCTTGACGCTACCCAAAGACGAGCAAAAATACATTGAAATCGTGCCTTTTTCCAAAAAGAAGGCGAAAGACGGTCAAATGTGCAGGTCTTTTTCACAAAATGGGGCCATTTCGCTAAAAATCGCTCCAAAGACGTGCACTATTGCTCTAGAATCAGGTATGCGACGACTTTTCTCCAAAAAGACGTGCATTATCGCTCTAGAATTAGGTACTTCTTCGTTGACGGCCCGGTAAATTATGGAGACTCTCGTTGCAAACTCTCATTTGAGGAGAATGATCCCGGGTCCTGACGGTTAGTAAAGCATCCGTAATTTTCGAGCGCCGGGCTTCCCAAAAATTCCGTTCTGCGGCCAGGATCAAAGGCTTTCGGGTGACGGCTGGACAACCTTCCGTTAATCTTTTATTGTAGAATTCAATCATTACCATGGAAAGGTAGCCTGCCATGACGACATCATCATTGCCTATCGAACAAGTGCTGCCGGAGCTGAAGGAGAAGCTGCGGCTTGGTCCCAATGCCGTCCTCCTGGCCGATCCGGGGGCCGGGAAGACGACTCGCGTTCCCTTGGCTTTATTGGACGAGCCTTGGCTCAAGGGGCGCCGTATTCTTATGCTGGAACCGCGCCGCTTGGCTGCCCGGGCGGCTGCACAATATATGTCGGCCACTCTTGGAGAGCCGGTGGGCCTGACGGTAGGGTATCGGGTCAGACTGGATACGCGGGTAGGCCCGGAGACGAGGATAGAGGTTATAACGGAAGGGGTTCTGACCCGTCTTCTCCAGGAAGATCCGTCTCTGGAGGATGTGGGGCTGGTCATCTTCGATGAATTTCATGAGCGCAGCCTGCACGCTGATTTGGGGCTCGCGCTCTGTTTGCAATCGCAGGCGATCCTTCGCGAAGATTTGAAAATATTGGTCATGTCGGCAACTCTGGATGCCGAAGCGATAGCCCGGCTGCTGGAGGATGCGCCGGTAGTGGCCAGTGAAGGAAGGGCCTATCCCGTGGAAACCCGTTATTTGCCGCAACGGCCGGAAGGATCGATAGAAGCGGCTGTGACGAGAAGTATAGTTAAGGCGCTGCAGGACGAACCGGGCGATCTGCTTGTGTTTCTGCCGGGGGCCGGCGAAATTCGGCGAGTGGCGGAGAGGCTGGAAGAGCAAGGTATGGCGCGAACTGTCCGCATTGCTCCGCTATACGGAGGGCTGTCGGCGGAGGAGCAGGACCGGGCGATCGCCCCTTGTCCGCCGGGAGAGCGCAAGGTCGTGCTGGCGACGTCCATTGCCGAGACCAGTCTGACGGTCGAGGGAGTGCGCGTTGTCGTGGACAGCGGGCTGATGCGCGTTCCCCGCTTCTCGCCGCGCACGGGAATGACGAGGCTCGAGACCGTGCCGGTGTCGAGGGCGTCCGCCGACCAGCGCCGGGGGCGTGCGGGCCGTCAGGGGCCGGGAGTGTGCTACCGTCTGTGGACGGAAGAGAACAACCGGCGGCTGGCACCGCAGAGCCTGCCGGAGATGCTCGAGGCGGACCTCGCCCCGCTGGCGCTCGAGCTCGCCGTGTGGGGCGCCGACCCGCAGGAGCTGCGCTGGCTGGACGCCCCGCCCGCCGGGGCTCTGGCTCAGGCGCGGGAGCTGCTCGGCCAGCTTGGAGCGCTGAGCGAAGACGGGGCCGTCACCCCGCACGGGAAGCGAATGGCCGAGCTTGGGCTCCACCCGCGGCTCGCGCATATGGTCCTCCAAGCGATTCCGCTCGGCCTGGGGGACCTGGCCTGCGAGCTGGCGGCGCTGCTGAGCGAGCGCGATCCGCTGCGCGGCCGTCAAGCCGCGGCCGATGCGGACGTGCGCCTCAGGGTGGAGGCGCTGCGCGCCGCCGACGCCTCCGGCGGGCCCGGGCGACCGGGCCAAGCGGCCGCGGTGCATGGCCGAGGCGCCGCTCAGGCGCACGGCTACGGCGCGGACCCGGCCGCTTGCCGGCGGATCGCCGCCGAGGCCGGCCGCTGGAAGCGCACGCTCGGCCTGCCCGGGCGCGAAGGCAGCGCCGGCGGGCCACACGCTGCGGAGCCGGGTCGGGGAAGCGATATCGATGCCAGCGGCTTGCTGCTGGCGTTCGCCTATCCCGACCGCATCGCGCAGCGGAAGGCAGGCGGCCGCTTCCTGCTCGCCAGCGGCCGCGGAGCCGCTTTTGCCGCCCCGCAGCCGCTCGGCCAGGAGCCCTGGCTGGTCGTGGCCGAGCTGGACGACCAGGGGGCGGATGGCCGCATCGGCCTGGCAGCGCCGGTGGAGCCAAGCGACCTGAAGCAACGATTCGCCGAGCGGATCGTTGTGGAGGAAACGGTCGCTTGGGACCGTTCGGCGCAGGCGGTGCGGGCGAGGCGGCGCGAGCGGCTGGGCGCGCTGGTGCTGCAGGATACGCCGCTGGCCGACCCGGACCCGGAGGCCGCCTTGCAGGCTCTGCTGCAGGGAATCGCCGCGGAAGGGCTGGCGATCCTGCCGTGGTCCAGGGCGGCCCGGCGGCTCCAGCAGCGTCTGTGCTTCGTGCAGCGCCATGACCCGGGCTGGCCGGACGTATGCGACGCGGCGCTCGGCGCTGACCTGGCCGGCTGGCTCGGCCCGCATTTGTACGGCCTGAAGAGCCGGGAGGAGCTGCAGCGGCTCGACCTGGCGGCCATCCTGGAGGCGATGCTCTCCTGGGAGCGGCGCCGGGAATTGGACGAGCTGGCCCCGACCCATATCGTCGTTCCCAGCGGTTCGCGCATTCCCGTCGATTACAGCGATCCCGCTTCCCCCGTGCTGGCCGTCCGGCTTCAGGAGCTGTTCGGGCTTGCGGAGACGCCTCGCATCATGCGGGGAAGAATCGCATTGACGCTGCATCTGTTATCGCCGGCTCAGCGCCCGGTACAGGTGACGCAGGATCTGGCCAGCTTCTGGCAAAACGCATACTTCGAGGTGAAAAAAGACCTCAAAGGCCGCTATCCGAAGCACTATTGGCCCGACGACCCGCGCAGCGCCGTCCCGACTAACCGCACCCGCCCCCGGAATCAGGGGAATTAGCGAATATTCGGGATGCGCTTCCCCCCCCCGGCACGCTTGATAACGCTGACCGAAGAAGGAGAAGAGCGGCGAGTAGTCCTTGGTCCGGGGAAAGGGTCCATATTGACGCTGGGGATAAGGATACCCAATCGATCTGTTTTCACAAGGGGAAGGGACATATGGGCAGGATCCTCCCGGATCGTTTGCCGGTTTGTCCCGCTCTATTTTTTTGAATAATGGGAGGCATCGCGTTCTTAATTTGGGCTGTCCATATACGTATTGCCTTGTTTACAGCTCATACATTTTCTCGATTTACGCTCTAAGGAGGCAACATAGCTATGATCCGATTTGCAGTGATTGGAACCAACTGGATTACCGACAGCTTCATCCAAGCCGCCCGTGAGACCGGTCTGGTGGACTTGACTGCCGTCTATTCACGGACGGAAGAGCGGGCCCGAGAGTATGCCGCCAAGCACGGCATCCCGAATCGATTTACCGATTTAGAAAAAATGGCCGCCAGCGATGAATTCGACGCTGTCTATATCGCGAGCCCGACCTCTTGTCACGCGGAACAGGCCATTCTTTGCATGGAACACGGCAAGCATGTTTTGTGCGAAAAACCGATAGCCTCCCACGCCCGGGAAATGAAAAAAATGATAGAGACGGCGGCAAAACATAACGTACTCCTGATGGAGGCTTTAAAGTCCACCCTGCTCCCCAATTTTCGCGCCATTCAGGACAATCTCCATAAGCTTGGGCCCATTCGGCGATATTTTGCAAGCTATTGCCAATACTCTTCGCGCTATGATGCGTTTAAACAAGGAACGGTGCTCAATGCGTTTAACCCTGCGTTTTCCAATGGTTCTTTAATGGACCTGGGGGTCTACTGCATTTACCCGATGGTCGTTCTGTTCGGAAGGCCCGAGCTGATCCGGGCGAACGCCGTCATGCTCGAGTCGGGGGTGGACGGAGAAGGGAGTTTGCTGTTGAAATATAAAGAGATGGACGCGGTCATCATGTATTCGAAAATAACGAATTCGTATCTGCCCGCCGAAATTCAGGGAGAAAACGGGACGATGGTTATCGATCGGATCAATCAGCCGGGGAAAGTGGAAATTCGCTACAAGGACGGGACGGTTGAGGAAATTACCCGCGAGCAGACAGGGAACACGATGAAGTACGAGGTTCAGGAGTTTGTCCATTTGATAAAAAGCGGCGAGCTCGAATCCTCCGTCAATTCGCATGCCAATTCTTTGTCCGTCATGGAGATTACTGATGAGGCCAGAAGGCAAGTCGGCCTGGTCTTCCCTGCTGACTCGCTGGCTTAGCTGGGCTTATTACAATGTAACGTGCATAAGAAACCATGAGTGTTTTGAAGGCGTTGTTCCAAGTAAGTCAAGCGGTTCATGGTCGTTCTGTCGGATGAGAATGGGCGGACTTTAGCTATCTGTCCGATTTTCCTTGCGGCTTCCGAGAAGCGGATGCGATGCGCAGGTGTAACGGAAATGGAAGCCGTTAATGGCTCGATTTGCTCCCTTTTGGCATTCTAACGGTAATGAGGTGGTAGTCGATTCATTGTGGGATAGGCGTTCAACAGGATGTTGTTCTAGCAAATAAGTCCAACACGAAAACGTAACGGACTTGGGAGTCTCTAATTCGTCAAAATAGGCGGTTTTTTTAGGCTAACGGAACCATACGCGTTTATTTCATTGAATTCTCATACTTTCGCGAGCTTTTCTTGGGAATAAGGTCATCTGGTTCCGTTAAAATGACCATAAGGCCCTTTTGGAGCGAATAAGGTCATCTGGTTCCGTTAAAACCAAACCGTGCAGGATTTTCGCATGATCTTTGGTTGCATACCATTAATCGACAGTCTCCCTCAGTCCGTTATACGGGGAAAATGCCTCAATCGGCAAAAATAACGGCGCTGGTGTCCGTTGCATGCCTAGCCAAGCTACACAGTGTTTCGCCAATCGTTCCCTCCCTCCGACATGTGTTGAAACGCTGCATAGTGTTTCTTTTGTAACGCTGTACAAGTGACCATGCGGTTTAACCTATGCATCTTATTGCGTCCGGCAGATCATAGTTCGGAGATAGGCTATCTCTATCAGTCCTAAAGAGAGAACGAACCCCGATCCTTTTGCCTTAGCAAGCGGTATTGGCGGGGGGTGACTCCGGTGTGCTTTTTAAACAATTGGCCGAAATGCTTTAAATCTTCATAGCCGCAATGAAGTGCCGCTTCCAGAACCGTCGTTTTGGGGCGGCTTAAGAGTTCGCAGGCATGACGAATACGCTGTTCTTGTATGTAACTCAGGATGGTCGTCCCCATGATCTGCTTGAACAAGCGTTGTCCTTGGCGGGGGCTGATGTTGGCAGCGGCAGCTACATCTGAAATGGTGATAGGCTGCTGAAAATGTAGGTAGATATATTGTTTCATGGCCGTAATTTTGTCGATAATATCGGGAGAAGTGGCCTTACCGGCCGGCTGCTGCAGGCGCTGGAGAAGAACCAGAAGCTCGAGAAGGCAAGCAAGCATTTGAGAGCGGTAGCCGGGCTTCTTCGTATCGTATTCCGTGAGCAGACGATGCATTACATATTTGAATTCTCCATCCTGTTCACGAATATGCAGCCATCGTTTCCCGTTCTGCAGATTCCCGCTTAACAAGGCGACGATTTCCTCTTCCAACGGATAGACGGTTAATTGTTGGAGCCGTTCAGTTTGAAAAATACAGTTGTAGACTACCAAGGAACGGTCCTGCTGCAAGCTGACGGGTCGAAAGACATGGGCGGTACCGATAGGGATAAAAAAGACGTCGCCGGCCGTGACCGACAATGTCTTGTTGTCGATGTAATGAAAGCCCTGCCCTTCCGCGACATAGCAAATTTCCGCGAAATCATGAAAATGTTCCGCCAATTGAAAGGATTCGCTTACCCGATTGACATATATGGGCAGCGATTCCCGGAAGAACAGTTCGCCGCTGGTCAGCTCCACCGTTCGTTTGACCGCCATTCCGCCGGTTTTCTTATCCCTTGCTTGGTCAGCCATTTCGTTGGCTCCTTTTCCCTTGGTTTGCCTCTTGGCTCTCATTTCGTCGATTCGTTTATTTCTTCACAGTCATTCGTGCTCTCCCTTTTACCCTCACTCCACGGCCAAATTTTACTTCCCTTGCTGACGGCTTGTTGCTTTACTCCTCGTTTCTTATGGATTTTCCTATGATATCCCAATAACGAACCGTCATTTAGAAAGGAAATTGTATGTTTCATTCTACGAACGGTTATCTCAAAATATAAATTGGATTAGATGACATTTTACCCCTGAAGGATGTCGTGATCAACCCCTTTCTTCTGTGCCGTTATCGCTACAATGAAGGAAACGAGGAGGGAAGAATCATGACAAATGTATGGTCTGAGCGGGCGAAGTGGATATGGGGAGGTAACGAAAGCAGTCCCCGCAATGAATGGCGTTTGTTCCGCCAAACGTTCCCAATCCAAGAGAAGGAATACACACAAGCCTGGCTTGATATTACCGCCGATTCGCGATATGTTCTGTTCGTCAATGGGCAGGAGGCGGGTCGAGGGCCGGTAAGATCGTGGCCGGCAGAGCAGGCCTATGATACGTATGACGTATCCCCCTATATTCGTCCGGGTGAGGACAATACCATTGCCGTTATGGTGATGCACTTCGGTTTGTCTACCTTTTACTACTTGAAGGGGAGGGGAGGATTGTTGGCCCAGCTTCGTATGGCCGACG
This sequence comes from Paenibacillus sp. 32O-W, assembly GCF_007679495.1. GTDB lineage: Bacteria > Bacillota > Bacilli > Paenibacillales > NBRC-103111 > Paenibacillus_L > Paenibacillus_L residui. Next base: position 73,313 of record NZ_VEGP01000018.1, on the reverse strand, counting down.
AAACGGGAACAAGCTTGGGCTGTCTCGTTACTGATGGAAGCTGGCGAACGCTGCGGCATCCCGGCCAGGACGGAAGAGCCCCTCGAATGTCCTGCCAGCAGGCTTTCGCAGAACGGATAGATGCCCGATTATTCGACTACGCATGGAAGGATCGATCCTACTCCGATGAAGCCTGGCCGCTAGCCGAAGAATTGGGCGCTCCGGGGATGGAGCCATGGACCTCTCTAGTTCCCAGGGATATTCCTCCGCTGACAGAGGAAACGGTCTATCCGATCAGGGTAGAAGCATTGAAGAAGGTACGCCGGATTTCCTGGAATGCTTACATAGATGTTCGCAGCCAGATGGTGCCCGATAGCCGGGAGCATGCGAATCCGGTCGGTTTTGTCGGTTATTTGGCGACCGTTGTCCGGGTCTCCGCCGGCGGGAATTTCACGATAGGCTTTCCTGCGGCATTTGTGAATGTGGGCACGGTCATCCTGGACGGCAAGGCGGTGGCTGCGGAGCGCTTCTACGGAGAAGCCCCGGAGAGATATGCGGATATTGAGCTTGAGGCGGGCGATCATTTATTAATGGTCGATGTAAGTGGAATCGATCACGGGCATGGATTCCGCATCGGCGTCGATGGAGAGGCTCCGATAGAGCTAATTTCTCCATTGTCCGGAATCGATGGGACGAAGTACTCTCCGTTCGTCGGAATTGGACCGTTCGATACGATAGAGGTGATAGATCATCAGCCCGGCAGGCGATTAAATATGGAACATGAGGAATATTTGGCGGTTCGTTCCGTTTCGCAGGCGGCAGAATTAACGCCGTATGCCGATCGTTTAAGCCCTGTGCCTCTCGGCTTGTATCGCGATGATGATGTGTTTGGCCATCACGTATGGAAGAAGGCAAGCGAATCGCAAGCGGTTCCGCATGCGCTCCAACACCTGGTGACAGCTGACGGGGTTCCTGTCCGCGTGCCCTTTTACGAAGGGGCCGATACGGAGATAATCATTGATTTCGGTAAGGAAACAGTCGGATATATTGAGTTTGAGCTGGATTGTGGGAAGGAACGATAGTTGATTTTTACGGATATGAATATATGCGCGATGAGTACATTCAACATACGTACGGTCTGGATAACACCTTAAGATACGTGGCGAAAAAAGGCAGGCAGACCTATAAATCGCCGGTTAGGCGGGGGTTTCGCTATCTTATGCTCACCGTCAGGAATGCCCGGTATCCCGTTCACTTCTACAGCGTTCGCCTTGTTCAGAATATCTACCCGGTAGCGGAAATCGGCCGTTTTCACTGTTCGGATGCCCTGTTGAATGATATTTGGCAGATTAGCCGGGATACGACCAAGCTTTGCATGGAGGATACGTTCGTCGATTGTCCCGCATATGAGCAGGCGTTTTGGGTGGGGGACAGCCGCAATGAAGCGTTAATTGGGAATTATTTATTTTCCGCTCCGGCACTAACGGAAAGATGCTTGCGTCTGGTGCCCGGATCCCGGAACCAGACCCCCTTGTATGCCGATCAGGTGCCAAGCGGCTGGAACAGTGTCATTCCGAACTGGACGTTTTTCTGGGTCATTGCCTGCAAGGAGCATTATGAGCAAACCGGGCAAACAAAATTTGCTAAGGAAATGTGGCCTTCCATACGCTATACGCTTAATCACTACGTGCAGCATATCGACGATAACGGGCTTTTCAATATCCAGGCGTGGAATTTGCTCGACTGGGCGCCGATCGATCAGCCGAATGGCGGTGTGGTCACCCACCAGAATGCTTTTCTGGTCAAGGCGCTGAACAGCGCGGCGGAATTGGCTCAGATTGCCGGTCATGCGGAAGAGGCGGATTCGTTCAAGCATTGGGCAGACCGTCTGAAAACGGCGATGAACAAGCATCTGTGGTCAGAAGATAAAGAAGCCTATCTGGACTGCATTCATGCAGATGGACGCCGTTCGGGGATTTTCAGCATGCAGACGCAAGTGGCCGCCTTTCTGTGCGATATCGCGGATGGGCCGAGGAAGGAAACGCTGGAACGATATTTGCTTAATCCTCCGGGTTCTTTTGTGCAAATCGGCAGTCCGTTCATGTCATTTTTCTATTACGAGGCCTTGGCGCGGATCGGGAAGCTAACACATATGCTTGACGACATTCGCCGCAATTATGGACAAATGATCGAGTATGAAGCGACAACCTGCTGGGAGATGTATCCGAGATTTAAGGAGAATCGGACGAATCCGAACTTTCTGACCCGAAGCCACTGCCACGCTTGGTCGGCTGCGCCGGCTTATTTCCTGGGGGCCTATATTCTTGGGGTGAGACCGCAGGCTCCCGGTTGGGAGAAGGTGCTGGTGGAGCCGAATCCATGCGGATTATCCTGGGCCCGGGGAAGTGTTCCGCTTCCTGAAGCAGGCCGGGTCGATGTCTCCTGGAGGGCCGATGAAGAACGCAGGCAGATGGAGATCGAGGTTCGCGTGCCGCAAGGATAGCAGATTGAAGTGAAATTGCCGGAGGGCTACACAGGAACAACGAAGATAATAAACTAGCGGACTTGCCATAGGACCGGCTCCGGAAATCAGCTTGAATTCCCGTCCCAGGGCGGTAATGATCGCGCGAATTTCCTCGTTGGGCAAAAGTCAACGATGGGGTCATTCAGGCCCGTTCCTACTGTTGTGCTGTTGAATCGCAGGCGCCCTCTTACCGCAGGTAAGATCGGGCAGACCGAATCCGATGGAAGTCGGTCAGCAATGGTTGGCCTGCATTCGGATGCGCAAGTCTGGGTTCTTCTGATTGAGAAGGATGTCGATTGACCGCATCGCAACGTGCCCTCTCCCGGAGCGCGTTGCGATGCTGAAAACATGGTGCGCCCGACAAATATCTTCCACCAGTACATCCATTTGACAACCGGGGGTGTGCCTATCAGGCTGACGGTAGACGAGACGACTAAGAAATCCGCTCATTAGATAATACCCGGCTCGATTTTTATCTAATCTTGGTTGGACTTTTCTTGAATATACAGGTCAAGAGCCTTAATTGCTCTCTTTGCAAGCTGGATAAATAAAATAAGGCAATAGACCCCCAGCACAAGTAAAACCAGGTAAATTAAAAACACCAATAAAGGCCATATGGCCAACATCCCTGCTGCTGAACCGCTCATTCAAACCCTCCTCGCAGTAGTAATAGATTTCCAATCCAACCCATTCTACCATAATTGGAAATTGTTAGTATTAATAAATGTTTATGCTGAAATACGTCAATATAAGACGAGATACCTGCTCAGTCATTTGATACATAGTTTTGCGATTATTTCCCGGGAAAAGTCGACAGAAAATCGAGGGGATTTTACATGGAACCATGACATTATCGTTTTTGCAAAGCTGGCTGCTGACAGAACGTGTGTTGAAGCTGCCGAGTTCACCCGGGCGGACCTCAAGCATATCGAGCAGAATGGTCGTCTTGAATGTGAGGGATTACGTTGAGAGAGCAGGTAATGACAGAATCATTAACTCAACATAGAAAAAACACGCACAATAAAGGGATTGTACGTGTTTTTTCTCCCAGCCTTAGCCTTAGCTGACCAGGTTGAGCTGCCAGGAAACTCCGAATTTATCTGCAACCCAGGCAAACCTGGGACTGAACGGATAGGCTTCCAAGGGCATCAGAACCGCGCCGCCCTGAGAGAGCTCCTTAAAGAGTCGATCGACCTCTTCTTCCGTCTCGCAGTTAATAAATAGGGAGATGGAAGGGGTGAAAGTGAAATTATGCTTGACACTGCTGTCGATGCACATGAACTGCTGTCCCTTCAGGGAGAATGTTGCCTGAAACACGCTTCCTTCCCGTCCGGCTTCGTTCGGGCCGTAACGGGCAATGCTCAAAATTTCCGACTGGTCAAATAAAGAAGTATAGAAATTCATAGCTTCTTCAGCCTGTCCTTCGAACATTAGAAATGGAGTCACTTTTTGCATGTTATCAACCTCCTTCATTTTGCAGTTCCCATGTTTTCTTTCAGCTCATTGAACATTAATCCTCGGCCGTATCCGATTCGCTCCTGTATTCTGTCAGTGTTTGCTCAACGTCTTACCGGGTGCAGCCATCTTCATGAGGCATGACGATGGTTGGGTGAGGTCATCTCGCAGCCTTAGCATGAAAAATAGAGTCGGGATTTTCTCTATTTTGGTCAACCATATTGTTGAGTATACACCCCCTCAAGATGTAATCATCCATAGGGTTAAATATCGATTTCACTATTGCCAGAATAGCGGGAATGGTGTATGATATGGGCGATTCCAATTGAATAATCCCGGGGGCTTGAGGAGTCAGGCTGAGAGTGTAGCCGTTATACCGCTACTGACCGTTAATCTGAACTGGATAATGCCAGCGTAGAGAACATATGTTGATTAGGGACCCTTTCTCCGTCTGTGCATCCAGGCGGTTTTTTTTGTTTGGAAAATAATGGATTGAAGGAGAGGGAGCACTTGAAACAACAAGCAAGCGGCAGTAAAGGATTGAAGTTTACCGATATTTTGGTCACGGTGATGATTTCTTTAGTGTTTGGAGTCATTTTCAAGCTGTGGGACGGCGTATACGGAGTGGTTAAGCCGTTATTTCTGCAGGCGGGCCAGTTAACTTACGGCATGTGGTTTATGGCGGGACCCTTCGCGTATCTGATCGTTCGCAAGCCGGGGGTAGCGCTGCTCGCCAATCTGGCGGCGGCCAATGTATCTTCATTGCTGGGCTCCGCATGGGGACTGGAAACGATTCTTTACGGATTCGTACAAGGACTGGGTGCGGAATTGGTCTTCGCAGGTCTGCGTTATCGCAAGGCGGGACTGGTTGCGGCCGGTGTGGCCGGCATAATGGCGGGACTCGGTTCCTTCATCGTGGATCTCTTCCTCGGCTACGCCAATTATGAAGCATGGATGCTGGCGCTTAAATACGGTTTACGTGCCGTTAGCGCATTTGTATTTTGCGGCGTGTTCGCTTATTGGCTCGTCCGTGCGCTGGAAAAAACCGGCGTGACCCGGCAGATTCAGCCGGTGGCGAGGGAAGAGTACGAGTCGCTGCAGAAGTGACATGATATCTCTACTAACTACACGTAAGTTCTAAAAGCCTGCCGGGACAACAACAGGAAGAACATTCTTCCCCGATCGGACGGCTGTGGTCGGACGAGGAGCAAGGGGAAGCCCAAGCGGGCCGTTGAGCCCGGTAATGAGGTGGTCAAATGCAGGACAATCCGGCATCATTTTTATCTGTCTCGAACTTGAGACTGAAATTTCCGGGAGAGCCGTCCTTGGTGTTCAAGGACCTCTCCTTTGCTGTTCCACAAGGCCAGAAGGTTCTGCTGCTCGGACCGAGCGGCTGCGGCAAATCGACGCTGCTGCAGGTGCTTAGCGGAATTATTCCCGGTTCCGTCGAGGTCCCTCTGACCTGCGATTCGGTTCGGCGTCCGGACTCCTGGGGCTTCGTGTTTCAAGACCCGGACACCCAATTCTGTATGCCGTACGTTGATGAAGAGCTGGCCTTTGTGCTGGAAAATCTGTCCGTTCCAAGGGAGCGGATGGAGGAAGAGATCGGGCGGGTTTTGCGCAAGGTCGGACTCGTCTTCGAGGATATCCATACTCCCATTCAGACCCTATCCCAAGGAATGAAGCAGAGGCTCGCCCTCGCTTCGGTTCTGCTGCTTCAGCCGGAGGTGCTTTATCTGGATGAGCCTTCGGCGATGCTCGATCCGGAAGGGACAGAGCAGATATGGGCGGCGGTCAAGGAAATATCCGCTAACAAGACTCTGGTCATCGTAGAGCATAAGATCGAGCAGGTTATTGACTGGGTCGATCGTATAGTGCTGTTCGATGCGGAAGGGGCCATCCTCGCCGACGGCACGCCGGACGAAATTTTCCGCAGTCATAAAGAAGAGCTTGTCCGCTTCGGCATATGGTATCCGCAGGTCTGGGAGGATTATATCCGGTCGGATGCGTATCAGGAGATAGAGCAGCAGAGGCGGAAGGAGCGCCAAGCTCTCGAAGGCCGCCCGGGTCCTGTTCTGGAGCTGAGGGATTTCGCCGGTTACCGTCAGGAGGAAGTCAGGATTGAGGTTCCGCAGGCGGAAGGACAACCCGGTGAATGGATTTGCATCGTAGGGGAGAACGGCGCGGGCAAAAGCACGCTGCTGCAGTCCATCATGCAGCTTCTCCCGACCAGCGGCACGTACAGGCTGTGCGGGGAAGAAGTCCGGCAGACGGTCAGAGGACGCAGGAAACGAAGCGTCAAATCTCCGCCTCCCCCGGAGCTCGCTTTTGTCTTTCAAAATCCGGAGATGCAATTTATTACGAACTCGTTATATGATGAACTGGCATATTCACTCCGGCCGTTGAAGCTTTCCGAGGAGGAAGCGGATAAGAAGGTTAGGCAGACGTTGGAGGCATTCGGCTTATACATGAGTGAGAGGCGTCATCCTTACCAGTTATCGATCGGTCAGAAGAGACGGCTCAGCGTCGCCTCCGCCGTCATCGGAGAGAAGCCCGTGCTGCTGCTGGATGAGCCGACCTTCGGTCAGGATGCGAGGAACACATTCGCCATATTGGAGAAGCTCGAAGAACTGCGTGTGAAGGGAACGACGATTATTATGGTGACACATGACCCGAATATTGCCGGTTACTTCTCCGACCAAATATGGCGAATAGAGCGGGGGCGGCTGGTTGCCGTGGAATCGCCGGAGCTGTGGAGGTGCGTCAGGCATGAATTTGTTCACACCCCATAGAGAAACCTGGCTTTACCGGGTGAATCCGGCTTTGAAATTTGCCGTGTTCTTCGTACTGTTGGTTATCGCCTTGATCAATCGCCGGTTCGATTTCGCGGTTTATCAGATGATCGCCTACCTGCTGCCGCTTCTGCTGTTCAGCGGCTACACGGGAAGGAAGCTTCTGCTGTTCACGGCTCCGTTCTTATTCATCTTTGTCTCCTCCTCGTCCACGATGATTCTGTTCGGCAAAGGGGAAGAGGTTTGGTGGCAGTGGGGGCTGATCCGCATCTCGAAGGAGAGCTTCTACCACGGCCTGCTTATCGGATGCAAAACGATAAGCTTCGGCGCGCTCGGAATGATCTTCGCGTTGACATCGAAGCCGATTCTTTTCTTCTACGCGTTAATGCAGCAGTTTCGGCTGCCGGGTAAGTATGCCTACAGCTTCATCGCTTCGATCCGGATGCTGCCTGCCGTCTGGGATGATTACCGGGTTCGCACGGACGCCTTGAAGGTGCGAGGGACGCGGTTTGCCCGGGGCTTTCGCGGGATGTATGAGCGATTGAGCGCTTATGCGGTGCCGCTGCTCGCCCAGAGCATCCGCCGGGCACAGAGAATCGCCGTGGCCATGGAGGCCAAGCGGTTTCAGATGGGAGCGTCGCGAACCTATTATTATACCACCCGTTATTCCCGAATCGACTTATGGTTCGCGGGGATGATGGCAGGGCTGCTGATAGCGGCCTACTGTACGGCGGTTTATCTTCCGCTGGCCGGCCGTTGAGAGGCAAGCGGAATAAATCGGATGTCGTAAAAAAGGACCCCGTCTCCACTCCATAGTGGGAGTTGAGGTCCTTTTCGGCTTCATTTTGGGACGATCCTGTTTTTCGTTGAATGGGATGGATTAATCCGCTAGAAATCGATTTTTACTCATTTTCACTTGTTCAATCATATGCCCGATGTTTCCTTCACCTGCAAATAGGGTCATGTCAAAAAAATCCCGGTTCAAATCAGACCAGTACAATTCATTTTCATCCCCCGAGATCTCTACATCTTCCTTCAATCTGCCGGCATAGACTTCAACATAGCAATTCTGAAAATAATATTTGAAATCCATTAGATGATGCAAAGTAATATGTTCTCTAGAGATGTTTGTTTCTTCATATAGCTCTCTATAAGCAGCGTCGAGCCCGGACTCTCCGTTTTCGATTTTGCCGCCGACCAGATTGCTTAATCCTTTATAAGGGTCCTTTAATCGTTTGCACATAAGCAGCCGGTCCATATCCTTGCTGTATACCATAAGAACATTATATCCTTGCATACCTGATCTCCTTGTATTATGCGGTATAGAGAATTTTGCACGAATGTCCGGAAACGGAGTTATAGGAAAAAGGCGGCCGCTTCCTTGGAGGTGGTCTCCGGAGTCCGGAGGCTTAAGTATTCGCCGTGTACAAAGTTGAACACGTTCATATCGCTCGTGGCCAATAGTCCCGTAGTCAAACGGGGGATTAACCGGATATGCACCCCGCTGGCCTCAGTCCGACGGACGGGAATGAAGGCCGCCAGGTTAAAGCTTGCGATGCCCGCCTCCCGGAAGAAACGGAAGAACCGCAGCAGGCTCTCGGCCAAGGCCAGCCAATGCCGCTCGTCCAGCTCCGCGAACGAAGGGGCGTCCTCATAAATTCCAACAAAGTCATAATGGCTTCTTGGAGCATAGGCATGCACCCATCCGAGGGTGTCCTGCTGCCCGACCCAGCGCTGCTGAAGCCGTCTTTCCTCTTCCAACAATGCTTGATAGTAGGGTTGTTTATATTTTTCATAGAAGGCCTGGCCGTATTCGGAAACCGTCGCCTGATAACGGGTCTGCTGCTCGGAAGCAAGCACATGAATATGCGGATGCAGTATACTTCCGCCCGAAGGGGGGAGGTAATTCCAGTTGATGGACGCATGAGTCGCCTTCGGGTCGGTCTGCAGCACTTTGGACAGATAGGCATGAGCGACGGACAGTGTGTCTGCGAGGACCGGAATGCTGAACTCCTCCAGACGGACATAATGCGAATCGGTCATTCGCACGACAGCGTTATGCTTGCCGTAAGGAAATAAGTTGGGAAAGGCGACCGCTTCTCCCTTGACTAACCTTCCGCCTTCTACAATCTCGTTAGAAAATGTGGGGGTCATCGTGTGAACATTATCCGGGCAGAAGGGGCACTTGCTTCCTTCGGTGGCCTTGGCAGCCTCCTCGTAGCTCGGAGGAGTAAAGGGGGCTCCGGCCCCGGGATCATAAATCAGTCGCGAGGTTTCCCCGGTCAGGGGATCGAAGCGGACTTCCGTTTTGCGCTCCAGCGGTTTTCCGGCCGGATCGAGAAATGTAAAGAACTCCTGCTCTGCACGAAAAGTAAGGGTCATGCTCCAAGCCTCCTTGTGCTTATTAGCTGAAATCTATCTTTTACGAATCCCAGACATTCCCAATTAAATAGATATCAGTTATTATACCATACCTGTCCATTTTTCAATATTTTCGTGATGTGCTACACTTAATAGTAACTACAGCTAGAGGAGAATGGACATGGTTGCTGAACAGAAGACAGATTTATCCGGGACTTCGGGTTCCGGATCGAATAGACGCGGAGGGCGAATCCTCGTCGTAACCGCCGTTGCCGCCGAGCGGGAGGCCGTGCTGCGCGGGCTGCAGGACGCCGGCAGGTTCGATGTCTTAGCTGCGGGCGTAGGGCCGGCTGCCGCCGCTGCGGGCACGGCCGCGGCTCTGGCCGCCTCCGGGTACGGCCTGGTGATCAGCGCCGGAATCGGCGGCGGCTTCACCGGCCGGGCGGAGGTCGGCTCGCTGGTCGTGGCGGACGAGATCGTCGCCGCCGACCTGGGAGCCGAGACCCCGGAGGGCTTCCGTAGCGTGGACGAGCTGGGCTTCGGCGCTGCCCGCATCCCGGCCGCTGCCGGCTTGGCGGCCCGGCTGGCCGCGGCGCTGCGCGAAGCCGGCTTGGCGGTCGCGGTGGGCCCGGCCGTCACGGTCTCAACCGTGACAGGCACGGCCGAGACCGCCGCGCGGCTGGCTGCGCGGGTGCCCGGGGCGGCGGCTGAAGGCATGGAAGGCTTCGGCGTAGCGACAGCCGCCCGCCAGTTCGGCCTACCAGTGCTGGAGCTCCGCGCGATCTCCAATCCGGTAGGGCCGCGAGACCGGGCCGCATGGCGGATCGGAGAAGCCTTGGACGCGCTGGCCGCCGCCGGCGCAGTACTGCAGGAGGTGCTGGAATGAAGATAGCTTTTTCCCCTTGTCCTAACGATACATTTGTTTTCCATGCATGGGTGCACGGACTTATTCCGGGAGCGCCGAAGCTCGATGTCACTTATGCCGATATTGATGTGACCAACCATTTGGCGGTTGCCGCCAATGGGCCGGACGTGCTGAAAATCTCGTACGCCGCTCTGCCGTGGGTACTGAACGATTATGCCTTGCTGCCCTGCGGGGGAGCGCTGGGCCGAGGCTGCGGCCCGTTAGTGCTGACCGCCCCTTCTGCAGAGGGAGCGGACGCTGCGGCATTGGCGGGCCGGCGGGTGGCGGTGCCGAGTGAGCGTTCCACGGCTTATCTGCTGTTTCGGCTGTGGGCGGCACGCAACGTGCCCGGCGGCGTAGGCGAGATCGTGATTATGCCGTTTCACGAGATTATGCCCGCGGTGCGCGACGGCAAGATCGATGCCGGCCTGGTGATTCATGAGGCCCGTTTCACGTATCCGTCGTATGGATTAAATCTGCTGGCCGATCTCGGATCGTGGTGGGAGGAGGATACCGGCCTGCCCATTCCGCTGGGAGCGATCATCGCCAAGCGCTCTCTGAACCTGGCTTCCATTGCCAAGTGGACGCGCGAGTCGGTGGAGTATGCCTGGGCGCACCCGGAGGCATCACAGAATTATGTCTTGAGCCATGCTCAAGAGATGGATCCCGAAGTTGCCAAGGCGCATATTGACTTGTATGTGAACGAGTTCACCGCTGAGCTGGGCGAGGACGGGTATGCGGCAATCAACGCCCTCCTTGGCCGGGCTGCGGAAGAAGGGCTGGTACCGAAGATAGACCCGGTCGCTTTACGGTAAATGCCGACAGAGATTCTGCGCATCATATGCTTCATTTGAAAGGCACTTGCGAGAAGTACAGGCAAGTGCCTTTTTGTTGGATTGGGTATTTTTGTAAAAAGGAATGCAACTATAAACGGGGATTGCAGGAAGACAGCAAACCAGGATATTTTCGGCTGCAAAAAGCGGTTTAATAAGGACTACCCTTCAGAGGAATGGAATATATTAGATTAAAACTTTACAAAAATTGAGAAACCGGAGCCTTTCAGCCTCGTATTATTTAACAACTTGCGTCAAAAGTCTCCTTCCTCAGCGAAGCAGGTGGGAGATGAATGACGCCTTTCTCGAACATCTTCGCTGGAGATATGTTGGAAAAAGCATGTGTTTGTTCTAGTCACTTTGATGCCCGAAAAGGAACGTATGTGTGATATAATGGGAATTTGGAACAAGTGTTCTGGTAAGGGGGTGTTTCCATGATTCGTGCTCAAATTGTACGTTTCCATGCCTCGAAACGAGATATCGAGCGACTGTATGCCTGTAATCGCGAATCTGCCCGGGTTTGGAATATGTGCTTGCAGCTCGCTAAGAACTACCATTCGGAGCATCGGAAATGGATTTCGCAGTCAGCGCTTCAGAAGCAAACCAAACGCCAATTCCACTTGCACAGTCAATCGATTCAGGCCGTCTGTCATAAGTATTTGTTCGCACGAGAGGCTGCCCACCAAGCGGTACGAAAGGGAATTAAATCTGCGAAATATCCCTATAAGATCAAGAAGCACTACAACACGAAATGGGTCAAAGACGGGTTCAAGGTGTTCGATAACGGCAAGATTGCATTGTCGATGGGGATTCACGAACGGAAAAGAGAGAAGCCGATTGTAGTCCATGTGGCGTCTCTTCCGGCAGGTCAGATCAAAGAAATAGAACTCGGCTATGATCACGGCCTATACCTCGCCATCTCCTACGAGGATGGGAGGAAGAACAAGAGCTATCGGAAACAACAAGCGATCGGGGTAGACCCCGGTGAAATTCATACGCTTGCCGCCTTTCGTGAGGACGGAGAGAGCCTGATCATCACGGGCAGGAAAGTACGTTCGATCCATCGATTCCGCAATAAGAAGCTGGCAGAAATTCATCGGCTGCAGTCCAAGTGCAAGAAAGGCACGCGGCAATGGAAGAAATATCAGCGTGCGAAACAATACATACGTTCCAAGTCGAAGCGGCAGTTGAGAGATGCCCTACACAAGACCACAAAGCAGTTTGTGGATTGGTGTATACAGCAGTCGGTATCGGATGTTCATCTTGGCGATGTCGAAGGGGTGCAGCGGAATACGCGTAAGAAAAACCGCGTGAGCCGCAAGCAGGCACAAAAGCTGTCAAATTGGTCGATGGGCAAGGTGAAGCAGTATTTGACGTATAAACTGGAGCGAGAAGGGATCGCCCTCCATCTCGTCGATGAATCGTATACGAGTCAGACATGTCCTGTCTGCAGGAAGCGCAATCAACCAGCTTCCAGGAATTATCGCTGTATGTGCGGGTACAAGGAGCATCGAGATCTACACGGGGCCAGGAATATACTGAGCCAAGCCTTATATGGCGAGTTCCTGCATTTTGATGTAGAAAGCAAGAGGAAGTATCTACGGATTGCTTAGGCAAGAAGTAGTAGATGGGCTGTTCCGCCCCCGATGTCTACAAGAGACATCGGTTGCTTACTAAGACAACTTCACAGATACCCCGTACTTGGATATGGAGTAGATCGGGCAAATCCCTATCTACAATAGGTACATGAAGTTGTCCGTGGTAAGAAGCCCCGACTTCAACTCGCGATAGCGAAATAAGTGGGGGAGGTTCACTACTATAAAGTATTAGAAGGCGACGGGATCCGGAACATAGAGAGGCCTGCGAATACAAGGCACCAGTCAGAAGTTTCAAGAACAAATGCTAAGCAGAAGGAGAAGAGGATATGATTCATTGCCCTAACTGTTATCAACCGAACAAAGATGATCAAAAAATGTGTACCGAATGCGGGTACTTTCTAGAGGAGGAATCGGCCGCGGCCGCAGAGCTGACGGGCAGGGGAGAGAAAACGGCGGAAGGGAAGGATGACCAGACCGCATCCGCTTCGTCCCGGGAGAAATGGGAGCCTTATGCGGAGAAGGGGAAGCTCGTGGCCAAGGGCTATTGGAGCTACGCGGCGGATAAGCTGAAATCCCCGTTGACCAACGGTGTGGCGGTTGCCCCGTCCCAATGGATTAACGGCTGGATCACGCTCGGGCTGTTCGTGTTATTCTTCAGCCTGTCGAATGTCATTCAATTGCGAAGCTTGAAGATGGGGATTTTAAGCATCGGCACACAGGTTCCGGTGTTCAAAACGTTCATGGTCAGTTTCTTTCACATCTCGGTTCTGGTGCTTCTTACCACAGGTATGCTGTGGGTGGCGGTCAAATATCTGATGAAGTTATCCAAGGGATTTACGGAAGTACTATCCCGTTATAGCGCCCTGACCGTAGTACCCGTCGGATTGACAATTGTCTTCTTTCTCATGTCGCTGATCGGATTGAGATCGCTGGCTTTATTTTTGCTTATATTTATTTTGTTGGGATGGATAGCTGCGGTCCTCGTTACTATATATTCTTTCAACAAGGAATCTGAAGGAACTGGCGCCGACCCGTTATACAGCCTGTTTGCCGTTTTCTTTGTCCTGTGTTTCTATCTATGGGTCGCCGGGGATTCCCTGACGAAGTCCTTCCTGAGTCTTGTCGTCAAATTTTAAATAATACTATAGGAATCCCCCGGTGTGCTTGAGCAATGGCCGGGGGATTTTGACGCGGATATGTGGCCTGTGCCTTCACGGACCAAGATGATTGGCAGATGTTCAGAACTCCGTTATTTCTTCAGCAGGACGACAATTAGGATGGCGATAATGACGAGGAGCAGCAGCGCTCCTCCCAGAATAGCTATTAACCCCCAATTAACAAACACCATGATCATCACCTCAATAGAGTTCAAATTCGATAAGAAGAAGTTAACTCCTGCATTATCTGCCATAACACTAAAACCTGTCAATATGTGGATAGACTATCCAATTGACCAGTTGGTCATTTCGAAAAGTGACAATCTTTTGAAAAAATATTATTCCCCTTTATTTCTCAGGGAATATGGAATAAATGTTTAGCGAATTGTTTTGACCAATGAGTCAGTAAATAGTACCATTAGAAAAGAAAAAGACACTAGCGAAGAGGGGAAATGAGAATGCTCGGAAGAAATTGGACCCGATCTAGTAGTATAGTCCTGCTGCTTGTTCTTGTCCTGATCGCTGCGGGATGCAGTGGGAATCCGACTGGAGGGAGCCAGGAAGCAGAGGAGAAACAGACTCCTGTCCAGGTAGAGACGGTTCGCGAGGGGGATATGGCACTTAATCTGGAAATAGCCGGTACAGTGCAAGCATCTCGCCAAGTTACCGTGGTGCCTAAAGTATCCGGGACGCTGGCGGAGCTGCATGTCAGCAAAGGACAAGCCGTCAAGCAGGGAGACCCCCTGGCCACTGTGGATAATCGTGATCTTGTAACGGCCCTGGAGCTGGAGAAAGCCGGGCTGGCCAATGCATTGAACCAGCTTGAGCTCGCTAAGTCGAGAGAGCGCCAAGGATTGGATGCTTCCAAAAATTCGCTGAGAGACGAAGTGGCGAAGGAGCAGGCGGCTGAAAACTTGCGGCAGGCACAATTGGCCGTCGAACAGGCGGAAATCGGAGTAAAGCAGGCTAATCTGCGGATTAAGCAGGCGGAGCAAAGATTATCCGACTCGGTCATTTATTCGCCTATCTCCGGTGAAGTGCTGTCCATTCAGAATGAAGTTGGAGAGCTCGTGGGACAATCTCCTCTCATGGTGATTGTGTCGCTGGATCCGATCAAGGTAGTGGCCAACGTCAGCCCGAAGCAGCTGCCGCTGTTCCAGCAAGGGCAAAATGTTGAACTGGCGTTAAACTCGGATAGCGGGCCGGTAACCGGAACGGTGGAATATGTGTCTCCCGCAGCCCTGGATTCCGGGCTGTTTACTGTAGAGGTTAAGGTAGGAAATGCGGACGGCAGCATCAAGCCGGGAATGACAACCAAGCTTCTGGTTCCGCAAACCCTTGCCGAGAATGTGCTCATCCTGCCTACATCCTCCATTCTGGAGGAGAATGGAAAGTCCTATGTATATGTTATCCGTGGGGACCAAGCGGTCAAACAGGAAGTACAGATAGTTCAATCGCAAACGAATGAAACAGCGGTACAGGGAGAAATCACCGCAGGGGAACGAGTCGTAACGAAAGGCCAGTTTACTTTGACAGATGGCAGCAAAGTGAAGGTGATGGGGGAGGGGGACGTTAATTGAAGCTTGTAGACGTATCGGTCAAACGTCCCGTCGGTGTCGTCATGGTCGTTCTGGCCATCCTGGCGCTCGGCTTCGTATCGCTTAAAAATTTGGCGGTCGATCTGTTTCCCAACATCAACTTGCCGATCGTCGTCGTAGCAACCAGTTATCAGGGCGCAGGCCCGCAAGAAGTGGAAAATTTGGTCAGCCGGCCGGTGGAATCCGCCGTCAGCTCCGTTCAGGGGGTCAACACCATTCAGTCGACCTCCCAGCCTAACTCCTCGTTGGTTGTGCTGATGTTCGATTCCGGCGTCAATCTGGATACGGCCGTTGCCGAAGTCCGGGAGAAGGTCGACCAGATGAAGAGCTTCTTGCCGGACAATGCGAATGATCCCTCCGTGCTGCGCTTCGACCCTCAACAAATTCCGGTTATGTCCATCGGCCTGAACGGGGATAAGCCGGAGGTGCTGCAGGATATCGCGGAGAACCAGATCGTTCCTATGCTGGAGCGGGTGAACGGGGTGGGCTCCGTGTCGGTGCAGGGAGGAAAGACCCGGGAAATCCAACTCGAGCTCAACCGCGCGGAGATGAAACGTTACGGAATCTCGAGCGGGCAGATTGTTCAGGCGCTTAGCGGCGAGAACCGCTCGGCGTCGGCCGGTGTCATTGCCAAGGGGGATAAGGATCTGCAGATAAGGGTCCAGGGAGAATATACGAGCCTTGACGATATTGCGAACACCTTGCTGATGCTTCCGCAAGGCGGATATATCCGGATATCGGATGTAGCCGAGATGAAGGATACTTACAAGGAGCAAAACTCGTTGACCAAGGTCAATGGAGAATCAGCCCTTGTCTTATCCGTACAGAAGCGTTCCAATGCCAATACCGTCAAGGTTGCGGACGGATTGAACAAGGCGATTGTGAAGATCAATCAGGAGCTTGGCGACCGGGCCAAATTGTCCGTCGTCATGGATACCTCGATTTTTATCAAAGAATCGATATCTTCGGTTATTAACAACATGATTTTAGGAGGGGCCATCTCGGTCTTCATCCTGCTGCTGTTCCTGCGAAGCCTGCGGGCGACGCTTGTTATCGGGATCTCTATTCCGATTGCGGTAATCTCCACATTTTCATTGATGTATTTCACCGGACAGACGGTCAATGTATTGTCCATGGGGGGATTGGCACTCGGGATCGGGATGATGGTCGACTGTTCGATTATTATTCTGGAAAATATTACGAGGCACCGCCGCAACGGTGCTACGTTAATCGAGGCGGCCAAGCAGGGAGCGTCCGAGCTGGGATCGGCGGTTATCGCATCCACTACTACCAGTCTGGTAGTTTTCCTGCCGATTGTCTTCGTTAAGGGAATCGCTTCGGACCTGTTTGTTCCGTTAGCCTTGACCGTTTCCTTCTCGCTGATCGCATCCCTGGTCGTTTCGTTGACTCTGGTTCCGATGCTGTCCTCGAAAATGCTCAAGCTCAAGACGCATGAGGAAGTTCGCAACGGCAATGGCGGCAAGCAGGTTGGAAAAGGATTGTTCAGCCGCTTTACTGCCTGGTTTGGCGGAATAATAAAGGTATATAAAAAGTTGCTTAAATGGGCGATCTCTCATCGCAAAACGACCGTTACCCTGACGATCGTTATATTGGTAGGCAGCCTGGCCCTAGTTCCATTCATCGGTATGGAGTTCTTCCCTGCCTCGGATCAAGGACAGATCACGATCAATATTGAGACCGATACCGGATCGAACCTGCACGAAACCGAGAAGGCAGCGGACCAGGTGTCTGAAATGCTGAAGCCTTATGCGGATTTGATTGAAACCAATTATTTATCGATAGGCAGCGGGGGCGGCTTCGGCGGCTCGGGGACGAATACCGCGTCATTTAATATTCAACTGATACCCGCCAATGAACGAAGCATGACCACCAGTCAGATGATGGTAGAACTGCAGGAGAAGACGGCTTCAATTCCCGGCGCCGAGATCGTAGTAACCGAAGCATCGGCGGGACTGGGAACCGGTAACCCTGTGCAGATTCAGATTAACGGGCCGGATTACGCCGTTCTCTCCGAGCTGGCGGACCAAGTAGTCTGGACGATTTCCCAAATTGACGGCATTCATAATGCCCAGAGCTCGATCTCTGCAGGGCGTCCGGAAATCCAAGTGCACGTCAACCGCGAAGCGGCGGCTCAATACGGCTTGAGCTACCAGCAGGTGCTTCAGGAGGCGGAGACCGGCTTCAATGGCCGGGTGGCTACCCGCTATCGGGAAGACGGCTACGAGTATGATGTCCGAATTCTTCTGCCGGAAGGCGAACGGAAGACGATCAGCGACCTGGAAATGATGATGCTGCCTACGGCGACCGGACAGCTCATTCCGCTGTCCGCAGTGGCTGATTTGCAGCAGATCCAAGGACCTTCGGAAATCCAGCGGCAGAATCAGGAGCGCCAGGTTAATGTGACGAGCGATATCGTTGGCCGTGATCTTGGCGGAGTCATTACCGACATTAACCTCGCTCTAAGCAGTATGAATTTTCCGGAAGGCTACTCCTATTCCATGGGAGGCCAGGCGGAGGATATGATGGAGTCGTTCCAGGATTTGGCTATGGCACTGGTGTTCTCCATCTTCCTTGTATATATCGTCATGGCCGTCCAGTTCGAGTCGGTGCTTCATCCGCTGGTGATTATGTTTGCCATGCCGACCATGTTCGTAGGGGTTATGCTGGGGCTGTTCGTAACCGGCAAGCCGCTTAGCGTCCCAGCCTTGATCGGAATCATTATGCTGGCGGGGATTGTGGTCAACAATGCCATTGTGCTCATTGACTACATCAACCTGCTGCGCGGGCGGGGAGTGGATCGTACCGAGGCTATTATGCAGGCGGGTACGACAAGGCTTCGTCCGATTTGGATGACTACGCTGACCACCGTGCTCGCCATGGTCCCGCTTGCTTTAGGAATAGGCGAAGGCGCCGAGTCTCAGGCTCCGCTGGCGGTTGTCATCATCTTCGGATTGATGGTATCCTCCTGCTTCACTTTGTTCCTGGTCCCGGTCATGTATACTTTGTTTGACGATATGGCCGGCTGGTTCAAGCGAGTCTTTCGCCGGAAGAAGAAGGATTCGACCATTGTCCCGACCGGGATCAACGGTTAAGCTTGAATGAGCAGGTTACGGATAGCCTGCGGAAAGGCCGCCCTGTGTAGAGGCAGTCGCAGAAGAAGCAGCCAGACCTGTAGAAGCAGCTGCAGCATAAAACAAATGGGAATAACGCGAAGAAGCCCTTGCGATGCAAGGGCTTCTTTATATAAGCGGACAATGGGCGAAGTGCTTTAGTTCTGTCCATTTGAACGATTATTCATAACAAAAGCGGACCTTTCGTGCCATACATACGGCCGATTGTATGATTATTCGATTTATTATATAGAACGCATCGTTCGCATCAAGATCAGCTATGCTTGTCACTATGGAAAAACCACATCGATAAAAGCAGCGCCCATTTTTGGCTAGAGACGGTTGACTTTGGTTCAATTCAAAAATATAATATTCAGTAATTTAGTAAATCAGTAATTCAGTAAAATGAAATATTCGTTATCCTTATACTGGGTGAAACGAAATAATTTAAAACGAAAAGAGGTACACATATGAAAATACCAACTACACTAAAGCATAAACCCGTTGTCGTGTCGGAAAATTACGAGCAGATCGACGGACGGTATGCCCGAAATACGGATGCCAAGGGCCTGTCCCTGGGATTGGCCCAGTGGAATGACAGGGGCAACGTCGATATTTCGGCCAAAGTATGGAGATATACGGGGGAGAAATGGTCCAGACAGTCGGAGGAAATGCCGCTACATCGTGTGCTTGACCTATCCATTCTTATTTGCCGGACGATCGCGCATTTTCGCGAAGCTTACCGATATGAGCATTTGTACGATACGGAGAATCCGGTCATCGACCGGGTCGGCCTGCAGGGTGATGCCATGACGGTAGCGGTTTGCACGGACAACGAGAAAATCAACGAAGATATCAAGCTGTTCAATCAGGCTCTGAGTAACGACGATGAGATGATCGGGGAACGGCTGCGCACTTTATCGAGAATTTTGAAGGATATGGGGTATTAAGCAACCTATTTTAAGGAGAAAGCCATGAATATGGAAGAACAATTTATATTGTCCCCGGCCAGACAACTGACCGATGCGGAGAAAGAGCTCATTTGGAGAAGGCCGCCGTCTCATAAGGCAAGCGAGGAAGAACTGCGTATTTGTAGAGAAATAAAACGCAACTGGAACCGCGGAGAGATGAAGATTGCCAACATTTTGTTAGAGGGGGATGCCGGTTCCGGCAAGACGCAGCTTGCCAAAGCCTTATCGGCGCGCTTGGGCCTCCCGTATACAAAAGTGACCTGCTTTGCCGACATGGACAAAACCGATGTCATCGGTGCCATTTTGCCGGTTGTTTCCCGGGAGAGCCTGGAGAAGATGGAGCCGGAGGAGCAGAAGCTGCTGAAAGCTCTCTATGAAAGTGACGGTTTCCAAAGCGCGGCTGAAATATTGATGGATGTGCTGGGGGTTTCGCAGGAACAGGCTGCCTTGAGAATGAAAAAATTGCTGAAGCTGGCTGCGGAGAACACGGAGGGAGAAGCCGTGGAGTATCGTTTCTACCCTTCGGAAATAGTCAGGGCCTATCAGAAAGGATACATTCTGGAAATACAGGAACCGACCGTCATTCGGGATGCCGCGGTATTAATGGCGCTTAACTCGGCCTTGGAGCTGGATGGCAGCATCAATCTGCCTACGGAAATCATCCGCAGACATCCGGACTTCATAGCGGTCATTACCACCAACCGGAATTATGCGGGCTGCAGACCGCTTAACGAGGCTTTGCGCGACAGGATTCAGCATACGGAGAAGATGGATTTGCCGCCTAAAGAAGTCATGATGGAGCGTGCCGCTGCCAAAACCGGTTATCGCAATCGCGAGGTGCTGGACGTTCTGGCGGAAATTATTATCGTATTGGACAAAACGGCCCGGGCCAACGCCATCAAAGGGGTGGCGGGTATGCGCTCCTTTTTTTATTGGGCGGATGCGGTAGCTGCCGGTGCTTCTGCAAGAGAATCCTTATATCATAAAGTCATCTACAAAATTACTACCGATTCCGAAGAAATCCGGCTGTTGGAGGAAGCGCTGACGAGCCAAGGTTTGTTGGCCAGCCTGGAGGAAGTGGAGCTGGAAGTAAAAAAAACGAAATGTTGAAGCAATAGAAATAAGGACGGAAGGAACAGCAGACGATGACGGTGCTGACCATGACAGCCAGGCGGAAGACGGAATTATTTTGAAAAAGGCCGCCGATAGTGACGATCGCAGCTCCGAAATTTCGCTGTCGGATGAGCCGACCTCTACGGAGAGGTCAGAGCTGGAAGAAGACTGCCCTCCGGTGTATCATCAGACCGATCATGACAGGTCGACGGACGATGCAAAGCGTAAAAATCGGGAATTTCGAAAGAAGCTGAATCAAGACGCAAGAAAGACCATATCCGATTCTGTTCATAAAGGAATCCGGCTCATTGTACATCGTCCGGAATTCGATAGGGATCTTCAGCAGGAATACTTCCGTCTGAGCAAAGAGCTTATGCCTGTCGTGCGGGAAACGGCGCGTAAGGTAATGCCGCTGTTGGAGCATGAGGTCTCTTTGGAATTTGCGGGGAATCACTATTATGGCGGCAAATTTCAAGCGGACCGTACCGCTTATCGTGATTTCAGATATTTTGCGAAGAAGCTTCCTCCAACGGAGTCCCCCTCCCTTGCAGTTGCTCTGCGAGTGGACGAATCCGCGTCGATGTCGGCTTTCGGAAGATTGGAGGCTGCCAAACGCGCCGTACTTGCGGTATATGAATTTTGCCGGATTTGCCATATTCCTATATTGATATACGGCGATACGGCCGATATTTCCAAGCTGGAGCAAATGTCCGTATATGCCTATACCGATTTGGATCAGGTCGATGCCGATGACCGATTCAGGCTGATGGGGATTCGCGCGAGAAGCAATAATCGGGATGGCATGGCTCTCCGAATCATTGCGGAGCGGTTAGCGGCCGCACCGCAGCGGACCAAGCTGTTGATCAGCATAAGTGACGGGCAGCCCAAGGCGATGGAGGATTATACCGGAAATTATGCGGCATTGGACATGCAGCAGACGATAGCCGAATATGAACGGAAAGGAATTGCCTTCCTCGCCGCTGCCATCGGCCAGGATAAGGATGTCATAAGCCAAATCTATGGGTAGGAGAGGTTTTTGGATATTACAGATTTACAACAGTTTCCTGCGAAATTGGTTCGGATCATCGCCCGGTATTTGTAATTTTCCGGAAGCCTGAAGGGTCAGAGGCCGGTGTACAATCCCTTAATACAGCGGTGTTGGCGGGCAGAATTTGAACGCAATAGCAGGAAATAATAAGCATTGACAACGGGACAAGGTGTCCTGGCCAAGGGCACATGCAAGGCGAATGCAGGAGCCTGCTTCGACAAACGTTTTGAGAGGTCATAACTTATGTCTAAAACAATACTGATCGTAGAAGACGAACCTATTCTGCGGGAAATCGTGAAGGATTATTTGCTCGAGGATGGCTATGAAGTGCTGGAAGCGGAGGACGGAAAACAGGCGCTGGCGTTATTTCAGGAGCATGAAGTGGACTTAATCATATTGGACATCATGCTCCCGGAATTGGACGGGTGGGCGGTATGCCGGCGCATTCGGAAGTCGTCGGACGTTCCGATTATTATGCTGACGGCCCGCTCGGACGAGGACGATACGCTGCTCGGCTTCGAGCTGGGTGCGGACGATTACGTCACCAAACCGTACAGCCCTCCCATTTTGCTGGCACGGGCCAAACGGCTTCTTGAGAACCGGCGGGTTGACGCGCAGGAGAGCGATACTTTATCCGGCCGCGGGATTACGATTCATTTTCCTTCTCGCACCGTTACATTGGACGGGACGAACTGCAGCTTGACGCATACGGAATTTGAAATCCTGGCCTGCCTTATGAAGAACAAGGGGATGATCATTACCAGGGAGCAGTTAATTACTAAAGTGTGGGGATATGATTTCGTTGGCGACGATCGTACAGTCAACAGTCATATCCGCAATTTGCGCTCCAAGCTGGGGGAGCATGCCCGATGCATCGTCACCGTCGTCCGTTCGGGATATAAATTCGAGGATCAGCCATGAGAAGAGGCATCGTACTCAAGCTTTTTCTATTAACGACCGCATTATGCCTGTTCATTCTCGCGATTCTTTTTGTCGGGCAGACCGTATTCTTCAAGCAATTTTATGTGCATCAGAAGGTAGAGAAGGTGCAGGCGGCCCTTCAAGCTTACAAACAGGACTACTTCAATAGTGCAGGGGACCCGCAGGCCGTAGCCAAGCTGGAGCAGGACTTTTATCAAAGACATAACACCTGGGTCACGACATTGGACGCCATGGGAAATCTTAATTATTTCGGCGATTTTTATATGGAGGTTCGGGTGGAGCTTTCTGACGATGGCCTTTCCGGCCAAACGATGACCATCCCGCTTTACAGCGTCATGAATGTGGAGGATTTCAGTCAGGACAATCCGTTCCTCACTACATGGATTCAAGAGGGAGAGCGGATCGCTATAGAAGGCTTGCTGATGAACCATCAGCCGGTTCCGCAGCGGATGGCAAGGGAACCAGGCCGTCTGAGGGAGGAAGGCCGTCTGGAAAATCAGCAGATGGTAAACAAGGAATATGAGGTCGTCACCAGGTTTGAGGATCTGAACCGATATCGTGATCTGTATCCGTCGTTTTTTGTCAAAGGAACGATCATAAAAGTCCGGACTCCGGAAGGGACGGAGGTGTCACGCTATACGAACCATCTATTTCTGGACCGGGTCAAAAGCTTTCAAGCGGATCTTCTGTTTGGAGATTATGATGGCGGTACGAATGAGAGCCAGATCATAGATTTTGAAGAAAACCAGGTGAATTACAAATTGTTCGTGGAGCACATCGATGACCGGAACGGGAATCCCGCCTACCTGTTCGCGATGGTGTCGCTGCAGCCGGTGAGTGAAGCCGCGGATGTGATACAGGATTACTATGTATACATCGTCATCGCCACACTTCTGCTCGTACTGCTCGCCTCCTTCTATTATTCCCGCCGGATTGCCCGTCCGCTGCTGCGTATCAACCGTACGGCGCAGAGAATGGCCGGGCTAGACTTCACCGAGAAAATTCCGGTAACGACCAAGGATGAGATCGGGGACTTGTCCCGCAATATTAACGAGCTGTCCGAACGGCTGCATTCCCATATAACCCGGCTGGGGCAGGACATTGAGAAAGAGAAGCAGCTGGAAAATACGCGAAAAGAGTTTATATCCGGAGTGTCGCATGAATTAAAAACTCCGTTAAGCGTCATTCAAAGCTGCCTGTCCATTCTTAAGGACGGGGTTGCCAGCCATAAGCGGGATCATTATTTTGCGGCGATGGAAGATGAAGTGAGGAGAATGGATCTGCTCATCGGGGATATGTTGGAGCTGGCGAAATACGAATCAGGCACATACAAGATGAAGATGGATTCGTTCCATATCGATACACTTATAGAGCGGGTTTGTGCGAAATTCTCTTCGGACTTGGAGAGCAAGTCATTGCATCTGTATACCCGTCTCGCCCCGGTCGAGGTTGTAGGCAATCAGCATCGGATCGAGCAGGTGCTGGTCAATTTCCTCACCAATGCTATCCGCTATACGCCGGAACAAGAATCGATCATCCTTTCGGCCGTCGAAGAGCAGGAGACCGTCCGGGTGAGTATCGAAAATAAAGGAACCCATATTCCGGCGGAGCAGCTGGAGAAGATATGGGACCGTTTCTATCGCGGCGATAGTTCCCGCCATCGGAAGGCCGGAGGAACCGGACTCGGATTGGCGATTTCCAGGAAGATTTTGGAGCTGCACGGGGTGCGGTACGGCGTCACCAATACAGCGGAAGGCGTAATGTTTTATTTCGATCTGAATAAAAAAGTGTAGGCGGGCTGTCTCCACTCTCCAAAGTAGCCTGTGGTTGATCCCGTCATGCAACGCCAAACACCGCGCGCTGGGAGTCTCGCACGTGGTGCGTAATGCTCCAAACGACTGAGTAACGGCCTGCACGAAATGCTCCGCCATGGGCAAGGGAGTCAGGGACATCAAGGACGTCAAAGGAGAAGTTCGGCCCCTCTGCTCCTGCAAGTTCGACGCAAGGACGAGCAAAAATACATTATTCCGCCATGAACAAGGGAGTCAGGGACATCAAGGACGTCAAAGGAGAAATTCGGCCCCTCTGCTCCTGCACGTTCGACGCAAAGACAAGCAAAAATACATTAAAATTCGGCCGTTTTTCACAAATAGTGCGAAAGACGATCAAATGTGCAGGTCTTTTTGGCAAAATGGGCCGATTTCGCAAAAATCCCTCGAAAGACCTGCATTATTGCTTTAGAATCGGGCGTGTCGCACCATTTCCCGAAAAAGACCTGCATTATTGCTTTAGAATCGGGCATGTCGCACCATTTCCCGGAAAAGACCTGCATTATTGCTTTAGAATCAGGCATGTCGCACCATTTCCCGGAAAAGACCTGCATTATTGCTTTAGAATCAGGCATGCCGGCACCTTTTCCCCAAAAGACCTGCAGTATCGCTTTAGAATCAGGTACGTGGCAGCCCTTTTTCTAAAATAACCATACTATCCTCCACGACCGTCTTTTACACTATCCGGGGGGGAATTGGAGCTGTCCCGAAGAATATCGTATAAAACGAGTACCTCCCGATATGTACGAAAGAACGACCTCGCATTCCACTGTAAAGGTGGATGGTGAGGTCCTTTTTATTGCAAAAAATCGGCGCTGAGCGGGGCTGAAAATAGGCAACGACTATTGGGGGCGGCCTTTTTAGTATTTCTTACAGCTTGAAATCGCTGCATGGCCTCTTCTAAATCCCCCTAGAGTACTCGCTAGCCGCCGATGGAGTAATTGCTTCAATCTACCTACATCAAGAAATAGTATGTCCTTGGACAAGGGCGGCGACAGCCGTTTCTTCTAGTATTCTTTAAATTACTTTTATATCTTCTGCATCTTATCTTTATCTCTCTCTATTATTCTATTTTGCGAGGAAGGCACGTGACCGTAAAAGCTGTCTTGAGCGAGACCGCGGTGCAGAAGTCTTACGGACGCCCAACTATCCGCCTGAATTTCGGGAGCAAGTTCATCGCATGTAAGGTTAACGGAAGGGGGGAGACCGATGAAGCGAAGGAGACCGTACTTAAAATGGCTTGCGGCCGCCATTCTTATTTTTGCCGTGTACAAGCTTTATGACGGCGAAATCCGCGCGAGCGAGAGCGGGGCTGCGAATATCGACGATGCCCCGGTATATAAAGTGGTCATTGACCCGGGACACGGGGGCAAGGACCGGGGAGCTACCGGCGTCAGCGGCAAAGACGAGAAGGATTTTACGCTGCAGCTATCACAGAAGGTGAAGGAACTGGCGCAGCAAGAACCGCGAATCGAGGTCTATTTGACCCGAACCGATGACCGATTTCTTTCTTCCATAGATCGGGCTAGACCCGAATTTGCCAATCAGATCGGTGCGGACTTATTTATATCCATTCATGGCAACACGTATACCGATCCCGATGTTTCGGGTACGGAAACTTATTATTACCGCAAAGAATCGCTTAAGCTGGCTAAAATCATAC
Organism: Paenibacillus sp. 32O-W; assembly: GCF_007679495.1. GTDB lineage: Bacteria > Bacillota > Bacilli > Paenibacillales > NBRC-103111 > Paenibacillus_L > Paenibacillus_L residui. Next base: position 47,415 of record NZ_VEGP01000018.1, on the reverse strand, counting down.
ACAAGCATGTGGCTGGGGCGACCGGATTTCGCGACCGCGGGGTGAAGAAAGAGGACTTTTTCGTTGTGAAAGATACGAAGATGCCGGCGGTGCTGCTGGAAGTCGGTTATGTCACGAATCCGCAGGACGAGGCTCAGATGTTTACGGACGATTTTCAATATCGGATTGCCGCCTCCATTCTGGACGGGATGAAGGAATATTTAAAAATAAACTAAGAACGGGAGAGGAACATACATGAACATGAACATGACCATGAATATGACCAAAAAAAGAATGATCACCCTGCTGATCGGAATCGTCGCAATCTCGTTGGCGGCGTGCGGGAACCCGGAAGGCGGGCAGAAGCCCGGGGCTGTGACTCAACAAAAAGGGGCGAACCCCGCAGCTTCAGAACAAGCGTCATACGCAACCCTGTTTCAAAAGAGCGTATTTCTGGGGGATTCGATTACGGAAGGGCTGTCGTTCCACGATGTGCTGGATGAGGCGAATGTACTTGCTGGTGCCGGGAAAACCGCCCAGTTCGCGCTCGAAGATATCGACGATTTGGTTAAGCGCCGGCCGAAACATATCTTTATTCAATTGGGATCGGACGATATCCTGTGGCCTACCGACAATCCGAAGGAATACTCTCTGATGCACTACGCCCAATTGGTCGACACGATCAAGGAAAAGCTGCCGGACGCCGCCATAACGATTCTATCGGTTACTCCGGTAACAGAGGAAGCGGAGAAAGAGGAGCCCCGTTATCGCAATATCGCGGATTACAATCAGGGGTTGAAGGAACTGGCCGCCAAGGAACGAGCCGGATTTGTCGATTTGGCACCCATCATTGCAGACCATCCCAACCTGTACGATGCGGACGGCATTCATTTTAAAGCCGAGTTCTATCCGTTGATGCTGGATTTGCTGAAGGATCAAGTGAAGTAATATGCCGAACGGGTCTGTAACCGGAGGTGACGGCAATTGGTCTTTAGCAGCCTGATTTTTCTGTTCCTCTTTCTGCCGGTAACCATTCTTGTTTACTACTTATCGCCAAAGAAGCTGAGAAATGCCGTCTTGCTAGTTGCAAGCCTGATCTTCTATGCATGGGGCGAGCCGCTGTATATCTTGATCATGATTTTCTCGACCCTGTTTGACTATGCGAACGGGCTGCTAATCGAAAGATATAGACATCGTCAGCCGGTGGCCAAAGCGGTTCTCATCGGCTCTATCGCCGGCAGTTTGGGCATTCTCGGTTTTTTCAAATATGCCGGGTTTGTAGTAGACAATCTCAATCAGCTATTCCATCTCCAGCTCCAGGCGGCGGAGCTTCCGCTGCCGATCGGCATATCCTTCTATACGTTCCAAACGATGTCCTATGTGGTGGATGTATACCGGAACAAAGTGCCCGTGCAGAGAAATATGATCTCCTTCGGCGCTTACGTGACGATGTTTCCGCAGCTCGTTGCGGGCCCAATCGTTAAATACGGCGATATCGCTGAGCAGTTGGCTTCTCGTACGATGACGCTGGACCGGTTCGGCGAAGGGGCGGAATGGTTCATCCGGGGACTGGCCAAGAAAGTGCTGCTGGCCAACAATATCGGATTGCTGTGGGCGAGCGTGAAGGCGACGCCGATGGGAGAGCTGAGCGTTCTTTCCGCCTGGCTTGGCATCATCGCTTTTACCCTGCAGATCTATTTCGATTTTAGCGGGTATTCGGATATGGCGCGGGGGCTGGGTAAAATGTTCGGGTTCGATTTTATGGAAAACTTCAATTATCCCTATATCTCCAAAAGCATTACGGAGTTTTGGCGCAGGTGGCATATTTCGTTGGGCTCCTGGTTCCGGGAGTACGTCTATATCCCGCTCGGCGGCAATCGATCAGGTCTTCCCAAACAGCTTCGCAATCTGTTGGCGGTATGGTTTTTAACCGGTCTATGGCATGGGGCGAGCTGGAATTTTATTATATGGGGCTTGTACTTCGGTTTCTTCGTGACGGTCGAGAAGCTGTTTCTGCTGAAATGGCTGCAGCGCTGCCCCGGCTTTATGGGACACGTCTACACGCTTCTGATCGTCATCATCGGATGGGTATTCTTCGAATTCGACAATCCGGCATCCGCTTGGCAGTTCATCGGAACGATGCTCGGATACGGGGTGCACGGATTTGCGGATCATCAAGCCCTTTATGATCTGTCGGCCAATTTCATCCTGTTGACCGTGCTGGCGTTATGCGCGACGCCGCTTCCCCGGAGAGTGTTATCTTCCCTTAGAGAAAAAGGAAACATGGCGGGTGCAATCGCTGTCCCGGTTATTTATTTCCTATTTATGTTTCTATCTACGGCTTATTTGGTCAATGAAACCTACAATCCTTTCTTATACTTTCGATTTTGAAGGAGGCCGCGGCTCTGAACAGGTATGACAAAATGTACAGAAATCTAATGGCCACCCTGCTGCTGCTGTTTATTGGTATGATTGCCGCTCTTCATCTTCTGACGCCCGACAGAGCCTTCTCGGAATCGGAAAATCGGGTGCTGGAGCGGCTTCCACATTTTTCGCTGCAAGCTCTCGTATCCGGAAGGTTTGCTTCCAATTACGAAAAGTATGTATCCGACCAGTTTGCTTTCAGGGATGTATGGATCGGCGTGAAATCCGATGCGGATCGGCTCATGGGGAAGAAGGAGAGCAACGGAGTTTACTTGGGCGCTGACGGATATCTCATTCAAAAATTCACTGCGCTGACGGCCGGAGATTTGGAAGACAAGGTAGCAGCCATTCATTCGTTGGACAGCGTCACGCCCGGCCTTCAGAAGTATGTGATGCTTGTGCCCACGGCGGTCACCCTGCTTAAGGATAAACTCCCGGCTTATGCTCCGGCCGGCGATGAACCGAAGTATTTGGACCAAGTCCGGCAATCGCTCCATAGCGATATTCGATTTGTTGACGTCTATCCTGCGTTATATGCCGAGCGGGAGAATCCAGTTTTCTACAAAACGGACCATCATTGGACGACCCGGGGCGCCTATTACGCCTATCGGGAGCTTTGCAGGCAAATGGGGATCATTCCGCAGGAGGAGGAAGATTTCCATATCCGCCAGGTTACGAATGAATTCTACGGTTCGCTCTATTCGAAGAGCGGGTTCAGACGTCTGCAGCCGGACAGCATCGAGCTTTATGTGCCGAAGGAGGATCAGAGCTACACTGTCGAGTATGTCGAAGAACAACAAACGTCGGACTCCTTGTACGAGATGGAAAATCTCAACAAGAAGGATAAGTATACGGTGTTTCTTAACGGCAATCACGCGCTTATCCATATAACAACGGGCCATCCGGGGGAAAAGAAGCTGCTGGTGGTCAAAGATTCGTACGCCAACAGCCTGATTCCTTTCTTAACGGAGCACTTCAGTGAGATATACGTCGCAGACCTGCGGTATTACGAGGAAGACTTGGTGAAGCTCGTGCAGGAACAAGGTATCCATGACATGCTGCTGCTCTATAATATCCAAACCTTTTTGGAAGACCCATCTATTAAGAAGCTATCGGAGGGGATCGAATGAGAAGAGATAAGAAAGAGATTGGGAAAATTTTAGCCGCTATCCTGGCGTTCGCTGTGGCTGTCGGCGTTATGGCCGGATGTTCCGGCAAGGAGAACGGCACCGCCGAAGCTCTATCGGCCGCTGAAGTAGGGGAACGAATCCGGCAGGCGGTGAATTTTGATGATATGAAGCAGGGGGACGACAGCAAGCTGCAAAAGCTGTACCATATCGATGCCGCGGAGGTGGAGGATTATATTCTTTATACGGCCTCATCCAATGTGAAGGCGGACGAACTGGCCGTTATTAAAGTAAAGGATGAGAATCAAGTGGAAAGCGTCAAAGAGAAAATAAGGCAAAGAATCGAAGCGCAAACGGTAAAATTCAAAGACTATCGGCCGGACGAATACTATCTTATCGAAAAGCATGTCTTGAAAACGAGAGGTCCTTTTATTCTTTTTGCGGTCTCCCGCGAGGCTGATCTGATGGAACGTGCCTTTGACGGCGCGTTTTAAATTTGGAACGGTAAACGGCCGGAATCTGTGTTAAAATTGTAAATATATAGTAGACGTTGGCCCGGGGCAGGCCTATTCGTAGTTGTCTTGAACTGCGAACTGCTTGCTTCGGGTTAATCGGTTTGAATGGCGTCTCAGATCAAACGCTTTTCCTCCAGAGGTTATTCGTATCCTTGGGCAACAATGTTGAGGGTGAAATCGTTCACCTTAGATTGATAACGATGAACACAAGATCGATTTAATTCATGTTACTTGGATTAGAATTAATGCTAGTTTGTATATACATACAAGGTGAGCCTGGAATTAAATTCTATGGAAGCGAGCTTTTCATAGGGGTGTTTGGATTCATTTTAGTAGGGATCGGTTTTTTCATGAAGAACAAGGAGCAATGAATTACTGTTCGGAAATCATTGCAAAGCAGGAGGATAAGCTATGAAGGCGGTTGCGAATGCAGTAGTAGTTGCGTTCATGTTCATGAGCATACTGATAGGCTGTTCCAATAGCGTTAAACCCGATGCAAGTATGTTTGAGGTGGGGATTGAGGAACTACAGGGTATCCGAGCGAATGAGCCATTTATAATAACCGGTTACCTGAAAAACAACTCGAAACATTCTTGGGAGATCTCTCACGGAGCCGGAATGTTTACCTATGAGATTGTGGATATGGAGGGAAATCGTGTTACCCGGAACACTGGCTTGCTTATTCAAAACGCTATAGGCTATCTGACGCAACTAAAACCGAATGAGGTTCTGCAAAACAACGGAGAAGAACAAAGAAGCGAAGAATATTATACATTCGTCATAGATAAACCCGGGCGGTACAAAGTCAGGACAAATGTAGAGTTCCGGATCGAGCATAACCAGGAAATTTATGAACAAACACTAACCAGCGAGTTCTATGAGTTCACCGTTGAATAGGTACTAGTCAGAAAGACTGATTATAGCAGAAGCAACGATTATAATTGGTTAATGGCGGACTATAATTAAAAATTAGAGCCGACATTATGGGGATGCAATGGAAAGCATATTAATTACTGGAACCAGCCGGGGATTGGGCGTATATCTGGCAAGGAATACTTGATACGTGAAGTCAAAGTAGGTCTTGCCATAGATTGGAATATCGCTTATAGTAGAGACAAACCCAATAGATCGTGCGGAAGAACCGCCCTTATTCTCGAATGCGAGCATAGGGGCGGTTTGTTGTTTTTTTTGGCCGCCTAATTCTTTGATAGAGGATTTCCTTCGACGGGTTAACTAGTTAATTTTGTAAAATTAGGAGGAATGAACTAGTTATTTGCAGAAACAAGTATAGGTATAAAAGCCTAATAGGCCTCAGGCTGCCCTTTATGCGGTTCTATTGGAAGCCTATTTTAGGCCGTATTATAGCATTCAACAATAATATTTGGAGGTTTAAACCATGAAAACAATTCCATTCAAAAACAAATTCATTACCGTTGGCGTAGCCGCAGCATTAATGATGACGGGGTGCACGAATCACTCGTCCTTGCTTGCCGCAGGCAAAGAGGAGCCGAAGGAAGAGAGGACAGACACTGTAAAGGCTAAGACGTCCGTTCAAGTATCTTTGTCGGATATCAAAGGCCACTGGGGGGAGCAGTCGATTCAGCAAGCGATAGAAGCCGGTTATGTGGACGGCTATGAGGATGGGACGTTTAGGCCGGAAAAGGAGGTTACGCGGGCGGAGTTTGTGAAAATGCTGATCAGCTCCATGAAGGAGAAAGTTGATCAAAGCGACTCCGGAAATCCATGGTATGCTCCCTATATGCTTTCGGCTCAAACGTCTGGAATCGTTACCGAAGGAGATATCACCGAAGATTTGGGCCAGCCCATTTCCCGGCTGGAGATGGCCAAGTTGGCCATTCGGGCGGTTGAGAACAGCTATAGGGGGAATAGTGAGGTCAAGGACGCTGAATTAATTTTCGAAAGCACGAAGGCTGGACTCATTACCGGAGTCGCCCCGGGAGAGTTAGCCTTGGATGGCGTCACAACAAGGGCTCAGGCCGTCACCATTATCCAACGGGTGCTAAACGCCCTGGCAGGAGGGACGAACGAAGTGGATAAACATGCGGCAAGTGCGGCCGAAATTGCCTTGTATGGAGCCAATACAAGGACGCTGCTGCAAACCGCTACAGTCCCCTTGCCTTATGAAATCCCGATTGGAAACGGTCTGCGTATGAAGATAAAAGAAATTATTGTCACCGATATGACCGATCCGACCAGCCCTCTCTATGAGAAATATAAAGGTTTAAGTAAACTTAATCGTGAACTGATTGCAGACGACTATGTATTCACATTTCATTTTGACATTATTAATGAAGTCGCTAGAGAAAATAGAAACGAAGGATTATTGTTTCTAATAGATTTGGATGATTTTCATGTGGTGCGTTCGGAAGATAATTTATTAACTGTAAGCCTTGATCAGACAGGCACGACGGACGGAACACTCAGTTTCAGTAGAGATAAAGAATTATCGGAAGGCATCATATCGAGTCATAATTATTTACACATGCGTCTTTACACTAAGGGAACGAGCGGATTTGTATTAACGAGTAAAATAGAGTAGGGGGACCAAATTCTCTTGAACAAGAAAAGAACGGTTGTTGGACTTTCCGTCTTACTGCTCATCACTGTTCTTGTCACGACCTTCCTGTATCGTCCCTCAACGACCTATGCCGAAACGATGTTTATCGATTTTGAACGAGGGAGTATCGTCGGCACAGAAGAAGCATACTATCTCCCGTTTAAAGAGCGAGAGATGAAACTGAATTTGAAGAGCGATCTTCCGATTAAAGGCTTTAAGGTATGGATGGATGACGGAACCGGAAAAGAGGTAGAAATCACTTCTCAGGTCAACCGGAATGGTGATGTTCTTACTTTTAATGCCAAAGGAGTAGCAAAAACCTTCTATGGGGATCGGGATAATAACCCCGGCCATAAAATTTATCGGGACCCGAATGGCATCCAGTGGGGGCATGGAATCGAACGGGCAATTTTATTCCAGCCGGATCAAAGTACCATTAAAAACGGCGTTTCTCAATACCCCGGAATCATACCTCCGACTGGAGTTTGGCAGGACAACGGGAAACCGATCGACAAATATCCAACGAACTTAAGATATCAGTACAACTATACGGATGATGGACTCCCTGATTATGCACCCAACTATAACATGGTCGGCGCAGCGGTTACGTTTTCAGTGGAATCCGATCCTCCAGATGAATTTTACTCTCAAAAAGATAACAAAAAATCGTTCATGATAACAAAAGAAAAAATAGAGCCTAGTTCCATTGAAATTAAGAAGGCAAGACCGTCAGAAAAACACCCAACAGCAGAGCCCTTTTACTGGGGGAAATCGCATATTCCGGGTTATGGGGCGGTAAAGATTCGTTTGATGCTTGATAGTACGTTACAAGAAGGATATGACTATCTTGTAGACTATCGTGATGGAAAACAGGAACTGAGAAATTACCTTATGGCCGTAAATACGGAGTGGGAAGGGACTTCCTATTTCTACAAAGGGAAAATTGAAATCATTTATGATCTGGCCAAACCCGACTTAGGCAGCCTTGACTTCAAAACCTTGGTGGACTGTATCGGTTTGAACGTAGATACGCCGTTTGAATTCTCGTTTAGCAATCGCGGAAAAGCCATCGATACGCCATTTACGGTCGAAGTGTGGGTCGCCGGCCAGCTCCATAAGACTTTTAATTATTCGAAGATGGGATCCAATCAGACGATTAAGGAGCAGTTCACGTACAAGTTTACGAATGAACGGTCCACTGAATTTGTCATCAAGCTCGATCCGGATAACCGCATCGTCGAAGAAACGAAGTCTAATAATGAGATCAAGAAACTGTATGCGGCCAGCCGGCATTGTGACGACAATCCGATTGAAGAAAAAGAGATTACCGGCGATTTCGATATTATTCCGGGCAAAATTCAGTTCCGAGATTCCTTTACACTCAAACCGAAAAATATTGTGGTGAAGGGAACCGGCTGTGAATATGTCAGCCATCGATTCCGGTACTACCAGAATGGATGGAGTGTAGGAGACACCCCTAAAGTATTCTCGAAAACCCAGGACTTCAAGCAAAATTATCCTTACAATCTTCAGGTAGGTACGGTTCAAGTGTACATGCAGATACAAACGACCTGCGGAAATTCCGACTGGATCGGGCCGAAGCCGTTGGAGATTGAAACGAATCCGGATAACCGGCCGCCTGTGTTCAGTATCGGTTGGTTTCAGCAAGGGGATTATTATGGTTTTATTCCTTCAGCCACCATTGTCGTCAAGGATTCCTATGTGAACCTGCGGGTTATCCAAAATCCGACAACCCATCCACCCGAGCCTTATGATCCGGACGGGGACCCAATCGAATACTATTTCCACTTCGAAGATAGTAAGAGTTCATGGATTCGCGGATTGCCGGATTATTACCGGCTCTGGCCCGGAAATACGGAGTTCAACAATCTAAAAGCTACAGAGCTGGGAACGCATGAAATCATGGCGACCGCAACGGATCCCCAAGGAGCCTCTTCAACCAGTAAGGCGATGATTACGGTGGTCGAGCCTAACCCGATCCCCATCATAACTGCACCTGATTCCGTGGTGGAGGGACGTCCCGTGAAGCCACCGATCCATGGGGAGAACAGTTTTACGTATGTTCCCGGGCGAACCATATCCAAGCACTTTTGGGAAAATAGACGGGATGTGTACCCGAAGCCGGGAATTGAAACGATCACCTTGGAAGTGGAAGACAATACCGGATTGCGTTCTTTACCCGAAAATAAAGCCATTCATAAGCTTGTGGTGAAGGAAGATTTGCCGCCGGTTCCCAAGCTGGCCTATAACTCTATCGGACTCCGGAATACACCGCTGCCGATTAAGAACGAAACATATAGTCCGGATGGCGACGCTATCGTTGTCAATGATCTGTATGTGGCCTATGATTCCAACAATGACGGCAAGTGTAACGAAGCGGACTTCCGGAAAATAGGCTCTGGCGGTGGGGTAGTGAATTACACCGCAGATAAAGTAGGGAAATATTGTCTGAAGGTGTATGCCGAGGAAGATTGGGGTAAACATGCGACCGGGTACTTTTCCTTTGAAATCGTGAACCAGGCACCCGAGGTCAGTTTTACGCCGGTTGGCATTTCGACGGAACCGGAGCCAATTGAATCCACCGTTTATCCGGCAAGCGATTTTATGACGAATAAATGGGTGAATACTTCTTTAGACCAAAATAACCTTCTGAAATATTGGTCGGCAGCTCCTGACGGAACCTTGGTTACAGTCCCTATGATACGGAACACGCCAAATACGATTTATGATCGTTATCCTGATTATCCTTATGAAACGCTGCCTGTTTCACCGAATAAAGTAACCGGGTCCAAAGACCTCCGAAAACCGGCAGGAAATACTTTTAGCTTGGAATATCCCTTGGGTGGAGGTAAGTATATCGGCCGTAATATAAGTTCGGGTAGAACTTATCGATACTATCTGGTAGACACTAACGGCAGTAAACCGGAATTGCTTTTCGAAAATGAGGGAGTAGCCTTATATGTCAGGGAAGATTTGGGAGAGCTGATGTTTTACTACGAACAGCTTCTGAACCTTTCCACCGGAGAAAATTTATATTGGCGTTTTTATCAACTTCATAAGATTTCCGATTTGGCACGAGGCTATACGACACCTTTAGATGCATCCACGCAAGACATCAGATGGTACGATTGGAAGTATACGGTGAGCGGACGGGCTTTAACTTTCTCCGATGGGTCTGACCCCAGGAAAAATACCCGGCTCGTCAAATTCAATACGGATATTAAAGAAATCGACCTTACCAATCGAAAAGTTTATTCTTACCGTTACGACAATTTAACAACTCCTTACAAAGTGGAAAGTTACACGGGGATCCCTGCGAAGAGCCGAGAGATGGAAGGTTATGACAATCACCCTGACTACGGACCGAAGTATTTGAAAGCATCTGATCTGTCCCGTATGGATTTTAAAGGGAACAAGTATCAGATTATAGAGGAGTATTTACAGTCTACGAACAAGTATGCGGATTATTTGGTTCGCTGGGATGGGAATACCGGAAAACCTGAAATTGTTCACACTTTTATGGGGGATTATCATGACTGGGTAAAAATTGAGTTCGAGTCTGACAGTCGTTATATAAACCTAGCTGTAGGCCCTTCTTGGAATAAGGAGTACTGGTATTACGACGCAGTTTCCGGAAATGTGCTGAAAGGGGATCGAAGAATCCCTTATACACCTGGGTTGTATCGAAACTCCGTAAACGGTATCGGTATTCTCCGGAAAGAAATCCGAGACCCTTATGATGACGAGCTGATGGGATATACGTTTGAGCTTGCCGACAACAAGTCCAAAAGGTCCTTAGGGGAGCTGCCATTTAGGTCTGGAAGGTACGAAGACGGGTATGCTCAATTGATCGGTGGAGAAATCTACTTTGCTGATGACAGTAAAATCTTTACTTACAACTACGAAGGAGAGCAGCCGCCGGATCATAACGAATGGCATACCAATGGGCAGCTAATCCACACGCAAATGGCGCCGATGACGAATGGCACGATTGCTTGGAGCCAGAAGGTCGCGTATCAAGAAAAAGGTTATCTACCTACCGGCATGAGCTTCCGGATACAGGACCATAAAAATATGTACCGTGTGGAAGTGACCAGCTCTAAGATAAAGTTAATCAAAATCGTCAATGGAAGGAAACAGGTGCTGCGGGAAGTCACTCATTTCATTCCGGACAATACTTGGACCGGCTACAAAGTCGATATGCGCGGCAGCAGTCTGAAGGTGTATGAAAACGGGGTTCCGGTCATTGAAGTCACGGATAGCACATTCACCCGAGGCACATTCGGACCATATTCCGTCCATGATACGGTTGCTTTTAAGGGGATTTCCTCCCGGATGATGCCTGCCGGATCCGAAAGCGAAGTCAATGGTTATGCCATTGTCGATACGCAAGTGACTTATGATACGACCTACAGCGATTTTGAAAATGACCCGAAAATTCCGGACAAAACGGAATGGAAGACAGAACATATTAATACAACAATGTTCTTGAATATCGGGGATGGCAAGAGTGGATTGTCCGCGTTTCATAATTCCGTGAGGAAGACGCCGGTTCCGGTTTTCGATAAGGTGGGAATGTACCGGATTTCGTATCGGGAAATGGACGATCCGCATCCCAATTATCGTTATCCGAGCAACGTGTTCGGCCAATACCGGAAGTACTCGGATTTTGATATCAAAACGCTTATTGTCCATCGGAGGCCGATAGCGAATTTCACGGCCAGCATCAACAATAACAACCTGGTGGTTTGGAATGAGCGCAGCTATGATCCGGACCGCTGCTACAGCTTCGGAAACTGTCAGGCGGCTTATGCAGGCAATAACGGGATTTACCAGAAGAAATACTATTACGTCACACCTAGCGGCCAAACTATCCAAGGAAAGCTGCAAAGGCCAACGGAAGAAGGAGTCTATACCCTTGGGTTGGCCGTAGCGGATGAATACCGGGCATGGAGCGACTGGTACGAGCAGGATATCGTTGTAAAGCAGCCTGTCGCGGCCAACCGTCCTCCCAGCGTGACCTTGACCTATCCGAACGGAAGCAAGGCAAACCCGACCTATGTGTCTACGTTGACACCAACGATTAAATGGAACCAAAGCGATCCGGATCCCGGCACGGTCTTTGAACTGTTTGACGTTCAAATTAAAGATGAATGGGGACGAATTTTCCTCAAAAGGACCGGATTAGTTCAGAGTACGACAGCTACTTCTAATCAGTGGACGCTCGATGTTCCTCTGGAGCAGGGGCAGAAGTATGAGGTGCAGGTGAGAGTCACGGATGGCCAAGACTATTCTCCATGGTCCAACGTCGGCTGGATGATCACGAATCGTCCTCCTGCTGCAGAGATGACGGTGCCGAACGGAACGAAGGAAAAACCGACGATGATGGATACGCTGCGGCCGACACTACAATGGAAGCAGACAGATCCGGATCCGGGAACCGTGTTTAAAGCGTACCAGCTACAGATTATGGACGAAGCCGGGAAAGTAATTCTGGATACAGGCGAGAAGAGCCAAAATACGTCCAATACATCAGCTTCATGGACAGTAGATAGGGATTTGCCGCCAAGGCAAAAGCTTCAGGTGCATGTTCGTGTTCATGATGGACATATCTGGTCGCCTTGGTCTCCCGTCGCCTGGATGATGATTAACCGCCCGCCGGTTGCGGATTTCGATTGGTCGCCCAAACCGGTGTGGGAAGGAGATCCGGCCGAAGTGTTTTCCTTGGCAACCGATCCCGATGGCGATACACTGACCTATCTATGGCAGGTGGAAGGGCCTGACGGGAAGCGAAGCACCTTCGATACCCCCCGCTTTAACCAGCGTTGGCTGCAGCCCGGGCGGGTGGTTGTGAAGCTGACCGTATCCGACGGTCTGGCCTCGGATTCCATTACCAAGACGATCCAGGTTCAGGAGCTGACGATCCGCTCCGAGGTTCATCATACTCCTGAATGGCTGGTCAGGCATGAGGAGAAGGAGCATAATACGACCGTTCCGCCTAAAGATTTTTACTCGGGGGAAGTGTTCGTCGTGCAGACGGAAAGCTCGCCGGCTCCGGTTCGTGAAGCGTCTGCTTCCTTGCAGGCCAACGGCAGAGACGGCAGCCCCATCTCCATTACGGCCCGTCTGGAACCCGATGAAAGCGGCGTGCTCTTCCATGGCGAGCTGTATGACGAGCGGCTCGGTTCCTTGGAGGGAGGGCTTCCCAAGGGGTTTCATCACATCCGATTTAAGATTATATATGACAATGGAGTGGTGAAGGAGGAGGAGGTTCCCATCCGAATTATTGGATCGATTTATGACTATATCGGGGTTCACCGCATTCAGTGAGCAGGAAAGATTTGCAAAAGAGCTTGGAGGTAAGGATGCGCAGCACCCAATGCGGGATATTACACTGCATGACGGCGGTCGTCGATCGCTCGTACGGCCATCCGGCCCATAACCAGAGCAGCGCGCGCCGCAAGAGGCGCCGCTGCTGTGCTGGAAGGGGAGGGTAATTGTAAGGTTTGCCCGCGGGATTGCAAGATATTTCTTTGGAAGAACGAAAAAGGATTTGATAGAATAATAGGCATCTAAAAATGCATAGTCAGGAAGCAAGAGGGTGCTTGACCATGACGCAGGCGAGCGTCGCCTGATTTCAGACAGTTTTGCCGAATTTCTGGATTCGCTGCTGTGACTTTGATGCGGGTGACGTTTCGGAAGGAACATGGAGGATTTTGAGCTTGCTGATGCGGGAATCCTCTCGAACTCGGGATGAGGCTGCATGGAAAAATGCAGCCTCTCACGTTACAGGGGGGGCGACTGTTTGCGGCAGGGCGGTTTTTAGGTAGGGAGAAGGAGGATGCGGAAGTTGTTCATTCCTTACCCCTGGTTGGGGCCGACGGAAATGAAGCGGACGGATCATTGGAACAGCACGTGACAATTGGAGCATGGACGGCAAGAAACCGCTTTGCATTATGACTTTTTACAATAGATGGGAGGCCAGGCAGTATGCAGCAGTTGGAATTTGAAATCCCTGAAGACAAACGAATAATTATCTTGAGCCTACAACCTGATCCCTATCGTGAGATTTTGGAAGGATCCAAAAAACATGAATTTCGCAGAAAGTTCCTTAGTACATCCGTTAATGCTTTCATTTATGTCAGTTCTCCAATAAAAGAAATCACAGCTTACATCGAATTTGGCAAGCCGATTATTGATAAAGTTGAGAATATTGGCCGTATCGCCGAACTGGAAGGGTCCGGAAGTATGGAAGGAATATCTAGGTATATGAACGGATTGGAAACCGGATTTGCCATACCCATCATATCGATTCGTGAGATAGAACCACTAACTCTAGAAGAGCTTAGAAAGACCTATCGCTTTACGGCGCCGCAATCTTATATCCATCTAGAGTCAAATCCCAAGCTGAAAGCAACCTTAATTCAGCGATTAAAAGCTGCAGCGGAGATGTCTTAAGTGGGTCGTCTGACTGGAAAGATTGAAATGCCCCAAACGGTAAAAAAGTACTAGAGCACTACAAGATAAATAATAAAGTACACATCAAAGGAACCGTCGTTAGTTGGAGTACAGCCTGTGTAAGATAATCATGAACTTAAGAGAACCACACCTGGACAGAAGGAGTGGTTCTTTGCGTTACACAGCAGCATGGCTGAATTTTAAGGAGGGAGGATGCAACCTTTTGTAAAAAAATCCCTGCTGAACTATTGACATGGCGCATCTTTTAGTATACATTTGTATACAAAATGATAGTGTATACGTATGTATACGAAAAGGAGGGTGCAAAATGAGAGGTGGATATCGAGAACGAATTGAAGGAAGGTATCGTGGCGAAAGCGTGGAAAGTCGCGAACATCGAGGAGACCGTCACGGACGGCATGGCTCTCGCTATGGGATGCCTGGCCCGCAAACGTTCAGAAGAGGGCGAATATTGGCTTTCCTGGAGCATTTGCAGTCCAGGCGTGCCACGGTGGCCAAACAGCTTGGCGAGCCTGAATATGAAACGATCAAACCGGTCATATCCGGTGAGCTCAAGGCGCTCGACCACGTTATAGAAGAATATATTCGCTTATTTGATCTACAGGAGGAGGATCCCCAACCGGATAATGGCGATCCCCCAGATGGCAGAGAGGAGAAATAACGGCAATGTGGCAGTTGTTGCGACGATTTTTTTCGTATTACCGGCCTTATAAAGGTTTGTTTATGCTGGATTTTGGATGCGCGGTCATCGCGGGTCTCCTGGAGCTTGCTTTCCCGCTTGCGATTAGCAAATTTATCGACGATCTGCTCCCGGTGGGGAACTGGGGGATGATCGTGCTGGCTTCATTAGGGCTGTTATGCGTCTACGCGCTTAATACCGTCCTGAACTATATCGTCACCTATTGGGGGCATATGCTGGGCATCAATATCGAGACGGACATGCGGCGGAAAATGTTCGAGCACATCCAGAAGCTGTCGTTCCGGTTCTTCGACAATCACAAGACGGGTCATCTGGTAGGCAGGGTGACGAACGACCTGAACGAAATCGGGGAGCTCGCCCATCACGGGCCGGAAGACGTGTTCATTGCCGTCATGACGCTCGCGGGCTCTTTTACACTGATGGCTTACATTAATCTGGAGCTTGCCCTGCTGACGTTCATTATCGTACCGATTATGGCGTGGCTAATTATTTTGTTCGGGGGAAGAATGACCACCACTTACCGCCGGTTGTTCTCCAACGTCGGCAACTTTAACGCCCGGATCGAGGAGAACGTGGGCGGGATTCGCGTCGTGCAATCGTTCGCTAACGAAGAGCATGAGAAGGAGCTGTTCGCGGTCGACAACCGAAACTTCCGCGAGACGAAGCTGATGGCTTACAAGACAATGGCCCGGAGCATCTCCGTCAGCTACATGCTGATGCGGTTGATCACCATTTTTGTGATGGTGTGCGGAGCGTGGTTTTATATCAAGGGCAGAATCGAGCTGGGAGAATTCATGGCTTTCCTTCTGCTGTCGAATATCTTCTTCCGTCCGATTGAGAAGATCAACGCCGTGATCGAGAGTTATCCGAAAGGGATCGCAGGGTTTAAGCGATATGTGGAGATTATCGACACCGAACCGGATATCGCCGATGCGAAGGATGCCGTGGCCGTTGACTCGCTGCGGGGAGATATCCGCTTCGAGAACGTGACGTTCGGCTATGAGCCGGATCGGAGTATTCTGAACGGCATCCACCTGTCGATTCGCGCAGGAGAAACGGTTGCGTTCGTGGGCCCTTCCGGTGCCGGTAAAACGACGATTTGCAGCCTGCTTCCAAGGTTCTATGACGTGACCGGAGGCCGGATTACGATAGACGGTCTGGATATCCGGGACATGACGCTGCAATCATTGCGGAGAAATATCGGCATTGTTCAGCAGGATGTATTCCTCTTCTCGGGAACGATCCGGGAGAACATCGCATACGGAGATCTGAAAGCTACGGAGGAGCAAATCTGGGAGGCGGCCAGGCGGGCGTCGTTGGAAGAGATGATCCGCCAATTGCCGGATGGAATGGATACGGTCATCGGGGAGCGGGGCGTCAAGCTGTCCGGAGGACAGAAGCAGCGGCTGGCGATCGCCAGAATGTTCTTGAAGAATCCTCCGATCCTGATTCTGGATGAAGCGACGTCGGCGCTTGACACCGAGACCGAAGCGGCGATTCAGCAATCGCTGGCCGAGCTGTCCGTCGGAAGAACGACGCTGGTCATCGCGCACCGGCTGGCAACGATCAAGAACGCGGACCGGATCATCGTCATCGACGAGAGCGGCATCGCAGAGCAGGGCCGGCATTCCGAGCTTGTCGCTTCCGGCGGCATATACAGCAGACTTCATCAGGCTCAATATCTGCATGCGTGAATGAAGGGCTGTCCCCTAAGTCGGTTATAATTTTTCACGTGAAGGACCCCGTTCCTACTCATAGTGGGATTCAGGGTCCTTTTTGCTTCATTTTTGAGACGGCCCCTTCGTGCACCGACCTCGAAATATTTGCTATCTTCGCCTGGCGGCTGCTTCGAAGGGGGTATAAACTATCGCCTGGCAGCTCACCAAACGTGGGTATGGTTAACTACCTTGAAAATCCGTCTATTTACCGTCTGCAGGCATCGTTACAAGCGGAGCGGCACGTCTAACTGTATTTTGTACAGGTAGATTCAAGCGAATGGGCGAAAATGATCAAACTAACTGGATAAACTACAGTTAAAATGGGCAACTTTGGGCGAAACGGCTGTTTTGGCGCAAACTAGCTGTAGGTTTTCCAGTTAGTTTCCATATTTCTTCCGAATATAGAAATCTTACTGGATGAAATCCATTTAGTTTTCAAATTTCACACTATTGAAGCAATTCAACTCTATTCTACCTTGATAATCCATCCATTTTCATCATCTGATGGTGTCGCGGTCAGCGGCATGGGGGTCTAAATGGATTTTCTACAGTTATTTTGCCCCCTTAAGGCGAAAAGAGAAATACTAACTGGAAAAACTACAGGTATTTTGGGGAGAAAAGGCGATATCAGCCAAAAACCTCAAATCTAAGTGTAGTTTCTCCAGTTAATTCAGTCACTTTTGAAGCAAGCCCGGAATTTGCCTGTATAAAATACAGTTAGTCATCCATGTCACTAGTGTGTCGCCGTCAGGGGGATAACAATCAGGACAAGGTGAGTGGTTGGCCGTGCAATTTTCAGGACAGTTAGTCATCCATGTCACTGGTGTGTCGCCGTTTAGGCGGATAACAATCAGCTCCCGAAGCCCCCTTGGCGCATCCTGACCGTGCCCGATCCGGTCCTGACCGTCATTACGGGCTGCCGCATAACCGCAGTCACTACGGATATGCGGCCTTTGAAGACAATAAAGCTATATGCTCCCAGCAGTCCGTTACAATAATAGTAACAACTATGAAGGGGGCTGCAGCCATGCTGCTGGATACGAAGAACAAAAAAATCATATTCGCCGTCATCATGATTATTATATGGGGGACTGGAGGCGTCGTTTATGCAGCCAAGGGCAATCCATGGTTGTCTGTCGCAGCGTTTGCGGTTGTGCTAGGAATGGGGGTCAAGCTCTATAGCACAATGAAAAAATCGGAGAAGTAAGGCCGGGTGAATGCATATGATACTGGAAACCCATCGCCTGACCGGCTGGTATACGAAAAATAAGCCGGTTATCAACGAAGTACATCTACAGATTGAGGGAGGGAAGGTTTATGCCTTGCTCGGCGCCAACGGTGCGGGCAAAACGACCCTGCTCCACATCCTTACCTCCATACACGGCCAATACAGCGGGGAAATCCGTTATTGCGGCGAGAAGCTGACGTCCGGCAATGAGATGCGGCTGAAGCGTTATCGATGCTTTATCCCGGATCATCCCGATTTATTCGATGAGATGTCGCCGCTTGGTTTTATCGAATTTGTGCATCGGTTATATGGCACAACTCCGGATTCGGCCCGGCTGGCGGAGCTTTGCGGGACCTTCTCCTTCGACCAGTTTCTTCATCAGAAAATCGGTTCCTTGTCGCTGGGCAACAGACAGAAGACGGCATTGATCAATGCGCTGCTGCTGCGATGCCCGCTGCTCATTCTGGACGAGCCGTTGGTCGGTCTGGACGCGGTAGCCATCGAAAGCTTCTACCGGGAGCTGCGAACCTATGTGACGCAAGGGAATGCCGTCCTGCTGTCTACCCATCTGTTCCCGATCGTGGACCGGATATGCGATGAAGCCTTCATTCTTCATGGGGGAACCATTCAAGAATCGGTAACGGTTAGCAGGAATCACTCAGTGCAAGAAACCTTCTTCCGGGTGATTGGCCATGAGTAGCGCTCCATCTGTGTTCCAAGTCCTCCTGCTAGATGAGACCAAGGGTAAACGATGGATCAGGGAATTAACTGCCATTGCGGTCATAATGGGAATCATCCTGTTCATTATCCCTTCTTCCTACACAGCTCTCGGCGTTCAATCGCTCGGCCATCTGCTTAAGGGGACAATTGCCGCCGGCTTATATTTGTCCGTCCTGTCAGCCATCTCCAAGGCAAGGGATCCTAAATACACACTGCTGCTGTCTATGCCGATGGACAAAAGAAGGTTCGTATTCCTCTATGCTCTTGTGCTATGGGTAAAAAATTATGGACTCCGGATGATGCCCGTTGTCATGTCCGTGCTTGCCGTGAGCGTTAATGACGGAAAGCTGACGCTCCTGCAATTAGTTCTAACAGGGGCGGGATGTGCCGTATCCGGATTGGCCACTTCTTTATGCGGCACGGGCGCCGTCATCTTCGCTTATGAGCGAGGGCTCCTGCGGTTCCGGACAGGACGGTCGACGATGAAGTTCAACTGGATGAAGAGGGAGTTCGTCCGGTTCGCAAGCGATAAGGTGCTCTTCCTGAATCACCTCGGGTATTCGCTGTTTATGATCTTTTTTCTCTTTAACGCCATTGCCGTATCCCATGTGGATAGCCGTTTTGTCCTTTTCCTGCTGACTTTGCTCTCAACAGCCTCGACTCCCGGTGTGTTATTTTCCTACGAGAAGCCCTACCGTTCACTGCTGCTTTCGCTGCCGGTGTCGGGGAAGACCTTGTTTGTAAATAAATATTTATTCAGTATCGCGATTACATTGCCTCTATATCTGTCGGCCTACGCGATCGTGCATATATACCAACCCGCTATCGGGACGCCGGGGCTGCTCGTACTCATGCTGTGCTCGCTTGGATTGACCGTCTTTATCAAGCTGTATTACGATTTTAAGCGGCCGAACTTCGAATGGAGTCATACCCGCCAAATGTTCGAGCACAAGCGGAAGTATAAGCTGTGGGCCATGTCCATAGCCGTATCCGCGCCGTGGATGTTATACTCATATGTGGCTATACTGGGAATAATCGCTGCGCAATGGGTAGTGACTTGGTGCTTCCTGTACGCCATAAGAAGGGGAGGCGCCGCAGTCAACCGATTTTAAAAATGCGGAAGCCGGTGGTGTAACATGGAGCTAAGCACAGCGTGGATAATCATATTATTTTTCCTGCTCTTATATATGCGGACGAAAGACGCGGTGGCCTCCTTATTATTTGGTCTACTGAACTATGTGAATTTTCTGTTTGCCCTGCAGATCAGCCACATCGTATGGGCGGAAATTCTGAACATCCGGAACCCGGCGGCCGAGCAGGTATTTTTGTTCGTTTTCATCGGGATTGTCGCATACCTGATCGGAAACTTGTTTTCGGGTAGAACGAAAAGGGACGGCCCTGAAGCGAAGCAGGTATTTTCTTTGCGGCAGCGCATTTTCATCTCGTTCGGCAATATGTGCATGATTATGGGGGGGATCTATCTTTCCCTCCTTTTCTACAGGGGGACATCCGGTATGCAGGACAAAATCCTGCACACCCTGCTGCTCGCGGTATATATCGCGGTGATTGTAGTCAGCCACCGGTTATATACATACACCTTCAGGAAGGAGATGGAGAAGCGGCAGTTGGAGCAGGAGCTGGGGCAGTTGGAGAAATACGCGGCTTCCCTGGAACACGTTCTGCAGGATATGAGGACATTCAAGCATGACTATGCCAACATTTTGTCCACTCTTCAAGGGTTCATGGAGGAAGAAAAATTTCCCGAACTGAAGCGTTACTTCTACGATGAAGTTTGTGCATATTCCGAGAAGCTGCTTCAGATGAATACGAGACTGTCCTTGCTTGGACATATCCAGCTTGCACCGCTCAAAGGGATTGTCTCCTCGAAAATGCTGAGGGCTATGGCGAAGCAAATCGACGTCTTTATCGATATTACGGAGGATGTTCATGAAGTGGAGATGACCCCGCTCGACCTGTGCCGAATAATGGGAATCCTCCTGGACAATGCGATCGAGGCTGCGCTGGAGACGCCGGAACCGAAGGTGGAGCTTGGCATCGTCTCGAAGAAGGGGGCTACCCTCTTCATTGTTAAAAATAGCTGCTCCGAACAGACGCCGCCGATATATAAAATGTTCGAGTATGGATTTTCCACCAAAGGAGACAACCGGGGAATCGGCTTGTCCTCGGTAAGGGAGCTGCTCGACCGCAAATATCCCGATGCGATGCTGAACACGGAGCTGGACACTGCCGCAAGGACATTTATGCAGCAGCTTGTGGTCAAGAATGTTCATTCGGGAAATAGGAATTCGGAGGAGAAGGGGATTATCTGATGCTTAATGTCTACATTTGCGAGGATAATAAACAGCAGCGGGAACAGCTCGAACGAATCGTAACGCATTCGATCATCAGACAGAGGCTGGATATGAAGGTGGCGTTGTCCTCCGGCGACTATCTCGATATTTTGGAGCAGCCCCGGTGTGACGGCCTTCCGTCCCTTTTTTTGCTGGATATCGATCTCAAAGCGGACATCAACGGAATCCAGCTTGGCGGGATACTGCGGGACAGGTACCCGGATTGCTTCATTGTGTTCGTAACCACTCATTCGGAGCTGAGCTATCTGACCTTCCAGTACAAGGTTGAAGCCTTCGACTTTATTATCAAGGACAATCCGGAGCAATTTCATATGCGGGTGGAGGAGTGTCTTCGTAAGGCTTATGAACGCCATTTGAAGAAGGGCGGAGATTCCTGCAGAATGACCATCGAGACCGATGAAGCCATTATCAATGTCAAATATGAGGATGTGCTTTTCTTCGAAACTTCGTCCTCACCGCATAAAATCAAGCTGCATGAGCGAAACCGGCAGATCGAGTTCTATGGGACTTTGAAGGAACTCGAGAAGCAGCTCGATGATCGCTTCTATCGCTGCCATAAGGCATATATCGTCAATGTGGACAATATACGGGAGATTGACAAGCTTAAGCGGGTGGTGCATATGATCAACGGAGAGACATGCTATGTCTCCTTCCGGTATTACAGCGGTCTCGTCAAAGCTATGCAGAGCGGAACAGCAGAGGGGAGCTTGGAAGATGATAGCCTTCAAAAACATAGAGCAAGAACATACTGAGGCATTTTGGAAAATAAGACTGGAAGCCTTGAAAATGCATCCCGAAGCATTCGGTAGTTCTTATGAAGACTCGGTGCATACCCCATTGGCCGAAGTGAAGAAAAAAATAAAGAATGATAAGGATAACTATATCCTGGGAGCTTTTACGGAAGATGAACAACTGGCAGGCATGGCGGGATTCAGAAGGGAACAAGGAATTAAACTTAACCATAAAGGAATGATTTGGGGAGTTTATGTCTCGCCCGAGTACCGTGGACAAGGGGTTGCTAAAGCCCTTATTCAGGAAATATTGGATAGAGGAAGAGAAATAGAAGGGTTGCAGCAAATCAATTTAAGTGTTGTAACGGCAAACCGGCCGGCTGCTGAACTTTACAAGAAAGTTGGATTTGTAACTTACGGTGTGGAGAAAAATGCATTAATCTATAATCATCAAGGGTATGACGAGGAGTTGATGACGTATTTTTTTAAAAGGTAAACAAATAGTGGATATATCGCTTGAATGAGGCAGGAGGATTTTGTATATTTTATTTAGTTAGACTAACTAATATTATTCAGACAAGTAAGCGAAAGGATGGGAACAGTTTGCAAAGGAAAGAACAATGGCCTGCAAGTTATTTTTTGAAACGGATTACTCAGTCTTTGATGAATATGCTGCAAAAGCAATTGGATCGGCACGGTATTACGAATGCCCAGGTGTTTGTGATGCTCTGCCTTTCCAGCGAAGACGGTCTGTCGCAAAACGAGCTGTTGAAGCATCTCCAGATTAAGGCGCCCTCGTTAACTACTTTACTTGACCAGCTTGAGAAAAAAGCTCTTATAGAGCGCCGGCCGGATTCGCAGGATGGACGGACAAAGCGTATTTACCTTAGTCCATCAGGAACTCAATTTCTCGAAGAGGAAATGCGGCCCATCTTTAACGAATTGGAAGAAAAGCTGCTTTCGGGTTTATCGCAGGAAGAACGGGCTCTGCTGTTTCCCTTGCTTATTCGCCTGTATCAAAATACTTACGAATACGAGATAGATAGTAACTAGAGGGGAGGAATAAAGCGAAGCAATTCTTAATGAACTTATTCGGCCAGCCCAATGGTTTGTTAGGAAGCATCGGTGGAAAGATTTTGGCATCAGCCAATAAAGAAATCAACCAATGGACTGTATCCTTATTGGGAGTACAGCCTGATGATAGAGTACTGGAAGTTGGATTTGGTCCTGGGGTAGCGGTGGAGATGACAAGTAAGATCATTAAGGATGAAGTGTTGGTGGGAGTCGACATTTCGGAGGTCATGCTAAGCCAAGCCCAAAGAAGAAATGCAGCTGCCATACAGGAAGGACGGGTGAAGCTCATACTTACGGCCGTGGAGAATCTCCCCGTATTTGACCACCCATTTGATAAAATCTATACCATTAATTCAATTATATTCTGGGAACAACCCGTCGAACGGTTAAAAGAGTTACGGAGTTGGTTGAAGCCGAACGGAAGAATAGCCATTACACTCCAACCCCGATCCAAAGGGGCTACAGATGAAATGGCACACATGGAAGGTGAAAAATTAGTGCAGTATCTCCAAGAGGCGGGGTTCAACCCAATTCGTCTAGAAACTAAAAACATGAAGCCTGTTTCTGCTGTATGCGCTATCGGTATTAACGCCTGAAGGGGGGCAAGCAGCTTAACAAGGACGAGGCAAGGAAATTCCATATCAAATTAGGACTAAAGAGGTGTTTTGACAGATTTAGGATGATCACAATTGATAATTAGGACACCCATTCTTTATACTTGTTCTAAGCCATTAGGCCCTTATGCTACGAGTATCTATCAACGGGTAATATGGATCTGTTTAAACAAAAGTAAATCATAGGAGGCGCAGTAAATGAGTGAAGAGATAACTTCTAGCGGCTGGGATGCCATCGATCGGAAGATGTCGAGAATTTACGGGGATCAGGAGCCGAAGCATTACGGAACGATCATTTCTTATGCGTTGGGTGGACCGGACCCGTTGGATGGCATAAGCGCCTACAAGGCGGAAACGCCAGAGCCGCATTGGCATTTTGTCACCTATGGTTTCTCGGAATTGAAGATAAGGAATCCGACAATGCGGAGGAGAGTGGTTTCGGGTTTGAATTGACCTTCCGGCTGGCCCGCAAGGAAGAAGAGGAAGAACCGCCGGCGTGGGCATTGAATTTGCTGCAAAACATGGGGAGATACGTTTTTAACAGCGGCAATGTGTTCAGAGCGGGTGATCATTTGGATGCGAACGGTCCCATTTGCCTGGGGGCCGATACTCTATTGACCGCACTGGCTTTCGTCGAAGATCCGGAGCTTCCCGCCATCGATACTCCGAATGGGCGGGTTGAATTTTTGCAGATGGTCGGAATGACGGGGGATGAACTGGAAGCGACGCAGGCATGGAATACGCTGGGAGTGCTCTCCACCGGTTTACCGTATATGCCGTATTACATAACGGACCTGGAACGGGACTCGCTTCTTCGCATTCCTGCCGTATCCGAAGCCGTCCATAGAGGGATGGAACAAGACGGCTCCAGCACCGGTTTTTTATTTGTAAGTCAGTTAGGCTGGGAACAGGGCAAGAATGGCTGGTTAAATAAGACCCCATCCATACTCCAGCTCGGGGCTAAGCAAGCTGAAGTCATCGCGAAGCTGCTTCGTGGCCGTATTCTCAAAGGCAATAGGCTGCTCCTCGTTGGGCCGGATTTGCGGGTGACTTTGGAGCCGGGGGAGAAGCCGGGATGGTCCTCGGGCGAGGGCGAAGTCCGGATAGTGCTGGATGAGCGGGCGGCCGCCGAGCTCAGCGAGAGGCTGATTCCGAAGGAAAGTAAATTTGAAGTCCCTTCTTTGCAAGGGGTCGCCTTTCAAATTGTAAAAACGAATATTACCGATACCGAAGGAAACGTTGTAATGGTCATCGGTTGAGAGAAAGGATTTAACGTTATGCCCACTTATTCTTTTCATCCTATGACTGAAGAGTATGCTTCCATGATTTGCAGTTGGAAGTATGATCATCCCTATTCTATTTATAGTATGGATGGCAGTGAGGAATGTATTTCGGAACTCATGAACGAAGAGTACTTTTATGCGTTGGATGACCGGGGAGAGTTAACAGGATATCTCTGCTGCGGGAATGCTGCCCGTGTTCCAGGGGGATATGCCATCAACCTCTATAACAACAACAAGTATCTGGACATTGGTTTAGGCCTCAAGCCTGATTTTACGGGCAAGGGTAATGGGCTTGAATTTTTGACTCAGGGTATCGGCTTTCTTAAGAAAAGCTATAAAGTTCAACATTTTCAACTGGTTGTTGCAGCCTTCAATGAAAGGGCAATGAAAGTATATGAGCGTGCCGGATTTATTAAAGGGCCTTGCTTCATGAGCAAGGTAGGCGATCAAGAGATAGAATTCGTAGCGATGAACTATTCCACGGCCGAAGGTACGTCTACGGAATAGTCTGCAGCTGGATTGCAAGGAGGCCGGATTTAAACAAAGGGGTGCGATGATGGATAACAAAACGAAAATTTATTTAGTCAGACACGGACAGACCGAATGGAATGTCAAGCATAAGTTCCAAGGCCACCAGGATTCTCCGCTGACAGATATGGGCATTAAGCAAGCCCAGTGGTTAGAGGAAGCTATTCGGAATGAGCAGATAGATATGATTTATTCAAGCTCAAGCTTGAGAGCCCGTCGAACGGCAGAGATCATAAGAGGCACGCGGGAAATCGATATCATCGAAAGTGATGATTTAAGAGAAATCAATCTGGGAATTTGGGAAGGCAGAACCCAGGATGAGGTTAAGGAGCTCTATCTGGAGGCCTTCAATGATTTTTGGGATAACCCGGAGAAATTTAAAGTAGAGAACAGCGAAACCTTCCGGCAGGTTTCCGACCGGGCAATAAACATGATGCGCCAAACGGTCAACGACAACCAAGGCAAGTCTATACTAATTGTGACTCATACGGTCGTGGTCAAATTAATCATGGCCTATTTTGAAGGACGGCCGATGAAAGAGCTTTGGAATCCGCCGTATATTCATCCGGCCTGTTTATGCAAGGTTGAGATAGATGGGGACCAATCGAAAATCATTTTGCATGGAGATATTAGCCATTATAAGGAAGAGCCTTCTCTAGGATAAGCAAAAAGAAGGGAAATTCGCACCGCGCGCCAGGTGATCCAAAAATCTATTTACAAGACGAAATCAAGGAATTGATCGAACAATTCGGATGGCCGCAGGAATGGAACAGAGACGGAAATAAAGGACCTGAACGATATATAGAAGTCCAAATATGGGATGATAAAGTAGTTGGAAAATTTTTGTAAATAAGGTAGAGTGGGGGGAGAAGGCTGTCGTATAATAGATTGTGTTGAGCCCCTCGATTTTACCGCTTATTTTGAAAAAGAGGGTTAGTCAGACCATCCTGTCTCCACCGCATCATGCCCGGGACATACAGTTCTGAAGGGGCGTACATTTAAACATGTAACCGGTGTCAAAAATGCAAACGATTTCATTGGAGGAGGAAATGATTATGGCCACGAGACAGAGATTGGAGAAATTTAAATGTGAGATCACGACCAGAGAATACAAGCTGATCGGACAAAGCATCACAGCCAATTTTCCTAGCGGTTTTCCGGACGCGGCAGTGAAGATCCAAAGAGAATTTGCAGGGAGAAGACATGAAGTAGCGAATGTCGTAGATCCTGAAGTCATGATTTCGCCTTATATGTGCAATGAAATTTTCGCTACCTACTTTGCTTGTTTGGAAGTTAGGGAAATGACCCATATCCCCGAGGGGATGATCGGCTTTCAGCTTCCTCTTATGAACTACGCCAAGATTAATTGTACCAATAAAACTATTGGAGAGGCCTATACGAAAATTTTTGAATGGATGGGGGCTAACGGATATAAACAGAAGTTTCTGGATAATTCATGCCCCATCGAAATCTATTATTTCGAGGATAATGTAGAGGAAGAAGATGTGGAAATTCTAATTCCGATTAAAGATTAAAGTTCAATCTTTGCAATTGCAATGTCATAATAGTCTGCTATTTAAACGAAACGTTTCGGCAGCTTAATTTGAGGAGAATGTGAAAATGAAAGTCAAGAGAATTATTGCCAACATTGAGACACAGGATATTGCCAAAGCTAAGTGCTTTTATGGAGAAATACTTGGACTTGATCAATTGATGGATATGGGATTTATTGCGACCTACGGTTCACATGAAAAAATGGACACTCAAATCAGTTTTCTCTCGGAGGGAGGTTCTGGGACGCCTGTGCCTGATTTGTCCATTGAAGTTGATGACCTGGACGATGTTTTAACTCGTATACAAAAGGCAGGGATTCCTATTGAGTATGGACCAGTTGATGAACCGTGGGAGGTACGGCGTTTTTTTGTAAGAGATCCTTTCGGGAAGCTTGTCAATATTCTTGTTCATCTTTAGATGAATGAGTAATAGATGCGTTAAAAGTTTTCACCAACCGGGCTCATTATCCGCAGCCCCCTGACTTAGGATTTTATCCGAAGAATGGATAAGGCATTTTTGCGTTGGCGAACAAATTAGGGCTGGGGGGAGCAAAACGTTGAACATAAGAACGGTTTCTCTATGTATTATAAGAAAAGACAATCTTATTCTGGTTGAGGAGATGCGGGATGATGCCGTGAAGAAGACGTTCTACAGGCCGGTTGGGGGGACGGTGGAATACGGGGAGAACAGCAAACAGACGGTGATCAGGGAAGTTAAGGAAGAAATTCATGCGGACATTACGGAGCCGAAATTGCTTTTTATCATTGAAAATATATTTCCGTATCTGGATCAGGTAGGGCATGAAGTGGATTTTATTTATGGGGCGGAATTGGTAGACAATTCCTTATATTTCAAGGATGAAATAGAGGGAATGGAAGGAAACAATCCATATAAAGCCGTTTGGAAACCGCTCGAAGGATTTCTAAATAACCAAGAAGAAAAGCTGGTGCCGGACGGCTTGTTAGAGCTGCTGCTGGAGCAGGAAAGGGACTTCATCAGTCATGTTAAACATATCAGAACAACCTGACCAATAGGTTTAGTAATAGAACCGGGGCACGAATTTATTACACTATCCATAACCGCATCCGTCATGATAAAAAGGAGCCTCCCGCAGCAGAAGGCTCCTATAATTCTATTTAGGACGCGATTGGATGATGAAGCGATGCTGACTGACATCGAAGTACCCGTTCTCCCGGATGATTTGGTGAATTTCATACAAGGGATCGGCGTATTTTTCCGGATCGAAGTCGGGAATTTGCCAGGGTATCGCTTGTAAATAGTAAATCAAGCTGGCCGTATCATAGAATCGCTGAATAGGGAATTCTTCCTTGCGGGTCGAAATCTCAAAGCCATTCGCTTCAAGCTCCATCACCGCCGTTTCCAGATTCCAATGCGCGAACTCTTCATTTAACGGAACGCCCATCATTTCGTTGATCTCGCGGCAATCGAGTCCGCCGGCTTGTTGGGTAAGGAAAATCCCGTCATCCGCAATAATCCTCCTTACTTCTTCCGGAGAGTAGGATTCGTGCTGATTTAGAATCAAGTCGAATTGACGGTTTTGAAAAGGCAGATTGAAATCATCCTCAATCTGTACGACCTTTACGCCCAGAGGTTCCAGCCTCTTTCTGGCGATTGGAACGTTGGGAAGATACCCTTCCGTGGCGAAGGCCTCTTTGGGAAATGGGGACAGTAAGGACAGGAACTCCCCGCCGCCGGTGCCCATATCCAGCATGGACTTCGCTTTCCGAATAAGGGGGATGGCCATGCTGCCGTAGGACCACGAGAGCAGTTGGCTCCCCATTCGGCCGGTTCTGGTAATGTATGAGAAGTCCCAGCCGGAAAAATCTTGTCGCGTGTCTGATAAAATTTCATGAAATTGCTTATCCATTGTCATCTGTCGACCTCCTGTTATCTGTATGTCTTTCGCAGATTTGTCTGCAGCTTCTGGAGGTCCCCTAATATATAAATGACCAAGTTATATTTCGTGCTCGAAGAAATTCATAGAAAATGTACCTCCTGTTAAGACTATAGGTTTATTGTAACCATAATCTTACAGGAATGTCTATGCGGATGTTATTGAAGCTCGAAATCGAAAACAGCGGACTATGCACAACCCCGGTGTCACGATAATCAACAGGTTCCCGCCTATCATAGAGATTTTTTGCGCATCATGCTGAATGAGAATGAATTTTTGAATGCTCAAGTAAAGTGGTTCGCTGAGGGCAGAAAACTGAAATGGACCGTTATGGAGCGAAAACAAACGATTTAAAGGAGGAGATAACTGCCCATTAGCCTGGAAATCGAATCTATATGAAAAAGGATGGTGCGGATGCCGGTCGTCAGAGTATTTGTGTTGGATTCGGAAGAACGTGTGCTGCTTGTGAAAACACGCCACAAAAAAACGGGCGGTTATTACTGGATTGCCCCGGGCGGAATGATTGAGAAAGGCGAATACAGCCGGGAGGCGGCCATCCGCGAAGTGAAAGAAGAAACCGGTTTGGACATCTCCATTAGGAGACTGGTTTGGGTAGAGGAAAGTAAAAATGATAAAGGCGAGGTCGACTATATTCATTATTTTTTAGGAGAAAGGACAGGTGGAGAGAAAGTGACCGGGATCGACCCGGAGTTGGAGGCAAATGAACAAATCATATTACATGTGGAGTATATGAGTAAGGAAGAAATCAAGAAACAACCCGAGGTCTATCCGGAAGTTCTGGCATATGATTATTTCTGGGAAGTGATTCGGGCTTCGGCCCATGATCCATATGTCATCCGCCCCAGTAAAGGATTCGGAGTCAGATGAGTACTGCTCCGTTTCCGATCTCAGTATCCATATGGAGCAGGCCTGCCGCTGGTTTGATGAGGTGCTGGAAGAGGTTAAGGCGGGGATGGATCAGATGGAGTCCTTCGTGTGACCATCCAAATGACCGTCGACGCCATAGCGGTTTTCAGTGATAATAGGAGTACTAATTGCCCTGACGGATTGTAAGGATGGAGGGCGAAACGATGCCGGATAGGAGTGTTGAGGATGACTGAGAGAAGCATCATATCCCGTCCCGTTTCGGCACGCTTCGATTTGTTCGAAGGTAAAGAAAGGAAGCTAAGAACCTAGAGTCATCTCCAGGAAACGAGAGTTGGAACCAGCGTGTTCCGGTTCATTTTGTTCAGTTGCAGAACAAGCAGAGAACCCTAGGAGGAATCGAATGAAGAGAGAATTTGACGGGAAGACTTGCTCAACCGGAGGAAGTGGCCGAAGCCATTATTTGGCTCTGTTCGGATAAGTCATCGTTTGTAACGGGGCAATCTCTGGCCGTTGATGGCGGAAGAATTTCCGGAGAGTAGAATTAATAGAAACTATTATAAAACTATAGGAAGCAAACATCTTCAGCAAGCTAAGAACCTAAGGCGCCAATTCATTGAGAGGCATAGCTCTGAACACTCGGTGAGGTAGATGTGTAGAATCATATAGATGGCATATAAAAATCGGAAGGTGTTAGGATGGAGAATCAGTGGAGGATAGCCCCTCATGATCCGGAGTGGAGGGATAGGTTTCTCGATCTGGGAATAAAGTTAAGAGAAGCGTTAGGTGAACTGGTGGTACGGATTGATCATGTAGGATCTACTTCTGTTCCCGGACTAGATGCCAAGCCTATCATTGATATCCAAATTTCGGTGGTGGACCTTGAAAATGTATCCAATTATAAAGGCAAAATTGAAAGTCTTGGATTCCAATGGCGCAGTGACAATTCGGACAAAACGAAAATATATTTTCGTGAAGTGCCCGGAAATAGAAGGACTCATATTCATGTCAGAAGAGCGGGAAGCTTTTCCGAACAAATGACACTGTTGTTTAGAGACTATTTGCGGGAGCATCCGGAAGATTGTTTGAGGTATGCGGAAGAGAAGCATCGATTGATGGCCCTCTATATAAATGATCGTCCGAAATATGTCGAGGGGAAAGGGCCTGTAGTCTGGAGCATCCTGCAGAAGGCCCATACCTGGTCCATGGAAGTAGGCTGGCAACCGGGAAAGACGGATGCATAATTATTGGAAGCCGCTTTGGCTGAACGAGTCTAAGGTGCAACACGTTTGTGAGAAAACAACAGAGAGATTCGTTCCAAAGGAGCCGCTTAACAATTAATTCACTTTAAAAGAGCAGCAGCTCATTGATTTTTCGAAGGAGGTACCTATGAAAATTCGGCAATACAATGATTCCGATCAAGAAGCACTCGAGAAATTCATGGAGGTTATGTATGCTTTCAGAGGATTGACATTTGATCCTGATCATTTACACCTTGATTTAAGAAGAATTCCAAGCACGTATCAAGAACCAGGAGGTCAATTTTGGATCATTGCTGATAACGATGCGGTAATTGGTACGGTAGGTGTCAAAATACTAGATTCCCATGAAAGAATAGGGGAGATCAAGCGATTCTTTGTTTTGAGTGAATATCATGGCAGAGGGTTAGGCAGGGAATTAATGGGGACTGCTATTAACTTTGCCCGGGAGAGAAACCTCAAAAAGATACGTCTTGATACAGGGAGACAAGCGATTAAGGCATTATCTATATTCAGGAAGTATGGATTCTATGAAATACAAAGGTATAACGATAATGAACATGCTGAAATTTTTATGGAGCTGGACATAGAGGCGAAGATAGAAGGTTGAGTTTCGGTTTGCATTATAAAGGTCAAATGTGAATTCGTTAATTCATCTCTACGATCATAATGGAAAGGAGGATGCCCGAAGCACCCTCCTTAAGTGTATGCTTGATTCCTGCGGGACGCATCGAAGTAACGGAGCTTACGGAGAGTCCAAGTTTCTCTTTTCCGCCAGGAGCCTGCGAAATTCCATTTCCAGCTCTTCGGACGGCTCCATACTGAGGCGGCTGAGCACTTCCGTTATTTTCGTTTCCAGGATGAGACGCTGATCTTCTTTCTGATCCCGCTCTTCCTTCGGAACATGCTCGATATATTTATGGTAGGGTCCTTCAAATAGTCGGATTTCCCCATGCTCTATCGATAAAATTCGGGTGGCGATTTTTTCGATAAAGCGCCGGTCATGCGAGACAAAAATAATCGTGCCCTCATACTCTTCCAGAAGCGATTCCAGCGCCTCAACCGCTTGAATATCCAGAAAGTTCGTCGGTTCATCCAGCACTAGCGTATTAATATCACTAACAAACAGTTTGGCCAGGGCAACCTTAACCCGTTCGCCGCCGCTCAACACTTCTATGCGTTTATATACGTCCTCCCGGAAAAAGTGAAGTCTCGCAAGCACGGTGCGAATGAAGGTTTCATTCTGCTTGGAGGTAATGCTGACGTTTTCCAAAATCGTCTGTTCGGGATTCAGGATATTTAAATTTTGACTAAAGTAGCCGATCTTCATCGATGGAGAAATGGATATACCCTCTTCCCGGTTAATAATTTTTTTTACAAGGGTCGTTTTCCCGCTCCCGTTCGGTCCGATGATGGCCAGCTTATCTCCGCCGCGAACATTAAAGCTTGCCGATTTCCACAGAACTCGTTGACCCGCGGTGCCCTGAACATTTTCTGCACGAAGAACGATCCGCCCGATGAACATTTCCTCATTAGGCAAATTCATTTTAAGGGGGGCGTCTTCTCTTGGTTTTTCCACCTTATCCAACTTCTCCAGTCTCGTTTCAATGGCTTTGGCTGTTTTTTGCAGCTTTTTTTGTTTCTTGGCAAAGTAGGGCTTGGCGCCGGTAATCTTGGCTTCCGACAAGCTGGTTTGTTTGGGCTTTTTCGTTGCTCTTGCCGCTTTTTGCTCCTTTAAGATCAAGGCCTCCTCCAGCTGCTTTTTCTTTTTCTCATACGTTTCGTAGGCTGCTTCGTGTTGATGACGTTCCAATTTCTTCTGTTCCGCGTAATCGGAATAGTTCCCTTTATATGCTTTCACATGGCCTTCATGGATTTCCCATATCGTTGTACAGAGGGCATCCAGAAATGCACGGTCATGGGAAACTATGACGAATGCGCCTTGCCAATGAACCAGCTTCTTTTCCAGCCAATCGAGATGAGCGGCATCGAGGTTCGTTGTCGGTTCGTCTGCAAATAAAATTTCCGGATCTTTCCCGAGTGCTTCATTAATATATTGCTGAGTTACTTCTCCGCCGCTCTTCGTTGTGTCCGTTCTCTTAAGCTGCGGCAAAAGTTCACATTTGACTCGAGTCGTTACTGTACCTTCGTCTGGAACTTTCTTCCCGGCCAGAACCTGCAGTAAGGTTGTTTTTCCGCTTCCGTTCTTACCAACTAAGCCGATCCTGTCGTGTTTGTGAATTTGCAATTGACGGGCATCAATTAATAAACGGTCCTTAATATAGAGCTTCAAGTGATTGGCTTCCAACAACATATTATCATCCCCATTTCTTTATGATCTGGAGACAAAAAATGCCTCCCGTCTGAATTCAGAACAGGAGGCAATAGGTGAACGCCAAAGAAGAGACCGCTCTTTAGGGCCCAACACTAGGAATACCAATCCTATTCTGAAAACGTCAATCGAAGGCATTATGAAATAAAGCAGAAGAAATCTGCCTGTACTGCCTTCATATTGATAGCTTTCGAAAAATAGGATTAGTACTTCATTGTCGTTGGCTCACCCTTCCGTATTTAGTTACTACAACAATAAAGGATGCGAGCAGAGAAGTCAACTTTTTTAAAATATAGAAAGTATAAGTTCACCTTATAGTTATATTTCATCGGTAAACGCGCCTGTCCTAAGGACAGCGATCGCCGTTTATCCTTGGTCCTGAAGGGTTTCAACGATTTTTATAGGACATTATGAAAAAAACCAAGGGTTGATGGAGGAATTTGCCAGTCTATGTCGAATTTACTAGATTGTATATTCGGCATAGGAGTGAAAAAATTGTTACGTTACAAAATTATCGGAGTGGCCGTTAGTTCATGTTTGCTTGTCGGGATGCTGAATGCAGAAATCGTTCATGGTCAGGAGGCATCCGGGGAATCGTTGTTCAAGCTTCAGGTTCAGAGCAATACTGCTCAAGCCGATGAAGTTCAAATGATTCAAATCATAGCCGGTACGAAAGGTAAGAAATATATTAGAAGTACAGTAGACCGGCTGAATGTTCGTACAGGACCTGATTTGAACTCATCCGTCATCCGCAAGATAGATCAAACGAACCGATATGAAGTCTTGGACGAGCAAGAAGAATGGGTGAAAATCCGTTTGCCGGACGAAGGGGAAGGCTGGATATTCAAGGAATTTACGGAATATGAAAATATGGAAGAACCGGCCAAACCCGAAGCCAAGCCGGCAGAAGAGAAACGAACCGATGAGGTCTGGGCCGCAAGTCTGAATGAGCCAACCGTTGTCAAGATTATCGATATTACGAATCTTCGCAGTGGACCGGACATCGACAATGACATTATTGGCAAAGCGATGCCCGGCGAAACCTTCCCGATCATTGAGACCGATGGGGAATGGTACATGATTTCGCTGCCGGACGATAGCACCGCTTATGTGGCAAGCTGGGTCGTAGAGACGGATTTCTTGAAGCGCAATGCAAATCTGAATCCGCCGAAGAGCACGAACAACGTGGAATCGGCACCAATCCTGTATATTTATCATACTCATAATCGGGAATCATGGAAAAATATCGCACGCAATACTAAAGGAAGTTCTGTCGATGACCCGGAAGTTAATATTACGCTTGTAGGCAAGCGCTTGGGGCAACTTCTGCAAGAGAAAGACATTCCGGCATTAACCGGAGAGGAAGATATTGCGGAGAGATTGAAGCAGCAAAAGCTGAGCTACTCCAAATCTTATTCGGTATCGCGCCAAGCGGTAGACAAAGCAGTGGAGACTTATCCTTCCCTCTATTATTTCTTCGATATTCATCGGGATGCGGACGTTCCGCGTGAGAAAACTACTGTTACCATCGACGGGAAAACATATGCGCGTGTTCTGTTTGTTATCGGCACGGCGCATTCCGGGTACGAGGAAAATCAAGCCTTCGCCGAGGAACTGAATAAGTTGTTGAAGAAGAAGTATCCCGGACTGTCACGGGGTGTTCTTACCAAAAGCGCTCATCAGGGAGACGGGGAATACAACCAGTCAGTCTCTCCCGGCAGTTTGTTAATGGAAATCGGAGGCACGAACAATACTCTGCAGGAAAGCTTACATACGGCGGAAGCGCTCGCTGATGTATTCGCGGAATACTACAACTCGGTTAAGTAGTACGTCGAACGCGGGTTGGGGGAAAAATACAGAAGGTTGGAGCCGTGGCATGATGCACAATCCTGCTGGGGCTTCAACCTCTTTTTTTTCGGTTCGTGGAGAGAAAGGTAACGCCTCCCCTTTGGTAGCTTGCTGGGATAATCCATTAGCATTCTAAATCTTAAATATAAACAATTTTGGAGGGATTATTATGCTTCCGTTATTAGGAAAGCGAGCTCCAACAATACCTGATCTATACCCCTTAAAATAAAGGAGAGAGGAGCCGGGCGAATACTTCTTTAAACCGTTGAAGTGTAGGCCTTTTTGAAAATTCCGATAACAGAACCTCCTTACTTACACTAAGGTCCGTATAGAAATCCTGAACCAGCCGTTCTACAACCTTGTGATCAAAAAAGACCGCATTGAGCTCAAATTGGCCGCAGAAGCTTCGCATATCCATATTTGCACTGCCGGAGCAAGCCAAATTATCGGAAATGAGTACTTTGGCATGGAGGAATCCTTTTTCATAGCAAAAAAACGGACACCCGCAACCAATGAACGGCATGGTCAATAACTCAGAACGGGTTCCAAAAAATGTTTAATCGTGTTTCATGCTTGGCGTCGGACCGGCATATAAATCAGACATG
The DNA here is from genome assembly GCF_007679495.1 of Paenibacillus sp. 32O-W. GTDB lineage: Bacteria > Bacillota > Bacilli > Paenibacillales > NBRC-103111 > Paenibacillus_L > Paenibacillus_L residui. The sequence continues at coordinate 11,926 of NZ_VEGP01000018.1, read as the reverse complement.
CCTTTCGTTCGGGAGATGGTTCGATTGCTGTCCTTCCAAAAGCTCGCAGCTATTCTAACGGGGAGCTTACTCATCGCGGCAGGAACACACTGTTTTCTTGTTCCTAATCAAATTTTGGACGGCGGAGTATTGGGAATTGCTCTCATCGTAAATTATTTATTCGGGGCCCCAATAGGGCTTGCAATGATTTTGTGCAGCATACCGCTCTTTATTTTAGCTTGGTATTATCAGAGGAGCTATTTTTACAGCAGCCTGCACGGGCTGTTACTTTCATCTTTGATCATGGATTTGGCGACCCCATTACAACACCGTATGGCTAATTATTTGGACATAACTCCTGTAGGCAGCTCTATTCTGGGCGGGTTCGTGGTAGGAACCGGAATCGGAATCATGCTGAAATATGAAACCAGCACGGGAGGGACCGATCTGCTGGCCCAATTCGTTGCCAAAGGATTAATGATTAATGTAGGAGTAATCATATTTGTATTGGATGGGATCGTTATTTCTCTTGGCGGAATTCTTGTTTCGGCGGAAACCTTCTTTCTGTCCATGCTAACCATTGCCACCGGCGGTTTAGCTACCGGCCTCTGTACGATGAAGAACAACGATCGCGAGTGATTGGCTTGCTCAGAAATAAAGAGCCGCTATACATCGGCTCTAACCATTAGAAAGCAACCATACTGACCCGGTATGGTTGCTTTCTTGGTTTCAGCGAGCTGTGCCGCCACGATTTATTGCCCAGCCGAAATGTTTAACAATTCGGGTATGGTCACTAGCTTAACCCCATCCTCCCTTAATTTCGCAATAATTCTGGGCAGGGCGTTAACGGTTCCGGTCAAGTCCTCTCCGGTTCCTCCTGCGGAATGCTGCAAGATGATGGACCCCGGAAACACATGGGCAAGAATATTCGTCTCCACTTGTTCTGCGCTTAATCCTTTCCAATCCAATGAATCGACATTCCAATTGATGATTCTTTTCTGCTGGCTGGCCAGCCATTGAATTTGTCCCTCGTTGATGTTTCCGTACGGGGGCCTGAGCAAGCTCGGCGTATAGCCGGTAAAATTACGGATAAGGCTGTCCGTTCTCGTGATTTGCTCACGGAATTTATCATCGGTCAGCTTTGGAAGGTTCGCGTGATCATACGAATGGTTCCCGATCACATGTCCTTCATCGACCATGCGTTGGACAATATCCGGATGCTTCTCCACCCGATTGCCCACTACAAAAAAGGTTGCCTTAACCCCTTCTTTCTTCAAAACGTCCAGCACTTGCGGAGTAAATCGGTCATCGGGCGCGTCATCAAAGGTTAAAGCCACTTCCCGTTTGGATGAGGGGCCGTTAAGAATGAAGGTGCTTCTGTATTTAGCACGCAGATCGCCAAGGGACAGAGGCCGGGGATCTCGGGTACCGTTTTCCGGCCCATCCGCCAAATCAGGTGTTTGGGTTAAAGGTTGTACTTGTTGTTCAGGCTGCTGCAGCGGATCTGCTTGTTGAGTTCTTGTTGTATCCGGTGAAGCGCAACCGTTTGCGAAAAGGGTCAGAATAAGCAAAAATAACCAACGTGTTTTCATACATAGCTCCTATAATGATCAATTGCTTTTCCCATAGGATTCGTTATTCGTGGCAAGGTATGCATGCGGAGTTAAAAAACGCAAATTTGAAGTTGGGATAATGATATAAGACGGGAGTCCGCTTCAAATCTACATGGCGTCTTGTCCTGAAAAGTTAGAATATATTGATTCTGTCCTATCCCGGAACAGGGGGAATACAGTAAACTGGAAGGAGATGACAATAACGATTTTAAATGAAAGCGCCGGCGGGCACACGCATTATTATCTGAAAAATGACATTTAACAGGACAAGGAGGCATGATGAAACTAAAATTCGCGGATCGTCCGAACTGGACCCGGATTATCAAGAAAAGATATGTCCAAAAGTATGTACGGGATCATTGTTTTGAAGGATATATTTCGTGGCTGTTTCTGGATAGGGTCAAAGAGCCGTTAACAATGAAATACGGCAGTCAAGAGATCTGTATAGCGGATGATGGGTATTTCTGGCTGATGTTTTTTCCGAACAATGAGCATCATAGCTTGACGGTTATGATAAATGAGCAAAACAAAGTGATGCAGTGGTATTTCGATATCGTGAAATCGATCAAGCTGACGGATGAAGGAATACCTGTCATTGAGGATTTGTACTTGGATTTGGTCGTATTGCCGAATAAAGAATATTACATACTGGATGAAGACGAACTGACCGCTGCATTGGAAGAAGGAACAATGGATAAGAACGATTACCAGTTGGCGGTCGATGAACTCGAGAAGCTTCGAATAAGCGTTGAACGCGGAGAGAACGTATTACTGAATAATACCGACAGATATATGAAGGCTTAGTGAATCTGACGTACGGCTTTCTTATTTCAGAGTGCGGAAATCCGAAAATCCGTATTCGGGGAGGAAGATCGGACAATGAATAACATGTATGTACGGTGGGCGTCGGCGGAGGATTCCAGTGCGCTGGTCCGTTTAAATAATAAGTTTAATGGAGTGGGAGTATCCGCTTCGGAAGTTGAGCAAAGTTTGCAAAATTCAAATGAATTAGTGGCCATTGCCGTGCTCGATGAGACGCCGGCAGGATTTGCTTGTGCGCAATTTTTCAAATCGTTTTGTTACTCCGAGATTGTGGGGGAGATTACTGAATTGTACGTAGAGGAAGAGGCCCGGGGGAAAGGGCTGGCCACTTTATTGATCCGGTTTCTGGAGGAGGAGCTTATCCGTCTTGGAGTAACGAATATCAAGGTTCTGACGGGAAATAACAATCGGGCAGGGATAAGAACCTATGAAAAATCCGGTTACAGGCTGCAGGATGAACTGGTTTTCGAGAAGGAAATAACAGGCTGAGGAAGGAGCACTAAATGAATACACGACTGATGACCACGGCATTTCTCTTTAACGATGGCAGAATCCTGATGCTGAAACGGGCCGCGAATAGAAAAATTGCCCCAGGGTTATGGACAGGAGTAGGCGGTCACCTGGAGCCCGAGGAGATTAATAATCCCGAACAAGCCTGCATCCGAGAGATTTATGAGGAAACCGGAATTGTAAAAGAGGAATTAGCAGACCTCAAGTTAAGGTATATTTTAATACGCCTGAAAGGCACGGAGATAAGAGAGCAGTTTGTTTATTTTGGAAAGACGTATAAAGAAGAAGTGATGGATACAGTCGAAGGTGATTTACACTGGGTTCGGAGAGATGTGATTAATACTCTGGAAATGCCGTGGAGTATTCAAACAATGTTTGAGCATTACTTTGAGATTGGTCGAGAAACGATGAAATCCTATGTTGGAGTAATGACCGTCCATTCAGATGGTAATCCCCTTATGAATTGGACTGAACTCACTGATCCGGTGAAGGTATGATCCTAATTACCTCCAAATAAACGGTGTATGTCGTATGTGAGAATTTGAAAACAATACCCAAGCGGAGATGGAAATAGTGAAACAGAACAAATATGACGAACTTGAATTCTACGAAAAATACAGCCGAATGCCTCGTTCGATTGGCGGGCTTAAGGCTGCGGGAGAATGGCATGCCTTCCGCGCGCTGCTTCCCGAACTGCGCGATAAACGTGTGCTTGATCTAGGCTGCGGCTTCGGCTGGCACTGTAGATATGCGCGAGAAGAGCTTGCACGGTCGGTGGTGGGAATAGATCTCTCCGAGAAAATGCTGGCACGCGCCAGAGAAGATACGAATGATTCGGCGATCGAATATCGCCGGCTTGCCATAGAAGACATCGACTTTCCTGAAGAGAAATTCGATGTAGTCATAAGCTCGCTTGCTCTCCATTATGTTGAGCGTTTCGACATCGTCTGCCGGAAGGTTCATCATTGTCTTGTATCAGGAGGTTCTTTCGTTCTATCGGTTGAACATCCGATTTTTACCGCGCTGGCCGCCCAGGATTGGTATTACGGCCCGCAAGGCGAGCGGCTGCATTGGCCGGTGGACGATTATCAGAAGGAAGGATTGCGGCAGACTCATTTTCTAGAACATAACGTAGTCAAATATCACCGGACCGTGGCTACCTATGTGAATGCGTTAACAGAATCGGGATTCAGTATTACTAAGCTGTCCGAGCCTCAACCGACCGCTGAAATGCAGGCGCAGATTCCCGAAATGCGGGATGAAACCCGCCGGCCTATGTTCCTGCTCATTGCCGCAGTCCGAAACTAGAAATCTGTCTGATTAAATTGAAGGGTATTGGTCCATGAAGCGTAATCAATAGCCGATAGCGGTAAGGTAAAGCCTGCAAAAGTACATCTTTTTGGGCTCATTCGGTAGCTGTCGGGTTCAAGCCTGCAAAAGTACATCTTTCTTGCTTGTTAAAGCGCCGGTTTGGCTGTTGGGAACGAGAATTCGTGTATTTTCGCAGGCTTTTCTTCCCGACGTCGGCATTCGCTCTAAAAAACTGTATTATCGCAGGAATTTATGCTTGCCCAAGTCGCATTTAAAGCACCCGGTCGGCGAATGGAATCTTGCGCAGCAGACTTGCAATGGCGAAACAACATGCCGTGGCCGCCAAACCGGCAAGGATAAATTTCAGGATGTTCGGGAAAGCGGCTCCGCGCAACATATAACATATTGCGACGACGATAGGCGGGTGAATGATATAGACGGTATAGGCGGAAGCCGCCAGACGTTGCCACATAGGGACGGAAGTGTTGAAACGGTCCCGGAACCAAACGAGAAGATACATAATAATGCCGAAAGCAACAAACGGCTCCCAGAATGCGTATATGAACGCTAACCAGCTTAGCCCACCGTTGATGGAAGCATCAGGCTGCCCCAACACATCGCCGAATACTGCCGAAATGGGAAGAGCCGGAAGGGTACAGAGGGAAACTATTAGCCAAGTACGGGCGGTTTGGACCGGAAGCAATTGAAACCAATTTCGGCGGAATGCGAGAACGCCTACAATAAACAGAAAGATATACGAAGCGAAATAACCGAGCTGTAAGCCAAGAATTTCCTTACCCGTCGGCATCACCAGCCGAATCAAGAACGATGCGGAGCCGATAAGAAGCGCGGATAGGAATATGGTCCGATGGGAGGGAAATGCCGCTGCTTGCGAAGCGTCGGAGACTTCTATCCTCCTGTTATCCCACTTGCGGAACAAAACATAAGCAATGGCCATATAGAGCAAGGCTTCCACGAACCAGAGCGGCCCCCAATTTATGATGCGGAACGATAAAATTTCGTTTGAATAGAAGCTCCAGAACGGTTCTTTCCCCTCCGGCTTCATTGCATAAATCAAGGAAGGACCGATCAGAAAAACGTAGACAGCAAGAGGAATACCTAGCCGAATGAACCGGTCCTTCAGAAACGGTAAGGCTCCCTTTCGATCATAGGAACGGGGAGTGAAATAGCCCGAAATCAGGAAGAAAAAGCCCATGAAGAAAGCCTGGTTCACTCCGGTGAACAATGACAACAGCCCTTTAGTCGGCGTAAGCTCGGTTTCTGTAGATTCAATGTAATACCATGAGCCTTCTCCTCCATAAGTAATCGCCGTATGATGAAAGATAACTAGAACCGTAAGAAGGACTCTTAGATGATCGACATAAAACAAACGTGAATTTCCCACCATAGCTCCCCCCTGTTACATGTTCATGACCGCTGTTTATCCGATAATTTCTAATTGATGAAATCCCCGCTTCTATAGAAGGAAGCTGAATCTGCGAGCAGAGACTTCTTTCAGCCTTGCTTAGCGAGTTCACTGGCCTCTTTAACGATCTAAGTCGAGTTAAGCATATCACAAATTGGAACTTAATTCCTTAGCTCTTCTATAAGACAAGAGCATAATAAATGTAAGCATTTTAAAATGAACGGCTTTTCGCGAAGGAAAATGGAGTCAGGGTTTATAATAGCGTTCCCGGGTTATCGGCAATCGGACAATGAAGGTGGTTCCTTTTCCAGGAATGCTTTCCACGTCTATAGTCCCTTCGTGTGCAGTCACGAATCCTTTGGCAATGGCAAGCCCGAGTCCCATTCCGCCGCTTATCCGGGCGCGTGCTTCATCCGTCCGGTAAAACCGGTCGAAGAGATGGGGCAGATGCTCCGGTTGGATTCCCGGTCCGGTGTCTGTCACGGTGATGCGAAGATTTCCAGACGTACTGCCTTCGATGGTTTCTTGTCCGATCCCGATCGTGATTGAGCCTCCCTGAGGCGTATAATGGATGGCGTTCACAATCAGATTGAGCAAAACTTGGGTAATCCGGTTAGGATCGACATCAACAGCAGGGACATCGCTCTCGCCCGTCAAGAAGATCCGGATCGATTTCTGATCGGCATCGGGAGTCACATGATCGATAATCCGGTTCAAGAGGGTGGGCAGACTCGTTACTTTACGCTCCATCGGCAGTTTCCTGGCTTCAGCCAATGAAAGCAAATGCAGGTCATCCACCAATCGAGTGAGGCGAATCAGCTCATCCTGCAGGGACAGCAAGCTTTCCTGATCCATCGGTTGGCCGCTCTGCTGGGCCAGATCGAGTTTGCCGCGAATGATTGTAATCGGTGTTCTCAATTCGTGGGCTACATCGGCCACGAGACTGCGACGGACGTCTTCGGCGTTTTGAATCATCCGGGACATGTCGTTGAACGCCTGCGCCACTTTCCCGTATTCATCCTTGGTGGTAACAGGTGCTTGTATGCCGAATTCCCCCCTCCCCAGACGGTCAATGGCCGGTATTAATTGATTGAGGGGCGCAGTTAAACGCCTAGAGAGCCAATAAGCTACCGCAAGTGAAATAATGATAAACAGGATGGCGCTAACAGTGAGTAGAAAGAGTACGGAAATCGGAATGCCGATTCGCATTTTGGATAAATAGGCGACCTGCGGGTCGTAATAATATAATACGGCAATCGTTTGTCCGTTCAGACGAACAGGCTTGGTGATCCCCAGTCTCTTGATCAGCGGATCGGTTTCGTCCCCTCCCCGCAGCAGCACATTATTATCGGTAGAGAGCACAAGAAAGCTGGCTTTATGGGCTTGGCTCCACTCGTTGAAATCAAGCTGCCGAACGCCTTCCCAGGAATGACCGTGGTTTTGGTAATAACGGACAAGCGGCTCGGCCAACGATTCTATTTCCTCGCCCCGGGTAGCCGCCACCGCCGCTTCTGTGGATTTCTGAACGACCAGATGCGTCACCAGAACGAAGACGGCACTCATGGCGACGATAAAGGAAGCCATAGCGAGAAATAACTTGCGGCTGACCTTCATGACCGGTCACCGAACCGATACCCGAATCCATATACCGTATGAATGTATACAGGATGTGAAGGGTCATCCTCGATTTTTTTGCGGATACGGCTGATATGAGCATCCACGGTTCGTTCGTCGTTCAGAATATCGTCCTCCAGCGCCGCTTGCAGTAATTGAAGGCGGCTGTATACAATTCCCGGCTTCGCCGCGATCGTCAGCAGAAGCTTGAATTCGGTAGGAGTCAGCGAGATTTCCTTCCCCCGTTTCCATACGCGGCACTGGGCTTCGGAGATCATCAGATCCATATAATCCAGAGTCTGCATCGGAATTTCGGGCCCGCCGATTCTCCGCAGGACGGATCGAATCCGGGCAGCCAGCTCCCGTAAGGAAAATGGCTTCGTCATATAATCATCCGCTCCGACCTCCAGCCCGATGATTTTATCGGTTTCCTCCGTTCTCGCTGTAACCATAATAATTCCCATCGGCCCCATTTTGCACAGCTCGCGGCAAACCTCGAGACCGCTCATCTCCGGAAGCATCCAGTCCAGCACGACTAAGGAAGGCTGCATTTCCCGGGCTTTATGAATCGCTTCCTTTCCTGTTCTTGCTGTCACGATGGTAAACCCCTCCTCCCGTAAGAAGGGCTCCACAAATTCCAGAACCTTTTCCTCGTCGTCCACCAGCAGCAGCTTGTATGACATTCCGTTCAACTTCCTTTTCCACCATATTTTATTGTCATTATACTAGGTCGTTTATACATTTAGGGGAGATTTGTCAAATTTCATCAAACCCGTAAAGGTTCGTCACAAGTTCACAACATTGTGCTGGTAAGATAAAAACCATATTCAGGAGTGAAAAAGCGGCGGCTACAAACCAAAAGCCTTAAACTTCACCATCAAAGTCGGAGGGCCAGGTTGGAAAGGGGAGGGGTATTTGTGCTGGTGTGGGTATTGAATGTATTTCTTGGCGGCTGTTTCGCACTGCAAATCCAATTAGACCAGAGAGTTCAAGGATATGGTTCCTTGAGAAAGTGGCAGACCAGTATATGCACCAGCTTGTTAATCCTGGCCACCAGTTCCGCTGTGATGGCCTGCGGGCAATTGTTAGTAAAGGAAGAAATGCTGCCTTTGGTCTGGACCGGGTGTACTTATCTCGCGCTGCTGGTTATGCTTCCGGTCATGTTCAGGGAACTGTCTGTCATAACGGGAACGCCAAGCGGATTTTGCATCGGGATAAGCATTAATCTGATGGCTTTGGGAGGGATGCTTCCTGTTTCTTGGTTAACCTTCTGGCCGCCATTGATCGGAACGGCAGCCATGGCACTGTTATATGCAGGCTACTCAGGACTGCACCGGATACGGTCTCCCATTCGCTCATTGCCGCACACTACAGGAGGAGGATTGTTACTAATGTCTGTTGAAACGAAATCAAATGAACATCGTGGCAAAATATCGAGATTCTTTTTTCTGGGCTTGGCCTGGCTATTGGCTGCCTGTGTCGTGATCCAGATTTTCATCGCCGGGATGGCCGTCTTTACTTCTCCGTCCTACTGGCATAATCATATAGTGTTTGTTCACTTATTTGAGTTTATTCCGCTTTTGATGCTCATTTTCTCTTTTACCGGTCGTCTGCCCCAATCATTGCGCTGGATAAGCGCTGCTCTATTTGTGATGATCTTTGCCCAGTTCTTTACCGCCAATTTTACCGGGGCCGGAGCATTTCATACGGTGATCGCCGCCGTGATGTTTTGGTTAGCCCTTCATGTGGCGATTCAGGCCAAGCGAATCATCTTCGGTCGGGCTAAACGTAAGGAATCACAATGAGTCTGAAAAAGGGAACAACATTAAATTCTTGTTGAAATGTACAAATAAAGCAAGGAGCAGGTGAATTTATGAAAAACTCATACCGCAAGCCATGGCTGCTTATTCTCGCTATGGGGGCTTTGGCACTCATAAGGCCGATCATGAGTATGCTGGGGTTGCTGGAACGAATAGGCCAGCCTACCGCCAGCATTGTAGTGACTATCGTTATTACCCTTATTTGGATTTCGGTAGTTGTCTTTACGCGTGTCAGGCAGCCATTGGTCGTATTGCTGTTAACCGGGATTACCTATGGAGTGTTCGCGATCCTCATTAGCGCCATTCTGTCTCCGATCCTTACAGGTCAACTGCAAGGCCCCTTAACGAACCCGTTCGCCGTGATCAGTGTTCTGATCACCAATGCCATCTGGGGACTCCTTGCCGGGCTGTTGGCTTCGGCATTGCAGCGTGCGCGTCAAATGTAAGGCATGTATTGGAGAAAGAGGGAATAGGAGTCCCCCTTTTTCTAGCCCGTTGGCAATCTTGAAACCGGGAAGGGGGGAAGAGACTGGATCAAGCTCCTCCCCATTGCTACGGGTGGTCCTAGAATGCCCTGAAGACGTTTGAGCACAGTTAGCGGCGCAATTGAACGAAGAGGCCGCTCCATATAAAAACGGAAAGTAGGGTTTCCCGCTTCTTTCCGTTTTTTTGTGTTTAAATAAAGTTATGTCTATCCTAATGTCTAATGATGATCCAAGGGCATCAGAACAATTGATGCATTAACACTTAAACCGAATGTTTCAAAGCATACAAAGTCGTTTGGACAGAGAAGTAGATATCGCCGGCATCTGTAATCGTCGCTGCCCGGATTTTGCCAGGCAGTTCGGACAGGACGGACGATTTCCCGCTTAGCAGATCGATTTCATATAACGTTGTTCCGCAGAAGGCGCCGACCTTCCGATCATCCAATTTTATAATCCACTCGCACTCTTCGGAAACCGGTATGTCTAGAACAAATTTGCGAAGGTCCGTATCGTAAATTCGGATTTGTCCGCCGATACTTGCAGCAACCCTGCCGTTAATCGCGCACAAGCCGGAATTCGGTTCATCGCCTTGAGACAGCTTCTCGGTATGAATCAGTCCCGAGCCCGGCTTCCATATCGCAAGATGACAGCATATGTCGCGGCGGGCTTCCAGTCCGTTGGCATGGCCATTTGTCGTAAAATAAATATAATTGCCGTCCGCTGCCAAACCGGAGATCGCCTGCCCGGGAATCGGGTCGTACCAGCTATCGACCTCCATTGTTTCGGGATCTATCCGCGAAAGTCCACCGCCGTACATCCCGTATTTGGCCCACCAGCCCGTCCAAATGCCACCGTCAGGACCTCTGACACTTCGACCGTGCGGCCGTATCAAATCCGGTCCTACCGATTGCAGCGTCTTGGGATTGACATTGTTTAATTGGTCCCAGGGCTGGCTCGGATCGTAAACGATATGATCCCCTCCGACGTATGAGGTCATGAATAGACGTTCGCCAACGAACACCATGCCGTACACCTCGCCTCCATGGTTGCATACCGAAGAGGAATTCCAGTACTCCCCCGTTGTCGGATTGAAGCGAAAGATAGTCTGGCCGAAGCCGCTGGCTCCCCAAATATGGCCCCCGTTGTCGGGCGCAAGCGCAAACACTTCCGTCTCTGGAGCCTCAACAGGAATAGGCTTTAACTTAATGTCAAGCGGCTTTTCATAATCGGATTTGGAAGGCGGGGCATCGATGATGAAATAATCCTGTCCCCTGAAGCCGGCCAATCTGTTATTGTTCAACGGGATAAAGGGAATCTTCTGCACGTTCGGCAAAGTGACGGCCTTCGGTCTGAGCTGTTCTGTATAACCATTGTCTTCGATCGGCAACAACGACTTTGGATCATAAAATGCTAAAACTCCATTATCTTCCGTACAAATGAACTTCTCATTAATTTCCCTAACGGCTGCACCTGGCGTACTAAATGGCAGAAAAGTCCCGCTGTCGATATGATAGGCTTTCAACCCATTCGTATCAAATCCGAAGTTCACGATGATATAGCCCGGTGCTTCACCGTAAACGGGACGAGTATACAAGTTTTTCGCGTTATCGGATACTCTGCCAAGGTTAACCAACGTATGGGTAGCCGGGTCGTACTGCATCAAGGAACATCCGGGATAAGTACCACCGTATACTTTGTCGTCGGAGCCGATTGTCAGCTGCCAGAAATACGATTCTCCGACGGACGGCAGCGGTTCAGCCCAATGCCTTGTTTTTAAATCAAAGACGTGCAAATAAGCTTGGTCCACGCAGGTACCGATCACAAGCTTCTCATCATGCCAATTTACAATGCCCCATGCCCCGTTGCCTTCAGGCAAAACAAACGATTCCCCGTCACCCGTCAAAACATCGATAAAAACAATAGTTCCGGTAGCCCCCAAAGCAAAGTTCGAAAGAACATACTTTTCTCTGCCGTCCCATGGATCGATTATCGAGGTATGCCCCAGAATGTTGAAGTTCCTACAGGGCTGCGCAACATATTCGTACTGCGCTTTCGTTATATCGTTCAATGGTGACACCTCCTTTAGTACTTGTATATGAGTTGTATTTTGGTTTGAGTGTATTACTTGGAAGACAAGCCGTCAATTTAAAGACATATTATCGTTATTCGTAAGCTATTAGGTTTGCCGACGATCTAACTGTATTTTTTCGAGGTATATTCGTATGAGAATCATTTTGGAATCAGGAATTATATGGTATATTCACTACTACCTGAATCCGTGACCTTTTTTTAACCCGAGTTGCTGATTTGGTATGTTGTGGATTTCTTTGGTGGTCTAGCAGGGAC